>NZ_BAABLD010000005.1:0-498437 GCF_039544165.1 Viridibacterium curvum
GATGTTGCGTGTGTTGCTGCCCGTCGTCGAACCATCATTGACCGTGAAGGTGACGGTGCGTGTGCTGGTGCTCGGGTTGTCCGAGGTGTTCTGGTAGGTGATGGAGCGCAGCGCGGTCTGGTAGTTGGCGACGGTCGTTGTGCCGCTGAGTGTCAGTACGCCGGTGGTGGCGTTCCACGAACCCGTGATGCCCAGCTGGTTGGTGAAGGCCAGCACGTCCTGCGATGAGCTGTAGTTGCTGCTGATCGTGATCGTCGCGCCGGTCATGTTGGTGGTGTCGGCGTCGGTGATCGTTAGCGCGCTGTCGATGACTGTCGCTGCGGCGTTCTCGGTGTAGCTCAGCGTGGTGCCAGTCGTCGTGACGACCGGCGCGTCGTTGACGGCAGCGACACTGATGTTGCGTGTCGCGGTGTCTGTGGCGGTACCGTCACTGACCGTGAAGGTGACGGTGCGCGTGCTGGTGCTGGGGTTGTCCGAGGTGTTCTGATAGGTGACAGAGCGCAAAGCCGTCTGATAGTTGGCGACAGTGGCTGAGCCGCTCAGCGTGAGCGTGCCGGTCCCCGAGTTCCATGAGCCGGTAATGCCGTTCTGGTTGGTAAAGGCCAGCACATCCTGCGCGGAGCTGTAGTTGCCGGATATCTGGATCGTGGCACTGCTCAGCGTGGTGTTGTCGGCGTCGGTGACGGTCAGGCCGGTGTCAATCGCGGTGGCCGCAGCGTTTTCGGTATAGCTGAGCGTCGTGCCGGTCGTGGTCAGGACCGGCGCCACATTGGGCGCCGCCTTGAGCGACACGCCAGTTGCAGCCCATTCGCTGCTGGTAATGGTCCAGCTCATGGTGACCGAGGCCGCGCCGGCTTCGGTGCTGCTGCCACCCCATGCGTCCGCCGATGCCGTGCCGTTGCGTAGTGACCACAGTTGAGTCTGCCCGGCGCCGACGGTTGACGTCGTGTTCTGGCGCGATGCGACAACGTCGATGACCAGTTCGCCGGTCGCGGATGACACGGCGAGGCTGGCCGTGCCGCTGCTGCCATCAGCGGTGGCCACGGTGCCGAAGGTGGTGGTCTGGTTTACGTTGAAGAAGCTCGATGCACCGGCGACGAATTCGTGCGTTGTGGGCAGGGTGACGACAACGTTGGCCGTGCCCGCCGTGGGGCTTTTCAGGTACCACAGCTCCGCCGTCACAACGCCAAGGGCATCAGTGACCGAGCTGAGCTTGGTGAGCGCGACACCACCATAGGTGACTGACGAGGCGCCTGCGTTGTAGCGCAGCGAGACTTCGACGATGAGGATGCCGTTGGAACCGCTGCCTACAGTGTGTGCGAAGCTCAGGCTCGTGGAGCCAAGCGTGGAAGTAGCGGCCGAGCTGACGGCGTCTTGCACGATGGCGAGTGTACCGTTCCAGTTTTGCTGGGTCGCTGCATCGACAACGACAGCCGTTTCGATGGCGCCGTGACGGTATTCCAGGGTCCAGTCACCGCCTTGTGTCGCGTTGCCGGTGAGGTCGTCACTGGCGGCGATATCGGCACCGGTCAGTGCGGCAAGCTGGTCGGCGAGCGCGACGCCAGCGTCGTTGGCGGTGAGGTTACAGCCGTACAGCAGGATATCGGCCTCGCTGTTGAGGGCGTTGCTCCAGCCGCTGATTTCTGCCGAGCGCGCCTGCAGGCTGGCGGCGTCGAGACGGGTGCTGCCGAGCTGTAGCGCCCCGGCCGTGCCGTGGGTGATGAAGTGCAGGGCGGAGAGATCGGTGCGGCCCTGTAGCGCGGCGCTGACGCGCGCGATGCCGTCTTCGCCCGGGTTGAGCGTAACGACTTCTATGTCGGGGCGAGTTTCCTGCAGGTTGCCCAGCAGTTGCTGCCAGTTTTCGACCGAGGTGTCGACGAAGACGATCTCTGCGATGCGGTTCTGTTGCTGCGTGGTATCGGCGGTGGCTGCGGCATGGTTGTCGACAATGCGGACTTCGGCACTATCGGTTTCGAGCAGGCCTGGTGCGATGTCGGCAGAGTAAAGAAGACGGGCTTCAACCTCCTGAATGACGGCGCGGCGGACAATGGGGGAGGCGGGGTTGAGAGGGACGGCCGGGCGCGCAGGCTGGGGGCTCAGGAGCTTCCCGACAGCCTGTTTGAAGCGCGTACCGAAATCCCGATATCCCATTCCTCTTCCGTCATGCGATCAGTTGAATGCCACCTTGCAGCGCAGCCCTGACGGCACATTGCCCGGGTTGGGCATTTCGAGCCGGACGCGGAAGGTGTTGCTCGCTGCGTCGATGACCGGATCGACAAGCACTACCGCGGCCGGGCTTTCCTTCAGGCCGGCCAGTTCCGGCAGCACCTTGACCAACTGGCCGGGGCGAATGCTGTTGAACCGGTTGGCCGGTGCAACGACTTCCACGCGCAGCGGGTCGATCTGCACGATCTTGAGTATGGGCTTCTGTTCGACACGTTCGCCTGCCGACAGGTAACGATCCACCACGACGCCGTTGATGGGCGAGGAAATAGTGCGCAGTCCGAGCTGGGCTCTGGCCACTTCGACGTCCTGTTTGGCCGTAATGCGCATCTCCTGCGCCTGGGCGTACTTCATGGCCGCGACTTTGGCTTCGGATTCCGCCTGGTCGAGCGCCTGTGGTGAGATGAATTGCTTTTCGTAGAGCTCGCGCGCGCGCTCGGCCTTCTTCTGGGCGAACTCGTAAGCGGATTTCGCTGCAGCGACTTCAGCACGGTTTTCGTAGCGCTGCGAGGCTGCAGCGAGGGAGGCACGCTCGACCTCATCGGTCAGCTGGGCGACAGCCTGGCCTTTCTTGACGCGGTCACCGCGTTCCACCAGCACCTTGCCCAGCACGCCGGTGACCGGCGTACCGACTTCGGCTTCGGCCGAGGGCATGAGCAGGCAGCCCAGCAGATCCTCGCGCGCAGGGCGGCTGGCTGGGCGTTCCGCAGCGGGGGCGCTGGCGGCCTGGACGGGAGTGGCCTGTACGGTGAACAACGTAAGGGATGCAATGAGGGAGGGCAGGGGGCTCAGGCGCAAGGTTCGGTGCAGGGCTCGGTGCAGTGTGGTCATCATCAGGCTCATTGAGAACGCTATTCCGCAGGGCGGCCGAACAGCAGCTGCTGGCGTGCTGTTTCGTCCTGGCTGCGCAAGCGACGACGCGCCTTGCGGGCGCGTGCGTCTTCACGGGATTGCGTCAACCCGGCAAGGGCTCTCGCAACGGGTAACGGCAGTTGGCCGCGGGAATTGAGGATTGCGCCGAGAAGCCGACGGACGGCAGCAGGAATGGTTCTGCCCAGCAGCCCTTCATCGAGTGACAGGCAGGTCTCCGCACTGCCGCGTTGCCCCTGGCGGCCGGCGCGGCCATGCAGCTGGCGGTCGATGCGGCGCGAGCTGTTGTGCTGGCAGGAAATGACGTGCAGACCGCCCAGCGCGGCGACGGCGGTGTCGATGTGGATGTCGGTGCCGCGGCCGGCCATGTTGGTGGTGACGGTGATTGCGCCAGCGTGGCCGGCGCGCGAGACGAGTTCGGCTTCTTCGCGATCCTGGCGGGCGTTGAGCACGCGGTGCGGCAAGCCCCGGGCGGCCAGCAGACGGCTCAGCAGCTCCGAATCGCGGACCGAGTCGGTGCCGATCAGTACCGGTTGGCCCGTTGCGTGATGTTCAATGATTGCGTCAATGACATGCTGCCAGCGCGCTTCACGTCGGGCATAGATGACAGGTGGCGTGACGCGCAGCTGGGTGGGCTTGTGCGGGGGGATGACCACCACGGACAGGCCGTAGACCTCCAGCAATTCGCGACGCGCTTCACGCAGCGTGCCGCTGAGGCCGCCGATGCGGTGGTAGCGCGGGAAGAAGCGCTGGAAAGTGATCTGCGACAGCACGCGGGTAGCGGGTGTCGGCTTGCAGCCTTCAAGAATTTCCACCATCTGCTGCAGGCCCTTCGACCACGCGCGACCTTCGGCAACGCGACCACTATTGGGGTCGACGATGTGTACCTTGTCGTCGCGCACGATGTAGTGTTCATCGCGACGGTAGCGGTGCAGGGCGGTGAGGGCCAGCGTGACAAGCTCGCGGCGGTACATGGGGACGGACCACAGGGCGGCGTCATTGGCATCCGCCATGGTGTCGACGATGGCTTCACCGGCAGGCAGCAGCTGACAGCCGTGCGCCGCGGAAGCGAAGTGCTGTCCAGTTTGCAGCTCGCGTGCGATCTGCAGTGCCAGCTGGCACAGGGCGATCTGCTGCGGGTCGGCACAGGACTCCGAGAGGATGAAGGGCGTCATGGCCTCATCGATCAGCACGCTGTCGGCTTCGTCGATGACGGCCATGCACAGGCCGCGCAGGACACGTGTCGAGGTTCCCGCGTCAGTCTCTGCCGTGGTTGGCGATGGCGACAAGCGATCACGCAGGTAGTCGAAGACCAGTTCCTTGGCACTGCAGTACGTGACATTCGCGGCGTAGGCTTCGATGCGTTCATCGCGCTTGTGGGTGGCGCCAACCGATGACACGCGCAGCCCCAGCAGGCGATAGAGCGGACGTAGCTGGTCTGCGTCGCGTGCGGCGAGGTAGTCGTTCGAGGTGATGACATGCACCGGCACGCCGGCCAGCGCAGCCGTGGCCGCTGCCAGCGCCGTCGCGAGCGTCTTGCCCTCGCCGGTGGGCATCTCTGCCAGCTGGCCACGCAGCACGGCGAGTGCGGCCATGATCTGGTTGTCGCGCAAGTTGTGGCCGGTCACGGCACGCACGCAGACCAGCACGCCGGCCATGCAGCGCAGGGCGGCATCGGATTCGAGGCCGTCACGCCCCAGTTCCGCACGCGCGATGTTGATGGCCTGCCGCAATTGCATGCCTGGCATGGGGGGCATCGCGGCGAGGTGTTTGCGCACGCGGGCAAGGTCGCGTGCCAGCGTACGTTGGCGACTGTGTAGCGACAGTGCCGTGTTTTCGAAACGCGCCCGCAGTGAGGCCAGCAGCGGTGGCAACGCAGGGGATGACGTGCTCTCAGGGTAAGGACCGAACAGCGGGCCGGGGAGAGCGAGGACAGGCTGGCGCATGATCAGGGCAGGCTGCCTGGAAGCGATGCGGGCATGTCACCCGGGTGAGCGCCGAGCTGTTTGACGAACAGCTGGCGGAAACGCCGCGAGAACTGCATGGCGATGGTTTCGGGCGGATGGTCGAAACGCACCCAGGCGCGACTGCCGATGCGCTGCAGGTGCTCGCCGGGAACTTCGACGTCGACGAGGAAGAAGGATTCGAGCGTGCGCAGGCCTTCCTGGTCGGCCGGGTCGGTCACCATGCGGCCGCCCCCACGGTCGCCGAGCACGATGCTGGGCAGCTGGAAGCTTGCCGCCGGCGTGTGCTTGACCAGACGTGCGGTGAGCTCCTTGTCGCGTGCTTCGGCCATGCGCACTTCGACGCCGCGCACGTCTTGTCGCAGCTGCTCGATCTCGGTCTGCTCAAGTGCGGTGCGGATCACCACGCGATCTGGCGAGACGACGTGTGCGACCTGCGCGCCCCGGGCCAGGAAGCGGCCCGGCAGGTCTTCCGGGCGCAGAATGGCGAGACGGCCGTCTGCCGGGCTGCGGACGACGAGCCGCTCGATGCGCTCGTCAAGCTCCTGCAGGCGCTCGTCCAGTTTGCCGAGTTCTTCGCGCAAGGCGACTGCGGTGCCGGGTTCGTTGATGAGGGCGCCACTGAAGGCGATCTGCAGGCTGTTGCGACGCGTCTCCATCTGGATGCGCTCGGCCTCCAGCTCGCGATTGCTGAGGCGCAGGAGTGCCTGCCCCGTCTTGACGGTATCGCCTTCGCGCACCATCACTTCGTCGACGAAGCCTTCGGTGTCGGCACGCACGACAGCGTCATCCGGCACCCACACGACACCTTCAGCATGGGTACGCGATGGCAGGGGCAGAACGCCGATTACGCCGATGAGGGCCACCAGCATTGCGGCGAAACCGAGCAGGGCGCGTGGCCGGTGCGCTTCGATGCGCGGATTGGAAAGCACCAGTTGCGTGAGGCCGACCAGTGGCCGGATCAGGTAGCGCCACAGCAGCCAGGCGGCCATTGCACAGCCCAGCAGCAATTGCTTGCTGAGCAGCCAGAAAAGCATGCCCGCGTACAGAACGATGCGCCAGATGAAGGCGGCGATGCCATAGCTCACCAGCAGGCCACGTTGCGTGTCGGTGCCCGGAGGCCTGCCCAGCCCTGTGTTGCCGAGAATCCAGCGTTCGCCGAGATAGCGTAGCCAGGCATCGGAGCGGGCCGCGAGTCCCGGTACTTCGAGCCAGTCAGTGAGCACGTAGTAGCCGTCGTAACGCATCAGCGGATTGGCATTGACCAGCACGGTCGACAGGCCCCCTATGGCCATGCAGGCAAACGCAATGTCGCGCACCCAGCCGTCGGCAACCAGCAGCCAGACGCACAGTGCGAGAAAGGCGATGCTGGTCTCGGCAATCACACCCATGGCGCTGACCAGCATGCGCTGGTACTTGTCGGGGAAGGCCGAGGCCGCCGAGGCATCGACGTAGGGTACGGGCGTCAGCAGAAACAGCGTGGCGCCAACTTCATGCACCTCGCCTTGCCAGTGCCGGATGGCGAGTGCGTGCGCCAGCTCGTGGATGAACTTGATGACGGGATAGAGCAGCCAGACAAGCAGCAGGTTGCGGGGTGACAAGCCGTTCACGCTGGCGAAGTTGCTCAGGTCTGCAGCGTTGACGCTGGCGAGCGTAATGCCGATCAGCATGGCAAGAGCCCACAGCCACAGCATGTAGCGATGGAACAGGCTTTTGATCAACGGCATCAATGCGTCCAGCAGTGGGGTGGGGTCAAACAAGGCGACGCGCAGCGCCATGGGGTTGAGCGGATTGCTGGCGCGACGACGACGGTCAGCGACGTCGAAGATTCCGCCGAGGTCGGGCGAGTACTCACTCTGGATCATGCCTGCCGAACTGAGCTCGGACAGGATGGCGAGCACCTCGGTCTGGGAGGGGGCCTCGGTACCCATCTGGCGGACGAGGCCGTCCCAGATCTGTTGCACGGACTGACGTCCGTCGAGGCGTCCGACGACCTGGTAGCCCAGCGAATTGACGCGGAACTGGCGCGCGCCGGTGCTGCTGGTGACGACGTACCATTGCTCGCCGCGGAACACCTGCCGGCGGACCTGCGCGGTGCTGACCAGGCGCGGGTGCAGCTGCGCAGCGCGGTACCAGTAGGGGCTGAAAAGGGATTCGGCCATCGGCGTGCTCCCTCAGCCGGCGATCCGCCACAGCTGGAAGCGCAGCCACTCAAGCAGGCGTCCGCCGAGCTGCTGCGCCAATGGCTGCGGCTTGAGGTCAATACGCACCACCCCCTCCAGGCCGGGGCGAAGTCCGGGCATTCCGTTCTCAAGCAAAGCCTGGACTTCGAAAACGTTGTGCCCTTCGACGAAGCGCGCCAGCGGTGTAATGCGTTCGATCTTCACGTTGAGCTTTTCGTAGGGCATTGCCGACAGCGTCAGGCGTCCGCGCATGCCGGATTGAATGGCCTGGATATCCCGGTCCTCGATCTGCAGCACGATGCGGAAACCATCATTGGGGGCCAGCGTCATTAGCGTATCGCCGCGCTTGATGGGGGCTCCGATCTGCTGCTGCAAATCGCCCTGGATGACCAGGCCATCGAAGGGCGCTGTGATCTGCGTGCGCGACAGCTGTTCTTCTATGAGATCGAGCTGGGCGCTGGTTTCGTCAACACGCGCCTGGGCCACGACCATGCGGGCGCGGTCCTGGCGTGCGAAAGCGTCCGCATGTTCGCTGCGGAAGCGGGCAAGTTCGCTCTCCAGCTTGCGTTGCTGGGTGCGCAATTCCTGGTCGGCAAGCTGGAGCAGGGGCTGGCCCATGGTCACCGAGTCGCCAGGGCGCACGAAGACTTCCTTGATGAAGCTGTCGATCGGTACGGTGACGCTGCGCTGGATCAGGCCTTCGAGTCGCGCAGGGGCCGTAACGTTGGCGGGCACTGGAACCAGGCTGAGACTACCGAGGGTCAACAGCAGGGTGAAAGCGATGGCCTTGGTCTTATAGTGGCCGCGCGAGACGAGGTTGCGCAGCGTGCCGAACAGGTCCCGCTTCAAGCGTGCCCAGGCCGAATCCTGGCTGCGCTGTTTGAGAAACAGCACCGCGCCAACGCTGATGGCCAGGGTCTCGAGGGACTGGATGTCAGTGTTCGGCCAGAGGCGTTTGTGCTCGCGGATCAGGGTCAGGGCGCCGACCACCCGTTGTTCGGCAATCAGGGGCAAGGTCAGCACCGACTCACCGATACCTGCGCTGGCCAGATCGGCGTGCATCAGCGTAATGCGGGGCGGATCGTCTTCTTCGGGCGGAAAGCGCAAGGTAGCGGCCTGGTCTACGGTTTCGTCCATGGCCGCAGCGACCAGGCGTGACAGGCGCAACTCGCTGCGCAGATCGGCTACGCCGGACCAGGCAGCCAGACGGCAGCTGCTGCCGTGCAGCATGCCGATGATCACGTGATCGCATTCGTAGCTGCGCGCGATTTCACTGGCAACAGCCGTCGCCGCCACTGCGAAGCTTTGCTGCGCCAGCGCCAGACGAACGAAATCCAGCGTCGGCGGACGCTCAGGCTTGCGCTGTGGCGGTTCACTGCTGACGATGGAAAGGCTGCTTACAGGGTTCGGCTTCATCCGCGTTTCGACAATTCATGTTCTTGTGCAGGGTGCCGCAGCACGAGTCGCCATTCCGCTGTCCCGGACGGATGCCCGGGAAGTCTCCGGGCGAGCGACACGTATCACTTTCGTGCTAGACCATTCTACACTTCGGCAATCGAATCAACGGCACACGCATGTGTTTGATTTAGAGTGATTTTCGAATAAATACGATAGATGTGACAAAATTGTTGGCGCATACCGGCAAGGCACACATTTTTGCGGACTGACGCGCTTACGCGAGTCGGTAATTTGCCCAAACCGGGGTTGCGCGACCGCCCTCAGTGGCATCATCCCGGGTTCCCCCCTCCTCCTAAGCTCGAATAACGCATGAATTCCCAATGTCGAATCGCCCTGTTCGGCGAGTGCATGATCGAATTGCGCGGCCAGATGTTTGGCACGATGCAGCAGAATTTTGGTGGCGACACCCTCAATACTGCGGTCTACCTGGCCCGTCTGGGGGCTGACGGAGGCGTCAAGGTTTCCTACGCGACCCAGCTGGGGCGTGACGCCTACAGCGAGGCCATGATCGAGGCCTGGCGCAAGGAAGGCATCGATACGCGCATGGTGCGTACCGAGGAAGGCAAGATGCCCGGCCTCTACACCATCCAGGTCGATGACCAGGGCGAGCGTACCTTCTACTACTGGCGCGACATGAGCGCCGCCAAGGACTACTTTGTGGACAACCCTAGTCCGCTTGAAGCCCACATCGACGAACTCGACGCGTTGTACTACAGCGGAATCAGCCTCGCCGTGCTGCCCGAGTCAGGCCGTGAGCGCCTGTTCGCGATCATCGAGAAGCTGCGCGCACGCGGCGGCAAGGTTTTCTTCGACAACAACTTCCGCCGTCGCCTGTGGGCCAACGACCCGGACGTGACGCACTGGTTCGACCGCGCCTTTGCCAATGCCGACATGGCCATGATCACGCTCGAAGACAATGCCGCCCTCTATGGTCTCGACGAAGAGTCTGCACTGAGCCACGCCTTCTCGCTGAGCTGCGATGAAGTCGTCATCAAGCGTGGTGTGGACCCGACCATGGTGCGCGTACGTGGCTTCGACCCGGTGATGGTTCCCACCTTCAAGGTTGACAAGGTCGTCGACACCACCGGAGCAGGCGACTCGTTTGCCGGCGGTTACCTGGCGGCACGCCTGCAAGGTCAGACCCCCGAAGTTGCTGCCCGTTCGGGCAACAAGATCGCCTCGATCGTCGTGCAACATCCCGGCGCAATCATTCCGCGCGAAAACATGCCGGTGTTCTTCTTTGGTTGATCAGAAGTGCTGTGGCGGGACTTTTCGGCGATGGTTATTGACAACATTGAGGGAAGAAAATGAAAAAAAACTGGGGTCGAATGCTCCTGGCAGCATTGCTGCTGGGTTCGGGTTTGAACAGTCAGATGGCCGGAGCACTTGAGTTCAAGGTGCAGGGCGACATGCTGAGTGTGTCGGGGAATTACGCTTACGGGGACAAAGATAAGTTGCGCACGGCCTTGGCTGACGGCACCGTCAAGTATGTGGTTCTGTATTCTCCCAACGGGGGCTGGACTGACGGCAAAAGCCTGTATGAAGTAATCAGTGCAGCGAATGTCACGACGGTCGCCTTTGGGCACTGCAGTTCAATTTTGTGCGGCATGACATTCTTGGGCGGAACAGAGCGCCGCTTGGCGTACTCCGAGCGCGGCGCCGTCCATTCGGTTGGCTTGGCGGTTGCCGTTGGAAATGCGGTCATTGAAGGCGATGTTGGCGTCACCCTGGATATGACTATGGCGTGGTGGCGCGACCATACCAAACTGAGTACGGGTTTTCTGGCCCGGAATTCCGGTGATACCGGGCTCTTTGGACGGATCATGTTCTTTCCTCCCAATGTCTCTCCCACCATCGGGCGGGTATTGCGGTGCAAGTCACGCCTGTCAGTTGATTGGTGTGATCAGCTGTCTGGTGTCGATGCGCTAACTGGGGGCATCCTGACCAGTGACGAGCCGTTCAAGGACAGCCGTTTGCCCGACGTGCAGGACTTGAAAACTTTGCCGGTGGCGACCAGGTTCGCGGCATTGCGCGACGATCCACCACTTGATTTCTTGTCAGATGAGTGCCAATCCGAGTATCGGACATTTCTGAAGACGGACAAACCGCGTGCTTTCGCCGTGAACAACGACGGAACATGTTTCGCAACTCATTCGCTGTTTTATCGCCCCTACTCGGACGCCCTGAGCCGTTGCAAGGCCAAGAGTAAGGACAAGACTAATTGCGTGTTTTACGCAGTGGATGATCAGGTTGTTTTTCCCGTGGCGAAGAAGTAAGTCCACTACCGACAGGAGTCAGCATTGGCTGTATTGAACAGGGAAGTATTGGGGCTGCGTTCTGGCGCTGCTGGTGAGACGAGCGGCAGCGCTGTACGTGTCCTGCAAATCGGCGACGGCAATTTCCTGCGCGCCTTCGCCGACTGGATGTTCGATCTGGCCAATGAGGCCGGCGTCACGAATCTGCGTGTCACGCTGAGCGCCGCCCGCGGGCCCGGCGTGATTCCGCAGCTTGCTGCGCAGGATGGTTTGTTCACGGTTATCTCGCGTGGTGTGCTGGATGGTGCGGCGGTCGATCAGCGTCACGTTGTGCGCTGCGTTGACGAGGTCATCGATCCCTCGACGAACTGGACTGCAATGCTGGCCTGTGCGGTGAAGCCGGAGCTGCGTTTCGTTGTCTCCAACACGACCGAGGCCGGCATTGCCTACGTCGAGGAAGAGCTGGTGCACGACATCGTGCCGAAGAGCTTCCCGGCCAAACTGGCAGTCTTGCTGTGGTCGCGTTACCAGAAGCTCGGGCCGGCTGCGCGTGGTCTGATCGTGCTGCCCTGCGAGTTGCTGGAGCAGAACGGAGCCAAGCTGCGTCGCTATGTGCTGCAACACGCGACGGACTGGTCTCTGCCACCGGAATTCCTCGCCTGGGTGGAGCAGCAGAATCACTTCCTGAACACGCTCGTTGACCGCATCGTGCCGGGCTTTCCGTCAGCGGATGCCGAAGCATTGCAGGCGCAGCTTGGCTACAGCGACGCCATGATGGTGGCGGCCGAGCCATTCCACCTGTGGGTCATCGAAGGGCCTGCGGCGCTGGAGGCCGAGCTGCCGTTGGCGAAAGCCGGGCTCAAGGTGCTGTGGACGGACGATCTGCAGCCTTTCCGTGGCAGCAAGGTGCGCGTGCTCAATGGCGCGCATACGGCCAGCGCGTTGGCCGCTTTCGGTGCCGGCATCGACACGGTCAAGGGCATGATGGACGACGCCTTGTTCGCGCGCTATCTGAACACCTTGGTGTTCGACGAGATCGTCCCCTTTGTGCCGCTGGCCGAAGATGAGCGCAAGCGTTACGCAGCAAGCATCCTGGAGCGCTTCGAGAATCCGCACATCCGCCACGAACTGATCTCGATCTCGCTGAACTCGGTGTCGAAGTGGCAAGTGCGTGTGCTGCCGACGGTCAAAGACCATGTGCGCAGCAGTGGCAAGGCACCGCGCCTGCTGGCGTTCTCGCTGGCTGCGCTGCTGGCCTTTTATCACGGCAAGCTGGACGCCACGGGCACTTATGCCGGCGAGCGCAACGGTCAGCCGTACCCGATCAAAGACAACGCCGAAGTGCTGACCATCATGGCCGAAGCCTGGCGGAACTGGCAGCCAGGCGGCGATGTCGGACCACTGGTGAAAGACCTGCTTGGTGATGCGCGTCTGTGGGGTGAAGATCTCAGTGTTCTGGGGGATCTCGCTGCACAAGTCACGGCTGCGCTGGGCCGTATCAAGGCCGAGGGCGTGCGCGCTGCGCTGACCGGTTTGTTGTAACAGGCGCCCGGTCAGGGCTGTCTGCAAGGAGTCAAGAATGTCCAAATCTGCTGCCATCCGTCTGCATGAAAATGACGACGTGATCATTGCCACCCAGCAACTCATGCCAGGCAACACGCTGGCCGAGTTCGACGTCGTAGTGGCCGATCTCGTGCCACCCGGTCACAAGATCGCGACCCGCGCGATCAAGGCCGGCGAGCCGGTACGCCGTTACAACCAGATCATCGGTTTCGCGAAAGCCGACATCGGAGCTGGCAAGCACATCCACGTGCATAACCTGGGCATGGGTGAGTTCGAGCGCGATCTCGCTATCGGCCAGGACAAGCACGACACGCCGCCCGCTGCGCAGCCGGCGACTTTCATGGGCTACAAGCGCCGTAACGGCAAGGTCGGTACGCGCAATTACATTGCCATCATCGCTTCTGTGAACTGTTCGGCGACGGTGGTGCGCAACATTGCCAACCACTTCACGCCACAGCGTCTGGCCGAGTATCCCAACATCGACGGCGTCATCGCTCTGGTGCATCAGACGGGTTGCGGCATGAACAGCGCGGGTGAGGGCATGCAGATCCTGCGTCGCACGCTCAATGGTTACGCCGTGCATGCCAATGTGGCTGGTGCGGTGTTCGTCGGTCTCGGCTGCGAGGTGGCACAGGTCGGGCCGATGGTCGCCGAGCTGGGCAGCATGGAGCCCGGCATGTTGCAGACGCTCAATATCCAGGACCTGGGGGGCACCTCGAAAGCCATCGAACGCGGTATCGAGCAGGTCACTGCGATGTTGCCGGCTGTGAATGCCTACAAGCGCGAACCGGTGCCAGTCAGCAACTTGATCGTTGGTCTCAATTGTGGTGGGTCGGACGGTTACTCCGGCATCACGGCGAATCCGGCGCTTGGTGGCGCGGTAGACATGCTCGTTGCACATGGCGCGACCGCCATCCTGTCGGAGACTCCCGAGATCTACGGCGCTGAGCACTTGCTGACGCGTCGTGCTTCAAGCAAGGATGTCGCTGACAAGTTGCTGGCGCGCCTCGCCTGGTGGAAGGACTATACCGCCCGCAACGGTGGCGAAATGGACAACAATCCCTCCGTGGGCAACAAGGCGGGCGGGCTGACGACCATTCTCGAAAAATCTCTCGGCGCTGTGGCCAAGGGCGGCACGACCAATCTCAACGCCGTGTACGAATACGCTGAGCTGGTGACTGCCAAGGGCTTCGTGTACATGGATACGCCGGGTTACGACCCGGTGTCGGCGACGGGACAGGCCGCGGGCGGTGCGCAAGTCATCTGCTTCACGACCGGGCGCGGTTCTGCCTTCGGCTGCGCGGGTGTGCCGACGATCAAGTTCGCCACCAACAACGTGCTGTGGAACCGCCAGCGTGACGACATGGATGTGAATACCGGCGACATGCTGGACGGCGTGACCATGCAGGAAGTCAGCCAGCGCATCTTCGACGCCATCATCCGCCACGCCTCGGGTGAGAAGACGCGCAGCGAAGCGCTGGGCTACGGGCAGGATGAGTTCCTGCCCTGGCATGTCGGCGCTGTGATGTAAGTCCATGCGGGAGGCGGCGCCTCCCGCTGTCGGGCCTCAGGGCGCGCCGACCACGTGCAGGCCGACGATGGGTGCTTGCATCGCAGGGGCTGTGCGGGATTGACCCCAGCCCAGTCGCGACAGCAACTGCAAGACGATCTGATTGGCCTGGTGCCGCGACAGTGTGTCCGGCAGGCTCAGCGCATCTGGCCCTACGATTTCACGGAAGGCTGTCGCCCGGCCGCCTTGTGTGGTGTAGAGGTAGAGGCCGCGACCCTGCCGGTCGGTGCCGATCATGCCGTCACCACTCCCGCTGCTGCTGCCCTGAACCCAGAAGGTCCAGCGAGGCAACTTCCCGTCGCGGCAGTGGCTGGTTGCTTCAATGAAAAACCCTGCTTGCTGCATGTCCATGTCTTCTCATCGTTGTTTCCAACGATCCCTCCTTTGGTGGCGTTTGTCCGTTCGACGCATTCCACAGTGACTCGGGTCACTTGCGTTGCGTGAAACCATCCTTGCATCAATCGCCGACGAAAGGCAGTCAGAACAACTAATTCAGCGAGAGGTTTGTCACGCTCGCGACAGGGCTTTCGTGGCAGACAGGGCAAGCCCTGAGAGAAGGAAATCACGCTGTGGGAACCCGGTCACAGCGAAAGTAGAACGATCGGTTGAAGTGGGCCGGGCGGATCTGGAGGGGTGTTTGAAATCGCCCTGGCCCGCCACTCACATCTCGTTATAGATCGGTCCCTCGCCGCCCTGCGGCGCCACCCAGGTGATGTTCTGGGTCGGATCCTTGATGTCGCAGCTCTTGCAGTGCACGCAGTTCTGCGCGTTGATCTGCAGGCGCGGTGTGGCCGGCTCGCCGTCGCGCACGATTTCATAGACGCCAGCCGGGCAATAGCGTTGCTCGGGCGCGGCGTACTCCTCGTAGTTGATGCCGATGGGCACGGCCGGATTGCGCAACTGCAGGTGGCAGGGCTGGTCTTCGGCGTGGTTGGTGTTGGACAGGAAAACCGAGGACAGGCGATCGAAAGTCAGCACGCCGTCGGGCTTGGGGTAGTCGATGCGCTTGTAGTGCGAGGCCGGCTTGAGCTTGAGGTGGTCGGCCTGGTTGCGCAGTGTCCAGGGCGCCTTGCCGCCGAACAGTTTCTGTTCGATACCGAAGGCCAGCGTGCCCAGCCACAGGCCTTTGCTCATCCAGGGCTTGAAGTTGCGCGTGCTGTGCAGCTCGCTTTGCAGCCAGCTGGAACGTACGAGGGCCGGGTAGTCGCTGAGTTCGTCCTGACGACGCTCAGCACTCAGCGCCGCAAACGCGGCTTCAGCGGCCAGCATGCCGGACTTGATTGCCGTGTGCGTACCTTTGATGCGTGCGGCATGCAGAAAGCCGGCGTTGTCCCCGATCAGCGCGCCGCCGGGGAAGGTGAGCTTGGGCAGCGATTGCAACCCGCCCGCCGTCAGCGCGCGTGCGCCGTAGGCCAGACGCTTGCCGCCTTCGAGATGCGTGCGCACCACCGGGTGCGTCTTGTATCGCTGCATTTCTTCGAATGCCGACAGCCAGGGGTTGCTGTAGCCCAATCCCAGCACGAAGCCGACGGCCACACGGTTCTCGCCGTAGTGGTACAGAAAGCTGCCGCCATAGGTACTCTGGTTCAGCGGCCAGCCTGCTGTGTGCATCAGGAGGCCTGGCTGATGTTTCTCTTTGGGAATTTCCCACAGTTCCTTTATGCCCAGACCGTAGGTTTGCGGGTCGACACCTTCGCGCAGCTTGAAGCGCTCTTCCAGAGAACGGCCCAATTGCCCGCGACAGCCTTCGGCGAACAGCGTGTACTTCGCCAGCAAGGCCATGCCGGGCTGGAAGTTAGGTCCTTCGCTGCCATCGTGCAGGCGCCCCATATCTCCGGTGGCGACACCGATTACGCGACCCGCGTCGTCGTAGAGCACTTCGCTGCCGGCGAAACCGGGGTAGATTTCGACCCCCAGTGCTTCGGCTTGCGTACCGAGCCAGCGCACCAGCTGGCCGAGGCTGCCAATGTAGTTACCGTGGTTGCGTAGCGCCGGCAGCATCGCGAAGTCGGGCACCTGGAAGCTGCCGGTTTTCGTGAGAAACATGAAGCGGTCTTCGGTGACTGCCGTAGTCAGGGGTGCGCCATCAGCCTGCCAGTTCGGCAGCAGCTCGGCGAGTGCCTTGGGGTCGATGACCGCACCGGACAGGATGTGCGCGCCCAGCTCGCTGCCTTTCTCGATGAGGCACACGGAGAGTTCGCGGCCGGCGTCGTTGGCGAGTTGCTTGAGGCGGATCGCTGCGGCGAGCCCGGAAGGGCCGCCGCCTACGATCAGCACATCGAATTCCATGGATTCACGTTCCATTATTTTTCCTGGCGTTTTGGTCTGGCTTGGTCAGGGCCGGATATTGCGACGGGATGAGGCGTTTGTGGAGTCGGCTATGGGTTAGGTGTCCATAACCGCCCATGTGAGGCGCCGCTATTTGAGCAAGGGCTTGAGGGCGGGCCAGACGATGTCGAGAATCATCGGCTGCGCTTCGGCCGTGGGGTGCAGGCCGTCGGCCTGGATCAGCTCGCGTCTTGTCGCAATCCCGTCCAGCAGGAAAGGCACGAGCGCGATCTTGTGGGTTTTCGCCAGATCCGCAAAGCTCGCGTGGAACTTCTGTGTATACGCTTGTCCGAGGTTGGGCGGCATGCGCATGCCCAGCAGCAGCACTTTGGCTCTCGATGCCTTGGCGGCGCTGATCATGGCATCAAGGTTTTCATTCATGGCTTTCAAGGACAGACCACGCAGGCCGTCGTTGGCGCCGAGTTCGAGAATCACGATTTCGGGTCTGGTGCGGGCCAATTCCGCAGTAAAGCGTGAGCGCCCGCCCGCGGTGGTTTCACCGCTGATGCTGGCGTTGTGTACGGTGTGCCGGTAGCCTTCGCGCTGCAGTTTTGCGCCCAGCAGTGTTGGCCAGGCTTTCTGCTGGTCGATCCCGTAACCGGCCGACAAACTGTCGCCCATCACGAGGATGCCAGCGGCATGGGCCGTGGCGCAGCAGAGCAGTGCCGCCAGCAGTGTTGCGCAGCGTCGGAGAAAGGCGCTGCGCCAGATCAAAGGGAAACCGTGCAACATGAATCGTGAGATCTCCGTGGTATTGCAAGCAGAACAGATCGACAAGACCGTGGCACTTGCCGATGGCGGTACGCTGACCATCCTGCATGACCTGAGCCTGTCGGTGCAGGCGGGCGAGACTATTGCCGTGCTGGGCGCTTCCGGGTCCGGGAAGTCTACACTGCTTGCCTTGCTCGCCGGGCTGGACGTACCGAGCTCCGGTCGTGTCCTGCTGATGGGCCAGGACCTGTTCGCCCTGGATGAAGATGCACGGGCCGGCTTGCGCGGCAAGTCCATGGGCTTTGTGTTCCAGTCCTTCCAGCTGCTGCCGGCACTGACGGCGGAAGAGAATGTGATGATGCCGCTGGAGCTGGCTGGGCGTTCCGCAGCACGTGAGACGGCACAGCGCTGGTTGCGGCGTGTAGGCCTCGGCGAGCGCCTGCATCACTATCCCAAGCATCTATCCGGTGGCGAACAGCAGCGCGTTGCGCTGGCGCGCGCCTTTGCCATGCAGCCGGCCCTGTTGCTCGCCGACGAGCCAACCGGCAACCTCGATGCCGCAACCGGCAAGCAGATCATCGAGCTGATGTTCGAGCTCAATCGCGAAGCCGGTACGACATTGATTCTTGTCACGCACGACGAACTGCTGGCAGCGGCCTGTGGCCGCCAGATCCGGCTGCGGAACGGACGTGCAGTTTCCTAGGCTTGCGGGCCGATGCGTGTGGTAAGCGTGCCGAGTCCGGCGATCTCGCCGACCAATACATCACCCGGTTGAACCGGCCCGACACCGGCAGGTGTGCCGGTCAGGATCAGGTCGCCGGCCGCCAGTTCGAACTGCTGCGACAGCGTGGCAATGATGGCGGGCACATTCCAGATCATTTGTTCGAGCGTTGCGTCCTGCCTTGTCTGGCCGTTCACCGTCAGGTGGATGCGACCTGTGGCGACGTGGCCGACATCTTTCGCAAGATGCAGCGGGCCGCAGGGGCAGGAGTGGTCGAAGCCCTTGGCAACATCCCATGGCTTGCCCTTGTCGGCGAGTGCGCGTTGCAGGTCGCGGCGTGTCATGTCCAGAGCCACGGCATACCCGGCAACGTGGCTCAGCGCTTCGCTTTCCGCAATGCGGATGCCACCGGAATGCAGACCTACGGCAAGCTCCAGCTCGAAGTGATAGTTCTGCGTAGCGAGTGCATAGGGAATGGTCTCGCCGTCCTGCACGATGGCGTCACGCGGCTTGGTGAAGAACACCGGCGGCTCCTTCTCGTCGTTGCCCAGCTCGCGGATATGGTCGAGGTAGTTGCGGCCCACGCAGTAGATGCGGCGCACGGGGAAGCGGCGCGTATCGCCCGCGATGGGCAGGCTCACGGTGGCGGGGGGCGAGACAAGATAGTCGGACATGGTGGTTTCCTTCAGAACAGCCCCCGGTTGATAAAGCCGGTCCGGGCGAGAGCGGCGAGGCCTGCACAGGCCAGCAGGAACAGGGCCGTGTGCAGACCGCACCAGGCTCTGTGGGGAAAATTGAGGCGCCAGGGTTTGACGGCGGAGACGATATACGGGCGGGAGCCTGTTGGCTTGCGCACGACGTGCACACTGGCGGCCTGATCCGCTTCGATGCGCTCACGTCGTGCTTCTTGCTGGGCCGCTGCGCGGGCCTGCTCCCATTCTGTCTCGCACAGTTCGCCGTCACCATTGGTGTCGAAGCGTCGCAGAAGTTCAGGGCGGTCCAGCTTCCAGTCGGCGAGGATGTCGCGCACGGCTTCGCGTTCGCTGCGCGTCAGGCTCTCGCCGTGCAGGGTCCGGAAGTCGCCGAGGACGAACAGGGTTTCGCGATCCAGCAGGCACCATTGCGTGACGCGCTGGTCGCCGCGGATTTCGCAGTCCCGATGTGCAGGATGGAGTTCGGCCCCGGCCGGGTCGATGGCACAGGTTCCAGTGTCATCTTCCAGCAGGAAGCAGGCCTCGCTTTCTTCGTCGGATACTTCATGCCAGTTGTCATCGCGGCGCTCTTCGATAAGCACGCGATACCAGAGCACGGGCAAGCCGTTGTAGGGCGACAGCAAGGGCAGGCCGCTTAAAGGGCGACCTTGTCCGCGCAGGGCTACAAAGCCTTGTGCGGCGCTGGCAACGCGCGAGACAGGCGTGTCACCGATCTGTCTCAGTATGTAAAGGGCACGCAGCCAGCCAATGGCGCTCGATAGACCCAGCGCCAGTGCTGCCAGCCAGGCCGATGCGCCAGCGGGCTTCCAGCCAGCCAGCGCGATGCAGGCGATCTGGAAACACAGCAACAAGGCATGGAAGCGCAGGCGGTTGCCCGGCGCAAGGCGAATCGTGAGCACGTGCAGCGTGGCGGGGCGAGAGATCAGCCCTTGAACAGGGCTGCGATGTCTACGTCGCTCTTTTCGTGGCTGGCGAACTCCAGCAGACCGGCGCTCTGAAAGCCGAAGATGCGCGCAATGACCAGGTCAGGGAACTGTTCGATGCGCACGTTGAAAATGTTCACCGACTCGTTATAGAGCTCACGCCGGTCCGCGATGCCGTTTTCCAGCGTGGTGATGCGCGCTTGCAGTTGAAGGAAGTTTTCATTGGCCTTGAGGTCCGGGTAGGCCTCCGCCACCGCGAACAGACGTCCGAGGCCGGCGCGCAGCGCGCCCTCGGCTTCTCCCAGTGCGCCGATGTCCTGCTTGCTGCTGGCGGCTTGCACCTGGTTGCGCGCAGCAATCACGCGCTCCAGCGTTGCAGCTTCGAAGTCGCGGTACTGACGGCAGACCTCGACGAGCTTGGGCAGTTCGTCGTGGCGTTGCTTGAGCAATACGTCGATGTTGGCCCAGGCCTTGGCCACTGCGTGCTTGAGCTGGACCAGCGCGTTGTAGACAAAGACGCCATACAGCACGACCAGGACAATGACGCCAAGAAACACGGCTGCACGAGTACTCATCACGATGCTCCAGCAAAAGTGTGCGGTGAACGGTGTGTGGCGGAGCTGCCACCTGACCGACTTGCGATGAAGTGTAAGGCCAATCACGAGCGCGGCGGGTCAGGTGCGGGGATCGGGCAGCGGGATGAAGTCAGGAGCGGGGGACGCGGCTGCTTGTTGTTGCGGCGCAGGAGGCGACGTAACAGGGCGTACCGTCAGCGCATCCTTTGGCACGTCGAGGCGGTGCAGCAACTGTTCGTGGCCCATGTGGATCAGGTCACCGATGGCGGTGAAGTCGTCGGGCAGGGCCGGATCGTTCCAGCCATTCGCTGAATGGCGGGCAAGGTTGTTGGCCAGCACGACGTTGCGCACACGGGGGTTGTTGGCGTGGTCGTCGTCCATCAGGGTAATCAGTAGCTCAGGCAGTCTCCAGGCCTTGACGAGGGCCAGCTGAAGGTCGTGCATGGTGACGCCGAGGACAGCTTGTTGTGCTTTGGCGCTACGTAATCCCGGCGTACGTTTCTGTTCCGCTTTGATGCGCAGCATCAGGGCCGGGGCAAAGCTCCAGCACAAGACTTCGGCCGCGTCGTGCAGCAAGGCGCCGACGGTGACCTCGTCGACATCCAGATCGTGACGGATGATGGCCCAGTCACGTGCCCAGTGCGATGCGTTACGCGCGCGATTGATGACTTTGATGACACCCAGCAGAGCCTGGGGATGAGCCTGAAGCTTGTCTTCGACGCAAGGCAGGTTGGAAAACTTGCGAAAGAACGGGGTGATGCCCAGCATCATGATGGCCCGCTCGATGGTCGTGATGTCGTGATTCTGTGCGCTGCGCCGCGTCGCTTCGATATGGACAAGCACGCGCAGGGTCATCAGTGGATCCTGCAGCACGACAGCTGCCACCTGACGGCCGCTCACGCTGTCTTCGTTCGCCGCAAGCTCCGATAAGGCGCGCACGGTTTTGCGCAGCACCGGTAATTCGGTCTGACTAAAGTAGGCGATGTAGCTGTCGATACTTTGAAGCGGAGCTTCGATCATGGTGCGGCAATGTCCGGACACGACAATCTCTTCTACGGCCCAATTAGCCTTGAGCTTGAGCCCCGCCTGATCTGGATTGCGGTGAAGCCCCTGCACAGCAGCGCGTCGTCACCTGGCAGGCCCTGACTGTTGCCAGAACAGCACTTCAGGTTCTGGGTTGCGGCGCCGCAAGTCCGAAAACCTGATTCTTGCCCGAAAGGGTATGTCTATAATCCTGCGCAACCTCGGAATTCGAGCCGGAGTCGGAGTGAAGTCATTCAAGGCGTTTCTCGTGGAGCAGGACGGTGCAGCCGTCAGAGGTCGCTTCGTTGAACTCGACGAAACCAGACTGGATGCTGGCGACGTGCTGATTCGCGTTACCTGCTCAAGTGTCAATTACAAGGACGCCCTTGCCGCGACAGGCCAGGGCCGCATCATCAAACGTTTCCCCTGCGTTGGTGGCATCGATCTGGCCGGTGAAGTGGTCAGCAGCGCTGCCCCGCGCTTCCGCCCCGGCGATCGGGTGCTTGCCACCAGTTACGACCTGGGGGTCGCTCACCACGGCGGCTATTCTGAATATGCCCTTGTGCCGGGAGGCTGGGTCATGCCCTTGCCTGCGGGGCTGAGCGATTTCCAGAGCATGGCGCTTGGTACCGCCGGGCTGACCGCTGCCATGGCCATCAACCGCATGGAGGACAACGGACTCAAACCCGAGAATGGTCCCGTGCTGGTTTCAGGTGCCACGGGGGGCGTCGGCTCTCTCGCTATCGACATGCTTGCGGGTCGTGGATACGAGGTTGTCGCGCTGACCGGCAAGCCGGAGCAGAGCGAATGGTTGTGCAGACTTGGGGCATCTCGTGTCATGCTGCGCAGCGAACTGCCCAGGGAAATACGCCCGCTCGACAAAGGGCTCTGGGCAGGCGCCATCGACAATCTCGGTGGCGAGGTTCTGAGCTGGATCATCAGCAGCAGCAAACCGGGTGGTGTAATTGCCAGCATCGGTCTGGCTGGGGGAACGGATCTTCATACTACGGTCATGCCTTTCGTGTTACGTGGCGTATCGTTGATGGGGATAGACTCAGGTTATGCTGGCTTTGCTGTCCGGGAACGCGCCTGGTCGCGTCTGGCGGCGGATCTGCGCCCCCGGTGCTTGGATACGATTGCGCTGGAAGAACCGTTTGAAAACCTGCCACGGATCTTTGACCGGCTGTTGGCCGGACAGGGACATGGGCGGGTAGTAGTGCGGATCAGTCACTGAAGTAGAGGCGTCTTGAAAATGCCTGCAGGAGAGGACAAGCAATGACCGAAGTGGCCGCACAGTTGCCGCGCATCCTCATCGTGGACGACTCGCGCATGGTTCGCGCGTCGCTCATCAAGCAGATCCGCGACAAGTTCGACGTCCGTGAAGAGGTCGATGGCGAAGCCGGCTGGCAATCGCTGCTGCTCGACCCGACTATCGAAGTCGTGATTT
Organism: Viridibacterium curvum; assembly: GCF_039544165.1. Classification (NCBI taxonomy): domain Bacteria; kingdom Pseudomonadati; phylum Pseudomonadota; class Betaproteobacteria; order Rhodocyclales; family Rhodocyclaceae; genus Viridibacterium; species Viridibacterium curvum. Next base: position 22,528 of record NZ_BAABLD010000005.1, read on the forward strand.
CGGATATCGGCATGCCACGCCTCGATGGTTTTGGCCTGCTGCAAAGGATTCGTGGTTCTCGTCTGGCACGGGTGAATAGCCTGCCCGTGCTGATCATTTCGGGCGAAGACGAGAACGAAGCCCGCATGCGCGCTCAGGAACTGGGCGCCACTGACTTCATTACCAAAGGCACGCCGCGCGTTGAGCTGCTGGCGCGTCTCGAAGCCTTGGCCAAATTGGCTCAGACCCGCCGCGAACTTGAGCAAAGTCGCGAGCAACTCGTGCGCCGCAATCGTGGTGATGTCAGTGTGATGGTCATAGAGGTCGATCACTATGATCGCCTGTGCGAAACCTACGGTCACAGCGTCGGCCAACTGGTTCACCGCAAGCTTTCCAAGCTGCTGTCAGCCAAGGTCCGTAAGGAAGATACGATTGCTCATCTGGCCGAAGGTCAGTTCGCGGTGATCTCACCCTCAGCCGATCTCGACGCCTGCGGTGCCTTTGCCTTGCGGCTGCGCCGGGCGATCGAAACCATCGTCATGACTTACAAGGAGCATCGCATCCGCGTGAGTCTGACCGTCGGCCTGGCAAGCGCGCATGGTGACGCCTCCGTGTCGCTGGAGCATCTGTTGCAGACGGCTGCGGCTCGCGTCGCTGACGGCCGCAAATTGGGTGGTAACCGCGTGGTGTCGGAGTCTGGTGAGGTTACGACCGAAAACGTCGGGCGCTTCAGTCGTCTGGCCGTCAGCGTCGACCACGCCCTGACCCAGATTCGCACAGGCAGCGGTGACGAGGCGCGCAAGCGTCTGCGCGAACTGACCCAGACCCTGATGCCTTTGCTGGAGATGATGGAGGCCGAATTCCATCTCGGCATCCCGCTGCTGGAGCTGAGTGAAAAGGCCCAGATTACCAACATCGATATGCATACCGCTGCTTCAACCAGCACGGTTGGATCGCGAACTGTCTGGCGTACTGGCGCGGGTTGAACCCCAGCCGGACCGGCTGGCTGAGTTGCTGCAACCGGTGCTACAAAAACAAAAAAGGACCCGAAGGTCCTTTTTTGTTTGGGTCGAAACCTAGATCAGGCTTGACGACGGCGCAGAGCACCCAGACCCAGCAGGCTCAGACCAACCAGAGCCAGCGATGCGGGTTCAGGGATGTCGGCGCTATCAACCGACAGGTCCAGACCGGCGCTGCCGGTGATGACCATCTCCAGAGCGGTGATCGAGGTCAGGTCAGCGGCGCCCAGCAGGTTGCTGAAATTCACGCCGTATTGACCAATGGCGTCACCGTGGAAGGTGTAGGACGACACGGCTGCGCCGGTGTAAGCCTTCAGGGTGATGTCGAAGCCGCTGGCCAGATCCAGGAAGGTCACGTTCACGATGAATGTGTTGCCGTAGCTGGTCAGGTCAAGGCCGCCGAGGCTGGAAGCGCCCAGACCGCCGTCCCAGCGAACGGTGCCGACGCTCGTCACGCCGGGTTCGTTGCCGTATTGCAGCTTGCCGGCAGCAACCTTGATCGTGGCGTTGGTATCAGGATCGCCACCGGTCTTGTCGATGATGAGCTCGCGGTACCCGCCGAGTGCTTCCGCGGCTGCGACTTCGTTGCTGACGGCGGTGAAGTCCGAGACGCTATCGTAGATTGCTGTTGCGGGGGTGTTGCCTTGGGGGGTCGTGAAAGAGTCGATCACGAGCACGGCGTTGGCATTGAAGCTCATTGCGGTAACAGCTGCGGCGCCGAGCAGTTTCAGAGTGGTCTTCATCGAATTGCTCCTGGTTGATTTGACTTTGGGATTCTGGCGACCCGTTTCCGGATCAGCTGGACGACTAGAAGCTAGATGTGTGCCAGTGTTTTAAATCCATGCAAAATCAATGGTTTGATCTAATTTTTGCGGCTGCGGACAGTCTGTTGCTCAGGGCGGTGTAAAAAAAGTCGACCCCCTCAAGTGTTGTTGCGCTGACCAGCAAGAAAAAAGCCTCTACGGAGTAGAGGCTTTGCCGAGGTTTGTGTGTCGATGAATCGCAGGGTCAGGGAGCAAACACAGCACCTGCGGACGTACTGGTCGGAGTCAGCCTTTCCACGGTCGAGTTATCGCCAATCTGGCCGTAGCCGTTGGCTCCCCAGCACTTCACGTCACCGCTGCTTAGCATTGCGCAGGCGTGGGTATTGCCTGCCATGACCGAAATGACGTTGCTGAGTCCGGGGTTGTAGGGAGTTTTGACTGGCCCGGTCTTTGTGCCATTGCCGATCTGACCATATGTGTTGTCGCCCCAGCAACGCACCGTGCCGTCGTTCAGCAGGGCGCAGTTGAACGTGCTGCCGCTACTGAGTTGTACCGCGCCGGAGATGCCGTCTACGAGTGTTGCCCCGGTCTGCGCTGACCAAGTTGGCCATGGCGATGTCGTTGTCGTGCCAAGCGCGCCACTAGAGTTGTCGCCCCAGCAGTAGATCTTGCCATCGGCGAGCAGGGCGCAGGCATGGTAAAGACCTGCGCTGACTGCGACAGCACCACTCAGTGTCGCTGTGGTTGATTTGCTAGGCTGGATTTTGACCGTAACAGGAGTGCTGCTGCTGGCTGGCGAGCCATCAGCTGGAACGGGAGGGGTACTGGCGACTGTATTGCCAGTGCCCAACTGGTTCAGTGAATTGCTGCCCCAGCAGATCACGGTGGAGTCCGACTTGACGGCGCACACGTGACCCACAACGCCACCACCGCCACTGCCGCCGCTGCCGGCAGCCACTCGCGTGACGCTACTGACTCCTGTGACGACCGAGGGCACTGAGTAGTTGCCTAGCGGGGTTGTTCCCCAGCAATAGACCTCTCCCGCAACGCCGGCTACGGCGCAGTTGAATCCGGAGGCGGATGCTAGCGCTGTGACACCAGACAAGGTGCTTACTTGTGTCGGCGGGACTTTGGGTGTGTTGATTGAGCCATTACCAATGGAGCCACCGCTATTGCTGACGCCCCAGCACCAGACGTTCCCGCTATTGGTCAGGGCGCAGGTGCGGACCAGCCCAGCAGTGAGGGCCACTATGCCGGTGGGTGCGTTGTCAGCAGCTGTAGGGACAGACTTGTCCGCAGGGGTGGTAATGCCCAGTTGCCCGACGACCCCTTGGCCCCAGCACATCGGGGTGAGTCCGGTACGTAAGGCACAGGTGTGTCCGCCGGATGCGACTGCATCAACCGAAAGTGCCAGCCATTGGCGAGTGGCCGTGGCAGCAGCGCTCGACAAAGACGAGCTGGTGCTTGAAGCGACCGAGCTTGAGGCGAGGCTGCTTGAGGAGCTGCTGGATGCCGTACTCGACGCAACGCTGCTGCTGGAGGAGGCTGTGCTGCTCGCGACCGAGCTTGAGGTACTTGCGGCTGAACTGCTTGAAGAGGCGGCCACCGACGAACTGGACGAGGAGGATGCGACAGAGCTGCTGCTGGATGAGCTGCTGGCGGCTGAGCCCCCGCCGCCTCCCGTGCTGGATGTGGAGCCTGCTGCGCCGGTGCCTACGGCGACGCCACCACCGCCACCGCCTCCCCCACAGGCAGTGAGTACAGCGCCGAAAGCCAGGATCAGTCCGAGGCGGGACAGAGTGTTGGCAGATTGCATATCGATCTCTCTTGCTTTTGTAAGTGCCCGGATTGTGGCAGTGCGTTTTGAAAGTCGCTAGGGGCGTTCTGGCCTCCATGGCGGGGTTTTCGACGTACGGGGGAGGTTTTTACGGACAAAAGGGTGGTCGCTGCCATTGGGAAGGCTGGTTCCGGCACGGCGCTGTGGCCCATCCGGGCACCGTTTGGCACGGGACATGCAGCTACAATGCGCGCTCACCGCCCTTTATGTTGCAGCGTGGCATTTTTCCGCTTTCGGAGGGCGCTCTCTGGGTACCATGCCTTGGCTGTGGTGCCCGATGGCCGGGCTTCTGCGCGCGGCAGATCCTGTTTCATCGCGTTTCCATCCTGAATTGCTTGCTGGAGGTTGATCATGTTTCGCACATTGAATCTGATGCGCATTCCGGGGGCGCTGCTCATCGCAGTGGCTCTGGTTGTCGCAGGTTGCAGCGGGCTGCCGCAGGCTCCGGCCGTCGCCTCGTCGGCGGATTACAACTATGTCATCGGGCCTGGTGACTCACTCAACATCGTTGTCTGGCGCAATCCGGAACTGTCGATGAACGTGCCGGTGCGTCCGGATGGTCGCATTACGACGCCGCTGGTGGAGGACCTGCAGGCGAGTGGCAAGAGCGCCAAGGCGCTGGCTCGCGATATCGAGAAGCAGTTGTCCAATTACATCCGTGATCCGGTCGTGACCGTGATCGTGACCAGCTTCGTGGGGGCTTACAGCGAGCAGATCCGCGTCGTCGGTGAGGCATCGAAGCCGCAGGTGTTGTCGTATCGCCAGAACATGACCTTGCTCGACGTGATGATCGCTGTAGGTGGCCTGACGCAGTTCGCGGACGGCAACAACGCGACCATCCTGCGTACGGCAGAAGGCAACAAGCAGTACCGCGTACGTCTGAAGGATTTGCTCAAGCGTGGCGATGTGTCTGCCAACGTCGAAGTGAAGCCGGGTGATGTGCTGGTGATTCCTGAGAGCTGGTTCTGACCGCCGGGCTACATGCCTTCGCTGGTACTGCGAGAGATCTGAATGGATGAGTTGATCAGAAAGCTGGTGGGTTTCGCCCGGGGCGCATGGCGTTACCGCTGGTGGGGCATGTTGCTGGCCTGGGTGGCAGGCATCGCGGGTGCTGTCGGTGTGTATCTGTTGCCAGACAAATATGAGGCATCGGCACGGATCTATGTAGACACGCAATCCGTGCTGGCACCGTTGATGGCAGGGCTGACCGTGCCCAACGACGTGAATCAGCAGGTGACCATGCTGTCGAAGACGCTGATCAGTCGTCCCAACGTCGAGAAGCTGATCCGCATGGCGGACCTGGATCTCAATGCAAAGACCAAGAACCAGCGCGAGGAGCTGGTTGACCGTGTGACCAAGACGCTGAAGATCAGCAGCGTTGGCAAGGACAACCTGTACACGATCTCGTACATGGACGAGAAGCCTGATCGTGCCAAGCGAACGGTGCAGTCGCTGGTGTCGATCTTTATCGAGTCTGGTCTGGGCGACAAGCGCAAGGACACGGAGTCGGCGCGTCGCTTCATCGAAGACCAGATCAAGAATTACGCTGACAAACTGGACGAGGCAGAAACCCGCCTGAAGGAATTCAAGCTCAAGAACCTGGCTTTGCTGGGCGATTCTGCCAAGGACACGATCGGCACGATGCGCGAGATCGGTGATCGTCTGCGTCAGGCACAGCTGGAACTGCGTGAGGCCGAGAACTCGCGCGATGCCATCAAGAAGCAACTGGCCGGTGAGCATCCGGGCGGGGCAAGCAGTGAGCCCGATAAGCCGAGCACGCCGGAGCTGGACAGCCGTATCGACAGCCTGAAGAAGCAACTGGATGACCTTCTGCGCAATTACACCGACAAGCACCCGGATGTGCAGGGCACGCGTCGTGTGCTGGCTGAGCTGGAGCGCCAGCGTGCTGACGAGATCAAGGCAAAAAAGGCGGCGACAACTTCGGTGAGCGGGGTGAATTCGACCAACCCGGTCTATCAGCAGCTGAAGATTTCGCTGACGGATGCCGAGGCGCGCGTGGCGCAGCTGAAGACGCGCGTCGGTGAGTATTCGGCGCGTTCAACTCAGGCGCAGGAACTGATGCGCATGGCGCCGCAGATCGAACAGGAGCTGGCCCAGCTCAATCGTGACTACGAAATTCACAAGAAAGAATATGACCAGCTGGTCGGGCGTCGTGAGTCGGCCAACATTTCCGCCCAGATGGAGTCAGTCGCTGGCGTGGCGGACTTTCGTCTGATTGATCCGCCATCCGTGCCGAGCAAGCCGTCCGCACCAAACCGCATCATGTTGATGCCGGTGGTGGGGTTTCTGGCTTTGCTGGTGGGGCTGGCGCTGTCCATCCTGCTGGATCAGGTGCGCCCGGCGTTTTTCGACAGTCGTGCGCTGCGCGAAACGACAGGGCTGCCCATCCTGGGTTCCGTGTCCGTTACGCCAAGCCCGGATCGCAAGCAGCGCGAGCGTCGCTCGAAATGGTTGTTCATGGGGGCGACGGCATCTTTGCTTTCGCTACATCTCGGTTTGACCGTCGTGATGATCTGGCTGGGCCGTTAGGAGCGTCGAGTGAGTCTGATTGAAAAAGCGGTCGAACGTCTCGACCAACTCAAGCGAGCAGGCGTTACGCCGCCCCCGGATGTAGGTGCTGTGGCCGAAGCGGCTCGCACAGCGCCAGCCGCTGCGCAGCCTGTCGTTGCAGCCCCCGTTCCCCCGGCGGCTCAGCTCCCGCCTGCGCCCGTTGTCGATGCGGACATCGCAAACCGGGCGAGCGCGCAAAGCAAGACTATCTCGATCGATCTCGCGCGGCTTGGCGCCATGGGTATGGTCAGTCCGCTCAACACGCGTTCGATGATCGCTGAGGAATATCGTGTCATCAAACGTCCACTGCTGCGCAATGCGGCAGAGGCCACGAGCGGCGCGCATCGCAATCTCATCATGGTGACCAGCTCGGTGCCGGGCGAGGGCAAGAGCTTCAGCTCGATCAATCTTGCCATCAGCATGGCCATGGAGCTTGACCGGACTGTGCTGCTGGTCGATGCCGACGTGTCGCGCCCCTCGGTGCTCAACCATCTTGGTCTGCCTCCCGCTCCCGGCTTGATGGATGTGCTGCTGTCGACGGATCGTTCCGTTGATTTGCCGGACGTGATGCTGCGTACCAATATCGAGAAACTGAGCATCCTGCCTGCCGGTATGCCGCACCAACGCGCGACGGAGTTCCTCGCCAGCGACGCGATGGTCAAACTGGTTGATGAATTGGCTACCCGGTATCCGGACCGCATCATCGTGTTCGACTCGCCGCCGTTGTTGATGACCACGGAAGCCCGTGTGCTCGCCAATCACATGGGGCAGGTTGTCATTGTTGTCGAAGCAGGGCGCACGACCCAGTCCATGGTGCGCCAGGCCCTCGCAACCATCGAGCAGTGCCCGCTGCGCATGATGCTGCTGAACAAGACGCGGGACATCGGACCCAGCGGCTATTACGGCTATTACTCGCCCTATGGTTACGGTAGCCAAGAGCGTGAGCACTGAGCATCGACGTACTGCACGCGGAGTGCTGGCGCTGGCGATGTTGCTGACGCCGACGGCGCTCGTGCATGCGCAGTGGCGCACCACGACGGGCGTCGATCTTGGCGAAACCTACTCCGACAACGTCAATCGCCAGCCGTCGTCACGCGCGCAGGAGAACTGGGGTACGGAGATCTCGCCCTGGCTGCGTGGCGCCGGACAAAGCGCCCGCCTGAACGGTTCGCTGGACCTGCGGGTACAGAACTGGATCAACTCCAACACGGCCAATCGCAGTGCCCTGCGTGGCCACGCGAGCGGCACCCTCGCGGTCGTCGAAGATCATCTGGATGTCGATGGCGGCGTGAGCCGGGATCGTCAGCAGGTGTCTCAGTTCTCTGCGCCCGACGCAAGCTATGCGACGCCCTCCAACAGCACGGAAGTGACGCGCACCTGGGCGTCGCCGGTGTTGTACACCCGGTTTGGTAACGCGGGCTATGTGGCGGCACGCTATCGCTTCGAGAATGTGGATTCCGAACGCTCCGAGCTCTCCGGACAGAACAGTACGGCAACGCTGGACATCGCCAATGGTGCGGCTTTCGGCCGTCTGGGTTGGGGGTTTTCCGGGCGTCACTACAGCACCACGGCCAAGGCAACGCAGGCGACCAGCAGTGACAGTTACAACGGCAGCCTGACCTATGCGGTAACGCCGGAAATGACCGCCACGCTATTTGGCGGCCAGGAATTCAACGATTACTCCGGTGGGCAGCGGCAGCACACCTGGAACTGGGGCGCCGGCCTGAAATGGCAGCCCACCGAGCGCACCACACTGAATGCGCAAACCACCAAGCGTTTCTTCGGGCGGGGTTTCTCGTATGGTGTCAGTCAGCGCTGGCGGCGTTCGGTGTTTGACTGGAGTTATGAGCGCGACGTGAATTCGTTTTCCAATACGGCTTCGCGCAACGGGCTGATGAAAAACCCTGCCGTGGATACGATCTACAGTGCGGCCTATACCGCTGCGCTGGCTTTGGTGCCGGCCTCCATTACGGACCCCTTCGAGCGTGAAACTTACGCTTTGTTGATTTTGCAAGGGGCGGGCATTCCCGCGCTCTTGCCGAATACCTCGGGTTATCTGTCCAGCCAGACCTACACAGACAAGCGCATGCGCCTCGCCTGGCGCATCGAGGGGCAACGCAACCTTGTCAGCCTGTCGGGCTACACGTCTGACCGCGAGACCCTTACGCAACAGATCCTGACGAGTTCGGCCACCGGGTCCTCCGACGATCTCATCCAGTTCTCACGCGTCAAGCAACGCGGCTGGAGTGTCGATTGGCGTCATGACCTGTCGGCCCGCACCTCGACGAGTCTGCGCTACGGCTACACGGATACCAGCGGTTACGCCAACAACGGCGCGCGGACGACGACCCATGTCTCGATACTGGGTTTGTCCCTCTCGAACAGGCTGGGCGTGAACACGACGGGTGTCCTGAGCGTTACCCGTACGCAATCTCGCGGGGCGGGTGCCGACTATCGCGAGAACGCCATTTCGGCGACGCTCAGTCATCGTTTCTGAGGCGGCCCAAATGAATCCATCCATTCGAATTCTGGTTGTTACGAGGGGCTGCCATGTATGAGTCGTTTTATGGCCTGAGCGGCCGGCCATTCCAGCTCAATCCCGATCCGGCCTTCTATTACGGTAGTCGCGGTCACCGGCGTGCCATGGCCTACCTCGAGTATGGCCTGCACCAGAACGAGGGCTTCATCGTCATCACCGGCGAGGTGGGGGCGGGCAAGACCACCTTGGTGCGCAGCCTCCTGCAGAAGCTGGAGCAGACCAAGGTGGTGGCGGCGCATCTCGTCAGCACGCAGCTTGATGCGGATGACATCCTTCGCCTCGTGGCAGCCTCGTTCGGTATTCCGTCCAAGGGTCTTGAGAAGGCTGATGTGCTGCTGGCTCTGGAGGCCTTCCTGGTCTCGGTGACGGCTTCGGGCAAGCGCGCGCTGCTGATTGTCGACGAAGCGCAGAACCTGACGCCGCACGCGGTAGAAGAGCTGCGCATGCTGTCTAACTTCCAGCTCGAAGACCATGCCCTGCTGCAGAGCTTCCTCGTCGGTCAGCCGGAGTTCCGCGACACCATGCAGAGCCCGCACATGTCGCAGCTGCGCCAGCGCGTCATTGCAACTTATCACCTTGGGCCGATGGATGCCGACGAAACAAAGGCATACATCGAGCACCGTCTCAAGCACGTCAATTGGGCGGGCGATCCGCGCATCGAGCCGTCAGCTTTCGCCATGATCCACAGCTTCACAGGTGGCGTGCCGCGCAAGATCAATACGCTGTGCGACCGGCTGCTGCTGGCAGGCTTTCTGACTGAAAGCCATGTGCTCGCTGAAGCGCAGGTCAACGAAGTGATCCGAGAGATCCGCGAAGAGGCGCCGGAGCGCGAGAGTGCACAACATGCCGTGCCACCCTTGCAGCCCAACCGCAGTGCGCCGTTGCCATCGCATGCGGTTGCGGCTGACGCTTTGGCTGGGCTGGGGCGCATCGACCCGCAGAGTGTACTGGGCGACCCCGGCTTGCTGCGCCTGATGGCCGATGCGGCTGCAGGCTTCCAGGCTTCGCGCCTCGAAGAGCGCGTTGCCAAACTCGAAAATGCTTTCGCAGCGCTTGTCACATTGATGCAGCAAGCTTCGGCCGCCGCGCAGCCACCGTCCAACGTGGCCCCCCTGAAGACCGACAAGCGCGCAGCCAAGGGAGGCTGACCAGTCATGAATCGAATCCAGTTGCCGACCAACGCGCTGTCCATCGACGTCGAAGACTATTTCCAGGTCTCCGCGCTGGCAGGGCAGTTTCCCCGCAGTGGCTGGGAAACCGTTCCCTGCCGTATCGAGCGCAACATGGACCTGATCCTTGCCGTGTTGCACGAGCATGGCGTCAAGGCCACCTTCTTCACGCTGGGCTGGATTGCCGAGCGCTATCCGAAACTCGTGCGCCTCATCGTCATGGAAGGTCATGAGCTCGCCAGCCACGGCTATGGTCATGAGCGCGCCAGCGATCAGACGCGTGGTGCCTTTGCGGCCGATGTGCAGCTCGCCAAGGCCGTTCTGGAAGACATCGGCGGCGTCGAGGTGAAGGGCTATCGCGCGCCGAGCTTCTCGTTCAGCGACAAGAACCCCTGGGCACATGAATGCCTGGCTGCCGCGGGTTACCAGTACAGCTCCAGCGTCTACCCCGTCGTGCACGATCACTACGGCATGCCGGATTCGCCGCGCTTCACCTACCGTCATCCGAGTGGCATCGTCGAGATCCCGGTGACGACGACGCGCTTCATGGGCCGCAACCTGCCAGCGGGCGGCGGCGGCTATTTCCGCTTCCTGCCCTATGCGGCCTCGCGCTGGATGATCCGTCGCGTGAACAAGCAGGACGCCCAGTCGGCGATCTTCTACTTCCATCCCTGGGAGCTGGATCCGGGTCAGCCTCGCGTGCATGACGCACCGGCGAAGTCCCGCTTCCGTCACTACATCAACCTCGACAAGACCGAGGCGCGTCTGCGCCGCCTGCTGACGGACTTCCAGTGGGGCCGCGTCGACGAGGTATTCCTCAACAATCCCGCCTTGGCCCTTGCGGCCTGAGTCTTCTCTCCATGAGCCACAACGAGTCGGCCGGGCTGCACGTCCGCAGCCTGCAAGACAGTGATTGCCCACGCTGGGACGAGTTCGTGCGTGCCTGTCCACAGGCTACGTTCTTTCACCTTTCAGCCTGGGCGCGCCTGATCCGCGACGTCTGGCGCCACCGTTGTCACTACCTGTACGCCGAGCGCGGCGGCGAGATCGTCGCTGTCCTGCCCTTGGTCGAGATCAAGAGCACCTTGTTCGGACACTCACTGAGTTCGCTGCCTTTCGCGGTCTATGGCGGTATTGCGGGCAATGACGCAGAAGCCCGTGCCGCGCTGGAGGCGAAGGCCGATGCGCTGGCGCGCGAGCTGGGGGTGTCGCACCTTGAATACCGCAACATGCAGCCGGTGCATGCCGACTGGCCCCGCCAGGACATCTACGTGATGTTCCGCAAAGAATTGCTGCCTGACGAGGAAGCCAACATGCTGGCCATTCCGCGCAAGCAGCGCGCCATGGTGCGCAAGGGTCTGCAGAATGGCCTGGTGGCAACCATTGACGATGACGTGGATCGCTTCTTTGCTGTCTATGCCGACAATGTGCGCCGTCATGGCACGCCGGCCATGTCAAAGCGCTGGTTCCGTGCGTTGCGTGAGGCCTTCGGCAAGGACTGCGACGTGCTGACGGTGACGGATGCCAATGGCCAGCTGCTGTCGAGCGTGCTGAGCTTTTACTTCCGTGACGAGATCCTGCCGTATTACGCGGGTGACATGCCGGCGGCGCGTGGCCTTGCGGCCAACGACTTCAAGTACTGGGAGCTGATGCGCCACGCACTCGCGCGTGGTTGCAAGGTGTTCGACTACGGTCGCAGCAAGGTCGGCACCGGGCCTTACAGTTTCAAGAAGAACTGGGGCTTCGAGCCGGTGACGATGTCGTACGAGTACGTGCTGTACAAGGGCGACAGCATTCCGCAGAACAACCCGAACAATCCCAAGTTCCGCGCCTTCATTGCCATGTGGCAGCGGCTGCCGCTGGTGGTGGCGAACACGCTGGGGCCGCACATCGTGCGCAACCTTGGTTAAGTCATGAAGCCGCCACTGCTTTACCTCGTCCATCGCATCCCGTTTCCGCCCAACAAGGGCGACAAGCTGCGGTCGTTCAACCTGCTCAAGTTCCTCGCGCAGCATTACGAGGTGCATCTGGGCTGCTTCGTCGATTACGCCGAAGACATGCAGCACGTGCCGGCACTCGACGAGTTCTGCGCGTCTGTGCATGTCGAGCAGATCCAGCCATCATTGGGCAAGCTGCTGTCCATGCGAGGCCTGCTGACGGGCGAGGCCTTGACCTTGCCGTACTACCGCAGCGCGAGCATGGCGAAGTGGGTACGGGATTGCGTGACGCAGCGAAACATCCGCGAAGCTGTAGTGTTCTGCTCGTCGATGGCGCAGTACACCCAGGCGCTGCCGGACCTGCACTGTGTTGTCGACTTCGTGGATGTCGACTCGGCTAAGTGGACGCGTTATGCCCAGGAGCGCAGCGGCCCGATGGCCTGGCTCTACCGGCGCGAGGGAGCACGTCTGGCGGACTTCGAACGCGCGGTAGCGCAGCAGTGCGCGGCCAGCGTACTGGTGTCGGAGGCCGAGGCGGCGCTGTTCCGCGAAGTGGCGCCTGCATCGACGTCGCGCATCCATGCGATTTCGAACGGGGTGAATGCCGAGCTGTACGCACCGTCCAGCGCGCTGGTCTCGCCCTATGCAGCGGACGATTTGCCCGTCGTGTTCACGGGGGCGATGGACTACTGGCCCAACATTGATGCGGTCTGTGCGTTTGCCGATGAAGTTTGGCCCGCCATAGCGGAACGTTGGCCGCGTGCGCGTTTCTGCGTGGTCGGCATGAATCCGTCTGATGCCGTGAAGGCGCTCGCGACACGCGAACGCATCACGGTGACAGGCACTGTGCCCGATGTTCGCCCCTGGCTGCAGCACGCACGCGTGGTGGTCGCACCGCTGCGGATTGCGCGCGGGGTGCAGAACAAGATTCTCGAAGCCATGGCGATGGCCAGGCCTGTCGTGGCTTCGGCGACTTGCGCGGTCGGCGTGGGCGCAGAGCGGGGCGGCGAATTCCTCGTCGCAGACTCGACGCAGGACTGGCTGGACGCCGTCGGCGGCTTGCTGGCGGATGCTGCGGCGGCAGATACCATGGGACAGCGGGCGAGGGCGCGCATCCTCGCGGATTTCAGCTGGGAGGCGCATCTCAAGGCCTTCCTCAAGCTGCTGGCAAAAGATGATGCGGAAACGGGAGTGACGGCATGAGCGCCACCTGGTTGAAGGAGCGGAGCTTGCAACCACGGGTCGCCATTGCTGCGGCTGTTGCAATGGTTGCCATCATCCTGCTGGTGTTCCAGGAGACCGCGCTGGGCGTCTTCCGTATCTGGATGCGCTCGGACACTTTCAATCACTGTTTGCTGGTGGCGCCTGTCAGCATCTGGCTGATGTGGGAGCGTCGACGCGATCTGGTCTCGGCGGGTTTCCGCCCGGCCTTGTTCCCGCTCTTGCCGCTGGCCGGCGCAGCACTGTTGTGGGTGTTCGGTGAAGCGATCAGCGCTGCCGTGGTGTCGCATGCGGCGCTGGTGTTCATGGTGATTGCTGCCATCTGGACCTGCTGGGGGCACCGCGCAAGCTGGCAAGTGCTTTTCCCGCTGTTCTTCCTGGTCTTCGGCATCCCCTTCGGCGATTTCCTCGTGCCGATGTTGATGCACTACACGGCCGAATTCACCGTCGCGCTGCTGCGTTTGACGGGTATCCCCGTCTACCAGGAAGGGCAGAATTTCGTCATTCCGAGCGGGCGCTGGTCTGTGGTGGAGGCCTGCAGCGGCATCCGTTACCTCATTGCATCAATGATGGTCGGCGTGCTGTTTGCGTACCTCAATTACCGCAGCCTGACGCGTCGCCTGCTGTTCGTGGTGGCATCTTTCGTCGTGCCGTTGCTGGCGAACTGGCTGCGTGCCTACATCATCGTGATGATGGGCCATCTCTCCGGCAACAGTCTGGCCGTGGGGGCTGACCACCTCATCTATGGCTGGGTGTTCTTTGGCATCGTCATCGGCTTGCTGTTCTGGGTTGGCAGTTTCTGGCGTGAGGATCATCTGCCACAGGTGCGCCAGCGTGACTGGAGCTGGCGCAGTCCTGGCCGCGTGGTGCTGCCGGCCACCGCCGTTCTGGGCTTGGCGTTGCTGACTGTAGCTGTACCGCGGCCCCTGCTGGCCTGGTTGATGGACGTGCCGGGCGCCGCGGATTATCGCGTTCCCGCGGTCACGGTGCCGGGCTGGAGCCCCGCAGCCCGAACTGACAGTGAATGGAAGGCACACTTCCTCGGTGCGCGCGTCGACGATGTCCAGTCGTTCACAAAGGGCCGCGACAAGGTGTCGGTCCAGCTGGCCTACTACGCGCGCCAGACCGAGGGACGGGAGCTGGTGCAGTACGACAATTACCTCGTTCAGACGGATGATCCCTTGTGGCATCCGATGAACCGCAAGACGATGACCCTGGCACAGGGCGAGCGCACGCTGACTTTCGAGCGCGTCGAACTGACGGGTGCGGGCGGACATATCGTCGTCCTGCGCAGCTACTGGTTGGGCGAAAGCGTCACGCCGTCAGACAAGTTGGCCAAGCTGGATCTGCTGAAGGCTCGATTACTTCGCAGACCGGACGATTCAGCAGGCGTTCTGCTGTGGACTTCAGTGGATAATTCGGCCGCGGATGCCGAGCAGAAGCTCGTCGCCTTCGCCAATGAGAACTGGTCTGCCATCGAGGCTGCGCTGCTGCGTACGCCGGTCAAGTAGAAGAATTCATCATGTGTGGCATTGCCGGACTATTCGATCTGAAGGGGCGCCGAGACCCCGACCGTGCGCTGATTTCGCGCATGAACGACATCCAGTTCCATCGCGGGCCGGACGAAGCGGGCCTGCATCTGGAGCCTGGCGTCGCGCTGGCGCATCGCCGCCTGTCGATCATCGACCTGGCCACGGGGCAACAACCGCTGTTCAACGAGGATCATTCGGTCGTCGTCGTCTTCAATGGCGAGATCTATAACTACCAGGAACTGATTCCCGAGTTGCAGGCGCTGGGGCACGTCTTCCGCACCAAGAGCGACACTGAAGTCATCGTGCACGCCTGGGAGGCCTGGGGCGAGGCGTGTGTCGAGCGCTTCCGCGGCATGTTCGCGTTCGCACTGTGGGACCGCAATCGCGAGACGGTCTTCATGGCGCGTGATCGTCTTGGCGTGAAGCCCATGTTCTATGCCGAGCTGGCAGATGGGTGGCTGGCGTTTGGTTCCGAACTCAAGACGCTGACGCAGTGCGCCGGGCTGGATCGTCGCCTCGACCCGCATGCGGTCGAGGAGTATTTCGCGCTGGGCTACGTGGCCGATCCGCGCAGCATCTACCTCGGGGCGAAGAAATTGCCGGCGGCGCACTCGCTCTGCTGGCGCCGTGGCGAGTCCTTGCCACAGCCGAAGCGTTACTGGGACCTGCACTTCCAGAGCCATCACAGCATCGGCCTGACCGAGGCGATGGAAGAGCTGGACGCGCGCCTGGCTGAATCGATCCGTCTGCGCATGATTGCCGAGGTGCCGCTGGGCGCCTTCCTGTCGGGTGGCGTGGACTCCAGCGTGGTGGTAGCGCACATGGCGCGGCAGTCGGCCGCACCCGTCAACACCTGCTCGATTGCGTTCGACGACCCGGCTTTCAATGAATCCGCTTTCGCGCAGCAGGTTGCAGATCGCTACAAGACGAACCACTTCGTCGAGACTGTCACGAGTGATGACTACGACCTCATCGACACGCTGGCGGCGCTTTACGACGAACCGTACGCGGACAGCTCGGCGATCCCGACCTACCGTGTCTGCCAACTCGCGCGCAAGCACGTCACCGTGGCCTTGTCGGGCGATGGCGGTGACGAGTTCTTCGGCGGTTATCGCCGCTACCGCCTGCACATGATGGAAGAGCGCGCACGCGGCATGTTGCCGCTGTGGCTGCGCCGACCGATGTTCGGCGCGATGGCGCGGCTCTATCCCAAGGCTGACTGGGCGCCGCGCATGTTCCGCGCCAAGACGACCTTCCAGGGCATCGCGCGTGATTCCGTCTCGGCCTACTTCCACAGCATGTCGGTGCTGCGCGACGCTGAGCGCAGCGCGCTCTATAGCGACCGGCTGCGTTCGCAACTCGGCGGTTACCACGCGCAGGAAGCCTTCAACATACATGCCGCACGCGCGCAGACCGATGACCCGCTGGCGCTGATCCAGTACATCGATATCAATACCTGGCTGGTGGGTGACATCAACACCAAGGTCGACCGGGCATCCATGGCACATGCGCTGGAAGTGCGCGAGCCGTTGATGGACCACAAGCTTGTCGAATGGGCTGCGACCCTGCCGCAGAGCCTGCGCATCAAGGGGCAGGAGGGTAAGTACCTGCTCAAGCGCGCAGCCGAACCGCTGTTGCCGCATGACATTCTCTACCGTCCCAAGATGGGCTTTTCGGTGCCGTTGGCGCGCTGGTTCCGTGGGCCGCTGAAGGATCGGGTGCGTTCTGCGCTGACCGGCGAGCGCCTGCTCGACACAGGTTTCTTCGACCACAAGAACCTGCGCAGCATGCTGGAAGCGCATGAGTCGGGCCTGCGCGACTTCAGCGCGCCGATCTGGTCACTGGTGATGTTCGATGCTTTCCTGGGGCTGAAGTGAGTGCTGGGCAGGACAGGAAGCTGGTGGCCCACGTGGTCTACAGCTTCAAGGCGGGGGGGCTCGAGAATGTCATCGTCCAGCTTATCAACCGTCTGCCGACTGATCGTTTTCGCCATGTCGTCATCGCGCTGACCGAATGCAGCGCGGAGTTTGCCCAGCGCGTGACAGTGCCCGGCGTGGAGTTCATCTCGCTGCACAAGCCGCCCGGACAGATATTCCGGCTCTATCCGCGTTTGTGGCGCTTGTTGCGCCAGCAGCGGCCGGCGGTGCTGCACACCTGCAATCTCGCTGCGCTGGAAGTGACACCCGTGGCCTGGGCTGCCGGCGTGCCGCTGCGCGTGCATGCCGAGCATGGCTGGATCGTGGCCGACCCGGATGGCCGCAATCCGCGCTTCCGCTTGCTGCGGCGTGTGTTCAAACCTTTCGTCTCGCATTTCATCGCCGTGTCGCGGCAGTTGCAGGACTATCTGACGGGGCCCATCGGGGTTGCGCCGGGCAGGGTGTCCTTGCTGGCTAACGGCGTGGATACCGATGCTTTCCGCCCGCGCGCGGCTGACGAGGCTTTGCCAGCAGGCTGGCCCTTCGGTCGCGAACACTGGGTGCTGGGCACCGTGGGGCGTCTCGATCCGGTCAAGAACCAGAAACTGCTGCTCGACGCGCTGGCGATGATCCGCGGCGGGAGCACCGAGCTTGGCGCGCGATTGCGGCTGGTGATTGTGGGCGAGGGCGGCGAGCGGGCGGCGCTGGAGGCGCGCATTGCCGAGCTGGGCCTGCAGGAGGTCGTGTGGCTGCCGGGCAGCCGATCCGATGTGGCGCAACTGCTGCGTGCCATGGATTGCTTCGCCTTGCCCTCGATTGCTGAAGGCACCTCCTGCACCCTGCAGGAAGCCATGGCGAGCGGACTGCCAATTATTGCCACTTCGGTGGGCGGCAATCCTGATCTACTCACGCCCGATACCTGCGGGCTGCTGGTGCCGTCAGGTGATGTGGCAGGGCTCGCAGACGCTGTGAGACAAGTCTTCTCTGCTCAGGGTGAGGCGCAGGGCATGCCCGCGAGGGCACGTCAATCTGCACTCAGCCGCCACTCGCTTGCTGGCATGATTGCGGCCTACGAAAAGCTGTTCGACCGCGCGCGCTGAGCCTCCCGGCGCGCCTCCCAAAGTTCTGCAATGACTGTGTCTACCACTCCTGTCGACAAGCTGCCGACGGCTGCGCAATCCGCTGCCGGGCGTTGGCCCGCGTGGCTGGAAGCCGTCGTGGTGGCCCTCGCTGGCGCACTGTTCTTCCGCCTGTTGCTGTCTGACCTGATGGTCGATGACGCACCGGCCTATGTCGAAGCCCTGCATGCCAACCGTTTTGTGTGGGACGTTGCGCACCTGTGGGTGCAGCCGCTGGCGCTGGTCGCTTTCCGTCTGCTGAGCCCGGCGCTGAATGCTGTCCAGCTACTGGAGGCGATGAACGTCACGGCTTGTGCGCTGGCCATGGGCATCTTCTTCCGCACCTTGCGTCTCGCGGGTTTGTCCCTGTCACGCGCACTCGCTGGCGTGGCTTTACTGGCGGTGAGCTTCAACATCGTTTCACTCGGGCCGACGGCGCACATCAAGCTGTTGGTGTTCCCTGCGCTCGCCGCGGCCTTGCACTATGCGGTGCGCTGGGAGTCCGCCCTGCAGGCTGGCAGACCGTCGCTGCGCGATCTCGCGATATCCGGCGCGTGGCTGGGTGTCGGTGCGACCTTGCTGGTCAGCGTTTTGCCGATGGGGCCTTTCATCGCCTTGATGGCACTGTGGGCCGTGCGCCGTCAGGGCGTAGGCTGGCCGGCGGCATGGCGGGCCGGGCTGGCATTTGGTGTGGCCATGGGCATCAGTGGCCTGGTATTCCTGTTGGCGGGTTACCTCACTGCGCTGATGACGGATACGACAGATGCTGGCCTGGTGGCTTTCGTACGCGGCAGCGTGGCCGACAAGGATGCAATGCATGCAGGCTTCTTCGGTTTCGTCGAAGTCCCGGCACGCATCATCTATAGCCTCATTTACAACTTCGCTTTCCTGCCCGATATCGGCTCGCT
This sequence comes from Viridibacterium curvum, assembly GCF_039544165.1. NCBI lineage: Bacteria > Pseudomonadati > Pseudomonadota > Betaproteobacteria > Rhodocyclales > Rhodocyclaceae > Viridibacterium > Viridibacterium curvum. The sequence continues at coordinate 41,038 of NZ_BAABLD010000005.1, forward strand.
GGGGCGTGCCGCCATGCACGGCATGGTGCATGACCTGAAACCCTATGCGCCGCGACTGCTGCGCGACGCTCTGGTCGCCGGTGGGACCCTGCTGGCATTGGGGGCGATCCTCTGGTTCAGTGTGCGCACCGTGTTGCAGCGCCGCGGCCACCTGATGCCTTTCGGCTTCCTGCTGGGCGCGGCGGCCTTTGCGGCCTACTGGAATCTCAATGATCCCGAGCACTGGTTCCAGTTCACCCTGCCCATCGTCGTGCTCATCGCACTGAACTGCCCGCGCCGCGTGGCCAGCCTCCTGCTGTTCGTGTGGATGCCCGCGCTGGCGGTTGTGAATCTGGGGCTTTACGGCGTGCACAAGGCACGGTTTGATGTTGCCGCCAACGTGCAGGACGCCAGGGAGAAAATTGGCACCCAGGGTCTTTACGTCGGCTATGCCGGTTACCCGGGTGAGCCGGATTCGAGCGTACTGCCGGTGCCCGGCATGCAGCGTCTGCGCCTCGATACGCTTTTCTACGCATCGCGTGACGCACAGAAGATTCACGCACAGATGACGCAGGCCATTGATACGACGCTGGCGCGCGGCGGCCGCGTGTTCGTGTTCCGCGTGCTGGATGAAGGCGATTGGCGCGGCCCTATCCTGGCCCTGAGCATGAGCGGGCTGTCGCGTACTGAATTGAGCCGGACGCTGCGCGAACGCTATGTCATTGCAGATGAAACCGTCGTGGGCGGTTTCCCGGCGCATGAGATCATTGGCATCAAGCGGGAAGTGGCTCTGGCGCCGCAGCATCCCTGAATTTTCTGGAAGGAACGCAAGTGAAGATATCCGTATTCGGTCTGGGTTACGTGGGCGCTGTGTCCTGTGCATGTCTGCCCGAACTGGGCCACGAAGTGATCGGCGTCGACATCAGCCCGCAGAAGGTCGGCATGATCAATGCGGGTCAGTCGCCAGTCGTCGAAGAGGGCATCAATGAGCTGATCGAGGCCGCGGTCAAGGCCGGCAAGCTGCGTGCGACACATGACGTCGCAGCGGCTATTGCCGGCAGCGAGGTGTCGCTGATCTCGGTGGCGACACCGGCCAATGCCAACTACACGCCCAACCTGTCGGCAGTGGACGCGGTTATCCGTTCGATCGGCGAGGCGGTGCGCAAGAAGGACACGCAACACACCATCGTTATCCGCAGTACCGTGCAACCGGGTACGACTGAAGATCGCATCAAGCCGATTCTCGAAGAAGCCGCCGGTCGCAAGATCGGTGATCGCTTGTCGCTCGTGTTCAATCCGGAGTTCCTGCGCGAAGGTTCGTCGGTCAAGGACTTTCACCAGCCGCCGCAGACCGTCATCGGCAGCCTCGACGAACAAGGCTATGCCGTGATGGAAAAGATGTACGACGGTCTGCCCGGCATTTTCGTGCGTACCTCGTGCAAGGTCGCTGAGTCGGTGAAGTACCTGTGCAACGTCTTCCACGCGATGAAGATCGTTTTCGCCAACGAGGCGGGCTCGGTGCTGAAGTCCTGCGGTCTTGACGGCCGCGAGGTCATGAAGATCTTCTGCCAGGACACGCAGCTCAATATTTCGCCGGCCTACCTGCGCCCTGGTTTTGCTTTTGGTGGCTCATGTCTGCCCAAGGAAGTGAAGGGGTTCTTCACGCTGGCGCGCGAGCACGATGTGCCTATCCCCGCACTGTCCGCCCTGCTCGACAGCAACGAGGCGCACATCGATCGCGCCTTCAGCATGATCGCCAAGAACGGCCGCAAGAAGGTTGCGTTGTTCGGTCTGGCCTTCAAGCCGGGCACTGACGATATGCGCGACTCGCCACTGGTGGTGCTGGCCGAGCGCCTGCTGGGCAAGGGCTTCGACATCTCGATCTACGACAACTTCGTCAAGATCAGCCGCCTGCTCGGCAAGAACAAGGAGTTCATTGAGCGCGAGATTCCGCACCTCGACCGGCTGCTGGGCGAGACGCCGGAAGCGGTGCTGGCTGACGCTGAAGTCATCGTCATTGGCCACGCCGACGCGGCGGCACGCCAGGCCATCATCGCGCATGCTGCCGGCCGCCGCATCGTCGACCTCTCCGGCTATGCCGACATCCGTACGGCACCGGCAGCAGAGTACGAGGGTATCTGCTGGTGAGCAAACCGAAGCTTGCTTTCGTTTCGCCTGTCTTCCTTTATCCCACCGACGCCGGCGGCAAGATCCGCACAACCAACATCCTGCGCGGTCTGAAGGGCGGTGCTTTTGACATCACGCTGCTGAGCCCGGCGAGTGAGGCACAGAAGTCGCAGTGGGGCGATGCGCTGGCACAGGTCTGCGACCGTTTCCTCGGTTGGCAGCCAGTTGCAGAGAGGCCGCGCTGGCAGCGTGTGTTTGATCTGTTCGGTGATCTGCCCGTCAACGTCGCCAACGACAATACGGCCCCTGCACGTGCATGCGTGGCACAGACCCTGGCGCGCGAGAAGTTCGATGTCGTGGTGTTCGACTTCGTGCACGCTGCCGTGCTGAAGCCTGCGCAGCTCAGTGCGGCAACGGTGTGTTTCACCCACAACGTCGAGGCCGAGATATTCGGACGCCATGCGCAGACGGCCAGCAATCCACTGATGCGTCGCGTGTGGGCGTCGCAGTATGCAAAGATGCAGCGCTTCGAGCGCGAAGCCCTGTCGGCTTTTACCTCTGTCATCGCGGTGTCGGAACGTGATGCGGCTTTCTTTCGCAAGGATTACGCCTTGCCCGACGTCGCCGATATCCCGACCGGTGTGGATCTCGATTTCTTCAGCTGGGCACTGCCGCCCGCTGTTGACGAGGGCAGTCCGCCGACCGTGGTATTCACCGGGTCAATGAACTGGGATGCCAATATCGATGGCGTCACGCACTTCCTCGATGACGTCTGGCCCTTGGTGCTGCGCGAGATGCCGCAGGCCCGATTCGTTGTTGTCGGCCGCAATGCACCGGCCTCACTCATTGAGCGCGGACAGAAACTCAGCGGTGTCAGCTTCACTGGCTTCGTCGATGACGTGCGCCCATACGCTCACGCCGCGCATGCTTTCGTGATTCCGCTGCGTGTTGGCGGAGGTACGCGTATCAAAGCGTTTGAGGCCATGGCGATGGGTTGCCCTGTCGTGTCGACGGCCATCGGTATTGAAGGCCTCGACGTGACACCTGATGAGCACTACCTGCTGCGCGATGCGCCGCAGGATCAGGCCAATGCCGTGCTGGCATTGCTGCGCGATGCAGACCTGCGCGAACGCATCTCGCGTCAGGCTCGCCAGTGTGTCGAAGATCGGTACGGTCATCGAGTCGCGGCCGATGTGTTCGAGAAAATCTGCCTGAGCGCGCTGACCAAGCGTCGTAGTGTCTGAGCAACATGACCAGGATCCGCACCCTGCTGTTCTCGACGCTCTACCCGAGTAGCGTGCGGCCGAGTCACGGCATCTTCGTCGAGACGCGTTTGCGCGAGCTGCTTGCCAGTGGCGAAGTCGAGACGCAAGTCGTCGCGCCAGTGCCGTGGTTTCCATCGACGGCGCCGCGGTTCGGCGACTGGGCGAAGATGGCCAGTACGCCGCGCGTGGAAACCCACAACGGCATCGCGGTGCATCACCCACGTTACTTTTTGCCACCCAAAGTGGGCATGAATATTGCGCCATGGACGCTGGCCTGGGGCGCACGGGCCACGGTGGCGAAGCTGATTCGCGACGGTTTCGATTTCGATCTCATTGATGCGCATTACTACTACCCGGACGGTGTGGCGGCAGCGATGCTGGCGCGCTGGTTCAACAAGCCTTTCGTTGTCACCGCGCGCGGTACTGATCTGAACCTGATTCCGCAGCACGCCTGGCCGCGTCGTCTGATCAAACAGACGGCAGAAGCCGCAGCGGGCTCCATCGGCGTGTGTGGCGCCCTGATGGATGTGCTGCGCGACATGGGCGTCGACAATTCCAGGCTGCATGTGCTGCGCAATGGCGTGGACCTGCAGCGCTTTGTGCCCGAAGATCGCCAGGCCGCGCGCGCGAAGCTGGGCTTGCAGCAGGAGGGCCGTCTGCTGGTCTCTGTCGGGCATCTCATTGAACGCAAAGGTCACGACATTGCCATCGCGGCGCTACCGTTCTTGCCTTCTGACGTACGCCTGGCGATCGTCGGTGACGGTGTCGAACGTGAGCGACTGGCCACTCAGGCACAGCAACTGGGAGTCACGCATCGCGTGCACTTCGCCGGCTCGCGTCCGCAGACCGAACTCAAGTGGTGGTACAGCGCTGCCGACGCGCTGACGCTGTGCTCCAGCCGCGAAGGCTGGGCCAACGTGCTGCTGGAGGCCATGGCTTGCGGTACGCCGGTGATTGCGACGAACATCTGGGGAACCCCGGAAGTCGTATCCGATCCCAGCGCAGGCGAGTTGATGCACGAACGCAGCCCGGTTGGCCTGTTGCGAGCCTTCGAGCAGCTGATGGGGCGCGAGACTCACAGGGCGACGGTGCGTCGTTACGCCGAGGGCTTCTCCTGGCAGGCGACGACTAGCGGGCAACTGGCTCTTTTCAGGAAAGCGAGGGTCTGAGGCGATGGAAGCAATCATCATGCTTGCAGACATCCTGTGCATGCTGGCCTTGTGCTTCAGCCTTGTCCGCATTGCACGCGGGCGTGCGCAGGATCTGGGGATCTTCAAGTACAAGCTGGAAGAAGGTAAACAGCCTGCGCCTGAAGAGGCCGCTCGCAAGGAGCGTGAGCGTGCGTGACCTGGTCATGGCCGTGGCGATGCTGGGGTTTGTGTACCTGGCATTTTCCAGCAGCCTGGTGGCTTATCTGTTGTGGGGGTGGACGGCCTTTGTGGCCATCAACTTCTACCTGTACGGCTTCATGGCCAGCTTCCAGTTCAACATGCTCTTCGCAGTGGTCAGTCTGGCGATGCTGGCCTTGTCGAAAGATCCCGACAAACAGCCATTCTCTCCGAACCGGGTGAGCATCCTGTTCATGCTCTTTGCAGTGCAGGCCACGCTGACCTTTGTGTTCGCGCTGGAAGGCAGCATCCAGTCCTACTTCTTCTGGACCCTGATTCTCAAGGTGCTTCTGTTCGGCATCCTGATGCCGATGATCATCACGACGCGCGTCCGGATCTACGCCATGGTGGTGACGCTGACCCTTGGCCTGGCAATGCACGGTGTGGTCGAGGGGGGCAAGTTCATCAATTCCGGCGGGGGACACCACGTGATCGGTCTCCCCAAGTTCGGCGACAACAATCACTTTGCCTTGCTTGTCGTGATGGGCATGCCCTTGCTGATCTACATGTTCCAGCACTCCGTCAGCAAGCTGGTCAAGCTCGGTACCGTGTTCGGACTGATTTTTTCGGTGGCGGCGGTTATCGGCACCCATTCTCGAGGCGGTTTGCTGTCGATGATGCTGGCTGGCGGCTGGTTGGTGTGGAGCAGCCGGCGCAAAGCGGTCGGCATTGCTGCGCTGATTGCGGGGGCAGTCATCATTGTCGCGACGGCGCCAGAATCCTGGTCCGAACGCATGAACACCATCAAGACGGCGGAAGAGGATTCGTCGTTCATGGGGCGCGTGGAGGCCTGGAAGGTCAGCACGGCGATTGCATTGGCCCGCCCACTGACGGGGGGCGGCTTCCACGGTGTTGAGCACCGTTCGGTCTGGGTGGAGTACCGCGACGCGCCGAGTTTGCTGTCGGGTGTCGAGACGCCTTACACGCTTGCCGGGCGGGCAGCGCACAGCGCTTACTTCGAAGTCTTGGGGGATACCGGATTTGTGGGTTTGCTCCTTTTCCTGATCATTCTGCTCATGCCATTTCTGGCGCGTAACGAAATACGCCGCCTCAGCAAGGCGTATGGGCCCGGCTTGATATGGGCGTCTGATCTGGCAGATACGCTATCTGCCGTGATGTTCGCTTATGTGGTCGGAGCTGCAGCTTTGAGCGTGGCCTATTTCGAAGCCTTGTATGCCATCGTGATGTTGATGGAGACCCTGCGGCAGTATGTACTGAGAACAGTTGCCGCAGGGCCGTCCGGAGGTGCGTTATGAGGGTTCTGCAGTCGGCATTGAGCAGCATTTTCGGTGGCGGTGCGGATGGTGCATTGTCCGTACTGTCCTTTCATCGCATTCCCGTCACGAAGTCGCCGCACATGCAGCAGGAGTTCGATCTCGAAGAGTTCGAACGCATCCTTGATGTGCTGGAAGAGGAGTGCCGGGTATTGCCGCTGGACGAAGCGCTGGACGCCTTGAGTCGCGGTGTATTGCCTGACAGGGCAGTAGCGCTGACGTTGGATGATGGCTACGCAGATTGGCGTGAGGGTGTTGTTCCTGCCTTGTACCAGCGTGGTCTGCCCGCGACTTTCTTCATCGCCTGTGGTCAGCTGTCGGGGCAGTTGCTGTGGTACGAGCGTTTCCGCACGGCAATATCCGTTAGCGACAACCTGGATGCACTGAAGCGTGTGTTCGGTGATCTCAAGGTCGATGATGTCTGGAAGCTGCCGGCGCATGACCGGCCGTTTGCCCTGGAGCGCGTGATCAAGTACGTGCCATCGACGCAGCGCGAAGAGATTCTCGCGGCACTCGAAGCCCTGGTTGGCGTGCCTCAACCAGAGCAGTCGGTATTCCTTTCTGAAGCGGATGTGCGCGCGTTTGCATCCATGGGTTTCAGCATTGGCGCTCACACATTCACCCATCCCATTCTGTCACGCTGTCAGCTGAGCGAGGCGCGTGACGAGATCGCGGGTAGCAAGGAATACCTTGAGGGGGTGATCAAGGGGAAGGTGTCCGGCTTCGCCTATCCGAATGGCAAGCCGCTACAGGATTTTGACGCTTCGCATGTCGAGCTCGTGCGTCAGGCAGGTTATCGCTATGCCGTGAGTACAGAGCGAGGGGTCGCGACGCGTCACAGTGCAAGATTCGCAATCCCGCGCTTCGGGCCATGGAGCAGCGGTAAAGTCTCACTTCTCAGGCATCTGGCAATGAATCGATTTGAAAAGGGCGGGGCGAATGCGGGGGCATATGGCGAGGCCTTGCGGGAGTCTGCCGAGCCCGTGCTCTCGGAGCCGTCCGTGGCGGCCCATGTGGCGCGAGCGGTGACGAGTGCGCCGACGGTGTCCGTGGTGATTCCCGTCTATAACTGCTTCGACCTGCTCGGTGAGGCCATCGACAGCGTGCTGGCACAGCAGCCACTGCCCATGGAAATCATCGTCGTGAACGATGGGTCGAGCGATGGCGATTACCAGGAGTTCGCGCGCCGTTACCCGCTGGTGCGCGTGATCGATAAACCCAATTCCGGCGTGTCTGCCTCACGGAACCTGGCAGTGCGCGAAGCGCGTGGGGATTTGATCGCTTTCCTTGACGCCGATGATGTGTGGCTGCCAGGCAAGCTGGCTGCACAGTTGAAAGCCTTCGAGGACAGACCGGACGCGGGCGTTGTGTTCGGGCGTTTCGAGAAATGGTTCGCCGATTCGGCGGGCAACTTCAAACCATGGCGTGAGTTCGGTGCAGTGCCGGACGATGCGGGTATCGAACCGGAGCGTTCGGGCTGGTTGTTTGGCAAGTTGATGATGGGCCTGCTGGTCGGCATGAATACGGCCGTGGTTCGGCGCGACCTGTTGCTGGCTTCTGGCGGCTTCGATGAGAAGCGCAAGATCGGCGAAGACTACGAGCTCTGGTTGCGTCTGTCGCGTGAGACGCCGATGTTGTCGATTCGCAACGTTGTCGCGCTGTATCGCATGCGCGCCGGCAGCGCCATGCATGGTCTGCGTGACAAGAATGAACTTGCGGCATTGCTGGAAGAGATCCGGGAGCGCTGGGGCTTGGAGGGCCCGCATTTTTCCGGCGTGACGGACTCGGCGTTCCGCAAGCGTCTGGCGCAGGTGCACTTTGAACATGGCTACAACCACGTGTGGCGTGGTGCACGTCGCGTCGCGCACCAGTCCTTTGTTGCAGCGTTGGGTAACGCACCACGGAATTCGCGCGCACGCTTGTACGCAGTGCTGACGCGTACACCGCTGACGACCGCGATGATCCGCTGGGTAGCGAGGCGGTCATGAAAGCCGTCGTGAGATGGATGGTCTGGCAGTCTGGCTTGCTGACGCTGTATCACCGCATGCGCAACCGGCGCAGCCTGACGATTGCGCAGTTCCATCGTGTCCTGCCTGCAGGGTCTGAAGAGTGGAAGCACAGCGAACAGGAGTACGCCCTGACGCGTGAAGAGTTCGATCTGTGTCTGCACTTCTTCCGCAGGCATTACAACGTTGTTTCGTTGTCGCAAGTGCTCGCAGCAAGCCAGGGTAAGGGGCGTTTGCCCGACAGGGCGTTGCTGATCAGTTTTGACGATGGCTGGCGCGACAACTGCATGCATGCAGAGCCCTTGCTGCGGCAACATGGCATGCGCGCCACGATGTTCGTCAATGTCGAGGCCATGCAACAGACTGACAGGCGCTGGTGGCAGGACGCGCTGGTCGAGATTTTTGCGGGAGGCCGTGCTGCCCAAGCCTTGCCGCAACTCGGTGAGGCGCCACGCTTCTACGATGCCATCGTGCATATGCTGGAAACGCCGCTGGACGAGCGTCTGGCAAAGCTGCAGGGGGCATTGCGTTACACGCCGACCGAGCGGCAGATGCTGACGCCGTCAGAGTTGGCGCGGATGGATAAGCAGGTGTGGGATATCGGTTCGCATGCGCGCACGCACGCACCGCTGACGCTTCTCGCTGATCCGCGCGAAGAGTTGGGTAGTGCGGCTGCGCAAATTGCCAACTGGATCGGGCAGGCCGTGGGGTGTATCGCTTTTCCGCACGGGCGCTACTCGGCAGAGATTGTCGGACAATGTCATGCCGAGGGTCTGGCCGTCATGTCCAGTGACGCGCGTCTGAATCACGCAGATGCTTTGCCGCGAGTGATGGGACGTATCAACATCGACCCCAGTGTCGTCGGACACAGCAGGTCTGTAGCGACACGTGAGCTGGCGTACACCTTGATGCGCCGCGATTTTCAGGCATGAGGCTCAGGCTTGAGGTTTGGCACTCTTCAGCGATTGCAAGCGCCAGCGCAACGAGTTGAGTGCACGATCCATCATTGCCGACGGCGTCGTGCGCGAATAATAGCCACGCAGATAGACGTGTTCTTCATTCGCAAAGTCGCGTTTTGCCTGCGTGTCGCCTTCGCCTCGGTCTACGCAGCGAATCCCCAGTGAAGGCGCATGGCGCAGCGTTTCCCATAGCAGCAGGCGACCTGGCGAGTAGCTGTGCAGATCTGGCGTGTAGACGGGGAACCAGTACGAAAGCGTGTCATGACATTGCAGCCCGAAGTGCGCAGCAATGCGCTGGTCGCCGCAATAGAGCGCGGTCAGTCGCGGCATGCAGCGCGGGTCGGATTGTGCCGCGAGGTGCTTCAGCAGTTGTGCGTCGCGCCTGCGTGAGAACGGGTGATTGCGTTGCGCGGTGCGTTGGTACTGCGCCACCTTCAGGTCAATGAGCCAGTCCAGCGTTCCACTGTCGACCGATTCGACAGCGAAGCGCAAGGGGCCGTGATCGCGTTCGAGCTTGTTGCGTCGACGCTCGGTGTCCGCCGCGAATTTTTTGTCGCGCTTGAACAGGGCTTCGATGAAGTCTTCGCCTTCGGCCGCGCGGATTCGCAGACCACGTGCGGGCTGGTCGCCCTGAAGACCGTAGCGATCTTGGGAACTGTCCAGGTGCGTAAAGAGCAGGCTGTTGAGTCCGCAGGCGCGTAGCAAGGCTTCGGGAGTGATACGGAACCCCGGTGAGGCAATCAATCCGAAATAGTCGGCGAAACTGCCGCCCGCGGGCTGCGCGCTGCCGAGCAGACGCGCTTGCAAGCCGTCGAGTTCGAACGGCATGAAAGCCTGAGCCTGGCCTTTTGCGTCCCGGAAGACGCAGACGCGAACCGGTGTCTCGCGAGTCCGTGCGCAGGCCTGCACATAGCTGCGGGAGAGGAAGGCGTTACGCGCGGGCGCATCGTCAAGCAGGGCGTCCCAGCGTGCGGCGAGCTCGCCTTCCAGATCCTGAGCGGGCACAACGGTTGACGTCAGCATACTCATTGGCGGCGGATCTTCTTGTAGATGAGTGCGACCTCCTGCTGCAGCGGATGCTTGAGCACGAAGACCGATCCGACCCAGGTGGCGCTCATGATGAGGGCGGTGGCGATCAGTCGTAGCCAGGAGTTCATGTCAGTCATGAGCAGATCGATGCCGTGGCACACCACTGCACAAGCTGCGGTGACTGCAAGCGTCGGGATCATGGCGCGCGCAAAGGTGGTCAGCGGGACCTGGAACTTGAGGCGCCACACGGCAAGCATGAGCGGAAGGACGAGCAGATCGCCGAGCACGAAGGCCTGCACGAAAGCAGTCATGTCTGCTGCGCCCGAAGCGATGGCAATGACTGATTTGAAGATGATGGTCGCGCCCATGGTCCATACTGACAGGATAGGGCGCCCGATGGCGATCAAGCCATTGGAGGTCTGGCTGAAGGGCAGGCGTGTTGCGGCCGAGATGCACAGCAGGGAAACGAGGGGCAGGCAGGCGAGCCACTTGTCTCCGTAGAGCACGGCCACCATGTCATGCGCGAAGACTGCCGTGACCCATAGTATCGGCCAGGCCAGACCGCTGATGTAGACGGCGATACGGATCATGTCGGCCGCTATGCTCGCATTCTCGCGATGGCTGGAGGCCAATGCCGGCAGCGCCGAGTTGTTCACTGCGGGCATGATGACTTGCGAGAAGAGCTCGACAAGGCCGTTGGCGCGGCTGTAGAGGCCGACGGAGCGCGCGTCGGTGCCGCGGGCCAGGAAGGTGTCGGCAAGCGCGTTGTGGATATTGGTAAGCAGATTGCTGATTGCCGACACGCCACCAAAGCGCACAATGGCTCCACAGCCTTTCAGCGAAGGCAGCCAGGGCTGCCATTTGGGGCGGAAGTATGAGTAGGCCAGGCCGCCCGCGATGATGTTGATGAAGTTTGCCCATGCCATGCTCATGTGGCCAAAGCCGCTCGCGGCGAGTGCAATGCAGGAGCCTGCGTAGACAAGGGCGCTGAACATCGTGACGGCAGCGAGCTTGCCGCCTTCCATTTCGCGGCGGAGCAGGGATTGCGTGACGGAGCCGAGCGGAATGAAGAAGAAGCCCAGCGCGAGCACCTGGATGATCTGTTCGACTTGAGGGTGACCATAGAAGCGACTGACCGGACCCGAGAGCAACAGCATGGTGATTGCGATGGCTGACGAGCAGGCGATCAGCACGCCGCTTGCGGAGCGTACTTTCTCGGCGGTCAGGTCTGGTTCGCGCAACAGGTACGAGACCACACCGAAGTCACGGAAGGTGTGCATGACGCCGACGAACACGGCGGTCATCGAGAACAGGCCGATTTCGCCCGGTTCAAGCAGGCGGGCGAGAACCAGCCCTGACAGGAAGTTGATGACCGTGGCGGCGTTCGAGCCAGCCATGACGGCGAGGACTGAGCGACGGACATTGCTCATGACAGGGGTGTCGCAGTCTGCACGGTCAGGTTTTGTTCGATGAGTTCGGGTGAAAGGGGCGGCTTCTTCAAACCAGCACTTCCGGAATGCCCGGGTGCGACAGGAAGGCTGCCGGGCTGGCTGTCAGGCCATAGGCGCCGGACTGCAGCACTACCAGCAGGTCGCCGATCTCTGCCTCGGGCAATTCAAGATCGTTGCCGAGGATGTCCAGCGGTGTGCACAGCGGGCCGACGGCATTGTATCGGCCGGATGTGACGGTATCGGCCTTGTTGCCCAGAAGAGCCGGGTAATTCTTGCGGATGACCTGGCCGAAGTTGCCACTCGCGGCGAGGTGGTGGTGCAGGCCACCGTCAGTGATCAGGTAGGTGGTGCCACGCGAGACCTTGATGTCCTGCACACGGCAGACATAGACACCGGCTTCAGCGACGAGGTAGCGCCCCAGCTCCAGCACCAGTCGTGCCGTCGGGTGGTCTTGTGCGAGCTGTGCGTCGAGCGCATGCAGATGCTGACCGATCGGAGTAATGTCGAGGCGCGCTTCGCCGGGGAAGTAGGGCACGCCGAAACCGCCGCCGAGATTGAGACTGCGCAGCGGTGCCGGAGCGTTAGCCGCAAGGCGCATGGCGAGCGCGAAGCTCTTGGCCTGCGCTTCGATAATGGCGTCGGCAATCAGGTTCTGGCTGCCGGCGAAGAGGTGGAAGCCTTCGAACTGCAAACCCAGAGAGGCGACCTGTGCGAGTGCTGCCGGGATGCGTTCGGCATCGATGCCGAAAGGCTTGGGGCCGCCGCCCATCTTCATGCCCGAGCTTTTGAGTTCGAAGTCGGGATTGACCCGCAGGGCGACACGCGCGGGCAGGCCCAGCGATTGCGAGGCCTCGGCAATGCGCGTGAGTTCGGTTTCGGATTCGACGTTGAGCAGCACGCCAGCGGCGACGGCCTGGCGAAGTTCGGTGGGGCGCTTGCCGGGGCCTGCAAAGCTGATCTCTGCTGGGGTCATGCCGCTGTCGAGTGCGGCGCGCATCTCGCCAGCGGAGGCGACGTCGAGGCCATCAATGAGGCGCACCATGTGCGCCAACAACGCCGGCATGGGGTTGGCCTTGATGGCGTAGTGCAGGCTGATGCGTGGGGGCAACACCGCTTTCAGAGTTGTGATGCGTGCGCTGATGGCGGCGCGGTCGTAAGCGTAGAACGGTGTCTGGCCGACGCGTTCTGCGAGTTGCGAGACAGGGGTGCCGCCAACGAGCAGTTCTCCATCGCGCACGGGGAATTGCGTCAAGGGAGCGTGCTTGGGGGGCGTTGCGTTCATGCTGGGCTCCCGTTTGAGGGCTGGGCGCTTTGCGCCAGCCGCGCGCGATCGATCTTGCCGTTTGGATTGCGCGGCAGGCTGTCGGTTTGCAGGCGGATATCGGCGGGCAGCATCCATGCCGGCAGTTCGGGGCGTAATGCGGCGAGCAGCGTCTCGGCCGTGAGTGCGGCATCCAGGGCTTGCGCGACGATGCCGATGGTTTGCCCCAGTGCAGGATGTGGCAAGCCGAAGGCTGCGACTTCACGTAGCAGCCCGGTAGCCAGGCAGGCGTCTTCGATTTCGTTGGGGCTCACGCGATAGCCCGAGGTCTTGATCATCTCGTCGCGACGCCCGATGAAGTAGAGAAAGCCCTCGGCATCGCGGCGCACGGTGTCACCCGAGAACACGGCGATCTCTGCGCGTGTCTGGCCTGCGCGCAGTGGCAGGGGCCGGTAGCGCTCGGCGGTTTTCTCAGCGTCGTTCCAGTAGCCCAGGGTGACCAGTGCGCCACGTTGCACGAGCTCCCCCGGTTCATTGGCGTCACACTCGCCGCCATCCTCCCGGAGTACCGTGACTTCGGCATTCGGAATGGCCTTGCCGATGGAGTCGGGGCGACGGTCCACTTCTTCAGGCGGCAGGTAGGTGGCGCGAAAGGCTTCGGTGAGACCGTACATGAGGAAGGGCTTGGCCGCTGGCGCACGCTGGCGCAGCGCAGCGAGCGTCTCGCGCGGCATTCGGCCACCGGTGCTGGCGAAGTAGCGTAGCGGTGCGACCGTATCGGTTGGCCAGTCGAGGGCGGCGAGCTGGGTCCACAATGGTGGCACTGCGGTGAGTCCGGTGATCTGGTCACGCGCCATCGCCCGCAGCACATCGCGCGGCAAGAGGTAGTTGAGCAGGCTGACACTGGCACCGACGCTGAAGGCCGTCGTGAGCTGCGAGAAACCTGCGTCGAAGGAGAGCGGTAGTGCGGCGAGCAAGCGGTCTTCGGCGTGGTTGCCGAGGTAGCTGGCTACGCTGTGTGCGCCGACGACGAGGTTGCGATGCGAGACCATCACGCCCTTGGGACGACCCGTACTGCCCGATGTGTAAAAGATGCAGGCAAGGTCTTCGTCGATGACGCGTTGGGCTCGGGTGGAAGACTCGGCGTAACGCGCTTGCCACGCTGCGGCGTGCTCACCGTCGACAATCAGGGTGTCACGCAACGCCGGGCAGCCCGCCAGCAGGGGCTGCAGCAAGGGCAGGCGCGCGCTGGTGGTGATGAGAAGGCTGACACTGCAGTCCTGAAGGATGTGGGCGACCTGCGCGGGCTTGAGTTGCGGATTTACGGGCACGAAGACGCCGCCTGCGCGACTGGCGGCGAAGGCGCTGACGACGAACTCCTGGCGCTTTTCCATCCAGATGGCAACCCGTTCGCCGCGCGCCAGGCCCTGATGCAGCAGGCTCGCTGCGAGACCCTCGACCCTGCCGATCAGGGTGGCATAGTCCAGCCCGTGGCCGTCGTCGCGTAAAGCCGGAGCTGCGGGCATTGCTTCGGCGGTACGAAGAGGCAAGTCGTGCAGCAGGAAGGCGGGTCGGGTCATGCTGTCTTGCCGATTTTTCTCTTCAACCAGCGCGGGGCGAAGTGCCGTAGCGCACGCAGCTTGCCGCTCAGCGAAAGCTGATCAAAGGCCAGTAGCGCGACGAGTTCGCGGTGATGGCTCATCCATTCGGATTTGTAGCTATCGTCGCCGGTCAGGAAGTCAATCTCGCTGACCTGGTCGACCGTCATGACGTGCTCGAACAAGGCCGCGGTCAGCACGGTGCCGACACCCAGCCTGGAAAAGCGGGCATCGTACGCGAGTTTGTAGATTGAGGCCGTCTGATCCTTCACGAACCAGACCTGCGCGGCTGCCGGCTCATCCCGCACATACAGCACAGCCAGGCGCAGGCTGCCTTGCGCAGCTGCCATGTGGCACAGCCCGGGCATGAAAGCCGGATAGGGCTCGGCTTCCTTCCAGCTGGAGGCGTAGACGCGGTTGTAGGCGGCGAGGGCTGCGTCGAGTGTCCGGCCCGCGTCGCGGATGATGTCGATGCGGAAGCCGGGGGTTGCGCGAAGTTTTGTCTGGCAGCGACGCAGGGTGTTGCGCAGACGCGAAGGGCGCTGCGCAAGGTAGTCTGACCAGGACAGGCCCGCACAAGGCAGGTACCAGTTCTTGCTGACCGGTAGCAGGTCCACGCGGAAGTCTTCTGCCACAAGTGCCTGCGAGAGCAGGGCCACGACGGGCGTGTCGCGGCGCATGGGGCGCAGCATGATGCGGGATGGCGCCTCGGCCCTGAGCTGTCGGGCGAAGGCACGCAGGGAGATTTCTGTCGGCTGAGAGCCTTCTTCAAAGCCGAAATCGGGGCTGTAGAAGTTGCTGCAGGATTCCAGCCCTCCGGGTACTCTCAGCAGGTGCATGCGCAGTCCTGCGGCATCCAGGATGTGGTGCGCAGCCCCGCCAGGCAGCCCGGCTTCCTTGAGCAAGGCGAACCAGCTCTTCTGCAGGAAGATGGACGTGGTGGCGGTCATCGACGGAGTCCGTGCGGCATGTCAGGGGTAGGCGGGCAGCGGGCGGCCTATAATACCGGCCTTCTCGGAGGACGTTGTCGCGCAGGGCGTGCAGCGAGTCTCTATTTGCAGTCAGTTGCTGGAGTCTGGGTTTGGATATTCGCAAGGAACTCGCGGTCGTACTTGATGACGTGCTGGGCCTCAAGGGCCGCGCGCAGGGGTTCGTGGACAGCACGCCCCTGCTGGGTGCGCTGCCCGAGCTCGACTCGATGGCCGTGGTGGGCATCATCGCCGGCATTGAGGAGCACTTCGGCGTCTATCTCGCCGACGATGAAATCGACGGTTCCAGCTTCGAGACCTTCGGTAGTCTGCTCAAGCTGGTACAGGACAAGATCGGCTGACGAGCCCAGATGGAACCCTTCTATCTCCCGACACCGGAAGGGCGCATTTACGGACTGCATCTCCCTGCCAATGGCACGCCGCGCGGGGCATTGCTGTGGCTGCCGCCGTTCGCGGAAGAGGCTCACTGCGCCCGCCGCCATCTGGTGGCTGCCGCACGGGAATGTCAGGCAGAGGGTTTTTCCAGCCTGCTGATCGATCCCTTGGGTACGGGAGAGAGTGACGACGATTTCGCCAGCGCGCGCTGGGATGTCTGGTGCCGGCATGTGGGGCTCGCCGCCGGCTGGTTGCGTGAGCGGGTGTCGGCGCCGTTGTGGTTGGCAGGGGTGCGCGCCGGCAATCTGCTGGCGGCCGATGTGGCCGCGCAGGTGATGCCCGCTGGTTTGCTGTGCTGGCAGCCCGCCATGGATGGCAGGACGGTGCTGGATAGCTTCCTGCGGCTCAAACTGGCTTCGACCTGGGCCGCCGACGCGGGCGGAAGTTTTGCCGGCAATGCTGCGAGCATTCTGGCTGATCTGCGCGATGAGCTGGCGGCGGGGCGCAGTGTGGACGTCGCAGGCTTTACGCTTTCTGCAGAGCTGGCCGGCGTGCTGGCATCACGTGGCATGTCCTGGGCTGTCGATTGTGCGCCCCGACTGGCGTGTCTCGAATTCCGCTCCCTTCAGACAGATGGTGTCTTGCCGCCACACTCGCCGGGCTTGGCGCGACAGTGTGACAACTGGCGCTCGCAGGGCGTACAGGTTCTCAGCGAGGTCGTGGCGGCGCCGCAGTTCTGGTTGCAGCACGAGGCGCCGCTGACGCCCGGACTGGGGCGTGCCAGCGCGGCCTTGATCGGGAAGCTGGCCGCATGACGCTGACCACGACTTTCCCCATCGTCTTTTCGCTCGCACAGAAGCATGCGCCGCGGCTGGTGGGCACGGTGCATCCGCCAGCGGGAGGAGCTCGCGGGCCCGGTGTTGTTTTCGTGACAGGCGGGATGCAGACGCGGGCTGGCAGTCATCGCGGTTTCATTTCGCTGGCGCGCGTGCTGGCCGCCAGCGGTTTTCCCGTGTTGCGCTTCGATCTACCCGGACTGGGCGACGCCGAAGGCGAGGTGCGCGATTTTGCGGATAACGCGGATGTCATTCAGGCCGCGATGGACGCCCTGATCGCAGCGGTGCCCGGCACCGAGCGGGTGGTGTTGTGGGGGCTCTGTGACGGCGCCAGTGCGGCCGCCTTGTTTGCGCGCGACGCGCCGCGTGTCGCCGGCTTGTTCCTGGTGAACCCCTGGCTGCAGTCGGAGCAGGCGCAAGCCAGAGCGATGCGGGGGTATTACCGCCAGCGCTTCCTGTCGCCGGAGTTCTGGCGCAAGTTGTTGAGCGGTCGGGTCGGCGTCGTTGCGGCTCTGCAGGGTTACGTCACGAACTGGTGGCGTGCCCGGTCTGCGGCTCCCCAGGCGACGCCAGAGAGCCAGGTCGAGTCACTCGCGGTCCGCTTGCTGGCGGCGCTGGATGGGTGCGCCGTGAAACTGCAGATTGTGGTCGCCGGTCAGGATCTGACGGGACGAGCCTTCCTCCAGATCGCCGAGGGACGCAACTTGCCGCTCTCGCAAGTTGAAGAGGCTGATCACACTTTCTCGTCTGTCGCAGCGCAGCTGCGGCTTGAGGTATTGAGCCAGCAGTTTCTCGAGTCCTTCTGCGCAAGCTGAGTCGCGTGGCGGACTCTCAACTGCGGGCGACGACGAACACGCCAGCGCAGATCAGCGCGACGCCGACCAGCCGTTGCGGCGTGACCTGCTCGCCCATCATGAAGCCGACGGCGGCGGTGAAGAAGAAACCCAGCCCCACCAGCGGGTAAGCCTTGCTGACGTCCCACTTCGACAGAACGGCCAGCCACACCATGGCACCGAGCGCGTAGAGCGCAAGTCCGCCGAAAACGTACTTGTCGAAGAGCACGGCGAACACGGTGCGGATCGTGGAAGGCTCGGCCAGCGTGGCCTTGAGCGCAGCGCCTGACATGCCGGCCTTGAGTGAGAACTGGGCTGCGACCGAAAAGAGGATGCTGACAATGGCGATGATGAGGGTCTTCATGGTTCTGGTTGTGCTGCCTGGGCTCAGCGTTGCGACTTGATCGTGTGGTTGATGATGGGCAAGTCGATGCTTTGCTCACGCGGACCTGTAGCGACCGGGCCGAGGTTTTCGTAGATCACGAGTTCTTTCTCGTGCGCCGGGTAGTTGGCGGGCGTGTCAAAGCGTGCCACCTGCCTGAACTGCGCGCTGGCGATGACCCGCTCGAAGCGCTGCATGGCAGGCAGGTCGTTCCAGAAACCGGGCTGTACGACGAGGTACTTCACACCCAGCTTGTTGAGCTGTTCGGAGATGTCGGCCTCGCTCAGTGGCTTTTCTTCAACGCCCAGTTCGCGGCGCACAGCGACGCGCAGCAGGATCTTGTCGGCGCGCACGACGGTGAGATCACGCCGGTCTTCGCGTTCGCGCATGTTGAAGACGAAGGAACCGTCGCGGTAACCGGAGAACAGCACGGCGCTGTCGCGTGGGGCATGTTGGGCCACCCAGTCGACGACCTGTGCATAGCCCTCGACCTTGAGCACGGGACGGAAGAAAACGGTTTGCACAACGACGGCGAGGCTCAATGCCGCCAGCGCAGCGGTGGCCAGCGAGGCGCGCGGCAGGCGCGTCAGCAGGAAAGCTGCGAGGGCCACCACGGGCGGCAGGATGAAGACGCTGTGGCGCGCTTCCTTGAGGTCGATGGCGGAGAAGAACAGGTAGCCCACGACAAACCAGCTCAGCCAGAAGAAGGCGTCACCGCGCTGCAGATCCTTGCGTGCCAGCCAGCGTGCAGCGACGAGGCCGCCAATGGCGACAGCGAGCACCGGCACGCCGAGTTGCCCCGGCAGCTGCTTGAGGTACCACAGCCAGCCAGCGAGGCTGCGACGCGACACTTCGGCATCGGCAATGCCGCTGACCGATTGCACATTGGCCTGCCCGAACTTGAGTGTCAGCACGACGAGGGGCACCAGTGCCAGCACCGCAGCAATGGCGATGAACCACAGTTTGCGATCACGCAGCGCACTCAGGCCGCGATCATGCAGCAGGCACAGCAGATAGACCGGGCCGAGGAAGGCGGCCGTGATCTTGGTGTACATCGCGGCGACCAGCAGGAAGATGGCGAGCGTCAGGTGCAGCGTGCGGCCTGCGCGCCGGTAGTGCATGAAGCAGACGGCGCTCCAGATCATGAAGGCCAGCGCTGGCACTTCGAGCATGACCTGGCGACCCCAGAATGCGATTTCGGGCGCGCACACCAGCAGCGCCGCCGCGAGCGCGGCCTGCGTGTCGGGTAGCCAGAAGCGGAACAGGCGCCAGCAACCCCATGCAAATGCCATGTAGTGCAGGCAGACGACCAGCAAGGCCGTCTCGTGCGAGACACCGAACAGGGCATAGAACGGTGCGCTGATGACGTAGAACAATGGGGGGTAGAACAGGATGGTCAGTGCCGGGTACTGCGCGTAGTAGGCATAGGCGTAACCAGAGGGATCGCGCCAGGGCATCGCGAGGACGAGGTCCTTAACGAAGACGCCGTTGAGCGCGTGGCGTGGTGCATCGCTCCAGTAGAAGGCGCCATCGTGCGGGGCGCCGAGGAACAACAGGGCGGTGCCGACAAGCAGCAGGGCAAGTAGCAGGCGGGGATGGAGGTTCATGGTGTGCGGGCCTTACATCGCGACCAGTACGGCGGCGGCCATGGCGACGAAGCTGGCCCAGCTGCCGCGGTCACGCAGGCTGAAAACGATGGGGTCGTCATGCATCTGGCCGCGTGTGGTCTTCATCCACAGGCGCGATATCCAGTACAGCATGAATGGGCAGAGCAGCCACAGCAGGTGCGGACGGCTGTAGTGGGAGGCGACGTAGGGCGAGTCGACGTAGAGCGCCAGCACCAGCACCGACAGATAGCCCGCTGAAGCGCCGAGGCTGATGACGGTCTGCAGGTCGCTGCGGCCATAGTCACGGCCCTTGGCGTGTTCGCGTTCCAGCTTCTCCATGGCGACCAGTTCGGAAGCACGCTTGACGAGGGCAAGGCTGAGGAAGACGAACATCGAGAAGGCCAGCAGCCAGGACGACAGCGGCACGTCAATGGCGACAGCCCCCGCCATGATGCGCAGGGTATAGAGGCCAGCGAGCAGCAGCACATCGATCAGCATGTAGGTCTTGAAGTACAGCGAGTACGACAGTGTGACGACGAGGTAGCCCAGCAGCACGAGCAGGAAATTCGGCGACACCCAGCAAGCCGCTGCGATGCCTGCGGCGAGGAGCAAGCCCATCACGATGATGCCGCTGGTGATGCTGATGTCGCCCGCAGCGAACGGACGGCGACACTTGCGCGGGTGACGACGATCACTCGGCAGGTCGAGCAGGTCGTTGAACATGTAGGTTGCCGAAGCCACCAGGCCGAAGGCCAGGAAGGCCACGCCGACCGTGACGAAGCTCTGCGCGTTGAACGCATGTGCGGTGAGCAGCGGCACACCGATCAGCAGATTCTTGAGCCACTGGTAGAGCCGGGCTTCCTTGATCCAGGCGCGCAGTGCAGTGGGACGGTTCTCGAAGACGCGTTCGACGTCGCCGCGCGCGCGCGCACCCGTTTCGACGCCACTGCCGGGATTGACGACGATGGCCTTGCGTGACTTTTCCCAGATCGGGTAGTCGGCGGTGGCATTGCCGGCGTAGTCAAAGATCGGGCTGATTGCGACAATGGCTTTGAGCTTCTCGCTGCCGCGCATGTTGCGTTCGCCATCGCTGGCGATGACACCGCGAAACAGGCCGACGCGGTCAGCAACCGGTTGAGCGAGGCGGGCATCCGAGGCGGTTGCGAGCCAGATCTCGCGTCCGTTGGCAGCTTCGGCCTGCAGATATTCGACGAATTGCGCGTGCAGAGGCAGTGAGTCCGACTCCAGTGTGACACGTGCGGCGATCTGCGCTTTGAGGTGGGCCTTGCCACGCAGCAGCCAGCCAAGCATGGGCAACAGCATCCAGGGCTGCTGCTTGAGCAGCGCCAGCGCGCTCTCGACGAGCAGATCAGTCTTGATCAGGGTGCCGTCGAGGTCGACGAAAAGTGGGGGCAGAGAGGGAGGCTGGCCGGACATGTCGGGGGCGGGTGGGTGATCGGGACGATGTGGGCCCCTCGTGAGGCCGCGCAGAGCATAGCGTTTTGCTGCGTCTGCGGTGTGAAATATGCCTTCAGGTACGGCGAGCTGCCAGAGCTATTTCGCTGGGCTGGCGAAGAGTGGCGCACTGGCGCGCGCCACGATGCCCATGGCGAGGGGGTTCCAGTGTTTGTCGTAGGGGCCGACTTCCAGTCGCAGCGGGCTGGCCTTGTAGTGCGCGGCGAAGAGTGGCGCGGTGTCGACGATCGGAACGCCGGCCGTTGCGGCGGCTGCCTTGAAACGTGTCAGTACGCGCGAGCTGGGCGTACGTCCTGCGTGGATGGCTTCGCGGTCGCTGTCCAGCACGAGCACGAACCGGGTGTCCGGCATGGCGGCCAGGCCTGCAAAGAAGCGATGGATGATTTCGTCGGCAGCCTTGTCGTCGATCTGGTCTTCCGGCGGTACGGACGTCTGGTGCGGGGCTTGCGGATTGCGCGGCGGGAACAGCTGGGCTCCCAGCGCTTCGGGTTTGATGCGTAGCTGCGAGAAGAAGTATTGCGCCAGCGCCGACTCGCGTGCCAGCGCCTTCAGCTTGCCAGCAGGTGCCTGCCGGTCGTTGCCAGGCTGCAGCGTGGTGACGTCGAGGCAGGGGCCATGCGTGTTGCCCGAGCCGCACAGGGTTTGCCGGACGTCGCTGCGTTCGACGACGATGAGGAATGTGCGGATGCCGAAGCGTTCTTGCGCAAAGCGTGCGCGGGCCAGGTAGTCGAACAGTGACGAGCCGGGGCCACCCATGGCGTACACCGGCGTCTGGGCCAGTTCGCGCTCCAGCTGACGGGACAGTCGATCCGCTTCGGGCAGCATGTTGGCCTCGACGAAGCTGTCGCCAATGACCGCAATGGCCGAAGGGTCGTGTGTGAAGTCGCGGCTGTCGAGAAAGCCTGCGTTATTGCTGCGCAGGTGCTGGGCGTTCTTGAGGTCCCAGCCTGATGACAGGGTAAAACTGTGATGGGCCGGGTAGGTGATGATGTCGGGCGCGAAGTGGTAGGCCGTATGTGTAGCTGTCGACACCGGCAACGCGCGGCACAGCAGCTCCAGCAGGACCAGGGCTGCCATGACACCGGCGAGGAAGCGGAGTGCGCGCATGTCAGAAATTGAAGTAGATGAAAGCGCTGACCGCACTGCGCGTCGCGTTGATCAGCATGGCGCAGAGAATGATTGCCCAGGCGAAGCCGAGCACGAACGCGGGCCAGCGTGTCGAGCCATTGCAGAAGCGGATGAACCACTCGCCGATGCGGTTGCTGTTCGGCATCAGCGCGCAGCACGTCAGGCCGGCGATGCAATACGCCAGCGCCGCCCCGGTATGGATGCCGGCATTCCACAGCAGGGTATGGGGGGCATCGAATGCCACCGGTTGGCTGAGCATGGCGATCAGCATTGCGTTGGCATTGTGCAGATCGGTCGCGCGGAAGAAGACCCAGCCGACCATGACGGCAAGCAGGGTCACGCCCCATGCCAGTACCTGATAGACGCGGCCTTGCTGGATCGCGGCGGGCAACACGGCTGCAGTGCCTGCGCGCCACGCATGGTTGATCATCAGATAGCCGCCATGCAGCGCACCCCAGATGACGAAGTTCCAGCTCGCGCCGTGCCATAGCCCGCCCAGCAGCATGGTGGTGAAGAGGTTGGCGTAACGCCGGAAGGCGCCGTGCCGGCTGCCGCCCAGCGGGATGTACAGGTAGTCGCGCAGGAAGGCCGACAGGGTCATGTGCCAGCGCCGCCAGAAGTCGATGATCGACAGTGCCTTGTAGGGCGAATCGAAGTTGTAGGGCAGGCTGATATTGAGCATGCGTGACAAGCCGATGGCCATGTCCGAGTAGCCCGAGAAATCGAAATAGAGTTGCAGCGTGTAGGCCAGTACGCCCAGCCAGGCTTCGAGCAGATCCGGCGTCAGCCCTTCGCTGCAGCCGTGGAAGACGGCATCGGCAATCGGTGAAATGCCATCCGCAACGACGACCTTCTTGATCAGGCCAAGCATGAAGATGGCTGAACCGGCCGCGAAGTTGCCGGCGTTGAAACGATAGGTCGATGCATCGCCGAACTGCGGCATCATTTGTGCGTGATGTAGCACCGGGCCGGCAATCAGGTGAGGGAAGTAAGTGACGAACAGGCCGTAGTGCGCCACACGGGGCTCGCTGACGCCTTTCTGGTAGGCGTCGGCCAGAAAGGCGATTTGCGTGAAGGTGAAGAACGAGATGCCGATGGGCAATGTGATGGCGCCGAGTGCCCAGTGCGTGCCGAACGCGAGATTCAGGTTGTCGACGAAGAAGTTTGCGTACTTGAACCAGGCGAGCACGGCGAGATTGACCGTGATGCCGAGCACCAGCCAGCCACGCGCACCAGGCTCTTTGCTCGCGCCACCGATGATGCGCTGGCCGACGAAGTAATTCCAGGCGATCGAGAGCAGCAGCAAGATGCTGAACTGCGGCATCCACCATGCGTAGAACCCGACTGACGCAATGAACAGCCAGCTGGCCGCGAGCGGATGCGAGCGCTGCCCCAGCAGAAAGAAAACGCTGAGGACGAGCGGCAGGAATACGAGGATGAACTCGGCAGAGGTAAAGAGCATCGCGGCGAGGCGGTGGCGCAATCCCCTCCGCGGAGGGGATAGTCGTCAGTGGCTCTTGATCATCGTGCCCACGCCATGGTGGGTCAGGATTTCGAGCAGCAGGCAGTGTTCGACACGACCGTCGATGATGTGCACGGAACGGACGCCATTGCGGGCGGCGTCCAGCGCTGACGAGATTTTCGGCAGCATGCCGCCGGATAGCGTGCCGTCTTCAACAAGATCATCGATCTGTTTGGGCGTCAGGCCGGTCAGCAATTTGCCGTCCTTGTCCAGTACGCCAGGCGTGTTGGTCAGCAGCACCAGCTTCTCTGCCTTGAGCACTTCGGCGAGCTTGCCTGCAACGACGTCGGCGTTGATGTTGTAAGTCTCGCCGTCGGGGCCGACACCAATCGGAGCGATCACGGGGATGAAATCGCCGGAGTCGAGGAAACTGATGATGGAGGGGTCGATGGCGGTGATCTCACCGACCTGACCAATGTCGATCAGCTCCTCGGGATTGTCCTTGTTCGGCATCATCAGCTTTTTGGCCCGAATGAAGCCACCGTCGGCACCGGTGAGGCCGACAGCCTTGCCACCGTGACGATTGACGAGGTTAACGATCTCCTTGTTCACCTGACCACCGAGCACCATCTCGACGATGTCCATGGTCTCTTCATCAGTGACGCGCATGCCCTGGATGAACTGCCCTTGCTTGCCGACACGCTTGAGCAGGTCGTCAATTTGCGGACCGCCGCCGTGCACGACCACGGGGTTCATGCCGACCAGCTTGAGCAGCACCACGTCACGCGCGAAGCAGTCCTTGAGGTGCTCGTCGGTCATGGCGTTACCGCCGTACTTGATCACGATGGTCTTGTCGAAGAAGCGCTTGATGTAGGGCAGGGCTTCAGCGAGAACGCCAGCTTTGTGCGTCGGCGAGATGAGGGGAATGTCGGACATTGGAATCGTGCGTTGAAAGTTACTGTGATTTGGATCTTGAAGCAGGCAAGTCGATGTTTCAGGGCTTCCTGACCTGGTAGAGGCTAGCATCCTCGGCCTCGTCGCGCCATGCCCGGATCAGCTCGGGTGGGCGGGGATCACCGAAGTATCGATCATGGTAGATCAGAACCCAATCGAAGCGATCCAGTGGCAAGCGGGTGATTACGTCTTTGATGGCGCCGACCTGTGAGCTATTGCCGCTGAAACGGTATTCCTGTGACTCGCTGCGATTGAAGGGAGTGTCTTCGTTGTAGCGAGTCCGCAGAATTTGTTTGCCGGGTTCGGCAAACAGCGCGTTGGTAAATACCTGCCGTTTGATGACGGCGAGGTTGCAGAAGTGGTCCAGGGGAGGATTGCGCAGGAACGGCTCCAGCGGCTCTCCGACCAGGCAGGCGACGCGCGAGCCTTTGGTGATGGGTTCGAAGCCCGCGTCGAGCCGTTCATAAACCTGTTGGGCTGCGCTCCAGTTTGTCGCGATCACTCCAAGTCGCACGCCGAACAGGGCGAGGGCGACGCCGGCGACCGCCATCAGATACTTCCTCGGGATTGCTGGGGCGGTACTGAGCGCCGCAACGAGAATGATCAGCGTGGCGATGAGGATGCGACGGTCCGCACCAAACGACGAGAACAGTACATTGGGGACAATTGCATAGCAGACCAGCAGCGCAACGACTGCGAGCCGCAGATCCTTGTGAATGCGCATGCGACCGGTAAGTACCCCCAAGCCCAGTGCCCCGAAAAACAGTGCACCCGTCACGGCATCAAGGGGCAGGTTGTAGTTGTTGAAGGCGTCCAGGAGCCCGGAGACCTTGTTCGAGATACTGCCGAACGCGATGTCACCCGCTCGCCCGCTCGTGGGGCTGGCAAACAGCATCAGGAGTGCGCCGGGTACGAACTGGAGAAGTGCCAGCATGAGGGTGCGTAGTGATTGGCCGGCGTGCCAGCGGTTGATCTCGATACTGACCACGCACAGCCCGAAAGCTGCCAGCGGGTGCAAGTGGCAGAAGAAGAGCAGTGTTGTGGGAATCGCAAACAGGACGGCTGTCGCGGGACGCAGCTGCTCCCTGGCCTTGAGCCAGAAAGTCAGCAGCCAGAGCATGACGCCGACGGCAAAGAGGTAGTTCAGGAATCCCCACAGGAATTGGCGGTTGTACAGCAGCAGGAAAACAACCAGCGGCCACCACGAGGATTTGCCATGCAGCTGCCTGTGCAGTGCCCGGACGCCGGTGACGATCAGAATGAAGATTGAGGCGGTAAAGAGCAGTTGCGCGCGCTCGACACCGATCAGCAGCGCCAAAGGCGGAACAAGCATGTCTTCCGCGAGATTCGGGATCGCTGCCCAGTGGACTTCGTAGTACTGCTTGAGCAGCTCATTTGTGGGGAGCTCCGCAATGATGTGCATCCGCGCCAGGTGATTGATGTAGTCCCCCAGTGGCAAGGGCGAGCACAGGGCGAACGGGAGCAGCGCGATGGCAAGGAGAAGCCAGGCTGCGGTTCCTGGCGAGGGCAGGCGCATCATTTGTGTGAGTAACTATCCCTAAGAAGAACGGCACGGATCAGGCTGAAGCTTGCCTGATCTGTGCCGGTTGTGCGGGATGTTACCCGGTCTGCGTTACTGCAGCAGTACAGCTGCCCGGTTGTCTGGAAGCCTACTTCGTGTACACGCCCGGGGCTTCGGAAAGACCCACCACCGTATTTCTGGGCACGATGTTCCAGGTCGGATTGCTGACATAACCAGAGCGGTCAGCGTTGCCGTTACCTGCGTACATTGCTTGATCACGCAGGAACACGTAGCCCGAACTGGGGATCGTCGTGTCGGCGCCGGCAGAGTCAATTGCGCCGGAGAGGGCGGTCATTGCGATGCCAATGTAGCCGTTCGAGTCGTTGTAGCCGGCAACCTTTGTCGGGATCGTCGGATTGCGGGTCGCATAGCTCACGCCACCGAATGCGTAGTAGTTGAGCTGCGACATGCTGGTGAGCGTTGCTCCGGACGTCAGTTTTGCTGGTAGTCGGTACGTCGCGCCATCCAGCCGGTCGAAGTCCGCACCACTGGTGAAGCGCTTGACAGAGAACGAGAGCGCGAAGTCGCGAAGATCTGTTGCGGCATAGCCTTTTTCGCACAGCTCGAACAGCGTGTAAGCCATGAAGTCATGCTGCCAGGGCGAGACCACTTCGGCGACACCGCCGGGCGAATAAGGCAGCTCGTATGAAGCAAAGCCCGACCAGCCAATCCAGTAGCCGATCGTATTCGTCGGCACGACTGTCGTCCTGAACCAGTCGAAGTTGTTGTTCAGCTTGGTCGTGAAGTAGGTCTTCTGCCAGTCACTGTCAGGCGAAATCCAGGCGGCATGTCCGCCGGTACGGAGTTTCCAGGCGGCTTCACGCGTCACGCTCGAGGCGTACCAGCCTTTGTCCTCACCGCGATAGCCCCAGTGGTAGTGGATATGGTGCCAGGCTGCGTAAAAGTACAGTTCATCGAGATAGTAACGATCACCCGTCACCATGTAGGGCACATAGGACAGCGACGGCTCATGGGCGTCGTCCTGGCCCCAGCCGGGAGGTTCGGTCAGCGCCAGATTGGTCGGGGGAATGTAGTCGCCCTTCCAGTTCATGTGCGAGCTGCCGACATAGGAGTCTGCAGCGTAGCTGGGGTTGAACAGGGAGAAGTTGGGATGATCGTCGATGCTGAAGATCTGCGCATTCGCAACCGTCGCGCCTGGCTTGAGCGTATCCCTCCAGTGCACTTTCCAGAAGCCTGCACGATCAGCGTGATCAAGCATGACCTGGTACATGCGCGGATCACCGGAGATCATTGCTCGGGCGGTCCAGCCGGGCAGCGGGCCGATATCTTCACGGCCACCCGTACCGCCCATGCCTGGGACGATCTTGCCCGGTTGGTAAAGTCCGCGGTTGCTGCTGACCCATTCGTTGTAGCGGCTGGCCAGCGTGGCTTCCGGGATGGTGATGTTTGCGTAGTTCGGAATGGCGCGGGCATTCTTCAGGCGGGCCGTATCGGCGATGGTCAGCATGTCCTTGCTACCGGTGCCGAAATTGAACACCTTGCGGAAGCGCGTGTGAGCGTAGTGTTTGACGTCATCTGCCGAATAGACGAGATCAGTTGTGCCGCCGATGATCTGGTAGATGCGCAGGTTGTAGAGACGGTCGCCGCGCGAGCTGTTCGATTCGACGTTTTCCATCGTGATCGAGACGCGGCCTTGGGAGGTGCTTTGGTAGCGTGCGTCGAAGATGATGCGCAGGCCGGGGTGGCCGCCGGAAATGCCGGTCGCGGTCGGTGCAACGCGCGAGCGCCATTCGGACACCAGGGGACCACTGATCCAGCTGTCGGCATTGTTGCTGAGGGATGCCTTGAGATTTGCGCCCCACAGCAGACCGGTTTCCGGCGTGCTGGCGCCACTGGCAGTGGTGCTCTTCTCGATGATCTCCACGCGGTAGTCGGGGTTGCTGGCGCCCGTTACGTCCGAGACTGTCAGGGGAGTTCCGGAGGCGCCAGATCCCGTGGCCGACAGCGTCATGGCAACAGTGGCCTGACCCGAGCTCACAGACGCCGCTGGCAGACGCACGCTGATGATGGCGTGGCGGATGGAGTTGTCGGGGTGACGACGCTTGACGATCGTCTGGGTCGGCAGGTTGGTGCCGCCGTTGCGGGCCTGGACGACCTGCCCGGAGGCGATTTCACCAGCCGGGAAGACTTGTCCGAAAGTCACTACCGTACCGTTGTCGATTGTGGTGTCCGGGCTGACTGCGGTGACGTTGCCCGGTACAGAGGGAACCGGGGTGAATGTGATGGTCGTATCGAAATTGTTCGAACTGGCGGCAGAAGAAGTGCCGCCGGACGACGTTGTTGTCTTGGATGAAGAGCTGTTGGTCACCAGAGAGAAGGTGCCGGCCGTGCTGCCAACGACATTGGAGCTACTTCCACCGCTCGTTCCGCCGCAAGCACTGAGCGAGAGACATGCAAGCAGGGCGACGAAACGTGAATTGCTGAGAGACATCGTGAATCCTTGTGTGCGGCAGAATGACAGATGTGCTTGCGGTTCGAATCCGTGAAAAATTTAACGCTGGCGGACAGCGTGTCCCAGGCGCCGACGAGTGGAATGCGCCGGTGTTTTTATTGGTTTTGTAGTTTTTGTAGTTGTCGGCACTCAGGCAGAGTCGCGAGCTTACCTGTTTGCCATGAAACTTGTCGTGGCAGTTGGCACACCAGGAGTGCCGCTGATCCGTTATCGCGCGGCCTTTTGCGTTTCGTTGGGGAGAGCGCTGATGATCTGGAAGTCATGCTTGAGGCGGGAATTTCCTGCCCGGCGTTTCTCTTCAGCGACAGCAACATGCCAGCTTGTCGGGGTGTTTCTGCGGCACGCTGCCCGGTAGTCGGGGAGTCTGGCGCCTCGACGGCCTCGGCTCGCGCCCTTGCGTTCAGGGCGAGCAGGACGGTGTTGTGGCCAGTCGCAGTGGCAGCATGCGGATGGCGTCGCGGTTCGTCCATGAGAAGCACAGGTCGGCGGCTGCCTGCCATGGCAGCCATTGTTGGGCACGGTGTTCGGCGGGTGCGGTGATGACGGGGGTGGCGGACGGCACGCAGACGCTGAATACATGCTCGAGGTTGTGGGTGACGCCCGGGGCGTATCGATGACGCCATAGCGGCAGGATTTCGAAGCGATTGCTCAGCGCCCAGTCCTGCAATGCGTCGGTACGGACATGCAGACCGGTTTCCTCGGCCAATTCACGTTGGGCGGTCTGTCGCGGCGTTTCATCCGGCTCCAGGCTGCCGGTGACGGATTGCCAGAAGCCGGGATGTGCAGCGCGCTCCAGCAGCAGGACCTGCAGGTCCTGTGTATGCACCAGCACCAGAACGGAGATCGGGCGCTTGAAATTCACGAGTGGGGCTGGTCGGGAGCGGCTTCGTCAGCGACGAGGAACAGCCTGCCTTCATCGCGCCAATAAAGGCAAACATCGAGCAGCAATTCATGCAGCAGCGCTGACAGATCTGGGTGCGCTTTGGCGAACGGAATCTGCTCGCGCAGGATGAGTACATAGCCGTCTGTATCCAGCCAGGACAGGTCCGTCAGGCAGTCGACCAACGCGTCCGCGTTATGGCCGAACCACTCGGGCAGCTGCAGCGAGTGGCTGCACGCGGCGTAGAGGCTGGGCTCGTCGTGGACGCCACGCAGCGGTAGTTCGAGCAGGCAAAGTCCCTTGGCAGGGGTTGTTTTGCGCAGTTCGGCCAGCTGGTCAGTGGTCAGACTGACGAGGCCGCTGCTTTCGGGATTGCCCAGATCGGGCAGGGATTGTGAGCTGGTCATGGCGTCACCCGGCGAAAGCTGCGGTAGTGGTCTGCGGTGTAGTAGAACTCCTCATCGCTGCCCGCAATGATCCGGCGGGCGCCACGTGTCGATTCGCCCGGGGTGCGGACCGTGAATTCCCGGTAGTACTGGCGCGGTCGTGGTGGCAGCAGCCGCTCGCGGTTGCGGAATTCGATACCGTCACGCGAGTACGGAAACGGCCCGCCGCGGCGGATGAGCTGAATGGTTTCGCGCGCTTCGACCGGCAGCTGGGAGAACGCAATGGTGCCGGTGGCGGGTACTTCACGAGCGGAGACGGTCGATGCGTTGAACACCGTCGCAATCAGAAGCGCCCGGGCAAAAGCCCACAACAAGCGCGACAGGCTTTGCATGGCCATCAGCCCTTGCCGGTGCTGCCGAATCCACCGGCGCCGCGATCACTCGCAGCGAAGTCTTCGACGACATTGAAAGCCACCTGCAGGACCGGAATGATGACCAGTTGGGCGATGCGATCCATGGGCTGGATCACAAAGCTGTCCTTGCCACGGTTCCAGGTCGATACGAAAAGCTGTCCCTGGTAGTCAGAGTCGATAAGGCCAACGAGATTGCCCAGCACGATGCCGTGCTTATGACCCAGGCCAGAGCGCGGCAGGATGACGGCGGCGTAGCCCGGATCGGCAATGTGGATCGCCATGCCGGTCGGAATCAGATGGGTTTCGCCGGGGGTGAGTGTCAGCGGTGCTTCCAGGGCGGCCCGCAGGTCAAGGCCGGCGGCGCCTGGGGTGGCGTATTGGGGCAGTGCGTCCTTGATGCGGGGGTCGAGAATCTTGACGTCGATGGTTTGCATGGCGAGGTGTCAGTGTGGGGCGGGCGTGGCCCGCTCGTTGTAAATCAAATCAGTTCAGCAGGCTGGCAAGGTGGGCAACGATTCCTGTCGCAACCTCTTCCTTGCTGGCGCGTGGCAGCGGGTATCGTCCCTTGGCGTCATAAATGACGACCTGGTTGTTGATGCCACCCATCCCGTCCTGCACGAGATTGCCAACCACCATCTTCAGGCGTTTGGCGACCAGCTTGCCCTGGGCGTAGGTGTCCAGGTTCGAGCTCTCGGCGGCGAAGCCGACGCAGAAGGGCGGGGCTGGCAAGGAGGCGACATCGGCAAGGATGTCGGGGTTGCGTGTCAGCTCGATACTGAGACGGTCTGCGCTCTTCTTGATCTTTTCCGTCGACGGCGCCACGGGGCGATAGTCGGCCACGGCTGCAACGGCGATGAAAACATCGTGGGCGCCAACAGCGTTCATCACCACATCGCGCATGGTCTGCGCCGATTTTACGTCGATACGTGTTACGCCCGGCGGTGTCGGCAGGCTCACCGGGCCGCTTACCAGGGTAACGACGGCGCCGGCTTGCGCGCAGGCGCGCGCCAGTGCGAAGCCCATGCGCCCCGAGCTGATATTGGTGATGCCGCGTACAGGGTCCAGCGCTTCGTAGGTCGGGCCGGCCGTCATGAGGATGCGTCGACCGGCGAGTACGCGTGGCTGGAACCGGGCGCAGATGTGCTCGAAGATCTCTTGCGCCTCGAGCATCCGGCCTTCGCCGGTCTCGCCACAGGCCTGTTCGCCGGCGGCCGGGCCGACAATCAGTATGCCGTCCTCTACTAGCTGGGCCACATTACGCTGCGTCGCCGGGTTGTCCCACATCTGGCGGTTCATGGCGGGCGCCAGCATCAGCGGGCAGTCGCGTGCCAGGCACAGCGTAGTCAGCAGATCGTCGGCCATGCCTTGCGACAGCCGTGCCATGAAATTTGCCGAGGCCGGCGCGATGACCGTGAGATCGGCACCTCGTGTCAGGTTGATGTGTGCCATGCCATTGGCGGCGCGCTCGTCCCAGAGATCCGTCCAGACAGCCTTGCCGGACAGGGCCTGGAAAGTCATCGGCGTGACGAAGCGGGTGGCCGCTTCGGTCATCACGATCTGCACGTGCGCATCGGCCTTGACGAGCAGGCGCGTCAATTCAGCCGCCTTGTATGCCGCGATGCCGCCCGTGATGCCCAGTACGATGGTCTTGCCCGTCAGTGCGGCCATGCCTTGCGCTCAGTTGACAGAGAATCCGCGCATTCTATCGCCTGGAGTCTGCGCAAGTGTCCATCACCGATTGGCCCGAAACGGAGCGTCCCCGTGAGCGCCTGATTGCGCAGGGCGCGGCAGCCTTGTCGGACGCTGAGTTGCTTGCCATTTTTCTGAGAGTAGGGATCCGCGGTAAAAGCGCCGTCGATCTGGCGCGTGAGCTGATGGCGCACTTCGGCAGCCTGAATGGCTTGTTTGCCGCCTCGTCCGAGGCATTGCAGGCCATTCCAGGTATGGGTATGGCCAAGTACGCCCAGTTGCAGGCGGTGCTGGAGATGTCGCGCCGGGCGTTGGGGGAGACGATGAAGGAGCGTGACATGCTGGGCTCGCCCGAGGCGGTGCGCGACTGGTTGCGCTTGCGGTTGGCGGGCTTGCCGCACGAAGTGTTCATGGTGCTGCTGCTCGATGCTCAGAACCGTCTCATTGACGCGGTCGAGCTGTTTCGCGGAACGCTTACGCAGACCAGCGTTTATCCCCGAGAAGTCGTCAAGCTGGCGTTGGCCCACAATGCGGCAGCCGTGATCCTTGCGCACAATCACCCGTCAGGCATGGCCGAGCCCAGCCACGCGGACGAACTCCTGACGCGGAGTCTCAAACAGGCGTTGGCCGTGGTGGATGTGCGGACCCTGGACCATTTTGTGGTGGCAGGCACCGGGCGACCGCTATCATTCGCCGAGCGCGGCTTGCTCTGACGCTGCCGGGGAGCCAAAACAGGCTTGCTCTACTTGTCAAAGTCCTTGTATAATCGGCGGCTTTCCCGAGATTGGCTCTTCCCGAAGAGGGCGGGCGCAAGGTCCGGGGTAACAGAACACACAGAGTTTGCAAGGTTCAGGAGCGAGAAATGTCTCGAGTTTGTATCGTTACGGGCAAGGGCCCGATGGTGGGCAACAACGTGTCCCACGCCAACAACAAGACCAAGCGTCGTTTTCTGCCCAACCTGCAGAGCCGTCGTTTCTGGGTTGAATCCGAAAACCGTTTCGTGAGCCTGCGCGTCTCGAACGCCGGCCTGCGTACCATCGACAAGCGCGGCATTGACGTTGTGCTGGCTGAGCTGCGTGAGCGCGGCGAGCGCGTCTAAGGAGTATTGAAAAATGGCAAAAGGCGGACGCGAAAAGATCAAGCTGGAGTCCTCGGCGGGCACCGGCCACTTCTACACGACCAACAAGAACAAGCGCACCACTCCGGAAAAGCTTGAGTTCATGAAATACGACCCGGTTGCTCGCAAGCACGTGGCGTACAAGGAAACCAAGCTCAAGTGAGTTAAGTGTTTCGCGCCGGCCAGGCCGGACGGAACATTGGTTGCACCAGAAACCCGCCACATGGCGGGTTTTTGCATTTTTCACCAGCGAGTTGATCTCCCATGAGCCACGCATCGACTGAAAACCTCAATGTCGCATCCTTCGATCACATGCCGTCGCCGGCCGAGATCAAGGCGCGCGTGCCGCTGACCGATTCGGCCGCACTGACCGTCACCGAAGGGCGCCGCACGCTGCAGCGTTTGCTGGACCGCCAGGATCCGCGTTTCCTGGTAATCGTCGGACCTTGCTCGATCCACGATCCATCGGCCGGTCTGGAGTACGCGCGCCGCCTGCGTCAGCTGTCGGAAGAGCTCTCGGAGACGCTGTGCATCGTGATGCGCGTGTATTTCGAAAAGCCGCGTACCTCGACGGGCTGGAAGGGCTTCATCAACGATCCGCGCATGGATGACTCCTTCCACATCGAAGAAGGGATGGAACGTGGACGCCGCTTCCTGCTGGATGTGGCCGAGTTCGGCCTGCCGGCTGCGACTGAAGCGCTGGATCCGATTGCGCCGCAGTACTACGGCGACCTCGTGAGCTGGACCGCCATCGGTGCGCGCACGGCGGAATCGCAAACGCACCGCGAGATGGCCTCGGGTCTGTCGACGCCGGTGGGTTTCAAGAACAGCACTGACGGTTCGCTGGATGCGGCCGTGAACGGCGTGCTGTCGGCATCGCGTCCGCACAGTTTTCTTGGCCTCAACGAGGCGGGCGAAGCGGCCATCATCCGCACGCGTGGCAACAGGTACGCACATACCGTGCTACGCGGTGGTGGCGGGCGCCCCAACTACGACACCGTGTCCGTGTCGCTCGCCGAGCAGGCGTTGGCCAAAGCCAAGCTGCCGCAGAACATCATCATTGATTGTTCGCACGCCAACTCCTGGAAGAAGCCGGAGCTGCAGCCACTGGTGATGCGCGATGTGGTCGGCCAGGTCGTGGCTGGCAACAAGTCCATCGTCGGCGTGATGATCGAGAGCTTCCTGCAGGACGGCAGCCAGCCCATCCCCGAAAACCTGTCTGAACTGAAGTATGGCTGCTCGGTGACCGATGCCTGTATTGGCTGGGAAACCACGGAAACCCTTTTGCGTGAAAGCTGCGCTGCGCTCAAGGGCGTGGTGGCCGCCCGAGCACGCTAAGCACATCAATTATCGAGAAAGAGAAACGCATGCATCTGATTCAAGCTTTTGCCGGTCTGCGTCCCGCTGCCGGTCGTGCGCCGGAAATTGTTGCGCCTCCTTACGACGTGCTCTCCAGCGACGAAGCGCGTGACCGTGCGGCGGGCAAGCCCTGGAGCTTCCTGCACATCTCGAAGCCCGAGATCGACCTGCCGCCGGGCACCGACATCTACTCGGCTGCCGTGTACGCCAAGGCCGCTGAAAACCTGCAGAAGATGATCGACGCGGGCGTGCTGGTGCGTGATGCCGGTGCCTGCTATTACGTCTATCGCATCATCATGGGCCAGCACGTGCAGACCGGTCTCGTGGCCGCTGCGTCCGTCGCTGACTACGACCGGAACCGCATCAAGCGCCACGAGCTGACGCGTCCGGACAAGGAAGATGATCGCGTGCGCCAGATCGAAGCGCTGAGCGCGCAGACTGGCCCCGTGCTGTTGGCTTACCCGAAGGCGCCAGCGGTGGATGCCATCCTGAAGGCAGCAACGGCGACCGAACCGGTGGCCGATGCCGTGGCTGACGATGCGATTCGTCACACCGTCTGGGCCATCAGCGATGTCGACACGATTGAGAAGTTGACGGCTGAATTCGACGCTCTGCCTGCCCTCTACATTGCCGACGGCCACCACCGCTCTGCCGCTGCATCACGTGTCGCTGCGGCGCGCAAGGCTGCCAACCCCGCGCATACGGGTACCGAGTCATACAACTACTTCCTGTCTGTGATCTTCCCGGATCACGAACTGGCCATCCTTGACTACAACCGCGTCGTGACTGATCTGAATGGTCTCAATGAAGCACAGCTAGTAGAGCGCATTGGTACGGCGTTCTCGGTGGAGAAGGTTGCTGGGCAAGTGAAGCCCGCAAAGCATGGTGAAGTCGGTATGTACCTGAAGGGTCAGTGGTATCGCTTGCAGATCAAGGCCGAGCTGGTGCCGCAGGACCCGGTGGTACGTCTTGATGTGAGCTTGCTGTCCGATCACCTTCTGACGCCCATCCTTGGCATTGCGGATTTGCGTCGCGACAAGCGCATCGACTTCGTAGGTGGTATCCGTGGTCTGCCTGAGCTCGAAAAGCGTGTGAATTCGGGCGAAATGGCGGTCGCATTTGCGATGTATCCGACGACGCTGGCAGATCTCATGGCCGTGGCCGATGCAGATCAGATCATGCCGCCCAAGTCGACCTGGTTCGAGCCCAAGCTGGCTGACGGCCTGCTTTCGCACGTTATCGGCTAAGTACTGCGGCGCAGACCTTCGCGTGGGGTTTGCGCCGATTGCTGCAGCGCTATCGCAGCGCTGTAATCAGGGTCGTTTGTGTTTCTGCTGTGAAGGGTTTCAATGGCCGGCACCGCGTTCATCACCCATCCTGATTGTTGGCTGCACAACATGGGCAGCATGCATCCCGAGTCGCCGGATCGCCTCTCTGCGATCCGTGATCGGCTGATCGCGTCGGGGCTGGAAATGTTCCTCGAGAATGTCGAGGCTCCTGAGGCTTCCATCGATGACTTGCAGCGCGCGCATTCACCGGCCTACATTCGGGCGCTGATCGAGGCCCTGCCCGAGCGCGGCATCGTGCACCTTGATCCGGACACGGCCATGTGCCCGCATACGCTAAAGGCTGCCTTGCGTGCTGCCGGCGCCGGTATCAAGGCTACCGATATGGTGATGCGCGGCGAGGTCGACAGCGCCTTCTGCGCCGTGCGCCCGCCCGGTCACCATGCTGAACGTGGACAGGCCATGGGTTTCTGCTTCTTCAACAATATCGCCGTCGCAGCGCGGCATGCGCTTGAGGTGCATGGCCTGGAGCGTGTGGCCATCGTTGACTTCGACGTGCATCATGGCAATGGCACCGAAGACATCTTTGCCAATGATCCGCGCGTGCTGATGGTGAGTTTTTTCCAGTACCCGCTGTATCCCTACTGTGGGGTGCCGCCGAGCGGCGACAACATGCTGAACACGCCTCTGCCAGCGGCGACGCGCGGTGACGCCGTGCGCAGCTTGCTGATGGAAGGCTGGTTGCCGGCGCTGACAGAGTTCCAGCCGCAGATGCTGTTCATCTCGGCGGGGTTCGACGCGCATTACGAGGACGACATGGCCTCCATGGGTCTGCTCGATGTGGACTACGCCTGGATCAGTGAGCAACTGCGTGGTTTCGCCGAGCGGCATTGCAACGGGCGCATCGTGTCGATGCTGGAAGGCGGTTATGCCCTGTCCGCGTTGGGGCGCAGCGTGACCGCCCACATCAAGGCCATTGCTGGGCTGTAGGCGCAGCGTGACAAGGGCTTCGGGTACAATGGCGGATTCGATTTTTCGAGCTTGCAAGACATGCTGACCGGTTCTCTCGTCGCCCTGATTACCCCCTTCCTGGAAGATGGTCAGATCGATTGGCCGCGCTTCCGTGCGCTCATCGATTTCCATGTGCGCGAGGGAACGGACGGGCTGGTGATCGTCGGTACGACGGGTGAGTCGCCGACGGTGGATGTCGAGGAACATTGCGCGCTGATCCGCGTCGCCGTCGAGCATGCGGCTGGCCGTATTCCCGTCATCGCCGGGACGGGCGCCAACTCAACGTCCGAAGCCATCGAGCTGACGCGCTTCGCCAAGGAAGTCGGCGCCGTAGCAGGTCTGTCGGTCGTGCCGTACTACAACCGCCCGACACAGGAAGGCATGTACCAGCATTTCAAGGCGATTGCCGAAGCGGTCGACCTGCCCGTGATTCTCTACAATGTGCCTGGCCGCACTGTTGCCGACATGCAGAACGACACCGTGCTGCGTCTGGCTGAAGTGCCCGGCATCATCGGCATCAAGGACGCAACGGGCAATATCGAACGCATTACCGACCTTGCGATGCGTGCCCCCAAGGGTTTTGTGCTCTACACCGGTGACGACATGGCCGTGATGGCCTTCATCCTGCTCGGCGGCCACGGCGTGATTTCGGTGTCTGCCAACGTCGCTCCGCGCCTGATGCACGAGTTGTGTATTGCAGCGAGCGCAGGCAATGTAGCCGAGGCGCTCGATCTGAACCGGAAACTTTTCCTCCTCAATCGCGATCTCTTCGTTGAAGCCAACCCCATTCCCGTCAAGTGGGCCTGCGCCGAGATGGGGATGGTCGGTCACACACTGCGTCTGCCGCTGACGCCGCTGTCCCCGCAATTCCATGACCGTATCCGTGCCGCCATGCGCGCTGCCGGTGCGCTCAACTGAAAGGAAATCGATGATGTTCCGTTCCGTCTCCGCTCGCGGATGCCTGACCCTGTCTGCTTGCGCGCTGGCACTGTTGCTTTCAGCCTGTGCTTCGGACAAGGATCCGGTGTATCGCAGTGACACGAAGCGCGTCGAGAAACCGGCGAGCCGCGCGCTTGAAGTACCGCCCGACTTGATCACGCCGACGCGTGATGAGCGTCTGCAAACACCCGATCCGCGACGTGCTTCGGCAACGGCCTCGGGGCAGCAGGCAGCAGCACAGCAGGCGCAACAGGCCAAACCTGCCGCAGCCGTGAGTTCTCCGGACAAGTCCGGAAACGCGCGCATCGTCAAGGCGGGGGCGCAGAAATGGCTGGTCGTGAACGGCACCGCGGATGCGGTCTGGCCCCAGGTACGCAAGTTCTGGGAGGATCTTGGTTTCGCCATTGATAGCGACAACACCAAGACTTACGTTATGGAGACCGATTGGGCGGAGAAACGTGTCAAGAGTGGCATAGGTGTCCTCCTGAACGCTCCGCTGATCCGTACTCTGGCTGGTGGTCTGGATAAGGACAAGTTCCGTACGCGACTGGAGCTCGGCGCCGAGCCCGGCACCATCGAGATCTATGTGAGCCACCGTGGTCTTGAGCAAACAGATCTGTCGAGCCGAGAGGCTTCGTTGGGGTGGGTGACACGTCCGGCTGATCCGTCGCAGGAGCTCGACATGCTCCGCAGGATGATGATTGCATTCGGTGCGGAAGAGGCCGTGGCTAATCAGGCGGTTGCCATGCAGGCTGCGCCCGACAAGGCTCGCCTTGGCACGGCCGCTGATGGCACGCAGCAACTGGTCGTGGATGACCCGCTGGATCGCGCATGGCGTCAAATTGGCTTGAGCCTGGATCGTATCGGCATGGTTGTTGAGGATCGTGATCGTTCCAAGGGGTACTACTTCGTGCGCTACATCACCGATGTCGACCTGGAGGGCAAGCCGTCCAAGGGCTGGTTCTCCTGGTTGAACTTCTGGAGCAGCGACAAGCCTGCCGAGACGGATTTGTTCCGCATCAGCGTGGCGGCAGAAGGTGACAAGACTGTCGTGCGCGTTGCCAACCGCACGGGTGGTGCGGCCGCTCCTGCGTCGGTCAAGCGCATTCTTGGCTTGCTGCACACCGAGCTGCGCTGATTATCCAGGGGTCCCAGTGTGGGCATGACCGCAGGCGCTTCTGCCGGCATGCCCCCTGTGAAGCAAGCCGAGGTGGGTGAGTGCTATCACTGCGGCCTGCCTGTCCCCTCTGATTCGCGCTGGCAGCTCGTCATTGATGGCGCTTCCCGCCGGCTGTGTTGTGCCGGTTGCGAAGCTGTGGCGTCGGCAATTGTTGCGGGGGGGCTTGTCGACTATTACCGCCATCGTGACAGCCTGCCGGAATCTCCCCGCGAGGCTATTCCTGAATCGCTTGCGTCACTGACGCTGTTCGACAATCCCGGCTTTCAACAAGGATTCGTGCGTCCCATCGGGGATGATGAGAGGGAGGCCGATCTCATTCTCGAGGGTGTGACCTGTGCGGCCTGTGTGTGGCTCAATGAACGGCATCTGGCCCGTTTGCCGGGCGTGACGGCCGTTCATGCCAACTTCGCCACTCGCCGTGCGCGCATACGCTGGCGTGAAGGTTCGGGTGAAGGGCAGGCGCAGCTTTCAGGCATCCTCGCCGCCGTTGCGGCGATTGGCTATCGGGCCTGGCCCTATGACCCGCAGCGCAGTGAAGAAGTCGCCGGACGTGAGCGCAAGACAGCGTTGTGGCGCGTGCTGGTCGCAGGCTTGGGCATGATGCAGGTGATGATGTATGCCTATCCGGCCTACATCGCTGGTGACGGTGACCTCAGCCCCTGGGCTGCGAGCCTGATGCGTTGGGCCAGTCTGCTTCTGACGGTTCCCGTTGTGGGCTATTCTGCGGCGCCGTTCTTTCAGCGTGCCTGGCGTGATCTGCGCATGCGGCGCATGGGCATGGATATTCCTGTCGCGCTGGGCATTGGCAGCGCATTCCTGGCCAGCCTGTGGGCAACGATCAGCGGTCGTGGTGAGGTGTACTTCGACTCGGTCACGATGTTCGTATTCTTCCTGCTGGGGGCGCGCTATCTGGAGATGCTGGCGCGTCAGCGTGCTGTGCGTGGCGCCGAGGTACTGGGGCGGCTGGTGCCGGTTTTCGCAAGACGTGTGGCGGCGGACGGTAGCGAGGAGCGCGTTGCCAGCAACGAGCTGCGTGCAGGAGATGCCATCCGGGTACTGCCGGGTGAGTCCGTGGTCGTCGATGGATATATCACTCAGGGACGCAGCGAACTCGATGAGTCCTGGCTGACTGGCGAGAGCCGGCCGCAGCGGCGCGAAACGGGTGACAGCGTGCTGGCAGGCAGCATCAATCGCGGCAGCCCCTTGAGCGTGCGGGCGACAGGTGTGGGAGACGCGACGCGTCTGGCGGGAATCCTGCGACTGGTCGAGCGTGCAGCAGCGCATCGCCCCCGTGTTGCCGAGCTGGCTGACCGTATTGCTGGCTGGTTCGTGCTCATCCTGCTGCTCATGGCCGTGCTGACGGGGGCACTGTGGTGGCAGACCCAGCCTGATCGTGCCCTGTGGGTCTTCGTTTCCGTTCTGGTGGTCAGTTGTCCTTGTGCCTTGTCGCTGGCTACACCCATTGCCCTGACCGTCGCGAGCGAGGCTTTGGCGCGCGCGGGGCTTCTGGTCACGCGGGGGCATGCCATCGAAACTCTGGCGCGCGTGGATCACTTCGTGTTCGACAAGACCGGCACCCTGAGTGAGGGGCGGGTAAAGCTGCAGGCTGTGCACCTTGCTGATGGCATATCGCGAGACGAAGCGCTGCAGCTTGCCGCAGCGCTAGAGGCGCAGTCCGGGCACCACATCGCACGCGCCGTACTGACTGCGGTATCCGTCGTTCCGCTCGCAGAATCCGTGACGGCCGTTACCGGGCAAGGGCTCCGTGGTGTTGTGGCAGGCGTCGAATACGCCATCGGGCGGCAGGAATTCGTTGCGGGCCTGGCTGGCAGCCCTTGTCCGGTCAGTCTTGCAGAAGCGTCGAGCGATGTGCTGCTCGTCAGCTCCGGACGCTGGCTGGCTGCCTTCAGCTTCGACGATGCGTTGCGCACCGAAGCGCCGATGGCGCTGGAGCGCTTGCGTGCATTCGGAGGACTCAGTGTCTTCAGTGGCGATAGTCAGGCGGCGGTGGGCAGGGCTGCTGCGCAATGCCGCATTGAAGACGCACGGGCCGGCATGACGCCGGAGGGCAAGCAGCAGGCATTGGCGAGCTTGCAGACCGCGGGCCACGTGGTGGCGATGGTCGGGGACGGCGTTAACGACGCGCCCGTGCTTGCGCAGGCCCATGTGTCGATTGCGATGGGCGGGGGCACCGATCTGGCGCGTCAGAGCGCGGACATCGTGCTGCTGCGCGATGACATCTCCTGCTTGCCGGAAGGTGTGCGCATTGCGCGTCGCAGTCTGGCCATCATCCGCCAGAACCTTGTGTGGGCTGCGGCCTACAACCTGCTGGCGATTCCCGCCGCCATGATGGGCTGGGTGTCGCCACTTGGCGCAGGGGTGGGGATGGGAGCCAGCTCCCTGCTGGTGGTACTCAACGCCTTGCGTATTGCACGCTGACGAGGGCGATACATCAAGCGGCACATCCATCCGGATGTGCCGCAGCAAGGCTCAGGCGGTCTTGCGACGTGCCGCGCCGGCGAGGCCGAGCACGGCCAGTGCGGACAGGGCCAGAGTAGAAGGTTCGGGGACTTCAGTGATGGTGATGTCATCCAGTACCCAGAACGATGGAGTCTGTTTGTTGGTCATGACCAGTGCGGCGCTGGAGCCCGAAGCAACAACATCAAATTCGTAGAACGTGTAAGCCTGTGCCGGAGCATTTGACAGGCTCAGCAGGCTTGCACCGTCGAAGGTGATGACGAGTGAATTGGGCGTCGGCGTGCCGTTGTAAGCGCCGTTGGCCAGCCACAGGGTGATGTGGTAAGTGGCACCCGAATTCGTGGCGACACTCTGGCTGACGATGCCGCCGCCGGCTGCTGTGCCGAGGTACAAGGCGTTGCTGCCGCTGTGTGCACCGGGGTCGGAGTCCATGCCGAAACAACCGCCCGTAGCGGTGCTGAAGCTGCCGCCAACTCCGGAACAGGTCAGTCCGGAAGTCGTCCAGCCGCTCAGGCCGGATTCAAAGCCGCCATTGACGAGGGTGGCCTGGCTGCTTGCGGATACGGCGATGAAGGTCAGGCCGGCAAGAAATTTCGCGAGTTTCATTGATGGGTCCTCAGGATCGGAAAGCTACCAATCCGGCTTGCAACATTGGTGCCAGCATGCTTTCCTGAAATCATTCTGCAATGTTTTGTTTGTATTTCAGAGACTTGCAAGGTGTTTTGCCAGGTAAAACAACGTGTTGCGCGTATTTTGATGGCCTTGGCGTCAAGTTGGCCGACACGGAAGACCAAGCCTGTTCCAACCAACAAAAAAGCCCGGCATGCCGGGCTTTTTTGTTGGGTAGAAGACTGCGTCTCAGACGACGGCCTCTTCCTTCTTCACGACAGCCTTGATGAACTGTTCGCGTGACACGCCCAGCCACATCACCAGCGGAGCTGCGACCAGCACGGAAGAGTAGATGCCGAAGCAGATACCGATGGTCAGCGCCAAGGCAAAATAGTGCAGGGTGGCACCGCCGAAGATCAGCATCGACAACACCATGATCTGTGTGCTGCCGTGCGTGATGATGGTGCGCGAGATGGTGCTGGTGATGGCGTGGTCCAGCACTTCCGGCACGGACAGGCCGCGCATGCGGCTATTGCGGAAGGTCTCACGGACCCGGTCGAACACCACCACCGATTCGTTGACCGAGTAGCCCAGCACCGCCAGCACGGCAGCCAGCACGGGTAGCGAGAACTCCCACTGGAAGAACGCGAAGAAGCCCAGGATGATCACCACGTCGTGCAGGTTGGCGATGATGGCGGACACGGCAAAACGCCATTCGAAACGGATGGCAAGGTAGGCCACGATGCCGACGATCACGACCAGCAGGGCCATCGCGCCGTCCTGTGCCAGCTCCTTGCCGACCTGCGGACCCACGAATTCGACACGACGCAGCTCCGGCTTGCTGCTGCTGATGCTGGCGATGCTGCTCATCACCTTTTCGGAGACTTTGGCTGAATTCTCGGTGCCGCGGTTGGGCACGCGGATCATCACGTCTTTCGAGCTACCGAAGTTCTGCACGATAGCGTCGGCGTAGCCGATTTTCTCCATGGCGCCACGGATCGGCTCCAGCTGCGGGGCCTCCTTGTACGCCAGCTCCATGACCGTGCCGCCGGTGAATTCGACCGACAGGTGCAGGCCGCGTGTGAAGAGGAACAGCACGGCCAGCAGGAAGGTGACGAGCGAGATGACGTTGAAGATCAGGGCCCGTTTCATGAACGGGATGTCTTTACGGATGCGGAAGAGTTCCATTTTTGTTGAGCTCCTGGCGCCTTACTGGGCGTCCGGTTTCCAGATCTGGCCGATGGCAATCTTGTCGAGCTTGCGACGACGGCCATAGACAAAGTTGGCGATCATGCGCGAGACAAGCACGGCGCTGAACATCGAGGTCAGGATGCCGAGGCAATGCACGGTCGCGAAGCCCTTCACGGGCCCCGAGCCGAACGCCCACAACGCCACGCCGGCAATCAGGGTGGTGATGTTGGAGTCCAGGATCGTGTCGAATGCGCGGTCGTAACCGGCCGTGATGGCAGCCTGTGGGGTTGCGCCATTACGCAATTCTTCGCGGATGCGTTCGTTGATCAGCACGTTGGCGTCAATAGCCATACCCAGCGTCAGCGCGATAGCCGCAATGCCCGGCAAGGTGAGTGTGGCCTGCAGCATGGACAGTACGGCCACCAGCAACAGCAGGTTGGCACCTAGCGCCAGCGTGGAGATGAGGCCGAACATCACGTAGTAGACGCACATGAACACGGCGATGGCGATGAAGCCCCACAGCGTGGAATCAAAGCCTTTTTTGATGTTCTCTGCCCCGAGGCTTGGGCCGATGGTGCGCTCTTCGATGATCTGCATCGGGGCGGCCAGCGAGCCGGAGCGGATCAGGATGCCCAGGCGGTTTGTTTCTTCGCTGCTGAACTGACCCGTGATTTCGAAGCGGTTACCGAATTCCCCCTGGATGGTGGCGACCGAAATCGCCTCGCCCTTGTCCTTTTCGAACAGGATGATGGCCATGCGCTTCTTCATGTTCTCGCGCGTCACCTGGCGCATCACACGGCCACCGGCGGCATCCAGTTGCACGGAAACGGCGGGGTTGCCATGCTGGTCAAAGCTGGCGGCTGCACCGACGAAGCGGTCACCGGTGAGCACTACCTGCTTTTTCACAACAACCGGTACAGCGATGCCGTCGCGGTTTTCGGTGAAGACGTCATTGGCAGGGCCCGCTTCGGTTGCGGTGTCATCGACGAGTCGCACTTCCAGCGTGGCCGTACGGCCGAGAATGTCTTTCGCCTTGGTCACGTCCTGCACGCCGGGCAACTGGACGACGATGCGATCGAGGCCCTGCTGCTGGATAACGGGCTCGGCGACACCGAGCTCATTGATCCGGTTGTGCAGCGTCGTCATGTTCTGCTTGATCGCGTCGGTCTGAATGCGCTGCTTGGCTTGCTCGGAGAAGTTGCCGACCAGCAGCAGGTCAGATCCCTCGTTTCGCTCGGTGATGATCAGGTCAGGCTGTGCGTCCTTGATGGCATTGCGCGCCTTGTCACGCACCGCTTCGTCACTGACGCGAATAACGATGGCCCCGCCATCCTTGCGCACACCGCCATGGCGGATTTCCTTGTCACGGAGCAGGG
Organism: Viridibacterium curvum; assembly: GCF_039544165.1. NCBI lineage: Bacteria > Pseudomonadati > Pseudomonadota > Betaproteobacteria > Rhodocyclales > Rhodocyclaceae > Viridibacterium > Viridibacterium curvum. Next base: position 85,386 of record NZ_BAABLD010000005.1, read on the forward strand.
CGCGCACGTCATTGACCGTTGCATCCAGCTTCTTGGTCAGCGCACCAGCCATGTCCACCTGCAGCATGAAGTGCACGCCGCCACGCAGGTCGAGACCCAGGTACATCGGCATCGCGTGGATCGAAGTCAGCCAGGACGGGCTGGCAGACAGCAGGTTCAGCGCTGTGACGTAGGACGGATCTTTGGGGTCGGGATTGAGCGTGTGCTCGATGACATCCTTGGCCTTGAGCTGTATATCTTCGTTCTGGAAGCGAACGCGCAGGCTATTGGCATCGCGTATTGAGCCGGTCGAAGGGATGCCGGCAGTCTTGAGCGCGTCGAGCACGCGCTCTTCGAGCTTGCTGTCGACCTTGACGGTCGCACGGCTCGAGGACACCTGCACAGCAGGCACTTCACCAAAGAAGTTCGGCAGCGTGTAGAGCAAGCCGATGACCAGCACGAGCAGGATCGACAGGTTCTTCCAGAGCGGATAGCGGTTCATGGCGGGAACGGGGTCAGGAAAATAAGGAGAAGAGCCGGGAGCCGAGCTCCCGACAGCTTCAGGCGGACTTCAGCGTGCCCTTGGGCAGCACGGCGCCGACGGCGGACTTCTGCACGAGGATCTCGACGCCGCTGGAGATTTCGACCTTGACGAAGGCGTCGCGCACTTCGGTAACGGTGCCAGCCACGCCGCCGTTGGTCATCACTTCATCGCCCTTGGCGAGCGCATCGAGCAGGGCCTTGTGTTCCTTGGCACGTTTCATCTGCGGGCGGATCATCAGGAAGTACATGACGACCAGCATCAGACCCATCATCAGGATGCCGGAGAAGCCCCCGGTGGGGTCGGCTGCGGCGCCGGCGGTTTGTGCATGAGCGGTGGAAATCAGCATTTCGGTAAAACTCCAGCTGGATCAATCGGAAGCCCGCGAGTATAGCAGGCGGGGTGTGGTCGCCCTATTGCGCTGCCGCAGCTGATGAAGCCTCGGGGAAGCGTTCCTGGCGGCGTTGTGCCTCCTCGCCGACTTGTACTGTCATCGTCGGCGTGCCTTGCCAGAAACGCTTCCCGAGGCTTCTGCCTGACTGGGTCAGGCTGTGCCTCGGGCGCGTCGAGCGGCGAATTCGACTGTGAATTCCGCAAAACGATCCCCATCGATGGCCTCGCGCATCTCGCGCATCAGCTGCTGGTAGTAGTGCAGGTTGTGGATCGTCATCAGACGCGGGCCCAGCATTTCGGCCGCGCGGTCCAGGTGGTGCAGGTAGGCGCGCGAGAAGTTGCGGCAGGTGTAGCAGGAGCAGGCTTCGTCGAGCGGGCGCGTATCGTCGCGATGCACGGCGTTGCGGATCTTGAGATTGCCCCACTGCGTGAACAGCCAACCGTTGCGCGCGTTGCGCGTGGGCATCACGCAGTCGAACATGTCGATGCCTTGCGACACGCCATACACCAGGTCTTCCGGCGTGCCCACGCCCATCAGGTAGCGCGCCTTGTTGGCCGGCAAGCGCGGCGCCGTGTAGCCGAGGATGCGCTCCATCTCTTCCTTGGGCTCGCCGACCGACAGGCCGCCGATGGCGAAACCGTCGAAGCCGATATCGACCAGGCCACCGAGCGATTCATCACGCAGGTCTTCATGCATGCCGCCTTGCACGATGCCGAACAGGGCGTTGCTGTTGCCCAGTTTGTCGTGCTCGTCGCGCGAACGGCGCGCCCAGCGCATCGACATGCGCATCGACTTCGCCGCTTCGTCGTGCGAGGCGGGGTAGGGCGTGCACTCGTCGAAGATCATGACGATGTCGGAGTTCAAGCCGTGCTGGATGCGCATCGACTCTTCGGGCGTGAGAAACAGCTTCTCGCCATTGATGGGCGAGGAGAACTTGACGCCTTCCTCGGTGATCTTGCGCAGCGCGCCCAGCGAGAACACCTGAAAGCCGCCCGAGTCGGTCAGGATGGGCTTCTTCCACTGCATGAAGTCGTGCAGCCCGCCGAACTTCTCCATCACCTTCAGCCCCGGGCGCAGCCACAGGTGGAAGGTGTTGCCGAGGCAGATCTGTGCGCCGATGTCGTCAAGTTCGACAGGGCTCATCGCCTTCACCGTGCCATAGGTGCCGACCGGCATGAACACGGGCGTCTCGACGATGCCGTGGGCCAGTTGCAGACGGCCACGACGGGCTTGGCCCGAGGTTTTGATGAGATCGAACTTCATGACTGCTTTTCCAGAAACATGGCGTCACCGTAGCTGAAAAAGCGGTAGCGCTGGGCCACGGCATGGGCATACGCGCGGCGGATGGTGTCGATGCCCGAGAGTGCGGACACCAGCATCAGCAATGTGGACTTCGGCAGGTGGAAGTTGGTGATCAGTGCGTCCGCCACGCGGAAGGTGTAGCCCGGCGTGATGAAGATGCCCGTCTCATCGCTGCCGGCCTTCAGCGGGCCTTGCTGTGCTGCCGACTCCAGCGCGCGCATGGCCGTCGTGCCGACGCAGATCACGCGGCCGCCAGCCGCACGACAGCGGCCGATGGCTTCCACCGTCTCGGTAGGGATGCTGTAGAGCTCGCGATGCATCTGGTGCTTCGACAGGTCCTGTTCGCGCACGGGCTGGAAGGTGCCGGCGCCTACGTGCAGGGTCACGAAGGCCTTGTTGACGCCACGCGCGGCAAGCACTTCAAACAGCGCATCGTCGAAGTGCAGGCCCGCTGTCGGCGCGGCGACGCTGCCCAGTTCGCGCGCGTACACCGTCTGGTAGCGCGTCTCGTCCGCCTCGGTCGCTGCGTGTTCGATGTAAGGCGGCAGCGGCAGCTTGCCGTAGCGTTCTATGTAATTGACGGCCGTGTCCTGCGGCGGAAAGCGCAGGTGGAAAAACTCGCCCGAAGCACCTGCTCGCCCCAGCACGTCAACGTTGAACGCATCGGCCACGCGGATGCGGCTGCCGGGTTTGGGCGACTTGCTGGCGCGGATCATCGCCAGCGCTTCGTGGTCGCCCAGCGGGCGTTCGATCATGATTTCAACCTGCCCACCGGTCTGCTTCTGGCCGAACAGGCGAGCGTGCAGCACGCGGCTGTCATTGAAGACCAACAGGTCATGCTCGCGCAGCAGTTCCGGCAGATCGCGGAACACACGGTCTTGCTGCGAGTCCCGGCTCACAACGAGCAGGCGCGAAGCGGCCCGGTCGGCAAGGGCCGTCTGGGCGATAAGTTCCGGGGGAAGGTCGTAGTCGAAATCGTCGAGGCTGAGCATGGGGCATGCCCTGCGTCGGAGGGCGAAAGTACAGCCCAACAAGGGAATTTGGTGCCGGGAGAGGGACTCGAACCCTCGCGCCTTTCGGCGGCGGATTTTGAATCCGCTGCGTCTACCGATTCCGCCACCCCGGCAAGAGTGGGCGCGCATTATCACCCGGCAGGCATTTTCAGGCAACCCGAACAGGCGGCGCCTGCCCGATCACCTGCCGACTCCCCAGCAGGTCTTTACCCGCTTCAGTGAATGCCCACCAGCGCAGCGCCTCACCGCAGGTCAGGAAGTGCTGCGCGGCCAGCAGGGTGTAGAGCACGCAGGGGTCGTGGCGTGGCCCCATCGGGTCGCCCAGCGCGAGATAGGTTCGCAGCGGGTCGCGCTGGGCCAGTTCGGCCAGGGTGTGGATGCCCAGTTCGCGCAGATCGTCGGCAATTGAGGGGCCGATGTTGGGCAGGTCTTCAAGCTTGATCGCCTCAGCAGGAGTTCTGGCTTTCATGATGCTCTTCAGGCAGAACGCACCGCTTCAACGATGTTGAGCCGCGCCGCGCGCCAGGCCGGCAACACGCCACCGAAGAAGCCCATCGCCAGCGCAAAGAGGATGCTGCCCACCGCGATGCCCGGCGTGAGGCGGAAGGCGAAGGCCAGCTCGGCGAAGGTCTGCCAGTTCATCGTCGAGATCGACACCAGTTGCATGAACGATGCCGCCGCAAGCCCGACGAGGCCGCCGAGCAGGCTCAGCAAGAGCGATTCGCCGAGAAAGGCGATGAGGATGTTCAGCCGCGAGAAGCCTATGGCGCGCAGCGTGCCGATCTCGGCCGTGCGGCTCGCCACTGCGCCGTACATGGTGATCATCGCGCCGATGACGGCACCGATCGAGAAGATGACGGACAGCACGGTGCCCAGAATGCTGATGAAGGCAGCCAGCATCTTTGACTGGTCGGCATAGAACTGCTGTTCGCGTTTGACCTCGACGGTCAGGCGCGGGTCATCTGCAATCGCCTGCTTGACGGTATCGAACGCAGCGGCCGAGTCGAGCTGAGCAATCACCGAGGAATACAGCGTGCGGCGAAACGCCTGCTGCATCTGCTCGGCGTCGCCCCACACCTCGGAGTTGAATGCCGTTTTGCCCGCATCGAAGACGCCCACTACCTGCCAGTCGCGACGCGCAAAGTTGAGCGTCTGGCCCAGGCCCACGCCTTCGAAGCCATTGGCAATGCTGCGGCCGACGATGATCTCGTTGCTGCCGGGCCGGAACATGCGTCCTTCGATCAGCTGCACCTGCGGCCGCAAGCTGAGACCCAGCGCGCGTGTGCCGCGGATCGTGACGTTCGATGGCCCGCCGGTGTCCTTCTTTATCAGCGAGATCAGCACCAGGCTCTCCTTCGACAGCATGCTCACACCGCCCGGCCCGCGCGCAATGTGCGGCAGGGTTTCGAGAATGTGCGACTGCGCCGTGTCCAGCGAGCTCTGCACCTCGGTCTCCGATGCTGCGCGGATGATGATCACGTTGTCCGGTTGGCCCGTCTGCACCAGCGTTGCCTTGAGGCCGGCTTCGAGCATCTGCACGGCCGTGAACACGAACACCACCAGTGCCATGCCGCCCGCCGTGAGCACGGTCGTCAGCCGGCGCGTCAGCAGGTTGCGCCAGATGTAGTTGAGGGGGATGCGGGTGGTGATCTTCATGCGGCACCCAAATGCCCGTCATTCCCGCCAGTTTTACAGGCAGCGAAGCTGCACGAAGCTCCCCTCGCCGGCTTGCGGGAGAGGGGGTGGGGGAGAGGGGTATGGCGGGAATCCAGCGACTTTGCGACGCTCACGCCAACGTCACTGGATTCCCGCCTTCGCGGGAATGACGGCGTGGAGGCGATTGAACGTGAAGTCATCTCTGCGCAGCTTTCGCAGCTTTCGCAGCTTCGATCGGGATGGCGGCGTTGCGTGCTTCCGAGTGCAGACGCAGCCAGTCGGCTAGTGTCACGTCGGGCAGGTCGGCATGCAGGGCAGCGATGTCGCTGTGTGTCGCCAGAGAGGCGACGATGGCAGGCACCGGTTCCGCAAAGAGGCCCGGCAGATCGTGGGTTTCCGCTTCAGCCGTAGAGAAGGCCAGCGCTTCGCGTGGCGGCGAGAAGCGTGCATCAACGCCAGGCTTGTTGCCGCGCGCGTCGATGCGGTACCAGCCATGCGCCCGCAGGTACACCGCATTGAGGCCATGCAGGCAATAAGGCGCGCCGCCGTCTCCCACCGACAGACGTTGGTAGCTCAGCGCAGCGGGGATGCCGTTCGCGCGCAGCAGGGCGGCTAGCAGGTGACTCTTGGCGTAGCAGTAGCCGGTGCGATGCTGCAGGACGTCGGAAGCATTGCAGGTCAGCGGGCCTTGCCGGTAGTCCCAGCTATGGCGGATCTCGTCGCGCACGAACTCGAAACAACGTTGCACCTTGGTGTGCTCGTCGTCCAGTCCCCGCGTCAGCTCGTGCGCCATCGCCGCCACGGCAGGATGCTTGCAGTCGATGACCGCGCTGTGCGCGAGGTATCGCGAGAGCCCGGAAGTGCTCATGTCCATCACTGCACCTGCCTCAAGCCCTCAACCACCTTCACCTTTGCCGCACGCAGCGCCGGCAGGCTGGCCGCGACGATGCCGATCGTCAGCGCCGCGAGCCATTGCTGCTGCACGGTGACGGGGGCAACCTCGAACACGGGGAAGATGTTGTCCAGCCCGCTACCCACCGAGCGCGCCACTGGCCCCGTCGCGAGGATGCCCAGTCCGCCCGCCACCAGCGCTAGGGCCAGCGACTCGGCGTACACCAGCGCGGACACCAGCCAGGGGCGGAAGCCCAGTGCCTTGAGCGTGGCGTACTCGCGCGTACGCTCGCGTGCCGACATCGACATGGTGTTGGCCATCACGGCCATGATGATGAGGATGATCACGTAGGACACCAGCTTGATCGCCTCGACGATGGTGCCCGTCATCGCCACGAAGCTCAGCTGGAAGGCCTTTTCGGTTTCGGTGAGTGTCTCGGCCAGCGAATTCCTGAACTCGGCATCGACGCGCTGCGACACGGCTGCCGCATCACGCCCGTCGCGCAGACCGATGATGAACACGCCGATCTGGTTGCCGCGTTTCGGGAACAGTTGATTGATGCGTTCGTTGAGGTAGTCCCACTGGAAGAAGAACTGGTTCTGATCCGTCGAGCTGCGCGCCCCATCGTAGATGCCGCGGATGATGAACTCGTAATTGCCCGCGAAGATCGTGCCGCGCAGCGGCACCACGTCGCCAAGCTTCCAGCCATAGCGGTTTGCCAGCTTGCGCCCGACAATCGCCCCGCGCCGGTCGCGCTTGAAGGCATCGAGCTGTTCCGGCGCAATCACGAATTCCGGATACAGGCGGAAGTAGCTGTTGGCGTCGACCGCAAACTGCGGAAAGAAATTCTTCGGCTCGAAATACACGCCGCCAAACCAGTTCGCCCAGCTGATGTCCGCCACCCCCTCCACGCCGCGGATGCGTTCGGCGTAAGCCAGCGGCAGCGTGAAGGTCAGCGAGATCGCGCTGCGACTGACCAGCCGCTTGTCTGACGCGGCATCCGCCCCCGCATACCAGGCCGACACCACCGTGCGCAGCAGCCCGAAAGCCAGCACGGCGACGACGATGCCCGCGAGCGTCAGCGTCGTGCGCAGGCGGTGACGCAGCGGGTTGCGGATCGCGAAGCGGAGGATGAGGGTGAGCATAAGGTTGCTGTGGAGGAGAGTACGACGCTGGATGGCTTTTCAAGGCCGTTCTTTCCAGAACGGCCTTGCTGATTCTGTCTGAGCCCTGACGAACCTGACATAGCCAGCACCCGTTCCATTGGTATAGACAGATCCATTTGTTCGTAGGCGGATCAGGCTAGGCCACATTCCCGGTTTAGGGTGGATGATTCGGGTGTGCAATATGGATTCCTTAGACGGATCGCGTTCAGTCGGCGGTACGAGGACGTATCTCTCGCGGCCGTCGAAGACGCTGTCCAGCTGCGCGTAGTTAACGATATGGCGACGTTTCGGGCGGATCGGTTCAACTTCTGTGAAGTGCTCAATCAGCGCCTTTTCGTAGCTTGCGTCATGCAAGTAAACGTTGGCTACGCACTGAAGAAATTGGTGTTGGTTTAGGGCCTTTACGTCTCGCACACTCCTTATCGTCGCAACACCACGTTCGTTGGGTATGTTGTAGACATCTCCGTCGTACCCGAGAAAAAACAACTTTGGAGTTAGCGGGAGGAGCGCCAACATTCCAGCCGAACCAAGACCAAACGAGTGCCCGGGCATTCGATCTTTTTCTAGCCGCCATCTGTTTGTCAGGACTGCTGGATTGTCAGATGTAACAAAGGGGAAGTCAGTTTTGTTCTTGATTACGCAGAATTTAAGGTCGTCGATTTCATGCATGAATGTTAGAAATGCTTTGCATGCAATCTGAACGGCAGCCTTGATTTCAAGTGTGTATTTGCCGGTTGGAATGTTGGCTGCAGCGGCGGTCGCTTCAGCCAATTCAACAGCGCGAAGCGCTGCGGCTTCGGTTCGTTGGTGCTGGAACAACCAAAAAATTTTCAAGACGTCTTTGATGTCATCCGTTGGGATGAAGCGGTTCTTGGTCAGATCAATCAGCGCCTGTCCATATTTGGACTCAATGATCTGGATGGCCTTTTCTAGATTTTCGTCTTGACCATAGAAGTAGTCCCGCGAGCATTGATTCTTTACCGGAGCATTAGGAATTAATTTCTTTCGATCCAAGTTCAACACATTTATTGCGGCGTTTTCACCGTTCAAGGTGAAAGGACGCAGGTGGCACCGAGGGACGAAATGTTGGTTCTTATTGGATGCCATCGTGTCGAGTTACCCCCGATTTACTACCAGCTCCGAAAACTCCCCCTTGTCCAGATGCCGTACCGCGCGCGCCGCATCTGCTGCACGCTGGTCGTGGGTGACCATCACGATGGTCTTGCCGAGGTCGCGGTTGAGGCGGTCGAGCAGGGCGAGGATTTCTTCGCCGGATTTGCGGTCGAGGTCGCCGGTGGGTTCGTCGGCGACGATGAGCGTGGGGTCGCTGACGATGGCGCGGGCGATGGCGACGCGTTGCAGCTGGCCGCCGGAGAGTTCGGACGGGTAGTGCTTGACGCGGTCGGCGAGGCCGACGAGTTCGAGCGCGGTGAAGGCGCGTTCGCGGCGTTGGCTGCGCGAGAGCGGCGTGAGCTGCAGGGGCAACTCGACGTTCTCCTGTGCGGTGAGCACGGGCATGAGGTTGTAGAACTGGAAGATGAAGCCGATGTGGGCAGCGCGCCAGTCGGCGAGTTCGCTGTCGGTGAGCTGGGCGATGTCGATGTCGCCGACGAGGATGCTGCCGCTGCTGGGCTGGTCGAGCCCGGCGATGAGGTTGAGCAGGGTGGATTTGCCCGAGCCCGAGGGACCCATGAGGGCGAGGTATTCGCCGCGCGCAATGTCGAAGTTGAGGTCCTTGAGCACGGGGATGATTTCACCGCCGCGCTGGTAGTGCTTGCTGACGCCGCGCAGGGTGATGATGGGCTCGACGGCGCCGCGCTCGCTCAAGACTTTTTCTCCGCAATGCGGGCGCCGTCCTTGAGTCTGGCGTCGGGCTTGTCGACGACGATATCGCCTTGCTTGAGGCCTTGCGTGATCTCGACGAGATCGCCGAGCGCGCCACCGCGTTTGACTTCGCGCGCTTTCGCGATGCCGTCTTCAATGACGAAGACCGTGTCGCCGGCGAGTGCCGTTGCCGCCACGGCGATGCGTGGCGTGCGTTCCTCGGGCTTGAGGACGCGTTCGAGGAAGGCGACCTTGGCGCTCATGTCGGGCAGTACGCGGGCGTCCTTTTCGTCGAATTTGACCTTGAACTTGACGGTGGCCTTGCTCCGGTCGACGGTGGGCACGATGCGCGAGACGTGGCCGGCGAGGCGCACGTCGGGCAGGGCGTCCAGCCGGATCTCAACGGGCTGGCTCACGCGAGCCTTGGCGAGGCTGGCCTCGGAGACATCGGCGTCGATCTCCAGGGTGTTCATGTCGGCAATGGTGACGACGGCGCCCTTGGATTCGGCACTGGCGTTGAAAGGGGCGACGACGTCGCCGACGTCGGCCTGCTTGGTGAGCACGACGCCGGCGAAGGGGGCACGGATGACGGTGTTGTCGAGCGCGACCTCGACTTCCTTCACCGCCGCTTCGGCCGCGCGCACGGCGGCGGCTTGCGCGGCGACAGTGGCGCGCGCCTGGCGGGCGCGGTTTTCGGCGGCATCGACGGCGGACTGTGCGACGAAGGCCTGCGCGCGCAGATCCTGCTGGCGCTTGAGGTTGAAGTCTGCGTCGATCAGCTCGGCTTCGGATTGCTTGAGGCGCGCGTTGGCGACTTCGACATTGGCAACGGCCTGCGCACGCTGTGCGCGCAGGTCGCCGCTCTCCAGGCGCGCGAGCACCTCGCCAGCCTTGACCACCGACCCCTCACGCACGCCCAGCCATTCGACGCGGCCCGTGGCTTTGGACGCGACGGCAGCCTTGGCGTCGGCGACGACGTAGCCGGTGGCGTTGAGCACGGTGAGGCCCTGTGCGGGCCACGCTTGCGTAACGCGCGTGGTCTCGACTTCGAGCGGCTTGTTCTTCTGCGCAAAAACGACGGTTACGACGACGATGAGGGCGACAGCCAGCGCGACCCAGCGGCCGGTGTGGCGACGGCGCTTGGCCTTGAGGGGCTGGCGGTCGATGCGGAGGGAGTCGAGTGCGTCCTGGCTCATGGGCATACCGATGCGTGTGTTGAGACTGTAGGTGCGGCTTCAGCCGCACATGGCCGGTTTGCGCAGGCCATGCGACCTGCAGTCTGTGGTGACTTGCGCGCCCGATCATCAGGGCTGAGGCGGTAGTATGCCGCACCGCAGTGTTGCCTTCAGCCGTCACGCCATGCCAATCGATAACCGCGTCCGAACCCTGCTCGACATGCTCAGCCGAGTCGAGGCGCCGCGTCTGCACGATCAGCCGGTCGAGTACGCGCGCCGCAACTTCCACAAACTGTTGTTTGCATACCGTGGCGAAGCGCCGGAAGGTGTGGCGATGGAGGCTTTGGAGATTGCGCGGCGCGACTTTGCGGGCGGGCCGCTGGCGGCACGCTTGTATAAGCCTGAAGCGGCCACCGGACCGCTGCCAGTGTTCGTATGGCTGCATGGTGGTGGCTGGACGCTGGGCGACCTCGCGGGTTACGAGGTGCTGTGCCAGCACTTCAGCGCGCTGGCGGGCTCTGCCGTGCTGGCGCTGGATTACCGACTGGCGCCGGAGAATCCTTTCCCCGCTGCGTTGGAGGATGTATGGCACTGCCTCAAATGGCTGCGTCGCGAGGGTGCGGGGCTTGGGCTGGATGCGCAGCGCATAGCGCTGGGTGGCGATTCGGCGGGCGGCAACCTCGCGGCGGTGGCATGCCTGATGGCGCGGGAGGCGGGAGATCTGCCAATCCGCCTGCAGGTGCTGGTCTATCCTTCGACCGACCAGACCAGTACGCGTTGCTCACATACCTTGTATGGCGAGGGACATTTTCTGGATCGCGCGTCGATCGGCTGGTTCCAGCACAACTACCTGCCGGCCGATGCAGACAAGCTGGACTGGCGCGCTTCGCCCTTGCTGGCGAGCGACTTTCATAATCTGCCGCCGGCGCTGGTGCTGACGGCGGAGTGCGACCCGCTGACGGATGATGCCAAGGCGTATGCCGAGCGCCTGCAGGCAGCGGGCGTGAGCTGCATCTACCGCGAGGTGGAGGGCATGATCCACGGCTTTCTGACCATGCCGCGCCTGTTCGAAGAGGCGACGTGGTCCGTCGCGGAGATTGCGGCCGCCTTGCGCGCAGCGCTGCAGCCTTAAAAACTGGCTCTGGTGTTGTTGCGCGTCGCCTGAGCCGGTTGGTCAGGGCCTCTGATCGTTCATGCCGTACGCAAGCGACGCAGGATGCGCCGCCGCGACTCATGAGCCAGCGGCACCCAGCCGTGCGTCTTCCAGCGCCAGAACATGCCCAGGCCGCGCAGGCTTTCGTCGGCCAGGTAGCCCAGCCACAGGCCGGGCAGGCCCAGTCCGAAGAAGACCCCCAGCAGCCACGCCAGCCCGGTGCCCATGACGACGTTGAAGAACACGCTCATCTGCACCGGGAACACAGCGTCGCCCGTGGCGCGCAGGCCGCCCATGAGGGTGACGTTGGCCGAGCGACCTGCTGCAGCGAAGATCTCGATGAGCAGGATAGACGACAGCAGCGTCTTCACCGTGGGGTCGTGGCTCAGGGCGAAGATCAGGTGGGGCGCGACAAGCCAAGTGAGGATGCTGAGAACGATGGTGCCGATGAGGCCCAGCCGCGTGGCGTGACGGATCATGTCGTCTGCAGCGCGCACGTGGCCGGCCCCGGTGCGATGGCCGATAAGGATTTCGGCCCCGGCGCTGAGCGCACCCACGAAAGTGAACACGACGGACATGATGTTCATGGTCCAGGCATGCGTAGCGAGCGCGGCGGCACCCATGCTGCCGGCCATGGCGACGGTGGCCATGAAGCAGACGCGGAAGATGATCTTCTCGCCCGCGCTCGGCAGACCGAGGCGTGCAATGGCACGCAGCGGCTCGCGGGCGATGCGAAAAGCGTCGCGCAGGCGCAGGCCAATCTGCAGACGCTGGCGCCAGACGACGATGAGCAGCACGAAGATGACTGCGCGCGAGACGAGAAAGCCCCAAGCCAGACCAATCAGGCCAAGCCCCGGCCAGCTGCCGGCGCCCAGCACCAGCGGCACGGCGACGATCAGGTGCAGGGCGTTCTCGGCCATCACAAGGCGCATCGACACTTGCGTGTACTTGAAGGCGCGCAGCACCGAGAACATGGTCAGGTTGACCGCCTCGATGGCCAGGCCGACAGCCAGAACGCGCATGAACGGCGCGGCCTCAGCCATCAGCTCGGGCGGCAGGTTCAGCAGGCGAAGCATGCCTTCCGGCCAGGCGCCGAGCAGCAACGCGGCTGCCGCGCCCAGCCACAGGGCGGTGGTAAAGCCGGCACGAGCGAGGTCGATGGCGCCGGCGGCGTCACCCGCGCCACGGTGCTGTGTGACGAGCACACTGGCGCCGATGCTGACGACGCGGAAGATTCGGTCGAGCACGAGCCGGAACTGGTTCGACAGGCCGAAGATGGCGACAGCGCCGACCGACAGGGTGCCAGCCAGCCACAGGCACAGCGTGCCGATGGCGGTCATCAAGGCCATCTCGACGAAGATGGGCCAGGAGAGTGAGAACAGCGATTCCTCTTCGGGTGTTGCCTTGCTGCGAGCTTCAGTCATGCGTTGCGGCGAACCAGTTCAGAGTGTCGTGCAGGCTGACGACATTGCCGATGATGAGCAGGGCAGGTGGGCGGATGCCGGCGGCGATGACGCGTTCGGGCAGGTTGGCAATCGTGCCGGTGATGCAACACTGGCTCGCGTGCGTGGCGCGGCGCACGCATGCGGCCGGCCGGTCGGGCGGCATGCCGTGGGCGATCAGCTGGCGGCTGATTTCGGGCAGCGACAGCACGCCCATATAGACAACGACGGTTTGCTGATCACGCGTCAGTGCGGGCCAGTCGAGATCGGTGCTGTCGTCTTTGAGGTGACCCGTGACGAAAACGACCGACTGCGCATGATCGCGATGCGTGAGTGGAATGCCTGCATAGGCCCCGGCGCCGCAGGCCGCGGTGATGCCCGGCACGACTTCGAACGGGATGCCGGCGGCGCGCAAATCCTGCGCTTCTTCGCCGCCACGCCCGAAAACGTAGGGGTCGCCGCCCTTGAGGCGCACGACGCGTTTGCCGTCCAGGGCGAGGCGAACCAGCAGTGCATTGATTTCCGCCTGCGGCAGTGTGTGCTTGCCGGACTCTTTCCCGACATAGATACGCTCGGCTTCCGCAGGTGCGAGTGAGAGCACTGCGTCGCTGACAAGCTGATCGTGCACGACCACTTCGGCAACGGCGAGGATGCGCGCGGCGCGAAGAGTGAGAAGTTCGGGGTCGCCCGGACCGCCGCCAACGAGGGCGACACTGCCGGGAGCAAGGAGAGGACGGGTCATCGAGTGAGTTCCGGGCTGCGGCGTTGTGTGGCGCAGTCTTTATCTGTTCGCAGGCGAGTTTGAGAGGCAGAACGGGCTGCGAACCCTTAAGCCTGTTATGTCTGGCGGATCGCATGATGGCTCGGCGCAATATGCTGCTGCACCGCGGCATGCCATAATTGTAGCCTTTCGCACGCAGGCTGCGATCAGGCAGAACTGCGTTGCCCCGAGAAGCCGAATGTGGACGGCGGGATCGCTTGACAGCGTACCCATGAGGGCTGGGCGGAAGCGCGGCGATGAACGGACGACGTGCTTGCTGTAACAGGCACAACCGAGAATCCATGCGGATGTCAGGTCCGCTTTGCCGGGCTGCCCGGACGGGCAAACTGCCCGCTTGGACAGCCGCTGATTGAACCTTTGTGGCATCTGTCACGGCAACATTCGCGTCGCTCCAATATGGTTCGTCCGCTGGTCGGCGATTGCGCAAAACAGGGATACGGACCGAGAGGGGCAAGGCCCCGCCGGTAGTCCGCAGAGAGAACAAACGAGGGAACCGCATGCTGCGTCTTTTCAACCACTATTTCCCGTCGAGTGCGGTGTACCAGGTCCTGATTGACGTCCTGGTGCTCTTCGGCGGCATCCTGCTGGCGGCGTTCTACGTCAGCGGTGAGGTGGTTTCGGGGCTGACTGCCGTGGTGCCGTCTGCACTGGTGTTTGCCGTCGTCATGGTGGCGCTGAGCAGTGCTCTGGGCCTGTATGGCAGCCGCCGTGATCCATCCTTCCGCGACATGCTCGCTCGGGTCTTGCTGACAGTGTTGTTCAGCGTGCCGGTGGCTTGGGCTGTATTCCGCCTGCTGCCATGGGGCAAGGCGTTCGCTACGCTGGATGCGACCGTGATCATGCTGCTGGGCGGTGTGTTGCTGGCCCGTGGTGTTTCGCGTCGCGCGACAACAAGCACGATGTGGCGTCGTCGCATTCTGGTTATTGGTACCGGTCGCGAGGCGGCATCGGTCGAATACAGCTTGACTCATCCGCACCACCCGGGTCTGGATGTGGTGGGCTTCCTGCCTGTGCCGGGGTTTGAAGAGTCCCTGGTGCAACCGTCCCGCGTGCTGCAGCCGGCTGCTGACAAGACATTGCTTGATGTGGCGCGCTCGCTGGAGGTTGATGAGATCATCGTTGCGGTGCGTGAGCGTCGTGGTGGCACCTTGCCCTTGTCCGAATTGCTCGATTGCAAGCTCATGGGCATCAAGGTGCTCGACCTGTCGTGCTTCTTCGAGCGTGTGCGAGGCCAGGTGCGCCTCGACTCACTGCGTGCCAGCTGGCTGATCTACGGCGAAGGCTTCCGTCAGGGCAACCTGCGCACCATGGTCAAGCGTGCTTTCGATGTCTCGGCAGCCCTTCTGCTGCTGACCCTGACTGCGCCCATCATGCTGCTGACGATGATTGCCATTGCCATCGAAGACGGTTTTCCCGTGCTCTACAAGCAGGAGCGTGTGGGGCAGGGTGGTCGCACCTTCAAGGTCATCAAGTTCCGTTCGATGTATCGCGATGCCGAGAAAGACGGCAAGCCACGTTGGGCCAGCGCCAATGACAATCGCGTCACCCGTATTGGTCGCCTGATCCGCAAGACGCGTATCGACGAGCTGCCACAATTGTTCAATGTGCTGATGGGTGACATGAGCATGGTCGGTCCGCGTCCGGAGCGTCCGTTCTTTGTCGATCAGCTGACCAGCGAGATCCCTTTCTATGCCGTCCGCCACTCGGTCAAGCCGGGCGTGACGGGCTGGGCGCAAGTGCGCTACCAATATGGCGCGTCGGTCGATGATGCAGTGCAAAAGCTGCAGTACGACCTGTACTACGTCAAGAACCACACGCTGTTCCTCGACATCATGGTGCTCGCCGAGACTGTGCGTGTGGTGCTGACCGGGGAGGGCGCGCACTGAACGCCCGCTGGCGCTGTGCGCTAAACTCGGGGCCCCGCCGGTGCGGGGCCTTTTCTTTATGCAGGCAAGCCTGATGGATTCCTCCCTGTCCGATATCCGCTTCTGGTCTGCCTGTCTGGCGACCGTCGTGTTCGGCTGTCTGGCGCTGTACCTCTGGCTGGGTTGGCGGGGCGGCAAGCTGGGTGCGCGCCTGATTGCCGCAGTTCTGGCTTCCGGAGTGTGGGCCGCGCTGGCAGCACTCGACGAGAGTCGTCATGTGGGGCTGTTGCCGTTATGGCCGGCCTTGCTGGCCGAAGTGCTGCGCCCCGCGATCTGGGGCTTCTTCCTGGTTGGCTTGCTGGAGGTCGTCAGCGACGCACGCCAGAGTTCGGGCGTGCGCTCGGTCCGGCGCGTTGCGTCGGGCGTCGTGCTGGTGTCGCTGGCAATGGTCGTGGTGTCCGACCAGGTGGTGGGGCTGACGCGCTGGATGCACTACGCCGGCCTGTTGTTGTCGGTGTGGCTGCTGGTGCTGCTGGAGCAGGTGTATCGCAATTATCCGGAGAGCGCGCGTTGGGGCATCAAGCCGCTTGCGCTGGGCCTGGGTTGTGTTCAGTGCTTTGACATTTACCTGTTTGCCGAAGCCGCGCTGCTGGGTAAGCCTGACCCGGACGTGATGGCCGTGCGCACGGCGGTGCATGCTTTGATGGCGCCGCTGTTGGTGATGGCGGCGACGCGCAGCCGTGATTGGACTTTCCGCATTACCGTGTCGCGGCAACTGGTTTTCCACTCGACGGCGTTGGCTGCATCCGGCGTCTACCTGCTCATGATTGCAGCGGTGGGTTACTACGTGCGCTGGTTCGGCGGCACCTGGGGCGGCGCGTTGCAAACGGCGCTGATGTTCGGCGGCCTGATGTTGCTGGCCCTGGTGGCGGTGTCAGGTTCCTTCCGTGCGAAGCTGCGGGTGTGGGTCGGGAAACATCTCTTCGCGCTGCGTTATGACTATCGCGAGTCCTGGCTGAAGTTTACGCAGGCTCTGTCAGGCGCGCAGGGAGGCGAGAACACGCTTGAGCAGAGCATCATCGGCGCATTGTGCGAACTGGTGGAGAGCCCAGGTGGTGTGATCTGGATGCCGGATGGTGATGGTGTCTTCCGCCCACGCGCCAAACTCAACTATCCGCTGGGAGAGGGCGAGGAGCCGCGTGACGCGCCGCTCGCGGCATTCATGGCGGCACAGGGCTGGATCGTCAATCTCGAAGAGTGGCGCTCTCGTCCGGGTCTCTATCATGGCATCACGGTGCCGGGCTGGTTGTCGTCCCTGCAGGACGCCTGGCTCATCGTGCCACTCATCAGTGGTGGGGAGATGCTGGCCTTCGTGGTGTTGAGTACGGCACGCGCCAGTGTCGAGGTGAACTGGGAGGTGCTTGATCTGCTCAAGACCGCCGGGGGGCAGGCGGCAAGCTACCTCGGTCGCGCGCAGGCGATCGCAGCGCTGCTGGAAGCGCAGAAGTTCGACTCGTTCAACCGCATGTCTGCCTTCGTGGTGCATGACCTCAAGAACCTCGTCGCTCAGCTTTCACTGCTGCTCAAGAACGCTGCGCGACACAAGGACAATCCGGAGTTCCAGGCCGACATGTTGCTGACCGTCGAGAACGTCGCCGAGCGCATGCGTGGCCTCATGACCCAGCTGCAGAACAAGGAGCCCATCGAGCAGAAACGCTGGGTGGATGTCAGCGAGTTGTGCGACAGGCTGGTTTCGGAGCGCAGCCTGTTGCGTCCGCAGCTGACTCTGACAGCGGAGCCCGAACTCGGGGTGCTGGCCCATGCGGAACGGCTGCACCGTATATTCGGGCACGTCGTGCAGAATGCCATCGAAGCGACACCCGAGCATGGTAAGGTTTCAGTGTCGTTGAGCCGCGAAGAGGATTTCCTGCGGTTCGAGGTGGCGGATACCGGCTGTGGCATGAGCGCCGAGTTCGTGCGGGAGCGCCTGTTCCGGCCATTCCAGACGACCAAGCACAGCGGCATGGGCATAGGTGCCTACGAAGTGCGGCAATACGTGGTTGAACTTGGCGGGCGCGTCGAGGTAACCAGCGAAGTAGGGCAGGGAACGTCGGTCGTGATCCTCATTCCCCTCGGGCGTCGCGGTTGAGCAGCGGCAGCGGGTTCCGGCAACCACCAGATCGGCAGTCACCAATTTCGGGTCAGGATGTCATGGCAGAGAGCAGTTCCGATAAGGCGCGCGTGCTGTTGATCGTTGAAGACGATCCGGCACTGCAGAAACAGATGAAATGGGCATTCGACGGTTACGAGGTCGTGCTGGCCTCGGACCGCGAATCTGCCATCGCCCAGTTGCGTCGCCATGAGCCCGCGGTCATCACCATGGACCTGGGTTTGCCGCCTGAACCGGATGGGACCAGCGAAGGATTCCGCCTGCTGGAAGAGGTGCTTGCCCTGGCACCCGACACCAAGGTGATCATGCTCACCGGCCAGCATGATCGCGAGAACGCGGTGCGTGCCGTGGGTCTGGGCGCCTACGATTTCTTCGCCAAGCCTTTTGAACCGGAATTCCTGCAGCTGACAATTGACCGTGCCTTCCGTTTGTACGATCTGCAGGAGGAAAATCGCCGCCTTGCCAATCAGCAGACAGGCAGTGCCTTGGGTGGCCTGATCACCCGCGATGCAGGCATGTTGCGCATCTGTCGCACCATCGAAAAAGTGGCCGGCACCACGGCGACCGTAATGCTGTTGGGCCAGAGCGGTACCGGCAAGGAATTGCTGGCGCGTGGTGTGCATGAGAAGTCGGGCCGCAAGGCCGAGCGTTTCATCGCCATCAATTGCGCCGCCATTCCCGAGAATCTGCTCGAAAGCGAATTGTTTGGCTACGAGCGCGGCGCCTTCACTGGGGCAGTCAAGCAGACGCCCGGCAAGTTCGAGCTGGCGCATAAGGGCACGTTGTTCCTCGATGAAATCGGCGACTTGCCGATGGCGCTGCAGGCCAAGTTGCTGCGCTTCCTCCAACAGCGCACCGTCGAGCGTATCGGTGGGCGTGAAGAAATTCCCGTCGATGTGCGTGTGGTGTGCGCGACCCACCAGGATTTGCGCAACCGCATCAAGGACGGCAGCTTCCGTGAGGACCTTTTCTATCGCCTGGCGGAAATCGTCGTCGATATTCCCGCACTGGGTGACCGTGACGGCGATGCCAGTTTGCTGGCGCACGCCTTTGTGCAGCGCTTCGCGCAAGAGCTCAAGCGCGGCAGCATGAGCCTCGCTGACGATGCCATTGCCGCCATCGAGGCGCATGCCTGGCCGGGCAACGTGCGCGAGCTGGAGAACTGCATCAAGCGTGCAGTGATCATGGCTGACGGCTCACGCATCTCTGCCGACGACCTGGGCCTTGAAGCCGTGGAAGAAGATTTCGCCGCGCTCAACCTGCGCCAGGTGCGCGATGAGGCGGAGAAGCGCGCCGTGGTCCGTGTGCTGTCGCGCGTCAATGGCAATATCGCCAAGGCATCCGAAGTACTGGGCGTCAGCCGCCCGACCTTGTATGACCTGATGAACCGGTTCGGCATACGCAAAGAGTCGTCGGCCGCAGAATGATTGAATGACAGGAGAGATCCGAATGTCCGTTTCTGGCAATACCAATTGGTTGCTTACCGGCGTGCTCGCCGCCTCCCTGCTGCTGGCGGGGTGCTCGGAGTCCCCCGCGACCCTGCTTGCTTCGGCTCGTCAGGCCGTCGACAAGCGTGACTACCCGACGGCCATCATCCACCTCAAGAATGCGCTGCAGAAAGACTCGGGCAATCCCGATGCACGCTTCATGTTTGCCGAAGTGCTGGTGGCGCAGGGTGATTCGGTGGGTGCCGAGCGTGAGCTCCGCAAGGCGCTTGAGTATGGGTACAAGGCTGGCGCAGTGACGCCAATGATCGTCGAGGCGATGATCAATTCCGGCAAATCCGCCAAGGCCATCGAAGAGTTCGGCAAGCAGAAGCTCGACGAAAAGGAAGCACAGGCGCGTCTGTCGGTGGCGCTGGGCAATGCTTACCTCGCCGAGAAAAAGCTCGACGAAGCGTCGGCTCAGTTCGATCAGGCGCTCGCTGCGCAAGCCGGGCTTGTGACGGCCGATCTTGGCAAGGCGCGCGTGCTGCTGGCGCGCGAAAAGGTCGATGAGGGTCTCGCTGCAATTGACGCCATTCTTGCCAAGCAACCCAAGCAACAGGAAGCCATGCTGGTGAAGGCTGACGTGCTGGCCAGCCAGGGTAAGGATGACGAAGCGATCGCGATCGCCAAGCAGGCGCAGGCGAATAGCCCGACGGACAAGGCGCCGCTGATCCGTCTGGTGTCGCTCTATATCGGTCGTTCCAAGCACGCTGAAGCGGATGCCATTCTGGCGCGTCTTCGCGAAGTGGCGCCCAACGACGTACGCACTGTCTACTTCTCCGGTGTTGCGGCCCTGCGCGCGGGCAAGCCGGTCGAAGCGCGTGATGCGGCGGCCAAGATTCTGCGTGTGATGCCGGAGCACGAATTGGCCCTGATGCTGGGCGCTTCGGCCAATCTGCGTCTGGGTGACGCCAAGCAGGCCGAGACCATGCTTGCCAAGGTCACCGCGCGTCGTAAGGACTGGGCGATGGCCAAGCGCATGCATGCGCAGAGCTATCTGACCATGCGTGATCCGGCCAAGGCGCTGGAGATCCTTTTGCCGCTGCTGGAGCTGGACAAGCGCGATGTCGAGGCGCTCAACATGGCTGGTCAAGCCTACATGCTGCAGGCCGACTACAACCGCGCGGCCGATTACTTCAGCAAGGTCGCAGCACTCGCTCCTGCGTCAAGCGACGCCCGTACCCGACTGGGCATGGCCCGCATGGCTGCCGGTGACGACGCCCGCGCCCTGCAGGATCTGGAGGCTGCCGCAGCCGGCGGCGATGGTTCGAACATCCTTGCCGAGGTTGGCATCATCGCCAATCACCTCAAGCGCAACGACACGGCGCGTGCCCTGCAGACGCTTGCCGTGCTGGAAAAGAAGCACCCGAACAACGCGGCTGTTTCCAACGTGCGTGGTGCCGTCCTGCTGTCCACCAAGGACATGCCGGGCGCGCGTAAGGCTTTCGAGCAAGCGCTGAGCCTGGAGCCGGAGAATCTTGGCGCGTTGACCCAGCTGACCCGTCTGGACATGGCCGAGGGCAAGCTCGCCGATTCGCGCAAGCGTCTCGAGGGCTTCGTGCAGAAATTCCCCAAGAATGTCCGCGCCGTGCTGACCTATGCGCAGTTCCTGCAGGAGACCAATTCACCGCTGCCCGAAGTGCGCGCCGCCCTGGAGAAAGCCGTTGCGGCGGATCCTGCGCGTAACGAGGCACGCGTGGCACTGGTGCAGTTCCTGCTGCGCACCTCGGAAGGCAAGCAGGCGCTCATCGTGGCGCAACAGGCCGTGGCCAGCCAGCCGGACAGCCCGGACATGCAGCGTCTGCTGGGCCGCACCCAGCTCGCTGGTGGCGAGAAGCAACAGGCCATCGCGACGTTTGCCAAGCTGCAGTCGGCAGACCCGCAAAACCCCATCGCTACCTTTGATCTGGCTGAAGCACAACGTGCCGGTGAAGACCTGACTGCGGCGGAGAACAACTACCGTCGTGCGCTGGAGAGCAAGCCTGACTTTGCCGATGCAGCCCAGCGTCTGGCAGCGATTTACCTGAAGCAAGGCAAGACCGGTGAGGCACTGCAACTGGCTCGTGGCCTGCAGAAGGCGGCACCGGGCTCGCCCTCTGGTTACCTGCTTGAGGCCGATCTGTATTCCGCCGACAAGCGTTGGGCCGATGTCAGCGCAGCCCTGCAGCAGGCTTGGGAAAAGTCGAAGTCACCGCAAGTGCTGTTGAGCCTGCGCGCGGCCCTGAACCAGCAGAACCGTACGGCTGATGCGCAGAAGCTGGTGGCTGACTACCTGAAGGCCAATCCCAAGGAAGGCGTGGTCCGCATGCAGTTGGCGGACGAGGCACTGAACGCCGGGCGTTATCCCGAAGCACTGGGTCTCTACAAAACCCTGAACGAACTGGCGAAGTCCAACGTCGTGATCGCCAACAATCTCGCCTGGGTGGCCAACAAGCAGAATGATCCGAAGGCAGTGCAGTACGCCGAAGAGGTGCTGAAACTGGCACCCAGAGTGCCGGCGATCATGGAAACCGCAGGCAGCATCTTCGTCGAGCGTGGGCAGGTACCGCGTGGCATGGCTATGCTCAAGGAAGCCGTTGAGCTGGCCCCCAAGGCATCTGCGGTGCGTCTGGGCTACGCCAAGGCGCTGGCGCGTACGGGTGACAAAGCGACGGCTGCCAAGGAGGCCGAGAAGGCCCTGGAAGGTGTGCCTGCCGATCTGCCCCTGCATGCGGAAATCGTCGCTTTCCGGAAGACCCTGTAAGCCACAGGCGGGCTGGGTGTTCCGGTCGGCACGCTCAGCCGCTCCGCCGGGAGCAGCATGGATTGCGGCATCGGGATGGTGTCTTGAACAGGAGTGCGGAGATGCGTAGCAGTCGAAGCTTCCTGGGGCGATGGTGCGTCACAGCCGTGACGCTTCTGGCCGCAGCGCTTCTGCCTTGCACGGTGCAGGCTGGCTTGCCGGACACGGCAGCAAACGTCAAAGCTTCGCTGGTCGTCGTCGGGACTTATCAACGCACCCGCAGTCCCGCATTCGTTCCGCTGGGCACGGGGTTCGTGGTCGGCGACGGCCGGACCGTGGCGACCAATGCCCACGTTCGCCTGCGCCAGCAGAACACCGAGCAGCTGGAAATCATGGTCGTGGTCCAGCCCTCCCAGCCCAATGTGCCGCGCGAAGTGCAACGGCTCGTCATCGACGAACAGCATGATCTGGCGGTGCTGCGTATCCGCGATGGTGCCCCGCTGCCAGCGTTGCCGTTGGCGTCTGCCCCCGCGCGCGAGGGGCAGAGCATCATGCTGATGGGCTTCCCCTTGCCGGGCTTGCTGGGCCTGACGCCTGCCATCCAGGCGGGTGTCATTTCTGCCATCGCCCCGATCAGCATTCCCGCACCGCGGGCCGATCGGCTGGAGGCTGCCGTGATCCGGCAGATGGTGGCTGGCGCCTACCCCATTTATGTGCTCGACGCCGTTGCCCGTCCCGGCAACAGTGGTAGTCCCGTCGTCGATATCGACAGCGGGCAGGTGCTCGGCGTGGTCAGTGGCGGCATGGTGCGGCAGGCGCGCGAGCCCGGCATGGCCGAGCCGACCGGCATCACTTACGCGATCCCGGTCGAACATTTGCGCCGTCTGCTGCAGGAGCGTGATTGATGTCGGCGATCCTGCGCCGCGAGGAAGTCCGGTTGATGGAGTTGCGCCATGCAGGCTTGCCGTTGATGGAGCGTGCGGGGCAAGCGGCTGCGGGCTGTGCAGCCCGGATGCTCGCAGCGCGCCAAGGCTGCGTACTGGTCCTGGCGGGGCCTGGCAACAACGGCGGTGATGGTTTCGTGCTGGCCCGTGTGCTGCGCGAGCAGGGGCATGAAGTCATCGTTGCCTGCCTGGCCGAAGGGGCGCAGATGCCGCCCGATGCGCGTCAGGCACGTGCAGCCTGGCAGGCTGCCGGCGGGCAGGTGGTCAGCGAGTTCGTGGGCTCCAACTGGGCGCTGATCGTCGATGCCATCTTCGGCATCGGCCTCAAGCGTCCGCCGGAAGGCCGCTACGCCGACTGGATTGCTCGCCTGTCGCAGATGTCGGCGCCGGTGCTGTCGCTGGATGTGCCATCCGGGCTGGATGCGGATACCGGACGTGTGCTGGGGGCTGCAGTACGCGCTTCCCATACCGCGACTTTCATTGCCATGAAGGCAGGGCTGCTCACACTGAATGGCCCGGATCACTGCGGCGAGCTGAGTTTGCACTCCCTCGACCTGCCGGCAGAAGCGGCGCCGGGACGGGTGCTGGGACGAGAGTTTTTCGCGGCTGCGCTGCTGCCGCGCGCCGCCAATGTACACAAGGGCTTGTTCGGACAGGCTGGGGTCATCGGTGGTGCGACGGGCATGGTGGGGGCCGCACTGTTGACGGCACGTGCGGCATTGATGGCCGGTGCGGGGCGTGTGTACGGTGGCGTGCTCGACGCCGGTGGGCCCGTCGTCGATTTCATGCAGCCAGAGATCATGCTGAGAGCGGCAACGGATCTGCATTTGCTCTGCAGCGCGCTGGCTGTTGGCCCAGGTATGGGGCTGTCGGAAATCGCAGCGCAGCAGCTGCGTCGTGCCGTGGCCTTCTCCGGCCCGCTGTTGCTGGATGCCGATGCGCTGACGTTGCTGGGTCAATCTCCACAGCTGCAATCTGCTTTGGCGCGACGTGATGTGCCGGCCATTCTCACGCCGCACCCCGCCGAAGCTGCGAGGCTTATGCAGTGTGCGACGAGCGACGTGCAGAACGACCGCGTAAGCATGGCACTGGAGATGGCGCGTCGCTACCAGTCGCATGTCGTCCTGAAAGGGGCGGGCAGTGTGGTTGCCTTGCGCGATGGTCGCTGGCTGATCAACACCACCGGCAACGCGGGTCTGGCAACGGCAGGCAGTGGCGACGTACTCAGCGGTCTGGTGCTCGGGCTGCTCGCACAAGGCTGGGAGCCAGCATTGGCACTGGCGGCCGGGGTCCATTTGCATGGTGCAGCAGCAGACTGGTTGTCTGGTCAGGGGGTCGGACCTGTAGGACTGACGGCCAGCGAGATCGCACCGGCTGCGCGTCGTCTACTCAATATGTGGCTGGTGCAGGGCGAAGGGTGAGGATGAGTCGGCAAATGAATGATCCGGGGCATGCATTGCGCGACGATGGCTGGATTGCCGGTGCCCGTGCTGTGCCGTCACCCAATCAGGACGAGCGCCCCGAGGGTTGCACAGTCGACCTCATCGTCGTGCACGCCATCAGTCTGCCGCCCGACATGTTTGGCGGGCTCGGCGTCGAGCAGCTCTTCACGAATACGCTCGATCCCGCCGAACATCCATACTACGCAGGCATCCATCAGCTGCGCGTGTCGGCGCACTTCTTCATCCGTCGTGATGGTTCGCTGATGCAGTTTGTCCCGGTCGGACGCCGTGCCTGGCATGCCGGGGTCTCCAGCTGGCGTGGTCGCGAGCGCTGCAATGATTTCTCCATCGGCATCGAGCTGGAGGGGTGCGACACCCTGGCGTTCCGCGTCCAGCAGTACGAAGCGCTGGCACAACTCATCCGCGCACTGCGGCAACACTTCCCGGCGGCCGACGTCTGTGGTCACAGCGACATCGCGCCGGGGCGCAAGACCGATCCCGGCCCCTGTTTCGACTGGCCGCGCCTGACCGCCTTGCTGGCTGTCTGAGCCTTCTGCGCGTCGCAGATCAGCGGCGCTACATCATCTCTTGTACGTATTGACGAGCACGCAATCCGGCGCTCGTCCGCGCCAATACTGGGGCTCTCGTCCCGTTGACAATTGCGCCGGGATGCTGACGCGTTGCACAAGCAAAATCCTGCTTGTCAGTCGAAGGGTGCCCCACTAGAATTAGTTGCACGCAGTCACCGGACTACTACATATAGTAGTTCGCAACATCATCAGCCTCGGGGAGTAAACGGTCGCGAAAGGCCGCCCGTGACCCGAAGGCCTAACAGCAAGGAGAGAGTTCATGCAGCTTGCGACCGAAACCCCGCAGCCCACGTTTGTTGCCGCCGGCAACGTAGTCCCGACGAATACTGGGGTGGTGGAGTTTGCCGACTACAAGATCATCCGTCGCAATGGCGCCGTGGTGCATTTCGAGCCGGCCAAGATCGCAGTGGCGATGACCAAGGCTTTCCTCGCAGTCGAAGGTTCGCATGGTGCGGTGTCGGCACGTGTCCGCGACGTGGTGGCCCAGCTCACCGACAATGTCGTGCGCGCCCTCATCCGTCGTCAGCCCAACGGCGGCACCTTCCATATTGAAGACATCCAGGATCAGGTCGAACTCGCCCTCATGCGTTCCGGCGAACACGACGTCGCACGTGCCTACGTGTTGTACCGCGAAAAGCGTGCAGCCGAGCGCGCTGCCGCAGCTGTCGAGCAAGCGCCTGCCGAACCGCTGTTGCATGTGGTTGAGAACGGCGTGCGTCGTCCGCTCGACCTGAAGGCCCTGCATCGCCTCGTCGAGTCCGCTTGCGTGGGTCTGGGTGATCACGTCAGCCCCGATGGCATCATCGACGCTGCGCTGCGCAACATCTACGACGGCGTGCCGGGCGAAGAAGTGCGCAAGGCTCTGATCCTGTCAGCTCGTACCCAGATCGAAAAGGATCCGGACTACAACTACGTCACTGCCCGTCTGCAGCTGCACGAGATCCGTCTCGAAGTGCTGGGCGAAGAAGTCGGTCAGGCCGAGATGCTGACCCGCTATGCCGAGTACTTCCCGCAGTACATCAAGAAGGGCATCGACGCCGAGCTGCTCGACCCCCGTCTGGCCGACTACGACCTTGAGCGCCTCGGTGCCGCACTGGACTCCTCGCGCGACCTGCAATTCGGCTATCTCGGCCTGCAGACGCTTTACGACCGCTATTTCCTCCATATTGAAGATCGCCGCATCGAACTGCCGCAGGTCTTCTTCATGCGCGTCGCCATGGGCCTCGCACTCGGCGAGATCGACCGCGAAGCCCGCGCCATCGAGTTCTACAACGTGCTCTCGAAGTTCGACTTCATGAGCTCGACGCCGACCCTGTTCAACGCCGGCACGCTGCACTCGCAACTCTCGTCCTGCTACCTGACCACGGTGGATGACAGCCTTGACGACATCTACGGCGCGATCAAGGAAAACGCCATGCTCCAGAAGTTTGCCGGCGGCCTCGGCAACGACTGGACCCCGGTGCGCGCGCTCGGCGCCCGCATCAAGGGCACCAACGGCAAGAGCCAGGGCGTGATCCCCTTCCTCAAGGTGGTCAACGACACGGCCGTTGCGGTGAACCAGGGCGGCAAGCGCAAGGGCGCCGTCTGCGCCTACCTTGAAACCTGGCATCTCGACATTGAGGAGTTCCTCGACCTGCGCAAGAACACCGGTGACGAGCGCCGCCGCACGCACGACATGAACACCGCGAACTGGATTCCCGACCTGTTCATGAAGCGCGTGATGGACGCCGGCGAGTGGACCCTGTTCTCGCCCTCCGACGTGCCCGACCTGCACGACAAGTTCGGCAAGGCCTTCGAGCAGGCCTACGTGGCTTACGAGCGCAAGGCTGACGCGGGTGAGATCAAGCTGTTCCGCCGCATGCCGGCCCTGCAACTGTGGCGCAAGATGCTGTCGATGCTGTTCGAAACGGGTCACCCCTGGATCACCTTCAAGGATCCCTGCAACGTCCGTTCGCCCCAGCAACACGTTGGCGTGGTGCACAGCTCCAACCTCTGCACCGAGATCACGCTCAATACGTCCGACTCCGAAATCGCCGTCTGCAACCTCGGCTCGGTGAACCTGCTGGCGCACCTTAAGGATGACGGTCAGGGCGGCAAGGTCCTTGACCACGACAAGCTGCGTCGCACCATCCGTGTCGGCATGCGCATGCTCGACAACGTGGTCGACATCAACTACTACGCCGTCAACAAGGCACGCAACTCCAACGTCAAGCACCGTCCGGTCGGCATGGGCATCATGGGCTTCCAGGACTGCCTGCACGCCCAGCGCATCCCCTACGCTTCGCAAGAGGCCATCGAGTTCGCTGACCGTTCGATGGAGGCTGTCTGCTACTACGCCTACTGGGCCTCGACCGATCTGGCCGAAGAGCGCGGCCGTTACACCTCGTTCAAGGGCTCGCTGTGGGATCGCGGCATCCTCCCGCTCGACACCCTGGCGATGCTGGAGCAGGAGCGTGGCGGTTACGTCGAAGTCGACCGCTCTTCGACGCTGGACTGGGAGGCGCTGCGTACCCGCATCGGCAAGGTCGGCATGCGTAACTCTAACTGCGTTGCCATCGCCCCGACGGCTACCATCTCCAACATCGTTGGCGTGGATGCCTGCATCGAACCCACCTTCCAGAACCTCTACGTGAAGTCCAACCTCTCCGGCGAATTCACCATCGCCAACGAGAGCCTGGTGCGCGACCTCAAGAAACTGGGTCTGTGGGACGAAGTCATGGTTGCTGACCTCAAGTACTTTGACGGTTCGCTGGCCAAGATCGACCGCATCCCCGAAGAGCTGCGCCGTCTGTACTCGACCGCCTTCGAAGTCGAGCCGAAGTGGATCGTCGAAGCCGCTGCACGCCGCTCCAAGTGGATCGACCAAGCGCAGTCGCTGAACATCTACATGGCCGGCGCTTCGGGTCGCAAGCTCGACGACACCTACAAGCTCGCCTGGCTGCGGGGTCTCAAGACCACGTACTACCTGCGCGCCATGGGGGCTACGTCGGCCGAGAAGTCGACTGGGCGTGGCGGCGAACTGAATGCCGTGCCGGTCAGCGGTGGCGTGGCTGCGGCTAGCTCAGCGGGTGCCGGTGACGGCGCATCCGAAGCCGCGAAGTTCTGCTCGATCGACAACCCCGAGTGCGAGGCTTGCCAGTAAGTTAGTGTCGCCGGCGTGATGCGGCGTGTCCGCATCACCTGGTGCGCCGCGCAAGCAGGGCATTGTCGGCTGAGTCGACGATGCTGTGATGGCAGCGCATCGATGAGCGAAGTGATGTGACTGACCCGAAAACTCATCGCGTCAGTGGGGCTGAAAAGTGACGATTTTCGTCACAGTGTAGTGATGGAAGTCTCTCGATGAAGCGTGCTGTGTGCGTTTTGCGAGAGAGCAAGATGCGCACGTGACTCACGATCGCGCGTCGAGAGTGTTGGGATTGTGCAAACGTGCCTCGAAGTGTGTGATGGCGCGCTGCTGAAAAGCGGTGATTCTCGCAAAGCCTTGTTTCATGCGGGTTTGCGGCGAGCTGGGGTGTATGACAAATGCGTTGATGGGCCGGAGAGCCGCGCCAGCGCTAGCGTTGCGACCTTCGCTTGATGAAGAAAATGTTTGCATTCGAAAGCAAAATCATCTAAAGGATAATGGCATGCTGAACTTTGAAAACGACATCGACGTTGCGAGCTCCGACTCGCTGCAGGTTGGACTGCAGACACTGTCTTCCCAACCGCAGGCAGCCCATTCCCGTTCGGGTCAGGTTGCGGCGCCGGCAGCGGATGAAGAGTTCCGTCGCGTGAATGTCTCTGACAAGCGCATCATCAACGGCGCGACCGACGTCAATCAGCTGGTGCCGTTCAAGTACAAGTGGGCATGGGAGAAGTACCTCTCCACCTGCGCCAACCACTGGATGCCGCAAGAGATCAACATGTCTCGCGACATCGCGCTCTGGAAGGATCCCAACGGCCTGACCGAAGACGAGCGCCGCATCGTCAAGCGCAACCTTGGCTTCTTCGTCACGGCGGACTCGCTGGCTGCCAACAACATCGTGCTGGGTACCTATCGCCACATCACGGCACCCGAGTGTCGCCAGTTCCTGCTGCGCCAGGCTTTTGAAGAAGCGATCCACACCCACGCTTACCAGTACATCGTCGAGTCGCTCGGGCTGGATGAAGGCGAGATCTTCAATGCCTATCATGAGGTCTCCAGCATTCGCGCCAAGGATGAGTTCCTTATCCCCTTCATCGATGTCCTGACCGACCCAAACTTCAAGACCGGCACGCCGGAGGCTGACCAGCAGCTCCTGCGCTCCCTGATCGTCTTCGCCTGCATCATGGAAGGCATCTTCTTCTACGTTGGCTTTGCGCAGATCCTCGCGCTCGGGCGCCAGAACAAGATGACGGGAGCGGCAGAGCAGTACCAGTACATCCTGCGCGACGAGTCAATGCACTGCAATTTCGGCATCGACCTCATCAACACCATCAAGCTCGAGAACCCGCATCTCTGGACGCCTGAGTTCCGTCAGGAAATCCGTGGCCTCATCCAGCAGGGCGTCGAGCTCGAATATCGCTATGCCGAAGACACCATGCCGCGCGGCGTGCTCGGTCTTAACGCATCGATGTTCAAGGAATACCTGCGTTTCATTGCCAACCGCCGCTGCCAGCAGATCGGCATCGACGCCATCTACCCGGGGGCCGAGAACCCCTTCCCGTGGATGAGCGAGATGCTCGACCTGAAGAAGGAGCGCAACTTCTTCGAGACCCGTGTGATCGAGTATCAAACGGGTGGGACACTGAGTTGGGATTGATTACTTTCCAGATCACTTCGCATTGTCGGCACAGCCAGCCCCTTATGAGCAGGGCTGGTTGTGCCGTTTGTTTTTGGCTGAAAGGTTTTTCCAGCGCCGTGCGGTAGCACGGCAACGCACTTC
Organism: Viridibacterium curvum; assembly: GCF_039544165.1. Lineage (NCBI taxonomy): Bacteria > Pseudomonadati > Pseudomonadota > Betaproteobacteria > Rhodocyclales > Rhodocyclaceae > Viridibacterium > Viridibacterium curvum. Next base: position 114,828 of record NZ_BAABLD010000005.1, read on the forward strand.
CAGCTCGCCAGGCTGGCAGTGCAGTCCTTGTGTTGGGTGACAACCCGGCGACTAGCAAAGGAGGTGTGTTATGGCAACGAAGTCGACTAGCAAGCCCGCAGCAAAGAAGGCCGCTCCCAAGGCAGCCAAGCCCGCAGCCAAGAAGGCCGCTCCCAAGGCAAAGGCCGCAGCAAAGCCGGCAGTAAAGAAGGCAGCCGCCAAGCCCGCCGCCAAGAAGGTAGTGGCCAAGAAGCCTGCGGCCAAGAAGCCCGCAGTCAAGAAGGCCGCTCCCAAGGCAGCCGCCAAGCCTGCAGTGAAGAAGGCCGTGGCCAAGAAGCCCGCAGTCAAGAAGGCAGCCGCCAAGCCGGTCGCCAAGAAGGCTGCAGCGAAGCCCGCAGTGAAGAAGGTCGCAGCCAAGAAGCCGGTTGCCAAGAAGGCAGCAGCCAAGCCCGCAGTGAAGAAGGCTGTCGCCAAGAAGCCCGCAGCCAAGAAGGCAGTGGCGAAGAAGCCGGTTGCCAAGAAGGCTGCCGTTGCGAAGAAGCCGGCTGCTAAAAAGCCGGCTGCTAAAAAGCCTGCGGCCAAGAAGCCGGCTGCTAAAAAGCCCGCTGCCAAGGCTGCCGCTGCGAAGAAGCCTGCTGCTGCGAAGAAGCCTGCTGCGAAGAAGGCTGCTCCCAAGGCTAAACCTGCTGAAGAGAAGCCTGCTGCTGCGAAACCTGCCGCACCAGCATCGCCAGCAAAGCCTGCTGCTCCGGCAGCAAAGAAGGCTGCTCCAAAGAAGAAGCCCGCGGCAAAGAAGCCCGCAGCACCGAAGGCTGAGGCAGCTCCTGCTGCTGCCGCCGCGCCTGCTGCTCCGGCTGCACCTGCCGCTGCAGCGCCGGCCGCACCCGCGGCCGAAGCAAAGCCGACTCCTTCTACGGCTGCAACGCCTGGCCTCAAGTCGTCGCTCAATCCGACGGCCGCCTGGCCTTTCCCCTCGGGTTCACGTCCGTCCTGAACGGATAGAGTCCGATGAACAAGGGGCGCGAAAGCGCCCCTTGTTTTTTGTGTCATGGATTTTGTCGGATCATTTCACCCGCATGGCATGGGCATGACAAATGCAAACGCCCAGTGTTCATGCGGTTCTGGCGCGTATTGACATTGTTCAATCAAATCAATAAAATACGCCCATCTTCAATTCGCTCAAGCGATATCAAATCATCCCAAAAAGCTGAGCAGGCCGGGCTTCGGAGCAAGCCTGAAACCAAAGTTCTGTGGCTGGATCCCCACTGCGGAACACCAATATTCCTGTTCAGTTGCCGTGACCGACGCCCTGTGCGTCCGGTCTGCTTGATATAACAATTGGCGCCTGTGTGTTGCCGGGTCAGCCAGAGGAAATCACCACATCACGGCTTGTCTGCGTCGCAGTCAGGAGCTTGCGTGTGCGTCGTGTCTGGTGGTTCCGGGAGAAGAAAGTATGGATCAGTCATTACCTACGGGCTCGCTGTTGAAGCGAGCTGGCCGACACCTGGCAAATTTTGTCCTCAGTTTCACCCATGGCTGCTTGCTGGTTGCGGGTGTTGCCGTCGCAATCATCATGGCTTACCAGTACACAGCGCACGGCATTGGCGGTCTGGATCCTCGTGCCTGGGCTGAATCACGTCCTGCGGCTCCCGATTCGGTGAAGGAATACGCGGCGGGTGTAGCCGCGTCGGACAAGCTGTCACCTGAATACATGCGCCTGATCCAGTACATTGCCAAACGCCATAAGGTGGCTGGCAAAGCACTTGAGCAGGTTGTACGCGATGCTATCCGCGAAGGAACCGCCAGCAATATCGATCCGGTCCTGATCCTGGCGGTGACTTCGGTGGAGTCCGGATTCAATCCGTTGGCAGAGAGCGTATTCGGCGCTCAGGGCCTGATGCAGATCATTCCGCGTTTTCATCACGACAAAATCGACGGGTCACTCGGTAATACGGCGTTGCTGGATCCGAGCGAGAACCTGCGTGTTGGTGCTCGGATCCTGCGCGAGTACCTGCGTACCAATGGCGCAATCGTGGCTGCTTTGCAGCAATACGGCGGCGTGTCGGATCCGGAAGATCTGACCTACCCGAACAAGGTGTTGAATGAGCTGGAACGTTTCCGCCAGGTGATGAAGTTTGGCAGCGTACGCCAGGTGGCGGAGCTGAACGGTTCGCTTCCCAAGGTGCCTGCGGCAGGCGAAGCCGAGCCGGACTCGACCGGCACGCCCGGTTGAGCCTGGGAGTGTTGAAACCGCAGACAAGCGCCGACAAGTCGGCGCTTTTTGTTTTTCCACGTGCGGCTGATAGTGTGGAAATCCACGAGTTCTAGCGGTTTTCCCCGGAATCACTCGAGCGACACGAAGCGTAGAATCCTTGGCATTCAGGGCTGCAGCGTTGCAGCTCGCCTCATTGCAGAAGCAGGAGTGCTGGATGGACGAGAGGATTCGCGCTGCGGCGCTGGAGTATCACAGGCAAGGCAAGCCGGGCAAGATTGCCGTGACGCCGACGAAGGCGTTGACCAACCAGCGCGACCTGTCACTGGCTTACTCTCCGGGTGTCGCTGCAGCCTGTGATGCGATCGTTGAAGATCCGGCACAGGCAAGTGCACTGACGGCAAGGGCAAACCTCATCGGTGTGGTCACAAACGGCACGGCGGTGCTGGGTCTGGGGCCGATCGGGCCCTTGGCGGCCAAGCCAGTGATGGAGGGCAAGGCGGTGCTGTTCAAGAAGTTCGCCGGCATCGATGTGTTCGACATCGAGATCGACGAACGCGATCCGGACAAGCTTATCGACATCATCGCCTCGCTGGAGCCGACCTTTGGTGGTATCAACCTCGAGGACATCAAGGCGCCGGAGTGCTTCTATATAGAGAGCAAGCTTCGCGAGCGCATGAGCATTCCCGTCTTCCACGATGATCAGCACGGGACGGCAATCGTAGTGGGGGCGGCGATTCTCAACGGCTTGCGTCTGCTGAACAAGCCGCTCGACAAGGTCAAAGTGGTGACGTCCGGTGCTGGTGCGGCGGCACTGGCGTGCCTCGACCTGCTGGTCATGCTGGGCATTCCGGTCGAGAACATCTGGGTCACCGACATCAAGGGCGTCGTCTACGAAGGTCGCATCGAGGAGATGGAGCCGATCAAGGCGCGCTACGCCAAGAAGACCGAAGCGCGCACGCTCGCAGAAGTGATTGGCGACGCAGATGTCTTTCTGGGGCTTTCGGCCGCTGGCGTCCTCAAGCCTGAGATGGTTGCAAAGATGGCGGCCAGTCCGCTGATCTTCGCACTGGCGAATCCAGTGCCGGAAATCCTGCCGGATGCAGTGAAGTCGGTACGCAGCGACGCCATCATCGCGACGGGGCGCTCAGACTATCCCAACCAGGTGAACAACGTTCTCTGTTTCCCCTTCATCTTCCGTGGCGCGCTGGATGTCGGCGCGACGACCATCAACGACGCGATGAAGCTTGCTGCTGTGCGCGCCATTGCCGATCTGGCGATGGTCGAGGCTTCAGAGATTGTGGCGGCGGCCTATGGCGAACAGATGTGCGCCTTTGGTCCTGAGTACATCATTCCCAAACCCTTCGATCCGCGCCTGATCGTCAAGATCGCCCCTGCCGTGGCGCGCGCAGCGATGGAGTCTGGTGTGGCGACGCGGCCTATCGCGGACTGGGAGGCCTACACTCAGCAGCTCAACAACTTCGTCTGGCAATCCGGCCTCATCATGAAACCGGTATTTGCCGCAGCGAAGCGCGCGCCCAAGCGCATCATCTTTGCAGAAGGCGAATCCGAGCGTGTGCTGCGTGCCGTGCAAGCCGTGGTTGATGAAGGCCTGGCGCGCCCCATCCTCATCGGTCGGCCCGAGGTGGTGGCGCGCTACATTGAGCGTTTCGGACTGCGTTTGCGGCCCGAGGTTGACTTCGAACTGGTCAACCAGGATTCGGACGCTCGCTACCGCGACCTGTGGACGCACTATCACGCCCTGATGGAGCGTCGTGGCGTCTCCGTCGAGTACGCCAAGCGCGAAGTGCGTCGGCGTACGACCCTGATCGGTGCCCTGATGCTCAACTTCGGTTACGCCGACGGCATGATCTGCGGCACCTACGGCATGCACAGCCAGCATCTCTCATTAATCGAGACCGTGCTTGGGCGGCGGGCTGACGTTAAGCACTTTTACGCCATGAACCTGCTGGTGTTGCCGGGGCGCACGGTGGCGTTGTGCGATACCTACGTGAATTACGATCCCACGGCAGAGCAACTGTTCGAGATGAGCTGTCTGGCGGCCGAGGAGTTACGACGTTTTGGCATGACGCCCAAGCTCGCTCTCCTGTCGCATTCGAGTTTCGGTACCGACGACACGCCAACGGCGCGCAAGATGCGCGAAGCCTTTCAGCTGCTGCAGGCGCGTCGTCCCGACATCGAAGTGGAAGGGGAGATGCACGGCGATGCCGCGCTGGATGCGTCCACGCGCTTGCAGATCTTCCCCAACGCGAAGATGCGTGAGGATGCCAACCTGCTCATCTTCCCGACGCTGGATGCCGCCAACATCGCGTTCAATCTGCTCAAGACCGCTTCGGGCGAGGGCATGACCATCGGCCCCATCCTGCTTGGTGCGTCGAAGCCGGTCCATATCCTTACACCGACTGCGACAGTGCGTCGCATCGTCAACATGACAGCGCTCACTGTCGTGGAAGCCAGCCGCTGAGCGGGTCCCGCTACAGTTCGGGTGACGATATGCCGTAATCTCGGTCAGTGAAGGTGCAGGCGCAGAAAGCGTCGCATCGTCGATGGAGGAGAGCTTCATCATGGCGGAGACAAGGGCGGAGAGAGCAGGGCTTGTCCTGACGGGGGGCGGCGCGCGCGCGGCCTACCAGGTGGGTGTGCTGGCCGCGATTCGTACCATCTGGGGGCGCAGGGAGGGCAATCCCTTCCAGATCATCTGCGGTACGTCGGCCGGGGCTGTTAACGCCATGGCGCTGGCATGCTACGCCGACAACTTCGGTGAGTCCGTGCGGCGGCTGTCCTGGATCTGGCGCAACTTTACTGTGGGTCAGGTTTATCGTTCCGACACCCTTGCCGTTACGCAGTCCGTACTCGGCTGGGCCAGCGCCTTGTTGATGGGATGGTTGTTCCATCGCAGTCCGCGCTCCCTGCTCGACAACACCCCGCTGCGCGATCTTTTGACGCACCACCTCGATTTCGAGCGCATCGGCAAAGCGATCGACAACGGTCACCTCTATGCTGCCAGCGTGACGTGTTCGGGCTACTCATCTGGCGAAAGCCTGACCTTTTACGAGGCAGCGCCCGGCGTAGAGCCCTGGAGGCGGGCTCAGCGCGTCGGTTTGCGCAACCGCATCACCATCGATCACCTGATGGCTTCAAGCGCGATTCCCTTCGTTTTCCCGGCCGTCAAGATCCACCGTGAGTACTTTGGCGACGGTTCGATGCGCCAGTTGGCACCCGTCAGCCCGGCGGTGCACCTCGGTGCGGACCGCGTACTGGTCATCGGCAACGGCCGTCAGGAGGGCGAAACCCGCCGTGCGCGTACCGATCGCTACCCTTCGCCAGCCCAGATCGCCGGTCATGCCATGTCGAGTATCTTTCTCGACGGTCTGGCCGTTGACCTCGAAAGAATGCAGCGCATCAACGACACGTGGGGGCGCATTCCGCCTGAGGTGAGGGAACGTGCTGGCGTGACCCTCAAGCCGATCGAGGCACTGGTGATCTCGCCCAGCGAACGGCTCGATTACATTGCAGCGCGGCATTCCTACGCGCTGCCTTGGGCTTTGCGGACGGTTTTGCGCGGTATCGGGGCTTACGGGCGTTCGGGTTCGGCGTTGCTCAGCTACCTGTTGTTCGAAAAGCCTTATACGCGCGAATTGATGGAACTGGGTTACAAGGATGCGATGCATCGCCGTGCCGAGATCGAGCGCTTCCTGCGCATCGATACCGCAGTGCAGCCGGAGGTCAGGGTGAGCCGCGCAGACATCTTCGAAAGAGCATGAAATGCTTCTCCCATGTATTTAATTTTTCAGAGTATTGCTACAATTTGACAGCGCCTTGGTATTTCTGGAGTTCTGGATGGTTTTTCGTTCCCTTTTTCGCATCGCATGTCTGGCGCTAGCCACCGCCCTGGTGATTCCAGCCACGGCCGATGCGGCTACCGCGCGCACCAAGTCACGCGATGCCCGTGCGCAAAAACTCTCCGTCACCAAAACCTCCGTCACCAAAGCTTCCAGCCTCAAGTCTTCGCGCCTCGCGCCTCGCGCAAGCAAGGCTGTCGCAAAAACCTCTCCTGCTGCATCTCGTGCCAAGGCACGCAAGGTGACGCTGCGCGAGCTGCGTTCCGAGCCGGAATTCGATCCCGAAGGCAATCCGCTGCTGCGCTCGTCGGCCTTCGTTGTGCAGGACATCGAGACGGGCCGCGTTCTGCTCGAACGTAATGCTTCCATGGTTCAGCCGATCGCATCCATCTCCAAGCTGATGACTGCAATGGTCGTGCTGGATGCCAATCTGCGCCTGGACGAAGTCATCGAGATTTCGGATGACGACATCGACCGCCTCAAGGGCACGTCCTCGCATCTGCCGGTTGGCACGCGGCTCACCCGCGAAGACCTTCTGCGCCTCGCGCTGATGGCTTCTGAAAATCGCGCCGCTTCGGCGCTTGGCCGCGCATACCCCGGTGGCCTGCCTGCCTTCATCGAAGCCATGAACCACAAGGCAGCTTCGCTCAATCTGCAGGAGACCCGCTTCTTCGACAGCAGTGGTCTCAACAAGAACAATGTGGCCTCAGCGCGCGACCTCGTCGGTATGACCGCAGCCGCCTCGCATTACCCGCTGATCCGTGAGTTCTCGACGCTGCCGGAGTACAGCTTCCTGATCAAGGGACGTCTCCGCGCTTTCCATAACACCAATGCTCTTGTGCGTGACTCGGACTGGCAGATTGATCTGCAGAAGACGGGTTACATCAGCGAATCCGGCAAGTGTCTGGTGATGCGCGCAATGCTGAACAATCGTCCGACGGCCATCGTGCTGCTTGATTCCTGGGGGCGATACACCAGGGTGGCCGACGCCAATCGCATCCGCAAGTGGGTCGAAAAGATGGTAGAGCCTGCACGTATTGCTCATGGGCCGGTCAGCGGCCAGCTCTGATCGAACTGCAGAATGAAAAAGGGGCCGACATCGTCGGTCCCTTTTTCATTTGTGCGCTCTTCAGCGACGACGCTTTTCGAGACGTTCAGAGAAGCCCAGCGCGCGCGAGATTTCTTCGGCCGTTTCGAGCACGAGGGGGGCCCAGTCCGGGTTGAAGCGCTCGGTGGGAGTCGACAGAGACAGACCGGCGACCAGGGCGCCCGCATCGTCGCGGATGCCGGCGGCAATGCAGCGCACACCGACTTCCACCTCATCCATGTCGTACGCGACCTTGTGGCGGCGCACGCGCTCCAGCTCCTGTTCCAGCGCTTTCAATGTGGTGATCGAAGCCTGTGTGCTGCCCGGCAGGCCGGTGCGCTCGGCGTAGGCCTTGTTGCTATCGGCGTTACCGTCGGCAAGGAACAGCTTGCCGGTCGCCGTGGTGTGCAGCGGTGCGCGGGCACCAACGATGTGGACGATGCGCACGGATGAGCGACCGCTCGACGTGCGTTCGACATAGACGATCTCGTCGCCGCTGCGCATACCGAGGTTCACACTTTCACCCGTGGTGGCGTGCAGCTTGAGCATCGAAGGCATCGCGGTTTCGCGCAGGGAGATGCGCGTCTTGACGAGGTTGCCCAGCTCCAGCAGGCGAATGCCAAGGCGGTAGGCGCCGTTGTTGGTGCGATCGACAAAACCATTGGCGCACAGAGAGGCAAGAATGCGGTGCGCCGTAGAGGGGTGCAATCCGGTATCCAGCGCCAGCTGCTTGAGTCCGGGGGGATCATTGGATTCTGCCAACGCGTCGAGCAAGCTCATCATGCGGTCAATCACCTGGATCGAGCCGCGTGAATCCTTGCTCTCGCTGTCTTCTGCAGGGGAAGCTGCCGTCTTCTCGTTTCGCATCGTGCAATCTTACCCGATAAGATTGCATTGCGTCATATGAAATTATCGAGACGTCCTGCAGCCCTGGCGAGGTCGTTTCATGACCGCGCGAGGGGCCTGCAGGGGGCACTGGATGGCCTACCCCTGAGGTGGTGTCAGCTTTTCGCCTGCTTGCGGAACACCTGCCATAGCGCAATCACGATGATCAGCGTGAAACAGACCGATGCCCATTCGGCGATCGAGAATCCGAGGAAAGTCCAGTCGATCTTGGCGCAGTCCCCCTCGCCCTGGAACAGCTTGGGCAGCAGGTCGGCGAGCGGGAATTGGCTCACCATGTACTCGAGGTCAGGGCCGCATGTGCTCATCTCTGGCGGGTTGTGTTGCAGCCAGATCTGACGCACGGACACCGAGCCGCCGGCGATGGCCGCAGCAGCAAGCAGGACCCCCCAGATTTTCAGCAGGATGTTGCGCGGATTGAAGATCGTGCCCAGCAGTGCGATCAGGGCAGCTGCAACGAAACCATAGCGTTGCAGGATGCAAAGCGGGCAGGGCTCGATGCCCTTGACGTGCTGCAGGTAGAGACCGAACGACAGCAGTACGACGCAGCCGACAAAGACGGCCAGGAAAGCGAGACGGGGAGGGAGGTTACGCAGGGCGTTCATTGAGCGGCTCGTTGAAAGGTGAGAGCGGGATAGCAGATCAGGGCAAAGTAAATGGAAGCCGGGGAACGGACAGGCGCAGGTGCCCATGGTTCCCCGGCTCCGGATCTCCCGGAGTCTATCCGAGCCGCGCAGCAGGCAGGTTTGCGCTGCCGCATGCGGCCTTATTTGGTCGCAGCCGGTGCGGCAGGCGCTGCCTTGCGGGGGCGGAGGCTGTCGTGTGCGGCCTTGCGCTCTTCGGGGCTCAGCACACCGTCGTGATTGGTGTCCGCGCTGTCGAAGCGCTTGAGCATCTGCTCGTGGCGTGCGACGAGTTCCGTACGTGTGATGGGCATGTCGCGATGCTGGCGGTCGCCGTGGTGGCCGCCGCGCATTCCGCCTGCACCGTGCAGTTCTGCCGGGCTCAGCTTGCCGTCCTTGTCGGTGTCGTGTGCATCGAAGCGCTGGGCCAGACGGGGCATGGATTTTTCGGCTTCGGCGCGCGAGATGAACCCATCGCCGTCCGCATCGGCGGCCTTGAAGTGTTCAGCCGCTTTGGGCGGCTGCGGTGCAGCGGCCTGCTGTGCGAGGACGGTGCCGGAGACGGCGAAGAGAACGAGTGCGGCAGAGGCGAGAGTGATCGAGGCTTTCATGATGATGGCGCTCCTGAATGGTTGGATGGTGCCGACTGAGCGTGGTGAATCAGTGGGACGGGTGCATCCTAGCCAGCGCCCGGATCAGGGGTGTTTCCCTCGGGTAAGGCCTTGTATCAAGTTGTGTCCATCGCCTGATAACGTGCGGTTATGCGGGCTGCAGCCTGCTGCAATGCGATAATTCGGCATCTTTGGAAAAAGGAGAAGCGTGAGATGAAAGTGCTCGTGGCCGTCAAACGGGTCGTGGATTACAACGTCAAGATCCGCGTCAAGGCCGACCAGAGCGGTGTGGATCTGGCCAACGTGAAGATGTCGATGAATCCCTTCGATGAAATCGCCGTGGAAGAGGCCGTGCGTCTGCGCGAAGCGGGTGTGGCGACCGAAGTGGTGGTGGTCAGCTGCGGCGTGACGGCATGTCAGGACACGCTGCGTGCCGCAATGGCGATGGGAGCCGACCGCGCCATCCTCGTCGAGACCGATGCACAGCTGCAGCCACTGGGCGTAGCCAAGCTGCTCAAGGCGGTCGCACAGAAGGAAGAACCGGGCCTCGTGATTCTCGGCAAGCAGGCCATTGATGACGATGCCAACCAGACCGGTCAGATGCTGGCCGCGCTGCTGGGCTGGCCGCAGGCGACTTTCGCCTCCAAGCTCGCACCGGCTGACAAACAGATCGCCGTCACGCGCGAGGTCGACGGCGGCATGGAAACCCTGCAGGTGAGCTTGCCGGCCGTCGTGAGCTGCGATCTCCGTCTTAACGAGCCGCGTTTTGCTTCGCTGCCCAACATCATGAAGGCGAAGAAGAAACCACTCGAGACCGTGACGCCCGACGCGCTGGGTGTCGATGTGACGCCGCGCCTGCAGACCATCAGTGTCAGCGAACCGCCGGTGCGCAAGGCCGGCGTGAAGGTCGCCAGCGTGGAAGAGCTGGTTGCCAAGCTGCGCAACGAAGCCAAAGTGATTTGAGGAAGACGCGATGACCATCCTTCTTGTTGCAGAACATGACAACCAACACCTGCAGAGCGGCACCCGCAATGCACTGACCGCAGCACAGCGCATTGGTGGCGATGTGCACATCGCCGTCATCGGCAGCGGCTGCGCCGCGGTCGCCGAAGCCGCTGCAAAGCTGGCCGGCGTGAGCAAGGTACGCGTCGTGGACGCGGCGCACTACGCCGACCAGACCGCCGAAAACCTCGGCATCGTGCTGGCCCAGCTTGCCGGGGGCTACAGCCACGTCGTGCTGCCAGCCACCAGCTTCGGCAAGAACCTCGGGCCCCGCGTTGCGGCCCTGCTGGATGTGGCGCAGATCTCCGACATCATCGAAGTGAAGGCGCCTGACACCTTCGTGCGCCCCATCTACGCCGGCAATGCGCTGGAAACGGTGCGCAGCAGCGATGCGCTCAAGGTCGTTACGGTGCGTACTTCGGCATTCGACGCGGCAGCAGAGGGAGGCAGCGCCGCTGTTGAAACCGCTCCTGCCGGCCCGGATCTCGGCGTCAGCAAGCTCGTCAGCCGCGCACTCACCGAGTCGGCGCGTCCCGAGCTGGGCAGTGCCAAAGTCGTCGTATCGGGAGGGCGCGCGCTGGGTAGCGCTGAAAGCTTCCACAGCGTGCTCGAACCCCTGGCCGACAAGCTTGGTGCCGCGATTGGCGCCTCGCGTGCTGCGGTCGACGCCAACTTCGCGCCCAATGATGCCCAGGTTGGCCAGACCGGCAAGGTCGTTGCGCCAGACCTGTACATCGCCATCGGTATCTCCGGCGCGATCCAGCACCTTGCCGGCATGAAGGACTCCAAGGTCATCGTCGCGATCAACAAGGATCCCGATGCCGCGATCTTCCAGGTCGCGGATTACGGCCTGGTTGCCGATCTTTTCGAGGCAGTCCCCCAACTCGTCTCTGCGCTATAACTGGATCATGATCAGAAAAAACCGGAAGCCGCCCGCTTCCGGCTTTTTCAGGCAAAGGATCCCGCGCGGTGCGAGTTTTCGTTTTCAACCCCGATGACGCCGTCCTGCATGCGCTGGGCGACGAAGCTGAAGCCCTCCGCATTGCGGCCGTTACTTCTTCTGTAGAGCTTCTGTTCTTCGCGGCAGATGGCAGCCCCCTGCGGCGCAGCCAGATGCCCGGCGGGAGCGCTTACCTGCGCCCATGGGCTGCCTGTGGCAGCTGCAGGCTGGAGCAGGTGCTGCACGCTGTACGGGAAGTCCGTCTCGATGGCCAGCCGGCTACTCTGGACGAGGTGGTGCCACAGAGTCATTGAGTCCCCGGCTTGGCCCTGCGGGCTCAGCCGCCCCCGTGGGGACCAGGAAAGTCTTGTGGCGGCCCGGCAACTTTCTTGAGAACGAGGAGGGGACAGATGAATGAGTACCGTGCGCCATTGCGCGAGATGCAGTTCGTGTTGTCGGAGCTGGCCGGGCTGAACGAGCTTGCCAGCCTGCCCGGCTGCGAAGAGAATTCCCCTGACCTCGTCGAGGCCATCCTCGAAGAGGCTGGCAAGTTCGCCACCGGCGTCCTGTCGCCACTCAACCGGGTTGGTGATCGTGATGGTGCGAGGCTCGCCAATGGCGAGGTAAAGACTGCCGCAGGCTGGCAACAGGCTTACCGCCAGTTCTGCGAAGCCGGCTGGACAGCCGTCGTCGCGGAGCCGGAACACGGTGGGCAAGGTCTGCCGCGCCTGGTCGGCACTGCCATCAACGAAATGTGGAAGAGCGCCAACATGGCGTTCTCGCTGTGTCCGATGCTGACAAACGGGGCCATCGAAGCGGTGACCCTGCGCGGTTCCGATGCCCTGAAGGCGACTTACTTGGAGCGCATGGTGTCGGGCGAATGGACGGGCACCATGAACCTCACCGAGCCGCAGGCCGGTTCAGACCTCGCCGCCGTGCGCAGCAAGGCGGTGCCGCAGGGTGATGGCACCTATCGCATCAGCGGCCAGAAGATTTTCATCACCTACGGCGAACACGACCTGACGCCCAACATCATCCACCTCGTGCTGGCCCGCTTGCCCGATGCGCCAGAGGGCGTGAAAGGTATTTCGCTGTTCCTCGTGCCCAAGTTCCTCGTCAACGACGATGGCTCGCTCGGTGCGCGCAACGATGTGCGTTGCGTGTCGCTGGAACACAAGCTCGGCATTCACGCGAGTCCCACCTGCGTCATGTCCTACGGTGACAATGGTGGCGCGGTGGGCTACATGGTCGGCGAACCCAACACGGGGCTGGCCACCATGTTCGTGATGATGAACGCTGCGCGCTTCGCCGTCGGGCTGGAAGGCGTGGCGCTCGCCGAGCGCGCCTGGCAGCAGGCTCGTGATTACGCCCACGAACGCGTGCAGGGCTACAACCCCGCCGTGAGGGGCGGCGAGCGCATTGCCATCGTGCAACACCCGGACGTGCGTCGCATGTTGATGCTCATGAAGTCGCAGACCGAGGCTATGCGGGCACTGGCCTGTGTAGTGGCTGCCGCGATGGACAAGGCCGAGCGCCATCCGGACGAGGTACAGCGTGCGCAGGCGCAGTCATTCGTTGATCTCATGATTCCCGTGGTGAAGGGCTGGTGTACCGAGACGGCCGTCGAAGTGGCCTCGCTGGGCGTACAGGTGCACGGCGGCATGGGTTACATCGAAGAGACCGGTGCAGCCCAGCATCTGCGCGACGCGCGCATCACCACGATTTACGAAGGTACCACCGCCATCCAGGCGAACGATTTCATCGGTCGCAAGATCGCGCGCGACAAAGGCGCGGCCATCGGCCAGGTGATTGCCGATGTGCGTGAAGTGGCAGCGGCCTGCACGGTGGCGGGCGGCGAGCCATTCAGCCGCCTGGGTGCCGCGCTCAATACTTCCGCTAACGCACTGACCTCATCTGTCGTGTGGATGCTCCGCAGCTACCCCGAGATGCCGGGTGAGGCGCATGCCTCGGCCGTGCCCTTGCTGCGTCTTGCCGGCCTGGTGTGTGGCGGCTGGCAGCTCGCTCGCGCGGCACTGGTGGCACGTCGCAAGCTGGAGGCGGGGGAGGATCCTTTCTTCAGCGCGAAGATCACCACCGCCTGCTTCTTTGCCGACCATCTGTTGTCGCAGGCCGACGGGCTGGCGCACTGCGTCATGCATGGCGCCCCGGCGACATTGCAAGGCGTCCTGGATTGACCAGTGACGAATCCGCCACGCAGGCTGTTGGTGCTCGGTTATAGTTCATCATCGCTGCACTGCAATATGATCGCCCGGCTCGTTTGATCGGGCGACGCGATACGTAGCGCTGTGCGAACACTTCCTGATCACGGGGTGGGATCAGGCAAGTGATGAATCGACGGGAGGGGTGTCTGTGAAGATAAGGACCAAGTTCAGCCTGGCCTTGCTGGCCGTGTTCGTACCCGGCTTCGTGGTGAGTGCCTTGATCAGCGAGCAATTGCTGGTGACGAATGCGCGGCAGGAGGTCGAGCGCAGCGCGGCATTGATGATGGAGACCGCCATGTCGGTGCGCGGTTACACCATCGACCAGATCAAGCCGCACCTCGATCCCATGCTCGAAACCGAGTTCCTCCCGCAGACCGTGCCGGCATTCTCGGCCATCGAAACCTTCGAGCGGCTACGCAAGAAATATCCGGACTTCAGCTACCGCGAGGCGGCGCTCAACCCCACCAATCCACGCGACCTTGCGAGCCAGTGGGAGTCGCGCGTCATCGAGCGTTTCCGCGGCGGTGAGCAGACAGAAATCCGCGGCGAGATCGATCGCGAAGGACGCCGCTTCCTGTTCGTCGCGCGCCCCATCGCGATCAAGAACCAGGCCTGCCTCACTTGCCACAGCACGCCTGCCGAGGCGCCGGCGACCTTGCGCGCACGCTACGGCGATGTGAATGGATTCGGCTGGCGCATGGAGGAGGTGATCGGTGCGCAGATTGTGACCGTCCCTGTCGAATTGCCTCTCAAGAATGCGCAGACCATCCTCGCGACCTTTGCCGTCATGCTGGTTGTGTTGTTCGTGTCACTGTTCGTGATCCTCAACCTCATGCTCAATGCGCTGGTCGTCAAACCGCTCCGACATGTGTCCCATATCAGTGACGAAATCAGCCGCGGCAACATGGAGTTTCCCGAGTTTGAAGACAAGGGCGCGGACGAAATACGACAGCTGCACGGGGCCTTCAACCGCATGCGGCGCAGCGTCGAAAAAGCCATGAAGCTGCTGCGTCACTGAGGCCGGCCGACTCATGGCGAACTCGTTCCTCACCGCAGTCATCGGCATCGAGGTGCTGTTCGGCAGGCCGCCGGATAGCGTCCAGCAAGGAGACTTCCAGCGCATCATCGGCACGGCGGCGCGGCAGTTCGGGTCCCCCGTGGCGGCAGGCGTTCTCAATACAGGTATCCAGCTGCATCTGGTGGCCACACCAGAGCACCCCGTCGCGCCGACGCTGCGTCGTCTGTCTGCTGCGATGGATGAGTTGCTTGGCCTGCACCCGACTGCGCTGGTGCGACTGCTCGCACACCACGGCGTGGTCTTCATCAACGAGGCCGATGGGCGCAAGAGCTACGTCGGCTCAGCGATCCGATCAATGCAGAGCTTCGTGCGTCGTCTCGGTGACCTCGATGGTCTGTACGGCACGCGCGAGTTCGCCGCGCACGTGGCGACCTGGGCGCAATCGCCGCTGCGCCTCGCCGATGTGCCGGGGGTTGAGGGCATGGACGGCCTCGTCGAGATCCGCTTTGACGCGGGATTCGTCCTGCCCGTGATCAAGCAGAATGCCGTCGCCTCGGGGGATGCGGCCTTGCTGCACTACATCAAGCGCCGCCTTGCCGACGAGTTGGGCCCGCTGGCCGCAGCGCTGGTCGACGCCGCTCAGCGCACCTCGCCATCCGCGAGCGATCTCGTCAAGGAGATGGCTGCCGAGATCGACAACCCTGCGGCCCGTCAGCGCTTCGAAGCGGATCTCGCTGCGTACCTCAAGAAGGGTTCGTAAGAGCAGGAATGAAATGAAAAGGGCCAGTCAGCATGCGCTGACTGGCCCTCTCTTTTACGGCCCGGTTTACTTCAGCAGGCTGGCAACGGGCAGCTTGTTTTCACGCAGGCCTTCGGCCACCAGGCCGCCGACGGCTTCGGCACCACGCTCCTGGAAGTGCGTGTTGTCGGGCTTGTCGCGTGCGCCGGTCTTGCCGACGTAGAACGGGTACTTCGCCACGTCGACCGCGAGGTAGTAGTCCAGCGAACCCGACTCACCGATCTTGTTGAAGAAGTCCATGCTCTTCTTGTCCAGATCAACCAGCGGCACCTTGTTGGCTGCGGCGGTGTCGCGGATGGTCTGCGAATAGTCGCCCGGGAACTTGCCCTGACCCCAGGTGTGGGTGGTGCCGCTGATGCTGCCGCCCTTGAAGCTGCGGCGCGTTACCGGCGTGATCAGCACGGGCGTTGCGCCAACCTTCTGCGCCATCGCGATGTACTTCTCCAGCGTGCGCTGGAACGACATGTCCGCGCCCATGCCTGCCACCGGTGCCCCCGGGTAGGTGCACAGACCCTTGATGTCGATGACATCGCGCGCAGGGGCCGGGCGCGGCGGCTCATAGCCGCACTTCTCGTCGTTGTGGCCGAACTGCACCAGCAGGTAGTCCCCCTTGCGGATGTTGGCGGCAATCATGTCGAACCAGCCTTCCTCGATGAAGCTGCGCGAGCTGCGGCCCGACTGTGCGAGATTGACCGTGCGCACCTTGCTGCCGGCCTTGAACTGGCGATCGAAGACCTGCCCCCAGCCCATGCGCGGCGCATGCTCGGGGTCGTAATTGCTGCCGGTCGAATCGCCGGCCACAAAGACGCGTACGGTGTCCGGTGCGTTGATCTCCTTCAGGTCCGCTTGCGCCTGCTTGAGGCTGAACGGCGCGAAGGGCGTGATCTCGCGGTAGTACGGATCGTAGAGGCTGGTCTCGCCGCGTTCGCCGCTCGCCGAGTTGTAGCCGCGGTTGTAGGTCACCACACCCAGCAGCTCGGTCAGGCCGGCACTCGGAGCTGCCGTCACGGGGTCGAAGCTCTCCGCCGACAAGCCGATCTCCTTCAGCGCCGGGGCCAGCGACTTGCGCAGCGAAGCGACCGACTCCTGCAGCTTGGCGGCCGGCACGGCAGGGGCCCTGGCCGAGGCTGCGAGGCCCACCGGGCCCTTGAACCTGGCTTCCTGCGCCACGTCGGACGCGATGCGGTCGGTCAGTGCATTCACGTTCACCACGTTGGCACCTGCTTTGACGCTGGCAACGTAAGCGAGGTACTGCTTGCCCTGGGGCGTGGTGGCCACCAGCAGCAGCGGGGCACTCAAGCCATCGGCGCTCAGGGTGTAGCCGCCTTGCGCGTTGGCCTTGGCGCTACGCGCCGCGCCATTGGCATCGAAGACCTGCACGTTGCTGCCCGCCACGACGCTGCCGGCCAGGTTGGCGGCAACGGCAGCCGAGGCTGCCTTGGCGGGGGCTGCAACAGGGGCTTCGGGCTGGCTTGCGCAGCCTGCGATGGCCAGCAGACTGGCGAACAACAGGCTCTTGCTTGGGTGCTTCATGTGGTCTCCTTCGGGCGAATCCCGTAATCGATTTCCGGTCCATCTCGCCTTGTCGAAGCAGGCGTGGCGTGGATTTTGTTGACTTGGCATGGTCGGAGAATGCCGTCCAGGCGACCTGATGGAAATTGCGGTTTTCCGTGGCACACCCGCAGTGTTGTATTGAGAATCATTCTTGTTTAATATTAGGCCTGCCCAACATGATCAAGCCTGCCAGACGCCAGTGCTGGCGCATTCATGCCCCATTCACCGAGCAGGACCCGACCATGACCTCGCCGTCTTCCCACGCGAACCCCGCCGACCGTGCTGTAGCCAACCTCCTGCGCCTGCTGCGTGTTTATGTAGACGGCGAGTTGTGCCTGGAATGCGAGGAACGTGTGTCGGCCGCCGTTTGCCGCCAGATGCAATGCATCGCCCAATCGCAACAGGTGGGGCCAGCTACGCGCGAGAGCTGCATGGACCTGCTCGATCACTGGCTGCGACGTCCTGAAGAGCGCATCCGCTTCAATACGACTTCTGACAACAAGCCGTCAGCACAATCCCGATCCAGCTCCCATTCCTGAAGCACCATTTCATCCATGAAGACACTGCCGCAACGACTCGCCCTCTCGCTTCTGGCCGCCCTGTCCCTTTCAGCCGCCCCCGCACTGCGCGCCGAGCCCTACAAGCCGTTGGTGCTGGAAGATGTGGTCGAAGGTCCCGCGCCGACCATTTACCTGGGTGGCTTGAGCGCGGCTGTCGAAAGCCTTTCGCCGCACGCCAGCCGCATGCCGCCTCGCTTCGACAACAAGGCTGAGCGTGATTTGGCCGCAAAGGATGCACGCAGTCTGAGTGACGCACTCGACAAACCGACCCGTGCCGCCAATGCACCGACCGAGTTGCTGCAGCTAGCCGGGCACTGGAACACCCTGGCGTGGCGCATGGGCTATGAGGCCGCCGGGGCGCGTGCTTTCGAGCAACTGCGCCGTGCCTTGCGCGGAGAGCCTGACAACGCCCGTCTGCAATACCTGCTGGGCAGTTTCTATACCGAGTTCGAGGGGGGCAGCAGCCATGCTTTGCCATACCTTGAGCGTGCCCACGATGCGGGCGTGATCGAGGCCAGCTTCACCTTGGGCATGCTCTACATTCAGCTGCGCGACGCCAAAACCGCGCGTCACTATCTTGAGCACTTTGCCGTAAAGACGGGTACGAAGGATCCCAACTTCCTCAAGCTGCTCAACCAGCTGCGCTACGGTGACGGTGGCTGGACGCTGACACATCCACGGCAGGATCTGCCAGCCAGCGCCCTGGTCAAGCTCGACTGAGAACTACCGTCGCAGGCTGGCTGCCCAGCGGCTGGCGCGACAGGGCCAGCGCTGCGGCATGGCCCGAAATCACATTCAGCGTCCAGGCGCGTGTTTGCGTGACAGGCGTGTCGTCGTAACGGATGACATAGCGAAGCCCCTTGCCCGGCAATACCGACAGGACGCTGATCGGATCGTCGCTGCCCCATCCCCAGGCCTTGATCACCGACTCCTTGCCCGTCCACAAGCGTGGAAAGTGCTCACTGCAAAAATCGGGGCAGCACGACTTCTCGCGTGACGACAACAGCTTCTGCGCGAGGCTGGCGAGTACACGCGGACTCTGGCTGTTTTCGATATCCACGCCTATCTGATATTTGTCCGACAACGCCAGCAAGGTGTGCTGCCCACTGTACGAGACGCTGAAGTGCAAGGAGCTTTCAGGATCAGCGAGCTGCGGCTTGCCGTGGTGGCCGTAGTCGAAGCTCAGCTCGGCCGCCTTGCGGCCTGTCCGGTCGGCAATCAGCATGCGCAATGTGGCGCGTGTCAGCGCGAAGCGCAGGGCGGTAGCGCGGTCCATGTAGCGATGATGGCGTGCGAGCTCGTTCTCGCTGAGCAGCTTCAGCGCCGCGTGCAACAGATCCGGGCGCCGCGTATCGAGATGCCACACCTCCACGCCTTGCGGCACGTCGGGTGGCAGTGCAATGGCACGCAGAGCTCTCTGCATGGGGCCTCGCTCAGGCGCGCGGCGCGGTGGTGTCCGCCTGTGCCTCGCTCCAGTGCAGCACCAGGGTGCTGGCACGCAGGAAGCGGCGAACGTGGTCGTCGAGCACGTACTGCATGCGGCCGATCTCCTTGTTGTCGGCGCCTTCGATGTAGACATGCACCGCATCGACTTCTGCACTCAGCACGCAGCGTCCAGGCTGGAAGTCGACCTCGCCGCGCGTTGCGTCGAACACCGTCGGAACCTTGTGACGGAAGTGCTTGCACAGCTTGAGGATCATCTTGCCGGGCTCAGCGGCGGCGAAGCGGGTTTGCAACTGGATCATGCGATTTCTCCGTAAGTTGTGCGCGGCAGGGCGTGATCGGCAATGACGATGGGGTGGCCTTGCGAGCAATGCTCGATGCGACCCGCAATGCCATAGGCTTGACGCAGGATGGCCGGACTCAATGCGCTGGCTGGTGCGCCGTCGGCAATCGCGCGACCATCGTCGAGCACCACCACTCGGTCACAGAAGCGTACGGCGAGGTTGAGGTCGTGCACCACGATCAGGGCGATAGCCTCGCGGGCGAGGGCATCTTCGCGGATCACGTTGAGTACTTCGAGCTGCCAGCGCGGATCGAGCGCGCTGGTGGGTTCGTCGAGTAGCAGCAGCGGCGTTTGCCGCACGAGCGCCTGGGCGAGGCCCAGCATCTGGCGCTGGCCGCCAGACAGTTCGCCCATGCGGCGCAGGGCGAGCCTTTCGATGCCCATACGTTGGAACACGGCTTCGGTCATGGCTTCGCGCGAATTCGTCGACTTGCCGGGGTGGGCAGCGTTGCAGGCTGTGCTGACAGCCTCCCATGCAAACAGCGCGCTGGCGGCTGGCAGACTTTGTGGCAGGTAGGCAACGAGGCCGCGACGCGTGTGGGCATCGAGTCGTGCGAGATCGTGCCCGCCAAGTTGTAGAGTGCCTGCACTGGCGCGCAACTGGCCTGCGAGCGTACGCAGCAAGGTGGACTTGCCCGCGGCATTGGCGCCCAGCAGCGCGACGAGGCTGCCGGGAGTCACCGGTGCGAGATCCAGCCCCTTGAGCACGGCGCGGCGACGATAGCCCGCGTGCAAGCCTGTGACACTCAGTGTGGCGCGTCTCATTTGACTCATAGCGACCTCCGCTGCACGAGGATCAGCGCAATGAACAACGGCACACCGACCAGAGCCGTGACGATGCCGACCGGAATGACGAGGCCGGGCACGGCGTTCTTGCAGACGATGGAGGCGAGTGACAGCACCAGTGCGCCGGACAGCGCGGCACCGGGCAGGAAGTAGCGATGGTCTTCCCCCAGCAGCAGTCGCGCCACATGTGGCGCGACCAAGCCGATGAAGCCGATGGCGCCGACGAAGGCCACCGCGACCGCAGCCAGCAGGCTGGCGCGCAGCAGGGTGACGAGGCGCAGACGCTCGACGGCAATGCCCAGCGAGCGGGCCTGTTCTTCACCCGAACACAGCGCCGTCATCGCCCAGGCGCTGCGCATGGCCCAGGGCAGGCAGACGCTCAATACGACTGCCACCACGGTGAGCTTGGGCCAGTCGGCGCGTGACAGCGAGCCCATGGCCCAGAAAACCACCTGTTGCAGCGATCCGGCTTCGGCGATGAATTCGATGACCGACACCAGCGCATTGATCGCGAATGACATGGCGATGCCGAACAGCACGATGGCGCCCGAGCTGCCGCCCAGCATGCGCGCGAGGCCCTGCACCAATAGCGCGCAGGCGGCGGCGCAGAGGAAGGCGCCAAGGCTCACGGCCTGGTTGGCGCCCAGCTGCGTCGCGATCACCGGGTCGATGATCAGCACCACGGCGGCGCCCAGGGTGGCCGCGGCGCTGATACCCAACGTCATCGGACTGGCCAGCGGGTTACCGAGCGCGGTCTGCATCTCGGCACCGGCAAGGCCCAGTGCGGCACCGACGACGACTGCCATCAGTGCGGTGGGCAGGCGCAGGTCCCACAGGATCACCTGCGTCGCCGCGTCGAGCGATTGTTTGTTGACGAGTCCTGCAGCGACCTGCGACAGCGTGAGCCCGGCTGGGCCTGTGGCGACGTCGGCAAGCAAACTCAGTGTGAGCAGCAGGCCCAGAAGGACGAGCAGGGCGATGCGACGCATGCGGATGCGGGCATAGGCACTGGCGAGCGGGCCTGTGATGTGTGGAGGCGTGTGGGCAATGACTGTCATGGCTGGCTGGGCGTTGCTGGCGGTGGATGGGGGGACCGAGGGAACTAAGGGAACCGAGGGGGCTTGGCCTTCAGCGCGCCGAGCTCCAGTACACCCCGTTGAGTGGAATCGGCTGGAAGCGCTCGTACAACGTGCGCAGCGTGGCGTTCGGGTCCAGTGTTGCGAAGCGTTCAGGGTGCAGCCATTTGGCGAAGGCCTGCACCGCAACGACGTTCAGCGGCGAGTCGTAGAAGTGATGCCACACGGCATGTGCGCGGCCGGCTTTCACGGCAGTAAGCGCCGCAACAGGCATGCCCTGCAGGCGGCGTGCGAGAGACGCTTGAGCATCGGCCGCACTGATGCCGGCGCCCATCTGGATGCGTTGTGGGCCGCTTTGCACCGTCGTGCGATTGCCGATGGCCGTCGCGATGTAGACGTCGGGTTGGTGGGTGAGCAGGTATTCCGCGCTGACCTGGCCAACCTCACCGGGGACGAGCTCGCGTGCGACGTTCTCGCCACCCGCAGCATCAATGAAGCGCCCCATCATGCCGCGCACCATGGTCTCGCAGCATTCTTCGCGCAGGCCGACACGACTCTCCAGGAACACGCGCGTGCGCGGCAGGCCGCGCAGCCCATCCGTCACGCGCGCCAGTTCGCTTTCGTAGAAGCGCAGATAAGCCTCGGCCTCACGCTCGCGACCCAGTACCTGACCCAGCAGACGCATGCTGCGCGGTGTATTGACCAGCGGGTCATTGCGGAAGTCGATAAACACCACGGGTACGCCCGCTGCCTGCAGGCCCTTGAGCAGGGTCTCATCCTTCGGTGAAGGGCCATGGCCACCAAGGCCGAAGATGGCCAGCTGTGGTTTCAGCGAGAGTGTCTTCTCCAGGCTGAAGCTGTCGGCCGATGCTTGGCCCACACGCGGTATCTGCGCCAGCTCGGGGAAGCGCTTGAGGTACTGCGCATAACCATCCGGGTCCAGGCGGCTGAACTCATCCATGCTGCCAACGATGCGCGAGGGCAGGTCGGCGCCTTCCAGGATTGCCAGTGCCACCATGAAGCGGCCTTCGCCGAGCACGACACGGCCGATCTTGTCCGGCAGCGTTACGCTGCGGCCGGCGAGGTCAGTGACAGTGCGTGCGCTTGCTGCGAGCGAGAGCAGGCACAGCAGGGTTGTGAGCAGAAGTTTCATGTCATGCACCTTGGGGAATTTCAGGGTTCGAGTGCGAAGCGCAGACCACGGTTGATGGCTTGCGGCAGGCTGGAGAGGTGGTTTTCGCCAGTGAGCTCCAGTGCTTTGACGCGCATGCCCGGCATGGTGATGAGGCGACCAGAGAGGGCGCGTACGTTGTCGACCATCGCGCGGCGCGTCAGTGTGGCGATACCGCCTGGCATGTTGTCGGAGAAGCGACTCGGGCTTTGTTCAAATTCGCCTACGGTCAGTAGCAAGGCGCGGCCGCGTGCTGCGTCTGGCTGCCGGCGGAAGGCGGATTCTTCTGTCGCCATGACTTTGTCGTTCCACCACCACGAAGGGCTTGCAGCGATGTAGTGCGTGAAGCTCTGTGGCCGATTGAACAAGGCATGCAGTGCGAACAGGCCGCCGAGGGAATGGCCGAACAGCACCTGATGGTTCGGGTTGGTCGCGTAGCGCTGCGCGATGGTGGGGCGCAACGTCTTGTCGATGAAGTCGAGGAAGCGGTCCGCACCGCCCCCCGCACTGCGCATCGTGGCACTCATATCGGCTGCGGGTTGTGCGGCCGGCGTCGGCGTGTAGTCGACCGCTCGGCGCAGGATCACGTCGTCTTCCTCGGGGTAGGAGATGCCGACGACCAGTGCGGGCAATACACCCGTCGCGAGCGGCCGGCGCGATTGCAGGCGTAGGGTTTCGACGACGCTGTGGAAGACGAGGTCGGCGTCGAGTACGTAGACCACCGGGTAGCCGCCCGCCGGGGCTGGGCCATCGGGCAGGGCGACGAGGATGCGGTAGCGTGGACCCGGCTGATTGTCTGTCGTTGCAGCGCGCAGCTCGAACTGCTCTGCGCGTGGCAGCGTGACCGTTGCGGCATGGCAGACGCTCATTTGTGACAACAGCAGCAGGCTGTAGAAGAGCCTTTTCATGTAGTGATGTCTGGCGGTTTGCGGCGTGGGGTTGTGCGGATGAATCCGTACGTACAGGGGCAAGTCGTGCCGGGTGGGTAGGGCCGGTTTCAACCGGCCGCCACGTGTGCATCAGCTTGGCAAGGCATCAAGGTGGACACGGTGTGCCCACGCGTTGTTGCCAATCAGAATTTCAGCCCGGTCTTCAGCCACAGGCTGCGCGGTTCGCCGTAGAAGTTGAACACCGTGGTACCGCCGACGCGCTGGTAGTACTTCTTGTCGAACAGGTTGTTTATCGAGAGCGACAGATCCACGTTGCGCGTGACCTTGTAGCCCAGCAGCGCATCGACCAGGTAGAAAGCCTTCTGCTCGATACGGTAGCCCGTGCCTGCGGTGTAGTAGCTGCTCATCGCACGCAGGCCGCCGCCGCCGTAAAGATCCTTGAGCGCACCGTCCTGCACGTCGTAGCGCGTCCACACCGTCACGTTGTGGTGCGGCGTGACGGTCGAGAAGGTCGTGCCGCTGGCGCCGGCTGCGGCGGAGATGACTTCGCTCTCGGTGTAGGCGTAGCCGATGCTGGCGTCCCAGCCCTTGGCGAGTTTGCCGGCGACTTCGACTTCAAAGCCTTGCACCTCGTTTTCGCCGCTGGCTTCGAAGTAGGCCGTGCTGGGCACAGCGACGGCGCGGTTCTTGTCACGCAGGCGGAACACCGAGAACTGCGTGGTCAGCAGGCCGCCCTTGTGTTCGCCCTTCGCGCCGGCTTCGATGTTGTTGCCGGTGCGCGGGTCCAGCACTTTGCCGCTGGCATCGAGGTTGGTCTGCGGCTGAAAGATCGAGGTGTAGCTGGCGAAGGTCGACCAGTTGTCGGTGATGTCGAATACCAGACCACCGTAAGGTGTGAATTGCGTCGGCAGGCTCAGCTCTGTGGTGGCGCCATTGACGAGGTTGGTGGTGATGCTCTTGTAGCGCGACAGGCGTGCACCGGCGATCAGCGTCAGCGGTTGCCAGGGCTTGATGCGCAGGTTGCTGTAGAGGCCGTACTGTTCGGGCTTGACGTTGGTGCGCGTGCTGTAGGTGGTGGCGGGTTCGGGCCAGTCGTAGGTCGGGTTGTAGACGTTGGTGGTGCCGGTGACGGTGAGTGTGCCGGACTGTGTGGTCTGGTCGTACTGGCGGTAGTCGGTGCCGACGATCACGTTCTGCTGCAGGCCCCACAGCTTGAACGGCTGGTTGAGGTGCAGGTCGGTGGCGAGCGACTTCTCTTTGTAGTCGCGTGCGATGGCGGTGCGCGTCACGTTGCCGGCGGCATTCACTGCGCTGTTGGCATAGGCGTACTTGAAGTTCACGTCGCGGTCGGCATAGCGCAGACCTGCCTTGATCTGGCCGCCGCCATCGAGCTTGTGCACCAGCTCGCCGAAGCCTTCATTGATCTGGTTCTCGAAGCGGTTCCAGTTCGCACCGATGAAGGTCGAACGGTCCACGTCCAGCAGTTCGCCGTTGGCTTTGGAGGGCAGGCCGTTGAAGGGCGTCACCTTGCTCATCGAGCTGAAGCCGCCGACCGACAGGCTGGTGCGCGGTGCCAGATCGAATTCCAGCGAGGCATAGCCCACGCCGTTCTCGTTCTTGTTCACGTTCACCCACGAGTCCTTCTGCTGATACGCGCCAACCGCACGGCCGCGCACCTTGCCGTCTTCAGTCAGCGGGCCGGTGACGTCGACCTCGCCGCGCTTGGCGTCCCACGAGCCGTAGGCCAGCGAGCCACTGGCGGCGAATTTGCTCTGGCCGCGCTTGCGATACATGTTGGCTGCGCCGCCGGGTTCGCCGAAGCCGCTGTAGAGCCCGCCGGGGCCGCGCAGGATTTCAACGCGCTCGAAGATCGCCAGGTCAGGTTGCGTGCCATAGATGCTCGACAGCGGCGCGGGCAGGCCGTCGATGAGGAAGGAGTCGAGCTCGTAACCGCGCACGTAGGTCGACGAGCGTCCCTGGTCATTGGCCAGCACCAGCATGCCGGTGGTGCGGCGGGCGAGGTCTTCGAGGCGCACCATGTTCTGGTCGTCCATGCGCTGGCGCGTTACCACGCTCACCGGCTGTGGCGTTTCCTTGATCGAGGTTTCACCCTTGCCGCCTACGTTGACGGTGCCGTCGTTGTAGCCCTCGGTCGTGCCTTCGGCACGCTTGCCCTGCACAGTGACGGCGGGCGTGGTCGCTTCCTGTGCAAAGGTGCCGCTGCTGAACAGCGCGGCGAGCAGGGCGCTCAGGGTGGTGACGCGAAGCGCCGGCAGGCGAGCGGTGGTGGCGGTATTCATCAGGTACTCCCTCGTTTCGGAATGAGAATGATTTGCATTAGCGGGTTTTGGCGCTATTATCCGCACACCACTTCGCGACTGCCTTTGCGCAAGGCAGGAAGTTGTTTGCAGGAGAAAGCTTTGCAATTGCATGCCCGCCAAACCATGCTCAAGCCCTTGTCCGGCAAGGGCTTTGTTCCGCCAGCCAGCATCAATCGTGGTGAGTTGATGGCCGCCATCACGCCGCGCAGCATCGGTTTTCGCATCGACCAGCCCGATGTCGCGAGCGACGTCTCGGTGCTGTCCGGCCACTTCCGCGCGGACAACCTGCGCGAGGGTCTACGCTGCAAATGCGTCGACGTCGTCGACCTCTACGACATGCGCACCGAGGCCACGCTGCAGCCCGGGCTCAGCCTCATCGTGCTGGTCGCGGGCGAGGCGCAGGCGCGCTTCGGCAGCCAGCCGGTCAGCCTGGGTGGCACAGGCCAGCCCGACGGTGCGCTGGTGGCACTGGCAGCACCCGAACAGTTCGTGCGCCACTCACGGCGTGGTCGCCACGAGCGCAAGGTCGTCATCACAATGAGTCCCGAGTGGCTCGCAGCCAGCGGGCTCGATGTCGGTGGTCTCGCGGCATTCCGCCAGAAACACCTCGCCGTACACCACTGGCGGCCCAGCACGCGTGCTGTCGCCATCGCGCAGCAGATGATCCATCCGCCGGTCTTCTCCACGACCGGCCACAGCAATCCCCTGCACAAGCTCCACCTCGAAAGCCGTGCGCTCGCACTCATCACCGAGAGCTTTGCCGACCTGTTTGCGGCACCAACTAATGCGGATGGCATCGCGCCTCGCATGCGTGCGCGCATCGCCGACCTCTGCGAATGGCTCGACGCCAGCCTGCAGGCCGGTACCGCTGACGAACTGGATCTCGCCGCCATTGCGCGCCACGCCGGCCTCAACGCCAGCTCGCTGCAACAGCAGTTCCGCGCAGTGCAGGGCATGAGCATCGTCGCCTGGCTACGCAGTCGCCGCCTCGACGCCGCCCGCGTTGCGCTGGAGCGCGACGGACTCAGCGTCGCGCAGGCCGCCGAGCTCGCCGGCTACAGCAGCGCCGCCAACTTCGCCACCGCCTTCCGCAAGCACTTCGGGCAATGCCCCAGCGCTGTGGCGCGGGCGGGCTAGGGCGATTTGAAGGTGTGGGACTCCCGGTCTCGTTCCCTCACTCCAACCCCTCTCCCACAAGGGAGAGGGGCTCTGTAA
This sequence comes from Viridibacterium curvum, assembly GCF_039544165.1. Lineage (NCBI taxonomy): Bacteria > Pseudomonadati > Pseudomonadota > Betaproteobacteria > Rhodocyclales > Rhodocyclaceae > Viridibacterium > Viridibacterium curvum. The sequence continues at coordinate 141,446 of NZ_BAABLD010000005.1, forward strand.
CCCTCGCCCTTGCGGGAGAGGGTGGCGCGAAGCGCCGGGTGCGGGGGCCGCCCCTCATTTGTGACAGCGAATTTTCTGACCCACTACACGCCATGCCTTTACCCCTGAATCGTTTGATCCGCAGTGCTTTCCTCATCGGACTCAGCATGCTCATCACCCAGCCAGTCCAAGCGCAAACAGCGGCCGCTCCCCAAACTGCACTGGCCGCACCGAACTTCGCCGTGCCTGCCGACTGGCAGCCGGGCCAGCTGTCGCGCACGCTCAGCTTCGAGCTCGACTCGAAGCACACCGGCCAGCGTTACCGCATCCTCGTCGGCATGCCGCACAAGCCCGCACCGGCCAGCGGATACCCCACGCTGTGGATGCTCGACGGTCTCGCCAGCTTCCCCATCACCGAGTACATGCGTCCGCGCCCGGCGTCTCCGACTGACAGCCCGCAGTACCTCGCCAAGATCGGTGACGAACCCGCCGGCCTCGTCGTCGCCATCGGCTACACCAACGGCCAGATCATCGACGTCAACGGCCGCGCCCTCGACTACACCCCCGCACTGCCGGCGGGTACGAAGACCGGCGACGCACTGTCGCCACGCCATGGCGGTGCCGACGCCTTCCTGCAATTCCTCACACTCGAACTGCGCCCCCTCATCGCCAGGCACTTCGCCATGGACCCGCAGCGCCACACCCTGTTCGGCTTTTCCTACGGCGGCCTGTTCGCACTGCACACCCTCACGACGGCGCCACAACACTTCCAGCGCTACTGGGCCGCCAGTCCTTCGCTGTGGTTCGGCGAGAGCTTCACGCTCAGGCAGCTGTCGCAACGCCTGCCCGCCATGCGCCTCGCTGCACCGACACGCGTGATGGTAACCGTCGGCATGGACGAGCAATACCCCGAACGCTTCGCCTCACCCGAAGCGAAGCAACGTTTGCAGAGTCGTGCCATGGTCGACAACACGCGGCTGTTCGCGCAGCAGCTTGGCGACGCAAAGCTCGACAAGCTGCAACTCGAATCGCAAAGCGTAGCCGGGCATGACCATCACGACATGCTGTTGCACGGCGCAAGGCGTGTCGTTGAATTCGCGTTCGCACCTTAGTGCTTTTCCCCCTGCAAGGCGGGAGAGGGTGGCGCGAAGCGCCGGGAGAGGGAGGTTCGTCGCTGTTCAATCAGCTCTCTTCCCAACCCCCTTCCGCTTACGGGAGAGGGGAGCTGTAGGGTGGGCTCGGTGAGCCCACGCGTAATCAACGAACGCACCGCAACCGCGTGTGCACACCGTGCCCACCCTACGAACTTGCCGTCATTCCCGCGCAGGCGGGAATCCAGCGTCGTTGAATGACACAAAGGTTTCTACATGACCACAACTCAGCAACCCCGCCAGCCCACCACCACCGCCCAGTTCGGCATCTGGATCGCCCAGCAGATGGCGCCCGAGAGCCCGGCGATGCTCACCGCCGAGACCATCGAACTGCGCGGCACACTCGACCTCGCCGCACTCTCCGACACCGTCGTCGAAGTGCTCGACAACTGCCACAGCCTGCATCGTCGTTTCGAGTCGGACGAGGGCACGCTCTGGCAACACCCCCTCACGCCCGCCACGCCGCCGATCGCCCTGCATGACTTCCGCGCCGAGCCCGACCCGCGCGCAGCTGCACGCCAGTGGATAGACGCCTCGCTCGCCGTTCTCTGCGACCCCAGCCGCGACATCCTCTACCGCAGCGCCGTGCTGCAGATCGCCGACAACACCTGGCTCTGGTATCTGCAGGTCCACCACATCGCGCTCGACGGCTTCGGCTACAGCCTCGTCTGCCAGGCCATCGCCGAGCGCTACAGCGCACGCGTCACGCAACAGTCGTTGCCTGCACTCCCCGATTGGTCACTCGAAAAAATCACCGCAGCCGAACAGACCTACAAAGCCAACGGTGGTTTCGACAAGGACAAGGCCTTCTGGCTCGCGACGATGCAGGACGCACCACCACCGGCCACCATCGCAGCGCCTGCCGCGTTTTCCGACGACCTGCATCGCTGCGACACGCGCCTCAGCCACAGCGAGATCGACACCCTGCGCGACGCTGCCAAACGCTGCGGGCAGGACTGGGGCAACTGGATGCTCGCCGCCATCGGCTCATGGTTGGCTAAACAATCCGGCCAGCGCGAACTTACCTTTGGCCTGCCCGTCATGAACCGTCTCGGCACGCCCGCCATCGGCGTGCCCTGCATGGCCATGAACATCGTGCCGCTGAGCCTGCGCATCGGCCCTGACGACAGCATGCAGAGCCTCAGCCAACAGATCGCCACCGCCATGCGTGGCATCCGCCAGCACGCCTACTACCGCTATGGCTGGATCCGCATGGACCTCGGCCTTATGGCGCAAGGTAAGCACTGCTTCAACCAGGCCGTGAACCTGCTGCCCTTTGACCGCAGCGCTTCATTCGCGGGGCTGCAGAGTCGCATCGAACCCATCAGCGCCGGGCCGGTGAAGGATCTCAACATCAGTGCGTTTGTGCTGAACGCGGAATGGCAGTTGCGTACCGAAGCCAACCCCAATGCGTACAGTGAGGAGCGGCTAGAGGTGTTGCATGCGGATTTGCTGGGGTGGGTGAGGGGGCTGGCGGAAAGTGCAGCAGAGGCAAGCCTGGTTACCGTATTGCAGGGGCAGGCTGTGGAGGCCTGATCACATCATGACAAAGGCTTTGGTGACGCACCATTTTCCCTCTCCCGGTCTCCGGCCGCCCTCACCCTGGGGGGAGGGGGCGTTAGGGCTGGGAGAGGGGCGGATGTAACGTTCTGCCCCGGACTGTACGGGCGTTAGTGATTACGCAGCTCGATTTGTCGCTTCTACAAGTTGCTGCGTGAAATTTTCGCCAAACACTTCATCGACTCTGGCGATGGCAGACATGGCGTCTGCCACGTCAAACGATTTGCCGTCGAGGGCGTCCAGCGCATGATTATGAAGTGCATAGGCAAGATGAGCTGCTGCGCGAACACGTGGTTCGCTGCTAGCTTCATTACCAAGATGGCCAGCCAACAAAACCCGCAGTTCGAATACAGCAAAAGCCAGAATTTTTGTTTGATCAATCATGGTCGGACGAGTATCACGCCTCCGGCTTCGCCAGATCCTGCGCCTCGATGAACGCCTTGCGGAATTCCATCGGATTCGAAATGCCTGTGATCGGCGCTTGCGGGCTCCCTGCGCCGGAGATGATCAGGGTGCCGAAGTTGAAGATGCGTCCCAGCACTTCCTGATCGACCTGGATGCTCTCGACCTTGTTGATGTTGATCTCGACCGTGCTGCGGCGGATGAAGCCGGACTTGACGATGACGCGCCGGGTGGTGATCGCCAGTTCCGTGGTCTTGTAGCGTACGTAAGCAACGGCCAGGAAGATCAGACCAATGCCGAAGGCGGGTAGCAGTACCACACCCAGTGCAATGAGATGCCAGATCGACCACAGGCTGATGTGACCGAGGTGGATGATCCTCTCGTCCTTGACCAATGCGCCTTCGACGTAGCTGCTCATGGGGGCTCCTGATTGCTGAAAATCAGGTCATTTGATCACACAATATCCATTTCAAAAACGATGGCGGCGTGGTCAGAAAAGGCGCCTGGTCCTATGCTGATTTCGGCATCAACCTGCATGGACTGTGATGTGACTGCATAGTCCAGTGTTCCGCCACTTTGTTGAGTGCAAGAGACGTACTTTTCAATTGTTCCCTTGTATCGATGAAATTGCCTCTGATACGTCGTCGGTGATGAGCCAGCCTCTGGTGCAACTGCCGAGACCTCTCCAGAATGAAACTGTGGGTACTGATGCGGGTTCTCGCTTACTTCGGCGTCAAATTCTTCCTTGTCGATGTTGAAGTCACCTATCGCCGAAGCGGGCAAGGGGTCATTCGCCACCAAGCTCCCCAGCTGCTTGACTGTCTCTGCTCCTCCCTTGGCGAACGCCGGTGCGTGGACTACGTAGATCGCTCTATCACCCAAATCAAGACGAACAATGTTCCGCTTCGCGCTGGCAACATCAACCTCAATCTGTGTCGTTTTGAAACCTCTTCGGGAGAGAATCAAATAGTTTCTGTTGTGCTGATCCGAGTCTATGGATTCCCAGTAAGGGAACCTCCGAAGGATTTCGGATACTTGGCCTTTCAATGAAGAATTGATTTGCGGAGATGACTGCATTGAGCTGGCAAAGTCATGCTGATCCATCTGTTGGCATGCATTTGTAATGTTTGCCATGGTTGAGGCGCTTGCTGCGATCGTGTCCTTGGAGCTGGAGAACGCAAACTCCCTTCTGGAGTTCGGTTGATGCTTGAATCCGGCCGCTTGCGCTGGGTCGAATGGAAGGGACGGCAGTTGAAACCTTGTTTTCTTTTCCAGCACCAGGGCGGCGCGCAGTGTTTCTATCTCGATGTGATCCAGCGTCTTGTCGCCAACTTCGCAAAAAGCCAGCAGGTCGACGTTCTGCCTTAACAAGGCAGCTTGTATCGAAGCGTTTTTGCTGCCATCTTGTTCTGCTGCCATGGGATTGCAGTTCTGAACATTCCAGAAAAGGATGCGAACTGGATTCCTGGGTGGGGTGCTGGAAGGTGGCTTGCGAGTGTAAGGAGAGGGTCTGTTGCTTGTTAAGCCGGTCATTCTCCCGCTGGTGTTGTTTTGTGGCTTTCCCATGACTTCCCCTTCTTCTCGGTAAGCGGTTTTGGCAATGCGGCGCCACTGTGCCCATGTGGGTTCGATTGAAGCGCTGCCAAAAGCAGCGCCCCTCTTCAATCACCGCATTATGCTGTTTGCAACTTTTTCTGCAAATGCGCCAGCAAGCCTAACACCCCCACCCCACCCAGCATAGTCAATGCTGCCAGCTCCGTCGTGTGCGTCAGCGGGCCATCGGCGTTGCCGAGCAGCAGTGCAGCCATGCCAGTGGCGAGCGTCACCCCAAGGTCCTGCACCATCTTCATCAGGGCCATGAAGCCGGCGCGTTCGGGCGGGGCGGGTATCTGGCTCAGCGTGGCGGCCAAGCAGATGTTGCGTGCAGCGTTGCCAGCCATGAACAGCACGAAGCACAGCGTGATGGGCAAGGCCTGGATGCCGAGGAAGGGCAGCAGGCCTACGCAGAAGCAGGCGCTGGCGATGCTCACTGGCCGCCATGGGCCGCGCTTGTCGGTGGCGCGGCCGGCGAGCTGCATCGCGAATAGCGCTGTGACGCCACCGGCGAGGTAGAGCAGGCTCAGCTGTTCGCGCGGGAAGGCGAGGTTGAGCAGGTAGAAGGCCGAGAAGCTGGGGATGACGAGGAAGGCGGCGAACTGGTTGAGGCCTTGCAGCAGGCTGGCCAGCTGCACGCTCGGGCGTTTGAGCAACGCGAGAGGTGACGGACGCGGAGCACCGGCCGCTCGCTGAGTGAGGTGTGCGCGTTGTGCTGGCAGCAGCCGTGAAGCGACAACGCCAACGAGCGCAGCGAGCACTGCAACAACAAGAAAGGCCACCTGCCAGCCGGCTCGCGCAGCAAGTTCCAGCGCAAAGGGGATGCCCCCGATGGTGGCGAGCGAGAAGCCGACCATGACCCTTGCGATGGCGCTGCCGCGCTGGGGTGGTGGTGTGTGGTCGATGAGGATGGCCATGCCGGTGGCGATGGTGGGCGCGGCGCACAGACCTGCCGCGGCGCGCGCGAGCAGCAGGGTGAACAGATCCTGCGCGGCAGCGCTGGCGAGGATGGCGAGTACGAGACCCGCTAGACAGGCGAGCAGGGCGTGGCGGCGGTCGAAGCGGTCGAGCAGGGGCACGGCGACGAGGCCCGCTGCGAGTGAGGCGAGGGTGTAGGCAGCGGTGAGCCAGCCGACCTGGTTGGCGTGGAAACCGAGTGCAGCGGCGAGGTCCGGCCCCAGCGGCAGCACCAGCATGAAGTCGAGGATGTAGGTGCACTGCAGCGCGGCGATCAGGGCGATCAGCTGGCGTGCAGGGATCTCATTTTGCAAGCTCGCGGGGAGGGCTGCTCGGGCTTGGGGAGGGGGCACAGCAGCCTCAGCAATGGCCGGGCTGGAGGTGTCAGGTGTCGTCTGCATGGCGTTCTTACCAGGGGGTGAGGGTGGCCGCGTCAGAAGACCGTGCCGGATCGGCAGGTTGGGCGGAGAGCCATTTCTGGTGCGGGTTTCGCGAGCCTGGGGTGTTGCCTGGGTGCGGGCGCGATGGTGCCGCAAAGAGATTCTGTTTTCAAGTTATTGCGAATCATTCGCAACAAGTGCTAGCATTCGTTCTGTTTTGAAACGGCAGCCAGGCTATCCCCAGCTCCCCGTGCGTTCTGACAGTCGGCATTTTGTCGACGCTCCTCAGGAGGTTCTCATGAGCTATTCACAAGGGGAGGCGCTGGGCTCTGGCTTTGCGGTGCAGCAAGCCCCCCAGTCCGTTTTTCCCGCTCCCACCGGCCCGCAGGCCCTGTTCAACCACTACGGCAGCGACGCCTGTCTGTTCGCCTCACCCGGACAGACTTTGCTCGCCCACGGTGTGGCGGCTTGCCTGCCAGAGGGGGACGCCGACAACCTGGCCGGGCGCGCGGCACTCTTCCTGCGCCAGGCCAGCCAGGCCGGCCACGCAGGCTTGCTGATCGGTGCGATTCCCTTCCTGCCCGACGCGGCGCCGCATCTGTTCGTGCCCGAGCATTTCGAGCTGGCGGGCAGCGTGCGTAGCCTGATGAGCCCGGGGGGAGGCGGCAGCAAAGTAGCACTGCAGCGCGTGCCGGCGCTGAGCCTGCCGTGCCCGCAGGCCTATGAGCAGAATGTGCGCGATGCCTTGAGCCGCATCGCTTCGGGCGAGCTGCAGAAAGTCGTGCTGTCGCGTTCGCTGCGCATCGACGCAGAGCTGGCTTTGCCCGCCTTGTTGCGCGGGCTGGCGAGCCGCAATCCGCGCGGCTACACCTACGCGATTCCACTGCCCGATGCGGGCGACGAGCGTCGCAGCCTCGTCGGCGCCAGCCCCGAGCTGTTGCTCGCGCGGCGTGGCAGCCAGGTGCTGTCGAATCCGCTCGCCGGCTCGATCCCGCGTAGCAGCGATCCCGATGAAGACGCGCGCCGTGCCGAAGGCCTGCTGCGTTCGGCCAAGGATCTGCACGAGCACGCGCTGGTGGTTGACGCCGTGGCCGAGGCCCTGCGCCCGTTCTGCCGCGACCTCGTCGTGCCGCGCATCCCGTCCCTGGTCTCCACGCCCACCATGTGGCATCTCTCCAGCGAGGTGAAAGGCGAGCTCATCGACCTGTCGACCACTTCGCTGCAACTCGCACTGGCCCTGCATCCCACGCCGGCCGTGTGCGGATACCCGACAGCCGATGCGCGCGAATTCATCCAGCGCGCCGAAGGCTTCGACCGTGGCTTCTTCACCGGCCTCGTTGGCTGGTGCAATGCGCTGGGCGATGGCGAGTGGGCCGTCACGATCCGCTGCGCCGAAGTCGGTGAAACCTCGGCGACGCTTTACGCAGGTGCCGGCATCGTTGCGGGCTCCGACCCGGCGCTCGAACTGGCCGAAACGGCTGCCAAGCTGCGCACCATGCTCGGCGCAATGGGGCTGGACAGCAGCGACCTCGATGCGCGACCGGAGCGTCTGTCATGAGTGCGGCGAACAATTCTTCGCGCAACGAGGGCGCAGACCTCACCCTTTGGCCCGCCGAATTCGCCGAGCGTTATCGCGCCGCCGGTTACTGGCGTGGCGAGCCGCTCGACAAGCTGCTTCGCGACAGCGCACAGAAGCATGCCGAGCGCACCGCCCTCGTGTGCGGCACGCGCCGCTGGACATACGCCATGCTCGACGAAGAAGTCGACCGCCTTGCCTCCGGCTTGCGTCAGCGCGGCATCGCGGCGGGTGATCGCGTCGTCCTGCAACTGCCCAACATCGGCGAATACGTGCTGACGGTGTTCGCACTGTTCCGCCTCGGCGCGCAACCGGTGTTTGCACTACCCGCACATCGTCGCAGCGAGATTGCCTACTTCTGCAGCTTCACCGAAGCGAAGGCCTACGTCATCGCCGCGAGCAGTGGCGGTTTCGACTACCGTACGCTGGCGCGCGAAGTGCTGGTCGACGAAGCCGTGCGCGCAGCCTGCCCGGCTATGCGCGTCATCGTTGTCGGCGATGCCGCCGAGTTCATCTCCTTCGACAACGTCTTCGACGACACCGACACGATAGAAGCCTTCCCGCAGCCCGACGCATCCGCGCTTGCCTTCCTGCAGCTCTCCGGCGGCAGCACCGGTCGCCCCAAGCTCATCCCGCGTACGCACGACGACTACTTCTACAGCGTGCGCGCCAGTGCCGATATCTGCGGCCTCAGCGCAGAGAGCGTGTACCTCTGCGCCCTGCCTGCCGCGCACAACTTCCCGATGAGTTCGCCCGGCATCCTCGGTGTGATGTACGCCGGTGGTTGCGTGGTGCTGGCGCCCGATGCCAGCCCTGACACGGCCTTCCCGCTGATCGCACGCGAGCGCGTGACCATCACTGCACTGGTGCCGCCGCTGGCCATCGTGTGGATGGAAGCCGCTGCAATGCGTCGTCACGAGCTGGAGTCACTGCAACTGCTGCAGGTCGGTGGTTCGCGTCTCAGCGACGAAGCCGCGCGTCGTATCACGCCCTTGCTCGGTTGCCGTTTGCAGCAGGTGTTCGGCATGGCCGAAGGCCTGGTGAACTACACGCGCCTCGACGATGAAGAAGCGCTGGTCGTCGGCACACAGGGCCGCGCGATTTCGCCCGACGACGAAGTGCGCATCGTCGACGATGATGACCGCGACGTACCCGCTGGCGAAGCTGGCCACCTCATCACGCGTGGGCCGTACACCATCCGTGGCTACTTCCGCGCCGATGTGCACAACGCACGCGCTTTCACGCACGACGGTTTCTACCGCACCGGTGACATCGTGCGGAAGCTGCCCGGCGGCTACCTCGTCGTCGAAGGGCGCGACAAGGACCAGATCAATCGCGGTGGCGACAAGGTGGCGGCCGAGGAGGTGGAGAACCACCTGCTAGCGCACCCGGCGGTGCTCGATGCTGCAGTTGTCGCCATGCCCGATGCCTACCTCGGCGAGCGCAGCTGCGCCTTCATCGTGCCGCGTGGCGAGGCCCCGCGCGCCATGGAGATTGCACGCTTCATGCGCGAACGCGGCCTGGCGCAATACAAGCTGCCCGACCGCATCGAGTTCATCGCGCAATTCCCCAAGACCGGCGTCGGCAAGATCGACAAGCGCGCGCTGCGCGAGCGGGTGAGCGCCAAGCTCGTTGCCGCGAATGTCTAGCGGAACCACCACAAACATCGTCATTCCCGCGAAGGCGGGAATCCAGCGTCGTTAATGTCCCTCGCAAAGTCACTGGATGCCCGCGAGTTTTCCAGCGCTCGCGGGAATGACGGCAAAACTGAAATCCTGAATCGGAGTAATCATGGCCATTCCCCGTATCGCCACTTACCCCATGCCCGCTGCCGCGAGCTTCCCCGCCAACCGTGTTGACTGGCAGGTCGCCCCCGAGCGCGCAGCCCTGCTGATCCACGACATGCAGCAGTACTTCATCGACTTCTACGACGCGAGCGCTGCGCCGATCCCGCAACTCGTCGCCAACGCACTGCGCCTGCGCGATGCCTGCGACGCAGCCGGCATTCCCGTCTTCTACACAGCACAGCCGCCCGTGCAGCCGGCTGAAGACCGCGCGCTGCTCAACGAATTCTGGGGCCCGGGCCTGCCTGCCAAGCCTGAGGGCGCGCCCATCATCGCCGCACTCGCGCCGCGCGCAGCGCACACCGTGCTCGACAAGTGGCGCTACAGCGCCTTCGTGCGCAGCGACCTGCTCGAACGCCTGCAGGCGCAGGGCCGTAACCAGCTCATCGTGTGCGGTGTGTATGCGCATATCGGCTGCCAGGTCACCTGCGTCGACGCCTTCATGCGCGACATCCAGCCCGTGATGGTCGGCGATGCGCTGGCCGACTTCTCGGCCGACTGGCACGTGAAGGCGCTCGAATACGTGGCGCAGCGTGCCGGCGTCGTGCGCAGCACGGCACAGGTGCTCACCGACCTCGGTGTGGCGCTGCCCGATGAGCTGCCCGCCGACATGCACGCCCTGCATGCCGAGGTCGCAAAGATGCTGGAGATGCCCAAGTCCGACCTCGGTCTCGACGACAACCTGCTCTACGCCGGCCTCGACTCCATCCGCCTCATGAGCCTGCTGGAGCGCTGGAAGCGCGCCGGTGCCAACCTCAGCTTCGTGCAGCTGGCCGAGCACCCGACGGTGGCGCTGTGGTGGGCGCTGATGGTGGGAAGCAGCGTCGAAAGTCGCGTCGCCGAAACCGTCTGACATGAATGACCGAGCAGTCAGGGAAGTAGAGCAGGGTGCGCAACCGCAGCGCCTGCCCCTCAGCGCCGCACAACTCGGCATCTGGCTCGGCCAGCAACTCGACCCGCAAAGCCCGGCGTACTGGACGGCCGAAGCCATCGAGCTGCTGGGTCCGCTGGACCCGGCGGCTTTCGAGTCCGTGCTGCGCCAGGCCATAGACGAATGCGAAGCGCTGCACATGCGCTATGGCATTGATGAGGCTGAGGGCATGCAGGTGTGGCAGGCGCATGCGCCGCGTGCCTGGAGCATGCGCTGCATTGATCTAACGGATTCTTCGCCGTCATTCCCGCCAGCTTTACGCACGGCGGAGCCGCTTGAAGCTCCCCTCCCCCGTGTCGGGGGAGGGGGTGGGGGAGAGGGCTGGCGGGAATCCAGCGTCGTTGAAAGTGACGTTCATGGAGATGCGGAAAGTCACTGGATTCCCGCCTCCGCGGGAATGACGGATTTGGGTGAGCGTGACGACTCTGCCCTGCAAGCCGCCCACCGCTGGATGCACAACGACTTGCAGGCTCCTGTGGACCTGGAACAAGGCCCGCTGTTCGCCACGACCCTACTGCGCCTGCCCGACACAGCACAGGGCGCACGCCACGTGTGGCTGCTGCGCGTGCACCACGTGGCGCTCGACGGCTTCGGTTACGCCTTGCTGCAGCGTCGCGTGGCCGCGCTGTATGCCGAAGCCACCGGCACCGCGTCGCCCGAACCAGCACGCCCCGGCGTCAGCCTCGCTGCCGTGGTGGATGAAGCATTGCACTACCAGCAACATGCCAGCGAGCGCGACCGCGACTTCTGGGTCGCACGACTCGCCGCAACACCCGTCCCCGTCACGCTGGCTCCACCAGCGGCCGTCGCGCACAGCGTGCAGCGCGCGCGTGGCGCTCTGGATGCTGCGGCCTTCACGCGCTGGCAAGTTGCCGCGCAAATCTGTGCTGCAGACTGGGCCGCCTGGCTGATTGCTGCCACCGCTGCCTGGCTTGCACAGCAGACGCGCACGACCGAGGTCACGCTGGGCCTGCCCGTCATGAACCGGCTCGGTTCCGTGGGGCTCAGCGTGCCCTGCATGGCCATGAACATCGTGCCGCTGCACGTGCGCATCGACGCCACGCAAGGCATGGCCGCACTGCTGAAGACTGTGGTCGCCGAGATGCGCGACATGCGTCCGCACCAGCGTTACCGCTACGAATGGCTGCGCCACGAACTGGCCCGCCATGAGCTTTCACGTACTAGCGGCCCGCGCCGCCTGTTTGGCCCCGTCATCAACCTCATGCCCTTCGAGCGCCCGCCGGCTTTCGGCGCCGTGCAGGCGCTGTCGCACCCGGTCTCCGCTGGCCCGGTGGAAGACCTCTCCATCACCATCGCGCCCGGGCCCGATGGCGTGCGCCTCGACTTCGAAGCCAATCCCGATGCCTACGCCGCCGATGTGCTGACTGCGCATCGCGAAGCTTTTGTCGCAGCGCTCGACACCCTGCAGCGTGCAGCGGTGGATACCCCACTCGCCGAACTCCTGCCCGGCCTGCCGTCTCCTGCGCAAGTACTCATCACGAGTGAAGCCTTGCCCACGCCACCGCAAGGCGTGCTCGCTGCCTTCATCGAACAGGTGCAGACGCGCCCCGCGAGCATCGCGGTGGAACAGGACGGCGTGGTGCTGACCTACGCCGAACTGCTCCAAGCCGTACAGACCCTTGCCGCTGAGCTGCGCGAATACGGCGTGGGCGATGAGAGCCGCGTCGCGATCCTGCTTCCGCGCTCGCCACAAACCATCGTCGCGCTGCTCGCCGTGTTGTGGGCCGGTGGCGCCTATGTGCCGCTCGACCCCGATAGCCCCGATGCGCGCGTCGCCATGGTGCTCGAAGACGCCCAGCCCGCGCTGGTGCTGAGTGTGCGTGCGCTGGCGACGCGTATTCCGGACGCGTTGCCGACGCTGTATCTCGATGGGCCGACGACGGCATCGGCACCGCGCATGGAAGCACCGCTTGCCGTCGCCGACACCGCACTCGCCTACATCATCTACACCTCGGGTTCGACCGGCAAACCCAACGGCGTGATGATCGGCCGCGATGCGCTCGCCCACTTCCTCGCCGGCGCACGGCTGCGCTACGCGATGAGGCACGACGACCGCGTGCTGCAATTCGCGCCCCTGCATTTCGATGCCAGCGTCGAAGAGATCTTTCTCTCGCTCACCTGCGGCGCACGCCTGGTGTTGCGCAACGAGGCGATGCTGGAATCCATGCCGCGCTTCCTCGCCGCCTGCGCCGCGCTGCAGATCAGCGTGCTCGACCTGCCGACAGCCTTCTGGCACGAGCTGGTGTACGGGTTGGGTGCTACTGCAAAGCTGCCCGACGCAATCCGCCTCGTCATCATCGGTGGCGAAGCCGCATTGGCTGAGCGTGTCACGCGTTGGCGTGCCGCCGTGGCGCCGCACGTGGTGCTGCTCAACACCTACGGGCCGACCGAGACAACGGTGATCTGTACGACCGCTGCGCTGTCGGGGCCGGAGGCCATCGCGCTTGATGGCGAGGCCGTGCCCATCGGCCTGCCACTGCCCGGCCTCTCCGCAGTAGTGGTCGACGCCGCACTGCGCCCCGTGCCGCGCGGCGAAGCAGGGGAGCTGTGCATGATCGGCGGGGCGCTGGCGCGTGGTTACTTCGGTCGAGAAGAGGCCACGGCGAAGCGTTTTGTCGAGCTTTCACACGCAGGTACTGCTGCATCAAGGGCGTATCGCACCGGCGACCGTGTGAGCCAGCGCGCCGATGGGCAGCTCGTGTACCTCGGCCGCCTCGATGACGAATTCAAGATCAGCGGCTATCGCGTTGACCCCAGCGAAGTCGAGACAGCGCTGCTCACTTACCCCGGTTTACGTGAAGCCGCAGTCGTTGGCCAGCAGCTCGCCAGTGGCAGCAAACGCCTCGCCGCCTTCATCGCCTGCGAGGGTGACTTGCCTGCCGCCAGCGCGCTGCAGGCGCACCTCGCCAACAGCTTGCCCGCAGCAGCGATTCCGTCGGCGTACATCCGCATCGAGCGCCTGCCGCGCAACGCCAACAACAAGATCGACCGTGGCGCCCTGCGGCGCATGGGGCTGGATGCAGCCGATGCAGCGCCCGCCGCGCTAAGCGAATCCGGAGGGACGCCACTGAGCCCGCTGGAGCAACGCATCGCCACCGTGTGGCGCGAGGTGCTGGGCGCGCAGGACATTGCACGCGACACCGACTTCTTCGCGCTGGGTGGCAAGTCGCTGCAAGCCATTCAGGTCGCCAACCGCCTCGGCGTCGCCCTGCAACGCGAGGTCGCCGTCTCCAGCCTGTTCCGTCATCCCACCGTCGCGCAACTTGCCGTGGCATTGGATGTGAGTGCAGAGCTCGATGGACATGCTCCACCCGAGCAGGCCAGCGACCCGTTCGCGCCGCTGCTGCGCATCCAGTCTGGTGACGCTACACAGCCCGCGCTGTTCTGCGTGCACCCCGCCGAGGGCCTGTCGTGGTGCTACATGGGCCTCGCCGCACAACTGCGCCGCACGCCCATCTACGGCCTGCAATCGCGCGGCATCAGCGGCGAGTCTGCTGCGCACATCGACGAAGTCATCGCCGACTACGTTGCCCTGGCTCGCAGCGTGCAGCCGCACGGCCCGTACCGCTTCATGGGCTGGTCATCCGGCGGCGGCATCGCCCACGCCATGGCCGCACGCATGCAGGCCGACGGCGAACAGGTCGAACTGCTGGCGATGATGGACGCCTACCCCAGCGACATCTGGCAAGGCAAACCGCCGCCCACCGAACGCGACGCCCTCATCGTCCTGCTCGACGTCATCGGCTATGCCGGCAAGGGCCACCTCGGCGACGACGGTCAGGAGTTGTCGCTGGCCGCCATGCGCACCCGCCTGCAACGCCCCGGCACTGTCTTCGCCGACCGCGACGCCGCGAGCCTCGCCAGGCTCACCGGTCAGGCCATAGCCTCCATGAAGCTCTACCGTGGCCTGCGCCACCCGGTGTTCAACGGCAACGTGCTGTTCTTCCACGCCGCGCAGCGATCCGCCGACGCCCCCGACTGGCTCGGCTGGCAGCCCTACGTGAATGGCGAGCTGCAACGCATCGACATAGCCAGCACGCACAACAGCATGAGCCAGCGTGCGCCGCTGGCGCATATCGGACGCGTGCTCGCGGAGAGATTGGAGAACTAAGACACAAGCCCCACACCGTCATTCCCGCCAGCTTTACCCACGGCGGAGCCGTTTGAAGCTCCCCTCGCTCGCTTGCGGGAGAGGGGTTGGGGGAGAGGGCTGGCGGGAATCCAGCGACTTTGCTGTGCTGGTGAAAAACAACGTCACGGGATTCCCGCCTTCGCGGGAATGACGAAGGTAGGGCGGGTTCGGCGAGCTCACGCGCAATCAAAGACATCACGCAGCAGTTCCCTCCCCATGAGGGGGGCGAAGCAGGGAATTCGTAGCGCATTGCGCTGCGCCTGCGTAGCCGGACAGCAATGCAGTGCTGTCCGTGGGCCGCGCAGCGGGTGCCCCGTCAGGGGCGGGTGAGGGGGAAGGGTTCGCTCCCCACAACAGCTTGCACGTGAGTACGAACGTCCTCACCTCTCCCGGCGCACTGCGCCACCCTCTCCTCAATGAGAGGGAACAGCAACGAGCACGCCCCAAGCACAACGCGCATCAAGCAAAGGAACCCGAATGACCACCCACCTCGAATTCCACAACAAAACCGCCCTCATCACCGGCGCCGCCCAGGGCATCGGCGCTGCCGTCGCACGCGCACTCGCCCAGCAAGGTGCCCGCGTCGCACTCATCGACCACCAGGCCGACAAACTCGAAACTTTCGCCCACGCATTACGCGCAGAGGGCAAGCAAGCCATCGCCATCCCCATGGACCTGCGCGACGGCGCAGCCATCACCGCCGCCGTCACCCGTACCGAACAGGAACTCGGCCCCATCGATCTGCTCATCAACGTCGCAGGCATATTGAGAAGCGGCAACACGCTGGAACTCAGCGACGACGATTGGGAAGACAGCTTCACTATTAACACCACCGCCATCTTCCGCATGTGCCGCGCCGTCGCGCGCGGCATGGTGGAACGCAAGCAGGGCGCCATCGTCACCGTCGGCTCCAACGCCGCCCGCGTACCCCGTCTCGGCATGGCCGCCTACGCAGCCTCCAAGGCCGCCACCGCCCACTTCATGCGCTGCCTCGCCCTCGAGCTCGCCCCGCTGGGCATCCGCTGCAACACCGTCTCCCCCGGCTCCACCGACACCGCCATGCAACGCGCCTTCGCCAGCACGCCGGAACAGATAGCGGGCGTACTCAAGGGCTCACTCGAACGCTACCGGCTGGGCATTCCGCTGGGGCGTATCGCAACACCCGAAGACATTGCCGAGGCGGTGTGCTTCCTCGCTTCGGAGCGTGCGCGGCATATCACCATGCATGACTTGTGTGTGGATGGGGGGGCGACGTTGGGGGGGTGAGCCTTCACGGTCGGAAGTAGTCACTTTTTACGATTGGCGCGCTGAGATTTCTGCCTAGATTTTTTTCGGCGCTTCATTGCTTTTGCTTTTGCATCTGGCGCGGAATTTGAGCGGGTTGCTTTTTCGTTGTTTATGTTAACTCTTTGCATCGCTACGGCTTGATTTTCTGCGGGGAACTCGTCTTGCTTAAGTCGCCAATACTCCATTGACGCTCCCCAAAGATTTAACTCTTTCCGCTTGCGCTCTAACTCTCTGAGCTCATCCTCGGTCCAGTCTTCTTTCACGAGTACGAACATGTCCTCAGACCCACCAGCGCCGTTCTCTTCGTTAGGATTGTCAAAAGCGATGCCGACAAAGGTGGTGCCTAACTCGGCCATCAACCGCGCCGTCATCACATATGCGTGCAGGATGCTAATTCGGTACTGTCGATACTCGGCGTACGACTCAGATTTTCGTTTCGATACCACAACAAATACGAAGACTGTTTCACCGGCAATGCCGCTATAGACCAACCTTCCGAGGCGTCCTCCTGGCTCTACACGTTGTAGTGCCCCTATAAATGATTGAGCAAGCTGACGTCTTTTAAAGCGCGGCTCAGCGGCCAATAGTCGAAGACCAAGTTCCGTTTCTGCTGTTGTTTGCTCAACGTACTGCTCGTGCAAACCCGGGTCTCCGTATTGGAGAAAGCGATCGACTAACGCATCCCACTCGTAGCTGATTTGATCGGCGATTTTCTTGCGCCTGTATCCAGGGTCGGTGCTGAGACCCCTGTAGTGAGATCCGTCAAATATGATTTGATCTGGCTGGTCTTCTCCGGGAGGTAGGTTGAAGAACACATGTCTTGTTCCTGTCTCATCCATAGTGCGTAGGTACGCCGCCATCAACTCTTCCTCGCCGAAAGCTGAGACGTCCGTGCCAGCTCTTCCCAGAAGGTCCTCTCGAGCTTTGAGGTAGCTAATGAAGTCGATGGCAGTATCGAATTCCTGCATTAGGAGTTCGATTGTTACTTCATCAAAGACATGTACAAAATGCCTCCCGGGTTCAGGAATCCCGATGACGAATGGGGCGTTATGATGTGCGTTGCCCTTTAGAGAACTCGAAACGCCAAAGGAGCCCAGTCCTTCATTTCCCTGAGCAGATAGCGCCGCTTCTCGACAACCGCGTGTGACAGCTACAAGATGAAATTGAACCGCATTTCCTGTGGGAATGGATACTGGCAACGCACGAAGGCACTTGGGATCAAGAAATGCTCGATGCGGGAAGCGCTGTATCCAAGACTTTGCCCCGTGTAATTGATGGCAGGAGTGGAGTACTGCCCGCTTGTACCAACGGGGCCAAGACACTTCCAATGGTTTGTCCTTTTGGAATTCAATGTGCTTGTCTGAAAAGATGATCACGTCTTGCCCGAATATGGCAATGGCGTCGCATAGCTCCTTTGTTCCACCTTTTCCGTTCTTAAAGCCTTCGTCGGTATAGATGTTGGTTTGTGACCAAAGGCGTAGAAATGACCGCTGGCACAACTTGGTCAGGATGCGCTCGGACTCATTGACGCCTACGGAGTCGCCTAGATCAAACAGTTGTCGGGGCGTTCCGTTAGATTGCGAGATATCGTCGGACACTTACTTTCTTATCCCAAGTTCAAATTAGAGGTGGCTTAGCAGC
Source organism: Viridibacterium curvum (assembly GCF_039544165.1). Classification (NCBI taxonomy): domain Bacteria; kingdom Pseudomonadati; phylum Pseudomonadota; class Betaproteobacteria; order Rhodocyclales; family Rhodocyclaceae; genus Viridibacterium; species Viridibacterium curvum. Next base: position 158,900 of record NZ_BAABLD010000005.1, read on the forward strand.
GTGGTCTACGTGTGTGAAATTTCCATCATTCGATAAGACCCCGCAAAACTCTCAGCCGTCCGGTGCTCGCCATGGAGTTCATCCCAGCGCCCAGATGCTAGATCGGCCCTCAGCGGAGAGGTCGAGCTCATGCGCCATGCCACGGACTGGCAAGCAGCCACAGCCACATAGCCAGAACTGCAACAAAGTTGATTGTGAAAACTGCGCCACGTAGCCGAACATTCGTTGTGCAAATCTGGACGCAGGTGTGCCAGAGTCGCCCGGCAATGAATAGCCATGCCAGCCAGAGCTGTATGGGGTCGGAAGCCGCTTGCTGTAGCAACAGCACGCAAACCACGTAGAAGAAGAGCGGCCACTCGAACTGGTTCGAGAGATTGGCGCTGATGCGAGGTTCGATTTTGGCCCAGGGATTGGAGCCATCCGGGCGGCGACCCAGACCCCAGACGGCAGGTGCGCGCACAAGGGTAAGCAGCGCATAGAGAAATGCCGTGAGCGCAAGGTGCGCAGCCATCGGGTAGATCAGCGGATTCGACATTGCATTCAAGAAGGGCCCCAAGGTTCGCTGGTGAAGGAATGCAGCAATCTAGCATTCCGTGAGGCCAACGGCATATCGCGACATGCCGTCCTCCGACACTGCTAACGCCGCCGAATAGCCTTCGGGTGCAGGCAGCGACCATGCCTGCGTGTGCGGCAACTGCGGCAGCCAGGCACTGGCAACAAGCTGCAGGCCATCCTTTGCAGGAATCGCCGAGAAGGATGTGAGCGCATCGTCGATGCCGCTGCCCCAGCTTTTCACGACGGCCTCCTTGACTGTCCAGGTTCGGTAGAAGCTTTCTGCGTCGTTGCATAGGGTTTGCTCGTGTGCCGAGAAGGCTTGCCGTGCGATGTCTGCCCAGGGGCGATGGGGATCGATGGCTTCGATGTCTACGCCGACCTTGCTTGTCGCGGATAGCGCGAGCAGGGCGTAGCGCCCGGCGTGGGCGACGTTGAAGTGCAGGGCGTCGTTGGCGAGCCGGGGTTTGCCGTGCGGGCCCGTGATGATGTCGATGTGCTCTGCGGCTCGCCCCAGCTGCGTGGCGAGCCATTGGCGCAGGGTGGCGCGGGTCAGGGCGAAGCGCTGGGCGTCTGCGGGGTGGCGGTAGCGGCTGGCGCGGGCGCGTTCGGCTTCGCTGAGCAGGCTGAGGGCGCGTGGCAGCGCGGCTTCGGCGCCGGCGAGGTCGAGCAGGCGGACCTGGATGCCGGCGGGGACGCTGGCGGGCAAGGGGAGCGGCTGCGTGGCGGCGAGGAGCGAAGAGGGCGGCAAGGTGAGAGCCTGCGGGGGATGTGGGGCAGCCAGGAGCGGCCCTTTGGGTGCCAACACCGTAGCGTGTGCAAATTCTTTTTGCAAATGCGAATGATTCGCATATAATTTCTTCAGACCTGCCAAGGCTGATTGGAACGGTGGGTCTCAGGTGGCCGGACTCTCCGCCCGGCGGCCAGGGCATCAGGCCCGAAACGGGAAGTCGGATTTGCAAGCCAGCGGTCATGCATCGCGAGCCAGCATCTTTTTCAGATGTCTTGAGGACAGGGCCGGGACAGGGCTCTGCATGAGCCGTATCTGGCTCGACCCCACTGGAGCGCGTCATGCATATTGATCCGGAAATCGCCCAGACACGGCCTGCCGTGCTGATGGCATCCATCATTCACTTGCTCAGTTGCAGCGCGCTGCACGGGCTGAGCATCGCCAAGTGTCGTTCGCTGTCGCAGTTGCTGGGAGCGCTGGCCGAGGGGGCAGATGTTGACCCCCTGCTGCGCAAGGCCTGTCACGAGCTGACCGAGGCCTGGTATGCGCAGGCCGTGGTCATGTCGCATGACGCGGTGTTCGAGGAAGCCCAGGCGCAGGCGGTGAGCGCATGGCACTGACAGCTTTTCAGGGAGATTTCATCTTGCGTGCGCCGACCCCCCGTGTTGCCCCCGAAGCGGCTGAAGAAGCCAGCGCCGCCAGTCACGAGGACAGACCCGGCCTGCGCTGGCCGGTGGTGGCCAGCGAGAATTTGCTGCGTGGCGAGACCTGCGTGCACATCGAGCATGCGGGGGCGCTGTATGTGCTGCGTGCGACGCGCAACGGCAAGCTGATTCTGACCAAGTAAGGGCGCCGTCATTCCCGCGCAGGCGGGAATCCAGTGACTTCGACTCCGTGCAAACGACGCTGGATTCCCGCTCTCCCTCTCCCCCAGCCCCTCCCCCCGCACGGGGGAGGGGAGCTTCAAGCGGCTCCGCCGTGCGTAAAGCTGGCGGGAATGACGCAGGGGCGTTCTTCGCCCGACTGTTGTTGATCGCGCTGTTTCATACCCGGAGCGCATGGCGCTCCATAATTTCTCAAGGACTGACATGTCACGTTACACAGGCCCGCGCGTCAAAGTGATGCGCGCACTGGGCATCGAGTTGCCCGGTCTCTCCCGCAAGAGCATTGCTGATCGTCCGCACCCGCCGGGCCAGCATGGTGGGCGCCAGAAACGTATCTCCGGCTTCGGCCTGCAGCTGCAGGAGAAGCAGAAACTGCGCATGAACTACGGCCTGTCGGAGCGGCAGATGCGCCGCTTGATGACGGACGCGAAGCGCAGTCGCGGCGCGGCGGGCGAGAAGCTGGCCGAGTTGCTGGAGCGTCGTCTGGATAACGTGGTGTTCCGCGCCGGTTTTGCGCCGACGATTCCGGCGGCGCGCCAGCTGGTGAACCACGGCCACTTCAAGGTGGGCGACCGCGCGGTGAACATTCCGTCGTACCGGGTGCGGGTGGGGGATGTGGTGTCACTCAAGCGTGCCGACAAGCCGCTGGAGATCATCCGCCTGAACGTGGCCGAGCCGTCGCTGACGCGGCCGGAGTGGCTGAGCTGGGACGAGGCGAACCTGCGCGTGACAGTGACGCATCTGCCGGCAGCGAGCGATGTGCCGTTTCCGATAGATCTGCAGTTGGTGGTTGAGTACTACGCGCAGCGCTTGTAATCAGTTCGCAGTCATTCCCGCTTTCGCGCGTTGTTAGCCGAGGAATGCGCAAACCTTTCAGAGAGCTCGTCGAGCACGAAGCCGGGTGGTCTGCAGGTGCGGTTTAAACCGCACAATCCCGCGTCGAACACCGCCTGGCGGCTCTGCGCACGCGTGTCGGCGGGTTGAAACCCGCCCTACATGGCAATGACGAAGCAAGGTTTGTCTCGCGGTGAGTCGAGGCCCAAAAGCAAAGAGGCACGCCCTGGCGTGCCTCTTTGCTTTGATCGTCCTGCCGCGTCAGCCCTGCACCGGCAGATACAACTCCCAGCGCTTTTCGAAATCCGCCGGCAAATAACTGGCGTTGTGAAAACTGCGCAGGCGCGGGCCGTCGGTGACGGTGTAGCCGGTTTCGCGTTCGACGCGGCGCGCGAGTTCGTCGACGCCGGGCACGTCGTCGTAGCGGCCTTGCAGCGCAATGACGGCGTACTGGCCGGCAGGCAGTGCGCCGTGCACGAGGCCCATGATCGATGCGCCGAGGCGATCGGAGAGCAGCGCGGCTTGCAGCGTGATCTGGCCGGTGGCGTCGTTGCGTGCGTGTTCGATGCTCCAGCCTTTGCGGCGTTCGCGCGGGATGTCTTGCAGCAGGGCGCGGGCGCGCAGTTCGTCGAAGGGGCGCAGCGATTCGCTGATCTGCCCTTCAAAGGGGATGTACTGGATAGGCAGCGCGTCGAGGTGCGTGATGCGGATCTCGGGCGGTGTGGTGGCCGGTGCGCGCGGGCAGGTGGAGGGTGCGTAGCCGAACTGGCTGCGGAAGGCGCGCGAGAAGGCTTCAGCCGAGGTGTAGCCGCTGTCGAGTGCGAGGTCGAGCAGGCCGCCGTTGAGGCCTGCGGCGATGCGGCGGCGCGCGGTTTCGAGGCGCAGGCGGCGCACGCGTGCGAGCGGTGTTTCACCCGAGTAGTCGGCGAAGACGCGTTCGAAGTGGAAGCGCGAGAGGTGCGCGACTTCGGCGAGTTCGTCCAGCGTGAGGGCTGTGTCGAGGCGACGCTCCATGTGCTGGGCAACGGCTCGCAGATGAATCAGTCTTCGGGTGAGGCGCTGGAGTTGCACGGTTCGGGCGGAGCAAACGTGAGTGACGTGGCTGCATGGTAGTTGCCGTTGAGCCCGGTCACAAGCAGCACCCCTACCTATTTTTCACCACAGCGGGGACAAAATTCCGCTGCTGCGGCGCAGCGAAATTTTGTGTGCTGCGTTGATCAGAACGCTTCAGCCTGCGCTGGCCACCAGCATTTTCGTGTAGTCGGAACGGGGGGCGCCGAGCACGTCGTCGAGCGTGCCGGCCTCGACGACCTGACTGTCTTTCATGACCATCACGCGGTGCGCCATGGCACGCACCACGTCGATGTCGTGCGTGACCAGCACGTAGGAGAGACCAAGTTGTGATTGCAGGCGCGCGAGCAGTTGCAGGATCTGCTGCTGGATGGTGACGTCGAGCGCGCTGGTGGGTTCGTCGAGGATCACGATCTGCGGCTTGAGGACCAGGGCGCGGGCGATGGCGATGCGTTGTCGTTGCCCGCCAGAGAATTCGTGCGGGTAACGCGCGAGCAGCGGTGCGACTTCTCCTGCTTCGGTGAGTTCGACATCGCGCAGGGCTTGTTCGACGCGCATGCGGCGCGCCTCGGCGTTCAGCGCGGGTTCATGGATTTCGAGGCCTTCGCCGACGATCTGTTCGATGGTGCGGCGGGGCGACAGCGAGGACAGCGGGTCCTGGAAGACGACCTGCACGATGCGGCGCAGGCGACGCTGTGCGGCGCGATCTGCGGTACGCCATGTGGCATCACCCACGCGGATCTCACCATGCACCTTGTCCTGGCTGCCGTGCAGGTGGAGCAGGGCCATCGCCAGCGAAGTCTTGCCCGAGCCGGATTCGCCGATGACGCCCAGTGTCTCGCCGGGTGCGAGCTGCAGGCTGACCTCGCTCACCGCGCGGAAGTGTTGCCGCTGGAACCAGCCGCGCAAGCCCTTGCCGGGCACGCTGTAGTCGACACTGAGTTTGTCCGCGCTGAGCACGAGGCCTGTGCCCGCCGGACCGACCGTGCGTTGCGGGCGGCTGGCGACGAGCTTCTGCGTGTAGGGGTGCTGCGGCGCGAGCATGACGCTCTGCGTGTCGCCCTGTTCGACGAGGTGCCCGCGCTCCATCACCGCCACGCGGTCGGCGAAGCGGCGCACGAGGTTGAGGTCGTGCGTGATGAGCAGGATGGCCATGCCGGTTTCACGGCGCAGGTCGTCGAGCAGTTCCAGGATCTGCTGGCGCAGGCTTACATCGAGTGCGGTGGTGGGCTCGTCGGCAATCAGCAGGCGCGGTTTGCAGGCGAGTGCCATGGCGATCATGACGCGCTGGCGCTGGCCGCCCGAGAGCTGGTGCGGAAAGCTCTGCGCGCGCTGCTCGGGTTGCGGAATGCCGACGCGGGCGAGCGCCGCGATGGCCTTTTGCCAGGCGGCCGCTTTGGCAAGGCCTTCGTGCAGTGTGATGGCCTCGGCGATCTGCGCGCCGATGCGCAGCACGGGGTTGAGCGCGGTCATCGGTTCCTGAAAGACGACGGCGATATCCTTGCCGCGCAATTGCTGGATGGCGGTGTCATCCATCGTCAGCACGTCGCGGCCGTCGAACTGCACGCTGCCGGCGAGTTTGGCGTCAGGCAGCAGGCGCAGCAGCGAGAAGGCGCTGACCGTTTTGCCCGAGCCGGATTCACCGACGAGGGCCAGCTTTTCGCCGGCTTCCAGCGTGAAGCTCACGCCGTCGACCACCGTGCGGGCGCCGAAGGCGATGCGCAGATCGCGCACGTCGAGCAGGCTCATGGCGCGCCCTCCAGTTGCTTGCGCGGATCGAGCGCATCACGCAGGGCGTCGCCGACGAGCACCAGCAGTAACAAGGTGCCGACGAGCACGACGAAGGTGGACAGCGAGATCCACCAGGCATCGAGGTTGGCCTTGCCTTGCGAGAGCAGTTCGCCGAGGCTGGGCGTGTCGGGGGGCACGCCGAGGCCGAGGAAGTCGAGGCTGGTGAGTGCGCTGATGGTGCCTACCATCATGAAAGGCACCAGCGTGATGACCGGTGTGAGGCTGTTGGGCAGGATGTGGCGGAACATGATGCGTCGACGGCTCTGACCCAGCGCGCGGGCGGCGCGCACATAGTCGAGCGCGCGGTTGCGCAGGAATTCGGCACGCACGTAGGCCGAAATCAGCAGCCAGTCGAAGGCCACCAGCAGCACGATGAGTAGCCCGAGGCTGCGTGCGAACAGCGCCGAGAAAATGATCAGCATGTAGAGCTGCGGCATGGAGCCCCAGATCTCGCCGAAGCGTTCCATCGCGATGTCGGTCCAGCCCGCGAAGAAGCCCTGGATGGCACCGTACAGCACGCCCAGCAGGGTGCACAGCGTTGCCACGACGATGGCAAAGAAGATTGACACGCGGAAGCCGTAGATCAGGCGCGCGAGCAGGTCGCGGCCGCGGTCATCGGTGCCCAGCCAGTTGTCGGCCGAGGGCGCGGCGGGGTTGGGCTCTTTCGAGAAGTAGTTGATGGTGCTGTGGTGGTAGGGGTTGAGCGGGAAAATCGCGAAGTTGTCGCCTTGAGCGAGTTGCTCGCGGATGAAGGGGTCAAGGTAATCGGTGGGTGTTTCGAAGTCACCGCCGAAGGTGGTCTCGGGCAGGGTCTGCACGATGGGAAAGTAGTAGTGACCGTTGTGTCGTACGACGATCGGCTTGTCGTTCGACAGCAGTTCGGCGAAGAGGCTGATGAAGACCAGGGCGCCGAGCAACATCAGGCAGACCAGGGCCAGGCGGTTGCGGCGGAAGCGCTGCCAGGCGCGCCGACCGGGGCTGGCGCGCAGCGGAGATGTTGCGGCTGGGGCGGGCGCTGCTGAGGCGCTGGCGGCGGCACTCACGAGGCTTGCGTCATTCATATTTCACTCGCGGGTCGACCCACAGGTAGGCAATGTCGCGCAACAGGGTGGTGACGAGGCCGATGAGGGTGAACAGGAAGAGGCTGCCAAGCACGACGGGATAGTCGCGGCGGATGGCCGATTCATAGGAGAGCAGGCCGAGACCGTCGAGCGAAAACAAGGTTTCAATCAATAGAGAACCCGTGAAGAAGGCGCCCACGAAGGCCGCCGGGAAGCCCGTCATGATCGGCATCAGCGCGTTGCGGAACACATGCCGGCGCAGCACGACGGATTCGGCGAGGCCTTTGGCGCGCGCGGTCAGCACGTATTGCTTGCGGATCTCTTCGAGCACCGAGTTCTTGGTCATCAGCGTGACGGTGGCGAAGCTGCCGGCGAGCAGGGCGATGACCGGCAGCACGATGTGCCAGAGGTAATCGACGACCTTGCCGGCGAGCGACAGGCTGGCCCAGTCGGGTGAGGTGAGGCCGCGCAACGGGAACCACTGGAAGAAGTTGCCGCCGGCGAAGAACACCAGCAGCACGACCCCGAGCACGAAGCCCGGAATGGCGTAGCCCAGCAGCATCAGCACGGTGGTCGTGGTGTCGAAGGGCGTGCCGGCACGCACGGCCTTGGCGATGCCCAGTGGAATCGAGATGAGATAGGTGAGGAAGAAGGTCCACAAGCCGAGGCTGATCGACACGGGCAGCTTCTCGCGGATGAGCTGCCAGACATCCTTGTTGTGGAAAAAGCTCTTGCCCAGATCGAAGCGCGCAAACTGGCCGAGCATCTGGAAGTAGCGTTCATGCGCGGGTTTGTCGAAGCCGTAGAGCTTCTTGATCTCTTCGACGCGTTCCGCATCCACGCCCTGACGCCCGAGGTAACCGGGGCCGCCGGAGGCGCGTCCTTCGGCACCCGCTGCGTCGCGACCCTGCAGTTGGCCGACCATCTGTTCAACCGGCCCACCGGGTACGAACTGGATGACAACGAAGGTGATGGTGACGACGCCCAGCAAGGTGGGGATCATCAACAGCAGGCGTTTGAGCAGGTAGTTCCACATGGCTCAGTCCTTGGCTCCGTTCTTGTTTTTGTTGGCGGCATCGAGTGACCACCAGGTGCGGATGGTCCAGTCTTCGGGCTGGAAGTACTGTGGCGCCACCGCCGGCTCGCCGAAGCGTTTGGCGCGGTAGGCGATGCGAAAGCCCGTGCTGGTCCAGTGCGGCACCACGTAGTGCCCGGCGCGCAGCACGCGGTCGAGCGCGCGCAGGCTGGCGACCAGTTCGGGCCGCGTGCGCGCCGCGAGGGCCTTTTCAAGCAGGGCATCGGCGGCCGGACTGCGCACGCCGGCGAGGTTGCCCGAGCCTTCGGTAGCGGCCGCCTTGCTGGAGAAGCGGTCCCGCAGTTCGCTGCCCGGCGCTTCGCTGCCGCGCGTGCGCAGGCTGATGACATCGAAATCGAAAACGTCCTGGCGTTTCTTCACCAGCGCGAAGTCGGCCTGACGATAGCTGGCGCGCACGCCCAGCTTGCCGAGTGCCTGCATGTAGGGGTTGATGATGCGTGCCATCGAGCCCGAGTCGTCGAGGAACTCGAGCGTGAAGACATCGCCCCTGGCGTTGCGCAGGGCGCCGTCGCGATACGTCCAGCCCGCTTCGGCCATCAGCCGGCGCGCTTCACGCAGGTTGCCACGCAGGCTGTTGGGTGCTGCGGTGGAGGGGGGCTGGGTAACCTCCTCGTTCAAGACGCCGGCTGGCAGTTTGTCGCGCAGGCTCTCCAGCAGAGCGAGTTCGTCACCCGCTGGTTTGCCCTTGGCTTCGAAGTCGCTGTTGTTGAAGAAGCCGCGCACGCGGGTGTAGGAGTTGTAGAAGAACTGGCGGTTCATCCACTCGAAGTCCATCGCCAGTGCGATGGCCTGGCGCACGCGCACGTCTGCCAGTTGCGGACGACGCGAATTGAGCACGAAGCCCTGGAAGTCGCCGGCATTACGATTCAGCACGGTGCGGCGGATCAGTTCGCCACTGTCGAACTTCTTGCCCTTGTAGGTGCGCGCCCATTCGCGTGCGATGAAGACTTCGACATAGTCGAACTGGCCGGCCTTGAAGGCTTCGGTCTGCGCCGTGTTGTCCTTGTAGACGCGGAAGGTGACGCGGTCGAAGTTGAACATGCCGCGACGCACGTTGAGGTCGCGCGCCCAGTAGTTCGTATCGCGCTCGTACGTGATGTCGCGCCCGAAGTCGCCGCCCGATATGCGGTACGGCCCGCTGGCGATGGGCGCATCCATCACCACTTTGTCGAAGGGTTTGCCCGCCCCCCACTTGTGCGAGAAGACCGGCATGCTGCCTACCAGCAGGGGCAGCTCGGCGCTGGCTTGCGCAAAGTCGATGCGCACGCTGCGCTCACCTGTGACCACCACGCCGCGCACGTCACCCAGCTGTGCGCGGATTGCCGGATGAGCCTCCTTGCTCATCAATCGGTCGAAGCTGTACTTCACGTCGATCGCGAGCACGGCGCTGCCGTCCTGGAACCTGGCGGCCGGGTTGAGGCGGAATGTCACCGAACGGCCGTCACCGGCGACGCTGATGTCTTCGGCGAGCAGTCCGTAGGCCGTGGTGGGCTCGTCGAGGCTGCCCGTGAGCAAGCTCTCGAAGACCAGATCAGAGAGGCCGGGTGGCGCATTACCCTTGAGGGTGAAAGGGTTGTACTTGTCGAAGTTGGTGATGCGCAGCGGCGGCGCCAGCGAGAAACTGCCGCCCTTGGGCGCATCGGGATTGACCCATTCGAAGTGCTTGAAACCCGCCGGATACTTGATGTCGCCGAACTGCGCATAGGCGTGGGCAGCCAGGCTGGGGGCGGAAGGCAGCAGTGCGGCCAGGCCGATGCAGATCAGTCGTCGCACGATGGGCAGGGACTCTCTAGCGAAGTGGGTCGGAGCTTTATTCTTGCCGCGAGTGTAGCGCCTGTGCAGCGTGGCGCGGCAAGCGGCTTGCACGGGGGAAATGTCATGCGGCGAAGTGTAAGATGTTTGCCTCCTTGTCCAGTTCCCCTTTCACATGACGCTCATCCCGGAAATCGCTGCCGCTTTGCCCGAACTGGTCGCTGTGCGTCGTGACATCCACGCGCACCCGGAGCTGGCCTTCGGCGAGCATCGCACGGCAGCGCTGGTGGCGGATCGTCTGGAGGCGCTTGGCATCGAGACGCATCGCGGCATGGGCCAGACCGGTGTGGTGGGGATCATCAAGGCAGGCAACAGCCCGCGTGGCATTGGTTTGCGCGCTGACATGGATGCACTGCCGATCAGCGAGCTCAACGACTTCGCGCATCGCTCCCGGCATGCTGGCTGCATGCACGCCTGTGGTCACGACGGGCACACGACCATGTTGCTGGGCGCGGCGGAGTACCTCGCGAAGCATCGCAATTTCGATGGCACGGTGGTGCTGATCTTCCAGCCCGCCGAGGAAGGCGAGGGCGGCGCGCCGGCGATGATCGCGGACGGGCTGCTGGAGCGTTTCCCCGTCGATGCCGTCTATGGCATGCACAACTGGCCGGGCATGCCTGCCGGGCAGTTCGGCGTGACACCGGGGCCGGTGATGGCCAGTGCCGATCGCTTCGACATCGTGATTACCGGGCATGGCGCACACGCTGCCATGCCCCAGCAGGGCAAGGACCCGGTGGTGGCCGGCGCGCAGCTGGTGCAGGCGCTGCAGAGCATCGTGTCGCGCTCGACCGATCCGCTCGATGCAGCGGTGGTATCGGTGACGCAGTTCCATGCGGGGGAGGCCTACAACGCGATCCCCGTCGAAGCGCGTCTGTGCGGCACAGTGCGTACCCTCAACGCCAATGTGCGCGCTGCGACCTGGGCGGCGATCCAGCGCATCTGCGACGGCGTGGCGATGGCTTGTGACCTGAAGATCGCGCTCAAGCGCTCGGATGGTTACCCGCCGACGGTTAACTCGCTGGCCGAGGCGCAGGCCTGTCGCGAGGTGGCCACTGCGCTGGTGGGCGAGGCCAATGTGAGCTGGGCACTGCGCCCGAGCATGGGGGCGGAAGACTTCGCCTATTTCCTCGAAAAGCGCCCCGGATGCTACGTATGGATCGGCAACGGTGCGGGCGCGGGGGGCTGCATGCTCCATAACGCGCGTTACGACTTCAACGACGATGTGCTGGGGCTGGGCGCGTCGTACTGGGTGAGGCTCGTCGAGCACTGCCTGCCGCAAGCCTGAGCGGCAATTTCTCTTTTCTTCGCCTGCTGCAGTCCGGATCTTCAGGGCCGGTGTCAGATATTTCCGGTTTCATCTGAAGGAATTTTGGCAGGCTGCCCGTCAGAAGTTGCTGCGCTGCGTTCCACTCACCGGACGGTGTGGGGAAATAGCAACGCTCGACACCGCGTAAACCCGCATTTTTTGTCAAAAACTGCAGATTTTTTGTGGGCAAACGCAAAGAATGCGTTTCGCCCGCACATTTGTTTTGCACGTAGATGAAAGAAAAATGCTCGTCTACATTGCAACGCAGCACGTCAATGCGCGGTGCAACGGAGTACTGCGGACGGTTTGACTGGCTGTGAAATGCGAGCAATGAGCGAATCCACTTCAGAATCCGTGCCTTTCGGCACCAAGCGCCTGATCGATGGTCAGGAACGCGTTCATTACTACGGGTACTGGATCAAGACCTACGAGGCTCCGGATGACACGCTGGCAGCCAAGAAGCGGTTGATCGAAGCCCTCACGCGGCGCCTGTTCAACCATGTCGAACACGGCGTCAATATCCCCGGTTTCCGCCTCGCCGAAGCGCGCAAGGCTTACGCCGAAGAGACCAATCTGGAGAAGCGGCGCGTCAAGGGCGCGATGCTGGCCGGTGCGATGTTCAACCGCGCCACCGACATCTTCACCAAGCTTGTCGAGCTGCAGGCTGCAGGTGTCGAGATTGCGTCGGACAACGCCCTTATGCGCGAATGCGGCCGATGTCTGCAAGAGGCCCTGGAGCTCGGCAAGACGGTTTACCACCGCAGCGGCGAGGAGGGCATCGACGAGCTGTGGGGCGAGCCTTTCAAGGCCTTCTCGATCCCCGTCGATGTGTTCTACGAAAGCCGTTACATCAAGATCGCGCAGGCCATGCGCGACATCGACACGATCACCAGCGAGCTGAGTTCAACCTTTGCCAATGACCCGATGTTCGAGGGCATGGCGCCGATCATTGCCCACTTCGCTTACTCCGCCAAGATCAAGACCGAGACTCTGCGCACGGATGCGCAGATCTTCGATATCTGGGCCGACTTCGCCGTGGCCGGTGAGCATCTGCGCAACTTCGAGCCCTTGCTGCCGGTCTCGCCTTCAGACGCGCAGATTCGTCAGGCCGAGCATGGTGTGCGCCTTGCGCGCCAGGTCAAGGGATTGGTCTGTGATATCACGCGTGCCCGTGTTTCGATGCCCAAGAGTACCGAGCAGATGGTGACGCGATGTCGCAAGTTCCGCGCGACGTATTCTCGACTCGCGCTGGCAGAAATGCCGGCCTGATCGGCGAGGCTGCACAGAAAAGGCCCTGCATTGCAGGGCCTTTTTCATGGGTGTCGTGCGTGTCAGCCCAGTAGTTCAACGAGACGCGCTTCGATCTCGGCAGGTGCAGTGGTCGGGGCGACGCGGTCGATGACCGTGCCGTCACGGCCGACGATGAACTTGGTGAAGTTCCACTTGATGGCCTTGGTGTCGAGGATGCCAGGCGCGGCATCCTTGAGGAATTTGTAGAGCGGGTGTGCGGTGTCGCCGTTGACGTCGATCTTGGCGAACATCGGAAAGCTCACACCGTAGTTCACGCTGCAGAAACTCTCGATTTCGTCGGCGCTACCGGGCTCTTGAGCGCCGAACTGGTTGCAGGGGAAACCGAGGATGGCGAGCCCCTTGTCGGCGTACTTGCGATGAAGGGCTTCGAGGCCTTCGTATTGCGGGGTGAGGCCGCACTTGCTGGCGGTGTTGACGATCAGCAGGACCTTGCCGGCCCATGGAGCCAACGTGGTGGTTTGGCCCTTGAGGGTTTCAACCGTGAAATCGTAGATCGGTGCGCTCATGATCGTCTCCTGAATTGAAAAGGGCGAAGCCGGGAATGGGCTTCAAGGGCTTCGCCCGGCGGGATTTACTTCGCGTCAGCCACGCACTTCTTGACGAAGGCGTTCTTGGCAGCGCCGGCCAGCGGCTTGCCGTCCTTGCTCAGCGCCTTGGCTTCGCAGGCTGCTGTGGCGTTGGCGGCGGGTTTTGCGTCTGCGGCAGCACCGCCCTTGGCATCTGCCTCGCACTTCTTCACGAAGGCATTCTTGGCAGCACCGGCCAGCGGCTTGCCATCCTTGCCAACGGCCTTGGCTTCACAGCCGCTGTCAGCGGCGCCGCCCTTGGCGTCGGCTTCGCACTTCTTGATGAATGCATTCTTTGCCGCGCCGGCCAGCGGCTTGCCATCCTTGCTCAGTGCCTTGGCTTCACAGCCGGCGTCGGCGGCGAAGGCGAGGTTGGCTGCAAACACGGTGGCGATCAGAACAATCAGCTTGCGCATGGTGAGACTCCCTGAATCTGGTTTGTGAGGGGACGATGGTGCTGCACGGAAAGCAGCAGTGATTCTAGCCCCGCTAAATGGCGCAGTGGGTTCAGACTGATGCGTGGTCAAGCGTGAAAGATGCGCCGTCGTTCTCGGCCAGCGCGTCGCGCAGCCAGGGCATCTCCGCCTTCAGGGTTTGTGCCAGCGTCCACGGGGGGTTGATGACGAACATGCCGCTGCCATGCATGCCACCATCGGTTGCGGCCTTGCGCACTGAGAGGGTGACATGCAGCCAGTTGGCAGCGCCGATCTTGACGAGGCGCTCGGGCAGCACGGTGGCTTCCAGCTTGGGCAGCATGGGGTACCACACGGCGTAGGTGCCAGTGGCGAAGCGCTCCAGGCTTTCGCGCAGTACACCCAGCACGCGGCCGTAGTCTTCTTTCAGCTCGTACGAGGGGTCGATGAGTACGAGGCCGCGGCGCGTGGGGGGCGGCAGTAGGGCCTTGAGGTGGGCAAAGCCGTCGTCGGCGTAGACGATGGTTTGCTTGCCGCCCTGATGGCTGAAATAGCTGGCGAGCGTGCGGTAGTCGGTACTGTGCAGCTCGAACAGACGCAGACGATCCTGCTCGCGCAGGGCACGGTGCGCCAGCCAGGGTGAGCCGGGGTAGCTTTGCAGCGCGCCGCCGCCATTGAGCGCGCGCACTTCGGCGACGTATTCGGCGACGGCAGGGGGCAGGTCTTTACGGTCCCACAAGCGGGAGATGCCGCCCTGATGTTCTTCGAGCTTGCTGGCGTGTTCGGAATCCAGCGCGTACAGGCCGGCGCCTGCATGGGTGTCGACAATCTGGAAGCCCTTGTCCTTCTGGCCGAGGTAGCGCAGCAGCTGGACGAGGACGAGGTGCTTGAGCACGTCGGCGTGGTTGCCGGCGTGATAGGAGTGGCGGTAGCTGAGCATGCCCGTGATTGTACGCGCCAGCTGCTGTGACCACGGCTTGCCGTAGGTGCGACTTCAGTCGCACGCCGGGTGTGGGTGTCCGACTGAAGTCGGACCTGCCTTCGGACCTGCCGAGGGAGGGGGGCCTCGTTCGGGCCTTACTGCAGCTTGCCTTCGGCGTACTGCTTCTCGAAGCGCTCGCGGGCGCGCAGGTACTGGTTGCTGCAGTCGATGCGCGTTGCGTCGTCGGCCGGGTTGCTGCACTTGGGTGCGGGGCGGAAGAAGCGGCGCCATGCGGTTTCCTTGGCATCGGCTTCGGCAGCGGCCATGGCTGCTGCGGCTTCGCGTGCGCGCAGGGCGTCGGCTTTCTTCTGCTCGCGCAGCAAGCGATCCTGTTCGATCAGTTGCTGTTCGCGTTGCTGGCGCTGGGCGCGGGCCTCGGCCTCGGCGCGCTCGTCGACGGAGGGCACTGCTACAGGTGCCGTCGCGACGGCTGTGGCCGGTTCTGGCGCGCTGCGGTTGGCCAGCGCATCCACTGCAAAACGGGCACCAAGAACGATGAGGGCCGCGCCAACCAGGGCGATGACCAGGTGCGTGGGGTTCAGCGGCGCGCGCGCGATCACGTCGTCTTGCACGATGCGGGGTCTCCTCGGCAGGTGTTGTGCAGGCAGGTGAAGCTGAAAGGGGCTACGGAGAATGTCTGCAAAAGTGGTGCAAGCATAGTCCCTGATGCGCGGCCGGCAAATCCCTTTGCTCGCGCGCTGCCGCCTGCTCGTCGCCCCGTCCTGCGCTCCGCAGGTCGCTGGCGTATCATGCGGCCCTGACGGACCGGGACTGACTGCGGCATCCGGTCGCTGTGAACACGCCCTAGGAGCAGGATCATGCAGCAGCAGTCTTCCGGCCTGACAGGCATCACTTTCGGCAACAGCTGGCTCAGCGCGGCGCTGCGTACGCTGGCCGTGTTCGTGCTGGCCTACGTGTTGCCAGCCTTCCTGATGGCGGGCAACCGCTTCGCGGGATTCCTGCAGCTGCTGGCAACCGTGCTGTGCTTTGCGGGTTGCGCAGTCGCCATCTACCGCATCCTGCAGCAGCGCACTGCTGAAGAAGAGGGCATGCCCTTCGAGGCCACGGTGTTCGTCGATGATGAGCCGCCGCCCCGCGTGGTGCGCAGTGTGCCGGCCCCGGCGGCAAGCGCTGCCCCCGATGGCGGTGCAGTGCCGGCCCCAGGTGTCGGCGCAGCGCCCGCCGCCGCCATGTCGCCCGCCGTATCGCCCGTCGCGGCCCCGGCAAGTTTGCCCACCGTCTGGACGCAGGCTGCGCTGGAACGCTTCTGCATTGCGCTGTACCGCTTCAACGGCTTGCGCAGCGAGATGGTGGCGACCGGCGTGCCGGGCGCGTATCGCATCAAGCTCTTTCCCCGCAACAGTGAAAAGGCTAACGCGCTGCTGCTGTGCGAGGCGGATGACGCCGTGCAGGGGAGTGCGCGCTACGAGGTGTTCCTGCGCGACATGGATGATGCAGGGGTCGAGAAGGGTTTCTTCGTGGCGCCAGCTGGCTTCACTAACGACGTGGTGGCCGTGGCGCGTTCGCGTCACGTGACGCTGGTCGACGACAAGCTGATGCGCGCGATGCTTGATCGCCTGCCTGATGGCGCCAAGGCTGAAGCCATCGCTGCGGCCAATGGCGTGGTGTTGTAAGTTGTAACGCCCGCTGCGGCGCAGCCTCGCTGTGCTAGCCTCGTTGCATGACGGAACCCGCTGCATCACCTTCCACCGGACCTGCTGAGAAAGCCGGTCTCGCGCGTCTGCTCAGCCGCCTTGCTTTTCTGGGCCGACCCCGTTTCCTGATTGGCCTGGGCGTTGTCCTGCTCATGTACGGACTTGCGGTCGGTGTGGCTTTGCCGCGTTACCTGCATGGACTCATCGAGCGCGAGGCGACGGCGGTGCTCGGCCGACAGCTCAGCGTCGGCGCCCTGCACATCAATCCCTTCCTGTTCCGTGCCACGGTGGAGGATCTGCGCCTGGGGGCGCAGCAGGGCGATCAGCCCTTGCTCAGCATTGCTCGCCTCGAAGTGCGTGTGGCGCCGCTGGAAAGCCTGTTCCGCCGCGGCGTCGTGCTGTCGGGCCTGCGTGTCGATCAGCCTGCCGTGCGCTTCAGCCGGCTGGCGGCAGGGCGCTTCAGCTTCTCCGACATCATCGACCGCCTCAAGGCTCGGCCGTCCGCACCCGGGCCCAGCGAGCCGGCGCGCTTTGCGCTCAACAACATCGAGTTGCATGACGGGCTGATCGAGTTCGACGACAAGCCGGTGTCCCTGCAGCATCGTATCGACAACATCGATATCGGGCTGCCCTTCATTTCCAGCATTGCCTCGCATGTGGCGGTGAAGGTAAAGCCGACGATCAAGGCGCGCCTCAATGGCACGGTGCTGGCACTGGATGGCGAGGTGACGCCTTTTGCAGACCACCGCGAAGCGACGCTGGACCTCAATCTCGATCCCTTCGATGTGACGCGTTACCTGGCCTATCTGCCGGACAAGTTGCCCGTGAAGGTGACGGCAGCGCATCTGGCGACGCAGCTCAAGCTGGTGTGGCACGAGCGACCCGCGACCGGCGCAATGTTCACGCTGCGTGGCGAAGCGGCTTTGTCCGAAGTGCAACTGACCGATACGGCCGGGAAGGATCTGCTCGGCTGGCGCCGCCTGCAGGTCGAGCTGCTCGATGTGCAACCGTTAGCCACACCGCTGCGTGTGGCGCTTGGCAAGGTCGTATGGTTTGAGCCACGTCTGGCGCTGCATCGCCGTGCTGACGGCAGCATCGCCCTGCCGGGCTTGTCGGCAGCATCCTCCTCGACCACGACCACGACCCCGGTCGCGCGGGCGCAATCGATGCCTGCCGCCTCTGCGTCGAAGTCAGCGGCCTCATCGTCGGGCGCAGTGCAGATCTCGCTCGCCAGTCTGCAAGTGCAACGCGGCAGCGTGAGCTGGCGCGACGATGCGGTGCCAGGTGGCTTCAGCAGCGAACTGACGCCGCTTGACCTGAAGTTGGAAGGCTTGAATCTGCAGAAAGGGGCCAGGCCCGCGCAGCTGACGGCCAGTGTTGAAGCGGCGACAACAGGCGAGCTGAAGGCGCAAGGCAGCGTCGATGTGAACAGCGGTGCCGTGGATGTGCAACTGGCGCTGGCCGCGCTGCAGCTGGAGCGCTATCGCCCGTATTACGCCGAGGCCCTGGGCGCTGCGCAGCCTTCGGGCGGTGTTTCGGCCGCTGTGCGCCTGGCCTGGCTGCCGGGCGAGCAGGGTGGTTTGCGACTCTCGCAGGGCAGTTTCGATGTGGCCAACCTGCGCGTGCCCGATCTGGCGGATGGCAGTGCCGAAGCCAAAGCCAAAGCCAAACCCAAACCCAAACTCCAGACCCAACCCACGGCAGCGCGACCGCCTGCAATCCGGGTGGCCCAGCTGCATCTGGGCGAGATTTCGCTCGACATGGCGAAGCAGCAATTCACGCTGGGCGAATTGCGCAGCCGAGATGCCAGTGTGCGTGTGCTGCGTGACGCCAGAGGGATCAACCTCGCGCGGCTCTTCGCAGCGCCCGACAAGCCTGAAGTGGCAACGACCCAAACCGTAGCGACGAGCACCAGCGCAGGCGCTGCCTCGTCAGCGACTACGGCCAAGCCCTGGCAGATCCGCACCGGCAAGGCGGACATTTCCGCTTGGAATGCCAGCATCGAAGACCGCACGGGTCGGGAGCCTGTGTCGTTGTCGCTGGAGCAATTGAGCCTGCAGGCCGAGGGCCTGGGTCCCGAAGCTATGGGAAAGCTGGGTGTGGCCGCGGTCGTCAATCGCAAGGGCAAGTTGCGCGTCGATGGCCGCCTCGGCCTGTCGCCCCTGCGCGGCAAACTGACGGCTGATCTGCAGGCCATCGACCTGCTGTTTGCTCAGCCCTACGTAAACAGTGTGATGCACGTGCTGCTGACGCAGGGTGTGCTGGACGCGCGTGGCGATCTCGAATTCAGCCTGCCGCCCGAACAGAAGCCCCGCATCAGCTGGAACGGCGACGTGGCGGTGAGCGGCCTCAATCTGCTCGACGAAGCGAATGACGCCGACTTCCTGCGCTGGAAGCGTCTCGCCGCCACGCGCCTGAGCTACAGCACCGAGCCTGCCAGCCTCAGCCTGAACCGTCTGCAACTCGATGACTTCTATACGCGCCTGATCCTCAACGACAAAGGCCAGCTCAACCTCAGCGCAATGCTGGGGCAGAAGTCGCCGTCGGCAGAGGCTGGTGCACCGGCGAGCGAAGCAAAGCCGGAGGCGAAAGCCGAATCCAGGCCTGAGGCGAAGGCAGACATGCAGGCGCCTGCCATCAAGGTGCGCCTGGATGAAGTGCTGCTTTCGGGCGGGCAAATCAATTTCAGCGACCGCTTCGTCAAGCCGGCTTTTGACATGCGCGTGGGCGGGCTTGCTGGCAGCCTGCGTGGTCTGGCGTCAGATGCCGATGCCGTCGCCGAACTCGACCTCAAGGGTAGCGTTGATCAGGTTGCGCCCATCTCCATCGCCGGCAAGCTCAATCCGCTGCGCCGTGACAAAGTGCTGGACATCGTCGCCAAGGTCACCGACATCGACCTCACCAGCACCTCGCCATATTCGGGTCGGTACGCGGGCTATGGCATCAGCAAGGGCAAGCTGTCGATGTCGCTCGATTACCACCTGCATGACGGCAAGCTCACGGCAGGGAACGAGCTGCGACTCGATCAGCTCACCTTCGGCGACGCGGTCGACAGCCCCGACGCCACATCCTTGCCGGTGCGCCTCGCGGCGGCCTTGTTGAAGGACCGTAACGGTGTGATCGAAGTTGACCTGCCTGTGAGCGGCACACTGGATGATCCCGAGTTCAGCATCGGGCGCGTCCTGCTCCGGGCGCTGACCAATCTCATCACCAAGGCTGTGCGCTCCCCGTTCACAGCGCTGAGTGCCGTGTTCGGCGGGGGTGAAGAACTGTCACGCGTCGAGTTCGCCGCCGGCATTGCCGAGCTGTCGCCAGCAACGCAAACGCGTCTGGAGGCCTTGTCCAAGGCCCTGGTCGAGCGCCCCTCGCTGGTGCTGGATGTCGCCGGCGTCGCGGAGACAGCGAGCGACACACCCGGACTGCGTCGTGCAGCCTTGATGGGGCGCTTGCGCGCACTCAAGGCCGCCAACAGCGCACGACGTGGCGAGGCTGTCGGTGACGTTGATGCACTGATGATCGCGCCAGCCGAATACCTGCCCCTGCTGCAACAGCTCTATTCCGAAAGCCCCATCCAGCGACCGAAGAACGCCTTGGGGCTGGAACGCAAGCTGCCGCAGGCCGAGATGGAAGCCATGCTGATGGCGCCGATCAACATCGGTGAAAGCGAACTGCGCAGTCTTGCCAACCGCCGTGCACAGGCTGTGCGTGACTGGTTGCTGGGCAAGGGCAAGGTGCCGGCTGGGCGGGTGTTCCTGGTGTCTTCGCAGCTGGCGGCTGACGCGGTGGGTGGCGGGCCGCGGGTGGAGTTTTCGTTGAAGTGAGCTTTTGAAGCCGAACGTCTGGAAAATGAGACCGCATTTGCTTCTTCGAGTCGGCCGTTATGGCAGCGGTTGTCTTGCTTTGCTTGCCGCCGCAATAGCGGCGCTTTTGTCGGCGGCGTACTGCGTTGCGATGACCGCTTTGAGTCCGGTGCTGATTGCTGTCATCGGGATTTGTGTGTTTGCAGCACTTGTGTGACTGCAGCTGCGTTTGCCGCTACTTTCCAGAACAGTTGCAGCGGCTTTGCTGATAGGTGTTTGCATCGTTCTCTTGCCGCGACATAAATGTGGGCCCGATATTGCGGAGTCCGTTGTCGCTGCGTGCTGATGTGCTACTTCGGAGGCGAGGTGGCTGCGCGCAGAAAATGAAAAACGCCGGCACGAAGCCGGCGTTTTCCTTTTTGCGGATGCTGCGTCAGAACTGGGCGACGCCTGCGGCCTTCCACGGATCGATGATGCCCACGCCAACCTTGTTCAGCAGGTTCGGGATGGTCGAAGGATCGTCGACGGTGTAGTTGTAGTAGGTCTTCGGATCGAAGGCCGAGCCAGCGGTCTGGAACGTCCCCGAGTTGTCGAGGATGTTGTTGCGCTGGACCAGTTCGCCCGGGCCGGAGTCGCCGTAGCCGACGTACGAGGGGTAGGGCACGTTCTTGAAGTAGTTGCCTTCCACGAGCACCTTGGCGTTCATGGTCGATGCCACGCCATAGAGCGCGTTGTTGAGGAAGTAGTTGTTGTAGACGTGCACTTCGCCGAAGCGGACGCGCGGGTGACGCTGGTCGGTCATGAAGACGTTGTGGTGAACCGTGGTCTTCAGGAAGCCGGTGTCGCCCGTGGCGCCATCACTATGGCCGATCAGCATGGTCTTGCTGTGGTTCTTGAACAGGCTGCGGCTGACGGTGATGTGCGTGGTTTCGCGCGTGATATCGAACAGGCCGTCGTGTTCCTTGCCGTCCGGATAGACGTCACCATCCGAGAAGGTGCAGTGGTCGACCCAGACGTGGTGCGTGTTCTGGTTGATCTTCAGCGTGTCGTCCGGTGCGCCCTGGAAGAAGACGTTGCGGATGACGATGTTCTGACGTTTGTAGATCTCGAAACCGCCATTGATGAGCTTGGAGCCGGGCAAACCGATGACGGTCTTGTCGGAGCGCAGCGGCACCATGCCGGCCATGTCGATGACGCCGTCGATCAGGATCACGTACTTGTTGTTGGAGTCACTGTAGGTCTTGAGTTCGTCGAGGGTTTTGACCTTCACTGCGCAGCCGCCGACGCCGCCGGTGGTGGTGTTGAGACCCATGGTGGGCACCGAGGCGAAGCCGTCGACGACAATGCCGTCAGTCGGCGTGCCGGCTGTCACGGCGCAGGCGATCGGAGCCGTGCTCGAAGACGAGGAGGATTTGGACGACGAGGATGAGCTGGCGATGGACGACGTCGAGGAGGAGGAGGAAGAAGACGACGAGGGCGTGCTGGACGAGCTGCTCGACGATTTGGAAGATGACGAGGAAGACGACGAGGAGGCAGGCGCAGACGAGGACGAGGTGCCGCTCGGGACTGAGCACTCGTTGGTGCCGCCAGCGACCTTGCTGCCCGCGCCGAAGGTGGCCTCGCTGCAGACGAAGCTGCCAGTCAGCGTCTTGTAGGTGAATTTGTCTGCGCGACCGAAAGCTACGCTGGTGGCGCTGCTGACCGAACAGGTTTTGCCTTCGGTGCAGATGGTGACGTAGCCTGCGGGACGATTGGCGGCCTGTGATGTGGCAGGCAGCAAGGCGGCGGCCAGCACGGCCCCCGCAAGAAGGTGCTTTGCGAACATGACGACTTGTCTCCAGTGAATATTGTGGTTGTATGAGCGCTGCTGCCGAGGGGATGGCATAGCGACATGCATCCCGCCGGATGTGTGCTGACCGGCAGAACTGGCTTAGCTTGGATCGTGGCGGCGGAAAATTCAAGTGCCGTTGCTGCGGCAAAATGGCGAAACTGATGAAGCTGCTGAATTCGGCGGCAAGACTGGAAAAACAAGGGGTTGGGGATATGGAAGAGCGGTTGATCACCATCGAAAGCAAGCTGGCGTTGGCGGAAGATTTGCTGGATGAACTGAACAAGACCGTTTTCCGGCAGCAGGAGCAGATCGATCTGCTGCAGAGCCAGATCCGTCTGCTGTACACGCAGATGCAGGGGAGTGGTCAGGGCGCGGAGAAGCGCGACCCGCGTGATGAGATTCCGCCGCATTACTGAGGTACAAAAAAAGCCCCGCACAAGGCGGGGCTTTCAGTTGTGCGGCGAAGTGACAGGTCAGAGCTTGCCGGCACCTGCGTTGGCGCGCACGTATGTCGGTACGTCCTTGGCAGGCATGGCGGGTTTGCCGTAGAGCGTGGGCTTCCAGCCCACATCAGGCGAGACCTGGCGCTTGGGGTCGATGCTGTTGACGGCTGCGACAAGATCCGCCGGTTTGCCATTGACCCATGAGCCTGTATCGAAGAATTTGGTGCCGCCGCTCTGAATCTGCGCACCCAGCTCGGCACCGCCGTTCTTGATTTCGAAGGCGTTGTTCTCCGAATAGATCATTGATTCCTTGCCGATGCCGAAAGCGCCGCGGTAGATGGGTACTGAGCCCGATTCCTTGAGCGCTTTTTCGTGTGCGGCCAGACCACCCAGTTTGGGGTCATAGCCTGCAGCGTCGCCAACGAAGAGGTTGTTGTAGCTGTGCACCTTGCCGAAGCGCACGCGAGGCAGACGTTGACCGCTGTTGTCGAAGAAGTTGGCGCGATAGGTCACATTGAGCTTGCCCGTGTCGCCTGTGGCGCTGTCACTGCCACCGATGAGCGAAGTCTTGTCGTGTTTCTGGAAGTGGTTGTAGGTGATGGTGACGAGATCAGC
Organism: Viridibacterium curvum; assembly: GCF_039544165.1. NCBI lineage: Bacteria > Pseudomonadati > Pseudomonadota > Betaproteobacteria > Rhodocyclales > Rhodocyclaceae > Viridibacterium > Viridibacterium curvum. The sequence continues at coordinate 181,653 of NZ_BAABLD010000005.1, forward strand.
GCCGTTGGTGATGTCGATCAGGCCATCGTGGTGCTGAACTTTCTGCTCGATCTGGTTGTGCGGGAACGGGAAGACGGAGGGGAACTTCTTGTCGTCACGTTCGCCGTCGGTGAAAGTGCAGTGGTCTACCCACACGCGCTTGCCGCCATTGATCGAGATGTTGTCGTACTCGGAGTTCCAGCGGCCCCCCGGACATTGTTGCGGGCCGGTCTTGGCGTCCACGAAGGTTTCCTGGCAGCCAGGGTAGTCTTTGTTGAGGCTGAAGCTGTCGGCCGGATCCCATTGCGGGAAGTAGTCGAACGAGTCTTCAAACGTGATGTTGCGGATGATGACGTTCTCGGTGCCATTGCCGATCAACAGGTTGCCGCGCACGATTTTGGCGTCCTTGCCGAGCCCCACAAGCGTGGTGTTGGAGGTCAGATCGATGACCACGCGAGCCTTCTGTGCTTTGACGGACAGTTCGCGCGCGTCTTCGAGCGGGCCGCTGGGTTTGGGCGGACGCTTGTTGCTCGCCAGCTTGGTATTCCACACCGAGGGCGCATAGGCCTTCACATAGGCGTCGAAGTTGTAGCCGGGGGCGGCGTAGTCCTTCTCGAAGAGTTCCTTGTTGTTGTCGTCAACGGACAGGTTGATCGTGCCCTTGACGTAGATGATCTTGGGATTGGTGCCGCCAGCGGCGAGCGCCTTGACGAGCTCGGCACGGTTGCTCACGGTGAAGACGTGCTCGGCTTTCGCCTTGGAGCCACCGTCGACGCCTGCGCCTGAGGCAGCCCAGCCTTCGTTGGCAGGCAAGACCTGGCGACCCAGATCCTGTGACGACGTCGGGGCTGCGGACCCCTTGCCCGAATTCATGCTCGAGCAGGCGGCCAGTGCTGCGCAAGCAGCGATCACAGACACGCACAGAAAGCTCTGTTTCATCCCTTACCTCCTTTTTGACGACACGATGTTGATGGCGGGAGCCCCTTTTTCAGCGGGGGCTCGCAGCACGGGTGCTGACAGCATTGTTGGCCGCTTTGTTCCCGGAGCGCGGCGATTTTGACAGATATGTCAAAGCGCATGGGATCAGGTTTTCCGGCCAGTGCAGGACAAAATTTTCTCAGGTTCCAGTCATCCGGGTCAGATCAAGGAAGGGCCGGAAACGATCTTTTCTGCGTCCTTTACCGAGATGCGCACGGTTGCGGTTGCGATGACGTGCACGGTCAGCCACTCGGTGAGGCGGTCGATGCCGGGCGTGAGCGACAGGAAGCGGCAGCCGCATAGCCCCTGTGGCGAGCCGACGATGTGGTTGATGGCCTGTGCCTCGCCGCGCAGTTTGTCCGGGATGTCGTGCAGTCGCATTTCGAACTGGAAGGGTTCGCCGCCCTTGAGCAGGCCTTCGGCCTTGACGCTGAAGCCTTCCAGGGAGAGATCTTCCAGCGGGATACGTTCCCCTTCGATGATGATCCAGAAGAACGGGGTGTCGCCACGGCGGGCAATGAAGCGTTGTCGCGCGCGCTTTTCTTCGTGTTCGTTCGACATGGGGGGCGGATTCCAGACCGGGGGCTATCGGGGATATTTCGGTCTGATCCGCGCTGGACTTGAGCCGCAGTTATTGCGGGCAAGCTTGTGGGTGTGTTTCCTCGGGTTGACCCGTATCAACGCGGAATGCGTCTTTGCTGCCAATGATGAAGGGAACCTCTCATCGAGCTGAAGGAAAACGCATGGAACTCATCAAATGGACTCCCGACCTGAGTGTGGGCAACGAGGATATCGACGGCGATCATCGCCGCCTGTTCGAGCTGCTGGAGATGCTGCACGTCGACATGCGCAGCGGGCTCGTCAATCAGGAGACGCAAGCCATCGTCGATGCCCTGATCCACTACGCCGACACGCATTTCTGCCGCGAAGAGGTGTTCATGCGCAGCATCGATTACCCCGACCTCGGTGAGCATCAGGCAGCGCATGCGCGCTTCATCAGCGAGCTGGAGGCCTTGCAGTCACGCATTGCACGCGGCGCACGCACGCCGGTGCTGGACATCGACCATTTTCTGACCAACTGGCTGCGCCAGCATGTGCTGGTGATGGACAAGGCGCTGGCTGCGGCCTTGCAAACGGCTTGACCGTTCAGGCAGCAGACTGTTTGGCTGAGGCTGGCTTGCTGGCGACGTAGTCCAGCAGTTGCCGTGCGGTCTGGTTGCCGATGACGGCTTCGCCGAGCAGGAAGCCGCCGACTTCGCCAATCCCCACGATGACATTGGCGCCGGCAGCTTCGAGATAGAGGCGCTGGCTGGGGTCGAGCAACTCGGCGATGATCTGGGCGTCGGGATTGGCCTGGCGCGCCAGCAAACAGCTGACAGCCGTCAGGGCGTCAGCGTTCTGTCTTTCTGCGTAGTTGGCCAGCAAGACGATGCTGCGCGCTTCGCCAAGGCAGGTGCGCTCGATGGTGTCTTTGCGGATGGGCACCGGGCTGCGCGTAAAGTGCGTCAGCGGGTCGTCATAGGGTTTCTGGTCGGTATCGGCTACGACCAGAATGGGGCGATCCTGATGCGCGGACTCAGCACGCAAGGTCTTGATGATCTGGGCGCCCTTGAGGTTCCAGCCGATGATCACGATGTGGTGTTGCAGTTTGTGCATTTTCAACCCCATTTCTTCTTTCATCTTGCGTTCGATGAGAACGGCTGCCGCGAGTGCACAGAGCAAGGCTGTCAGCAGCTTGCTGGCCACTACCACGATGCTCATGATGAGTCGCCCGCCCGTGGTGAGGGGGGCAACGGCGGAGTCACCCGATGTCATCATGCTGACGAGCAGAAAGTAAAGCGCACTCAGGGGGCTATCGATGCGGCGATTGACGCCTGACTCGAAGGCAAAGACGAGAATCGCGCAGCCGCACCAGACAACCATGAAGATCAGCAGCAGCTCCATGATGAACCGATAGCGCGCGACGGCCATCAGTCGCAGAAACATCGACACGATCACGCTGCGTGGGGGCATGGGCCTCTCCCGGGTGGCATTTCCGTGTTAGCGGCGATACCCGGGGGCAGCTTGAGTGCTACACGTCCTTGCGCAGGAAGCCGGGAGGCCGCGTGGCGCTGCCATCTACGGGGCGATGAATGCTGGGCGTGATCGGGGCTGCCTGCAGCACGCTCTCAAGCCAGGCGAGGATGGGCTGCCAGTCTTCGAGCAGCGGCGCGACCTTGCTGGCGGGGAAGTCGAAGATCGACATGCCGTGTTCCAGGCAGGTGTTGTAGGCCTGCGCGGCTTTGAGTGTGCCGATGTGTTCCAGCTCATGCTGACCCGCCCAATCGCGCAGTACGCTTGCCTGCTTGGTGCGCCCGTCGATGCGCATGCCGACACAGGCAATCTTGCAGCGGCCGCTGGCGATGCGCGGAAAGGTGCGCAATTCGGCAAGGCTGTCGGCAGCCGCGGTGCGGTCGAAGATCGAGGGTGTGGCCGGGATCAGGATGGCGTCGGCATACAGTGCGACCTTCATGAGACCGACGCCCTGGAAGCCGCCGGGGGTGTCAAGCACGACATGCTCTGTGCCCGCTGGCGGCCGCGCGAAGTTGCGTTCATCCATGGTCCAGCCACTGATGCGCGGCCGATCTGCCGGTCGCAGACTCAGCCAGAGTCGTGAGGACTGCTGCCGGTCTACATCCCCGAGCATGACCGCGCTGCCCTTGCTGGCCAGGTAGCTGGCGACGTGAGTGGAGAGCGTGGACTTGCCGGCGCCTCCCTTGCGGTTGATGACGGCAATGACGGACATGCTGGGCGGCTTCCTCTTATTGCGCCGCGACCGCAGTGCGGTCAACGCGTTGGCGCCAGGCCGGATACTCGGTATCCAGCAATTTGGCGGGCCAGGCACCGTACCAGCCGTAACCGGTGCGGCGTTCGTGATGGATATCGGCGTAGCGGCTGACGCGGATGCTGTCGCGGTTGGCCAGCACAACGCTGTTGTCCTGCAGGTCGTAGAAGCGCGCCCACAGCGGCGGAGCTGCTGGGTCTTCGACCATGCGGCGATCTGTCGATGCAGTGTGGTAGTCGTACTTGATCGGCGGGTCGATCTTGAAGGTTTCCAGTCGCCAGCCTGTGATTTTCGAGCGCTCGAGCCAGTCCACGCCAGAGTCGATGGCACGGATGACTTCGGGCGAAGGCTCGGGGATGCTCATCAGGTAGCGCAGCATCTCGACCGTTTCCTGCGACACGATGGACGCCAGCTCGAAGCTGCGCCCCTGCGCGGGCTGCAGCGTCTGCGGGTCGTACTGACCGGCCCAGCCGGTCAGGCGTCCGTTCTGTATTACCTGAAGCTGCAACACGCAAGCATCGCCGCGTTCGAGTGCCGCCTGCGCACGTCGCTTGACGCTGTATGGCAGGTACTCGAAAGGCGCGCTGCCAGTGCTGGCTTTGCGCAGCGTGCGTAAAACACCCGAGGTGACCTCATCGGCCATGGTGATGAAGGGATGGTAGCGCTCGGTGCCCGGTACAGTGTGGGGCCAGCCTCCGCAGCGCGTGTGCTGCATGGAGAGCAGGTAGTCCATGCCCTTGAGCGCCGCAGCGCGGAAGCGCGGTTCGTAGGTCTGCTGGTAGACCGCAGAGAGATACTCGATTTGCGAATAGACGTTGCGGTTGTCGAAACTGCCCGTTGCGTTCGTCTTCTCGACGGCGATGGCGGCTTTCTCTTCTGCATTCAGGATACGGGTCGGGTCGCGGTTCTCGACCCAGCCGCCGTTGTCGCGCTGGTAGAGCAGCACGTTGTCTGCGATCTCGACAATCTGTTCGGGCCTGTACTTGGCGTAGTCGCTGCCGTAGCGGTTGCGCCAGTGGTTGATGCCGTCGGAAAAGCCGTTCAGCGAGATTGCGGTATAGGGGCCAATGCGCGGGGAGGGTTCGAGCAGGCTGCAGGCCGTGATGATGGGCAGCAGGAAGACCGGGAGTAATTGGGGGGGACGAGGCAGCTTGCCAGAGCGGCGGGTCATGCAGTGTCTCCGTTGCAGGGCTGCACGGAGTATGCCGGGTTCCGGCGCTACAGCGAAGCTTGGTTGCTTACGTGCGGTGTCAACGTGTGGCTGGTCGGCGCAAAATGGAAACCGCCTCCCTCGCTCTTGGCCTGGTACATGGCGCGGTCGGCGGCGGTCAGCAGGGCCACCAGGTCGCTGCCATTGCGCGGGAACATCGCCACACCGATGCTCACGCCCAGCTTGAGGCTCAGGGAATTGATCTGCAGCGGCTGCTCGAACAGCATGATTATGCGACGGCACAAGGCTTCGGCCTGGGTGTCGTCGAGAAAGGCTTCAAAGGCGATCAGGAACTCGTCGCCGCCAAGGCGGGCCAGTACGTCGGATTGACGACAGACCTGCTCGATGCGCCGTCCCATGATCTGCAGGGCCTGGTCGCCGACGGCGTGGCCGTAGGTGTCATTGATGTTCTTGAAACCGTCGAAGTCGAGGATCACGACGCCAAGCGGTGAGTAGTTGCGGCGCGCCTGTTCAAGGCGACGCTCAAGGTAGGGCATGATGAACGAGCGGTTGGCCAGACCGGTCAGCGAGTCGGTGCTGGCCAGCGTGCGCAGCTCGTCTTCGAGTTCCTTACGGCGTTCGATGTCCAGCGCCAGTTCGGCATTGGCTTTTTCCAGCTGGTCGGTGCGTTCGCGCACGGCGGCTTCGAGTTGCGTGTTCTGCGCGACGAGTTCGTTGCGGGCGTCGGCGAGGCGCTGCATGAGGCGCGCCAGTGCGGCATAGACGCGGCCGATGTCATCCTTCTCCGTCAGTTGTTGCAGGGCGACGATCTGTGCCGGGTCACCCGGACGCAGTTCGTCGGCGGTACGCACCAGGCGCGCCAGCGGCCGGCCCACGGCGCGCCAGAATATGCCTTGCTGGATGACCAGGCCAACGATGAACAGCGCCATGCCCGAGAGCACCAGCCAGCCGATGGGGCGGAAGGTTTCGCGCAGCAGGGTTTCGCTGTTGATCGCCACAATGGTGTAGCCACGCACGTTGTCCTTGCCCAGCACGACGGGGTGCACGACGATCACGCCGTTGTGGGTGGTCAGCGTACGCGTCGAGCCGGGCTCAGGCAGACTTTCACCGATGGGCCAGGCAATACCGCCCGCATTGCTGCGGTATTGCTGGATGCCGCGTTCGTTGAACAGCGCCGATTCGCTGAGCAGAGGATCGTTGCGGATTACTGCACTGCATTGCTCGTCGAAACCGAGGAAGTCTTCGTAGCGCAGCTGCATGCCGAGCAGTCGCTCGGCACGGCTCGCCAGTTCGTCAGAGGCTATCTGCGCGCGGGCAATCGCGTTCTGACGCTGCTGCTGGTAGATGAATGCCCCGCCGATGACCGTCAATACCGTCGCCACCAGTGCGGCGAACACCAGCGAAATCAGGTTGATGCGGAGGGGAAGCGAAATGGTCACTGCGGATCCCAGCTGAAGCGGGTCAACACTTCGGCGTTGAGCAGGGTGGTGGCGTGAATGGGGATGCCGAGCTTGCGGGCGCGCGCCAGCGAGATCATTGGTCTGCCCTTGGCAGTCGCCTCGGGTGTGATGCTGGCCGGTGACACCTTGTCGACCAGGATGCGGCGTGCCATGCGCCCAGCCAGCCGGCCTTGTTCGATGCCCGACACGGTGACGGCACACAGCGTGCCGCGTTCGACGCGCGTGTCCCAGAACGAGAAGTCGGGCAGCTTGCTGTTTTCGGCCGTCCACTTGAGCACGGTTTCGTAGTCGACGAACTTGCCGTCCGCACCGGCGAAACGGAAGATGCCCAGCAGGCCGACGGCGTCGACCTTGCCTTGCAGGTCGGTCATGGCCTTGCGGTATTCGGCGTAGGTCTTGGGCTGCAGCCAATGGGTGACCTCGACGTCCTTGCGGCGTGCGAGTTCTGTGTTGATGCGTTCCTTCACGCCCTGCCAGGTAGGGTCATCGTCCAGAACGATGGCCAGCTTCAGTTTCGGTGCCGCCTTGATGTCACGCAGCAGCGACAGGGTGCCGGCGAAGTGTTCCCGCTCCAGCACACCGGTGACATTGCGTGCCTTGTCGAAGCCGTAATCGGCATGTGCCTTGTTGACGCCGGAGTAGACGATGGGAGTAGGACCGTTGAGATATTTCACCGCAACTTCCGATTGAGCGACGTCGTCGGTGGTGTAGATCAGGTCAGGCTTCCAGCTCTCGATCAGTGCAATGGTCTGCGCCACGGCCTGCTTCAGTTGTTCGGCAGAATTGTGCTTGGCGTCCAGGTCGACGGTGCGCATCACGATTTCCGCGTCACCCATGCTTTCCTGGAAGCCCTTGGCCTGATCCTGCACCCACGCCCAGTCCGACTTGTAGCTCGTGACATGCAGGATCTTGAGGCTTTGTGCCGAAGCGGCGGTAGCGGCCAGGCAAAGCAGGGCGGTCAGGGCGGAACGCAATACAGCGGAAATCATCATCGTTGGTCTCCTTCGGGCCGGATCGCATGGCGTACGACGTTCCGGGTGTTACGGCTCGTCAGGGGCTGGCCTGAAGCGACAATTATCTGCAGTTCGTGCGCTTGTTCCGCGAATGCCCGACGAGCGCGTCAGCTGCCGCGGGGGAACTTCTTCCTGCGAGCTTGCACCGTCCTGGCTGTTCTGTCAGTGAGAAAGGACGTAATTCTGCCCCGACTCGGTGCCCGTTTCTCCTTGTTTGCCCACTGTGGAGCATGGTGCGGAAATTGCAACATCCCGGCGTTTCTATCACTTTGTTCATAGCTTCCCATGCCAGGATTCCGCGTTGTCCCGCAGTTCGGCAAGTACCGTGAAATCGTGCTTGCCGTGGCCTTCTTCCTGATTTTCGACCTCGCAGTCCTGGTTCTCAACTTCTATACGTCCTACCGCATCGGCGAAGACGCCATAGCCATCAACCTCGCCGGTCGCCAGCGCATGCTCTCGCAACGCATGGCCAAGGCCACACTGGCGCTGGATGCCGAGATGCGCCTCGGCTCGGCCAACGAGCTGACACGGCAGGAATTGCGCGACGCGGTTCGACTGTTTGACATCACGCTGACCGCGTTCGGCTCAGGTGGCGAAGTGCCGGGCGCTGATGGCAAACCGGTGCGCCTGCGGGCGGTTGAAGACGCTACGGGACGCGAGGTGCTCGCCAAGGCTGGCGCGTTGTGGGAGCCCTATCGCGACACGCTGAATGCGGTCGGGCAGGCACCAGCGCTGACGGAGCCGCTGATCGTCGCTGCGTCGACCGCCGTGCTGGCGAATAACAAGCAGTTGCTGGCGCAGATGAACGCGCTGACAGTGCGCCTGGAAGCTGTAGCCTCGACGCAGGCCGAACGGCTGCGCCTTGTGCAGACGGTAGGCATCGTGTTCGCCTTGCTGAACTTCATGTTCATCCTCTTCAAGTTCATCCGCAAACTGCGCGAGAGCGACAGCAAGGCCGAGCAGGCGCAACGTGAAACGGCTGAAATTCTGGGTACGGTGGGCGAGGGCTTGTTCCTCATCGACCGCAACATGATCGTGGGCGTGCAGCAGTCCGCTTCGCTGGCTGGCTTGCTGGGAACAGCTCTGCCGGCAGGCAGCGATTTCGCCGCTGTGTTGCGCGCCATGGTCAAGGGAGAGGATTACTCGCTGGCGGTTGACTACATTCGCCTGCTGCTGGGTGACCGGGTGAAGGAGTCGCTGGTGCGTGACCTCAACCCTTTGCGTGAGCTCTCGGTCGAGACCAGTGAGGGTTCGCGCAATCTTTCCTTCTCGTTCAACCGCGTGATGGTGGAGGGGCAACTGTCCCACCTGCTGGTGACGGTGTCGGACGTCACGGAACTGGTGCGTACGCGGGCCGAACTCGCTGCCTCGCAAGGCCAGGCCGATCAACAGCTGTCTGCCTTGCTGGAGCTGGCACGCATGCAGCCTGCCGAGTTGTCGCGTTTCATCAGTACGACTGAGTCGGCCCTGCTGGACATCAATGACAGGCTGCGCGCCATCGAGGGTAGCGGTGGCAACTATCGTCGCCTGGTCGAACACATCTTCCGGGCCGTGCACACCATCAAGGCGAATGCCGGCCTGCTGGGAGCGCAGTTCATCGTGCATGACGCTGATCTCTTCGAGGGTTTGCTGACGACGCTGCGCGGGCGCGAAGCCCTGAACGGTGATGAACTGATTGGCGTGTCGGTGCATCTCAAGCAGCTGTTCGAGCGCCTGGGCTGGTTGCGTACGGTGATGTCGCGCTTTGCAACACAGGTCACCAGCGTCGCTGCGGACACGCCGGATCTGGCGCGTGCGCTGGCGAGTCTTGCGCGTCGCATCGCCAGCGACTACAGCAAGACGGTGAATGCCGAGATCCAGCTCGACAAGCTGGGCAATCTCGAACACAAGGCCGCTTCGGCCCTGCAGGTGATCGCCGCACAGCTGGTACGCAATGCGGTGGCGCACGGCCTGGAGGCGCCGCAGGAGCGCTTTGAGGCGGGCAAGCAGGTGGCGGGCAAGCTGAGTGTGGTGTTGGCCGAGACCGGACCGTCGCGCTATGCGCTATCGGTGCGTGACGATGGACGTGGCATCGATGCGGCGCGCATCCGCGAAGTGCTGCAGAAGAGCGGCCGTTATTCGGCACAGGCGCTGGCCGAGCTTTCCGACAAGCAGGTGTTGATGGAAATCTTCCGGCCCGGTTTCACGACGGCAGAGAAGTCTGACGAACACGCGGGGCGTGGCGTAGGCATGGACGTGGTGGCAGAGGCCGTGCGACGCATCGGCGGGCACCTCAAACTGCTGACCCAACCTGGCGCCTTCACCGAATTCCGCGTGGAGTTCTCGGCATGAAGATGCTGATCGTCGATGACTCTTCGGTGATGCGCAAACGCATCATGCAGGTGGCGCAGAACAAGGACCTACCCGACATCGAGATCGTCGGTTTGGCACGCGATGGCGTCGAGGCCATCCACCTGACGCGCAAGTACCGGCCTGCCATCGTGACCATGGACCTGACCATGCCCAACATGGATGGCGTGGCATGCATCGGCGAAATCGCCAAGGTGTCTGGCCTGGCGCGCATCCTCGTCGTCTCGGCGCTCAGTGACAAGCGCACCGCGCTGCAGGCCTTGATGAATGGCGCGCACGGCTACATCCACAAGCCCTTCACCGATGCCGAGTTGCTGGCCGGGCTCAAGGAACTGATCAAGGACTGAGCCATGACACAGAAGCTGCAGGAGTCCGATATCCGGGCATTCGTTGATTCCGTTTGCCACTTTTTCCAGCACTCCAGCGGCGAGATGGCCGACGTGCGCTCAGCCTATCTCGCCGAGCCCAGCGAGTTGCTGCAGGGCTATGACTTCACAGGCATCGTCGACGTGTCGGGCAACTGGCGCGGGGCGCTGTACTTCTCGGCGCCGGGTGCGATGCTCGACCAGCTGTTGCGCGATGCCGGCGTGTCGGCCGAGCCCGGTTACGAACAGCAGCTGGACCTCATCGGCGAGATTGCCAACATGTTCTCGGGGCGTGCGCGCAAGGCGCTGGGGCACGAGCTGGAAATCTCGGTGCCGCGACGCTGCCGTGGTGTGGCGATCCGGCCCTCGGGCGTGTCACGCCCCTATGTCATTCCACTGAAGTGGCGAGGTCACGCTGCCCAGGTAGTGGTGGATCTGCAGCGCGTCTGAGCGGCTTCCGGCAAAAAAAGCCCGCACCGTGGGAACGGGCGGGCACAGGAGGTCATAGAGACAGCAACAACAAGACCGCAACAATGCGGCGGGCCAGGCAGGCCTCGTGGACGGGATCAGTCCTTGAAGGCCTGTACGGCAAAGCTAAGCTGGATGTCGTCTGACACGACAGGCACCTTGGTCATGCCGAAGTCCGAACGTTTGACGCGCGCGACGGCGTTGGCGCCGATGGATTCGCGTTTTTTCTGGATCGGATGCGGTCCGGCCTGGAAACTGGTGACGGTGAGCGAAACCGGTTTGGTGATGCCCTTGATTGTCAGATCGCCATCTATGGCCACCAGCTTGTCGCCATCGAAGCGCGTCGCGGTGGACTTGAACGTGATGACCGGGAAGCGTGCGACATCGAAGAAGTCTTCGCCCTGCAGGTGGCCGTTGAACACGGGGTAGCCTGTGTTGACGGTGCGGGCGTCGATGCTGACTTCGACGCTTGCAGTGCGCGCGGCGCGGTCGAACTGGATCTTGCCGATAGTCTGGTCGAAGCGGTGGGCTTGAGTGGTCCAGTTCAGATGGTTGTATTCGAATCGCGCAGCGGTATGCGTCGGGTCGATGGTGTAGATGTCGGCATTGCCGTGGGCGAAAGCCGTAATGCCGGCCAGAGCCAGCGCAATTGCGATGCGATGCATAACAAACCCTTCAGTGAGAACAGATCGGACGCCAGCTTATGGCGCAGTACTGCTCGTCACTTGATCGGAATGCTCGTCTTGCGGCGCCACTGACAGCAGCAACCAGGTCATCCGTTCGCTGGGCGGGGTGAAGGGAGGTACGTTGGGAAAGTACCGCAGCATGGGCCCGGCAATGACTTCGCGACCGGTGTCGCGCGTGACACGTGCCGTGAGTGCCGGAATGTCGGCACAGTGCGGACCCATGAAGCGGAAGCGTGCATAGCTGCCTGGCGGCAGCGTTGTCATGTCCAGCCCCTTGATGGTCGGTAACGTCGCACTGGGGACGCAATGCAGCATGCGCACCCAGGTATCGGGGAAGCGTTGCGGATCGACCCAGCCGTCCGGATGCACGACCCAGTGCCGCCAGTGCTTGCCCCCGGCACGTGCGATGCGCCAGGTCAGCTCGTCGCCGGCATGGAATACATCCGCAGCGCGACCGGCATAGGGCAGGCTGATGACCGGGACGGCGCCGATGTTGAGGATGTCGAGCTGCGGGCTGCGGTCCGGTATTACGAGGGCCGAGGCGCGTGTAGGCGGCACGCCAAATTGGCGCGAAAAGGCGCGGCTGAAGGCAGCGATGGAGCCATATCCCATCTGCATGGCGAGATCCGACACGCTGGGGGTGCTGCCGGCAACGAGCAGGTCGCGCGCGCGCAACAGGCGCAGGCGGCGCAGGGTGGCCATCGGCGTCTCGTGCACCTGCGTGGCGTACAGGCGTTCGAAGCGGCTGCGCGAGAGATGGGCGACGCTGGCGAGATCGTTGAGCGACAGGTACTCGTCGTCCAGATGCGCCGCCATAAAATCCATGACGGTCTGGAGGCGTCGGCGGGCCAGCAGGAACTGTTCGCGACTCTGTGGCATCGAGCAGGAGGGAGTAGGGGTCAGGCTGTCTGGCGCGTCCTCACCCGGCGCGCCCCCAGCAGGAGTCCGAGAATCACCGCGTACAGCAGGGGTTCCCGGATATCCCGTTTGACCAGCCACCAGAAATGGATCACGCCCGCTACAGCAACGGGGTAGACCAGGCGATGCAGCCACAGCCAGCGCTTGCCGCCGAGGCGTTTGATCATGGCATTGGTTGAAGTGATGGCCAGCGGCAGCATGCCGACGAAGGCGGCAAAACCGATGGTGATGAACGGGCGTTTCATGATGTCGGCAAAGATGGAACGCCAGTCGAAGAACTGATCCAGCCACAGGTAGGTGGTGAGGTGCAGGCAGCAGTAGAAGAAGGCGTAGAGCCCCAGCATGCGGCGCAGACGCAGCACCCAGTTGAGGTTGGTGAAGCGGCGAAACGGCGTGACGGTGAGCGTGATGAGCAGGAAGCGCAGCGTCCATTCACCGGTCGCACGCGTGATGTATTCGATCGGATTGGCGCCGAGGTCGTCGTGCCAGAAGCGCCAGGCCAGCAGTGATACCGGGATCAGGCAGACCACAAAGAGCAGGGCCTTGACGCGACCGATCTGCTGCGGGCTTGGGCTACGCAGCCAGGCAATGAAGGGAGGAGGCATCGATCAGAAGTTCTTTTTGAGATCCATGCCAGCGTACAGCGGTGCCACCTCGTCGTAGCCGTTGAACATCAAGGTTTTGCGTTTTCCGAATTCGCCGATGCGGCGCTCGGTGGCCTGGCTCCAGCGGGGGTGGTCGACTTCCGGATTCACGTTGGAATAGAAGCCGTACTCATGCGACGCCGCCTTGTTCCAGGCTGTGCCAGGCATCTTGTCGAGCAGACGGATGCGTACGATGGACTTGCCGCCCTTGAAACCGTACTTCCACGGCACGACGAGACGGATGGGGGCACCGTTCTGATTGGGCAGCTCTTCGCCGTAGAGGCCGACAGCCATCAGGGTGAGCGGGTGCATGGCTTCGTCGAGACGCAGTCCTTCCACATAGGGCCAGTCGAGCACACGAGAACCGATGCCCGGCATCTGCTTGCGATCAGCGAGGGTCGTGAATTCGACGAACTTCGCGCTGCCAAGTGGTTCGACGCGCTTGAGCAGGGTGGCAAGCGGGAACCCCACCCAGGGGATCACCATCGACCAGCCCTCGACGCAGCGCATGCGGTAGATGCGCTCTTCGAGTGGCGCAAACTTGAGCAGGTCCTCGATGCCGATGGTCTGTGGCTTGGCGCAGAGGCCTTCGATGCTCACCGTCCAGGGACGCGTCTTGAGCGTCTGGGCGGCCTCGGCGGGTTCTTCCTTGTCGGTCGAGAATTCGTAGTAGTTGTTGTAGCGGGTGACGTACTTGTAAGGCGTGCTCGGGTCCGGCACCTTGTAGTTGCTGCTGACGACGCCCGCCAGTTTGTTGCCGGCGCTGGCGAGCGAGGGCAGGGCCAGCGCGATGCTGCCGAGGCCCAGCTTTTCAACGAAGCGGCGGCGGTCCGCGTAGATCTCGGGCGGCGTGATTTCGGAAGGGATGATGTCGGCTGGTTTGCGAATCAGCATGGCGATACTCCGTCTGGGTGCACCCATAAGACCGGTCGTCCGGTCTGAACCTTACTTTGCTTCGGTACCGGTTTCAGCTGCGCTGAGCTGGCGCCACACTTCACGGGCGATGGGTAGCAGCTTGTCGCGCTCCAGATCGCCCGACAGCGCGTAGCCGACGCGGTCGTCGAGCCAGTAGAAGACGCTGACCTTGCCCTCGCGTGCGAACTCGAAGGAGCTGTCCGGCACATCACCTTTCTGGGTGCGCAGGTGCAGGGTCAGGCGCTGACCATCTGCGTTCTGGAACATGAACTGGGCGACCGGCCCGGTCTCGCTGGGCAGCATGCGGCCACCCATCAGCTCGTAGCCCAGGGGGCCGAGCCGCGGCACCTTGAGCGGGCGATCGAGACGACGCGACAGCCAGGTGACGAGGTGCGCCTCTTCAGCTGCCGCGACCTCGACCGCGTGGCGTTTCTCGGCCGTGTAGGTGGCGTGGGCGATGGCTGCGATGTGGGGCAGGGTTGCGGGTTCCGGCGCCACGTCGTGCTGTACATGGGCGGCCCAGCCTATGCCCACACCGATCACGAGCCAGGCAATGGCTGCGGCGTGGCGCAGTGGCGAGCGGTGGCTGGCGCGGCGGGCAGCGCGCAACAGGTGGGGCGGCACAGCGCCGTGCAGCACGGCGTCGTAGTGTGCGTGCAACACCTGGTTCTGCGCGCGCCAGGCGGCGATGCGCTGCTGCGCTTCCGGATCGTTGCGCAGGCGTTCGCCGGCACTGTCGCGGTCGTCGACGTCCAGCCTGTCGTCGACGTAGCGCAACAAGGTGTCGTTGAGGGGCGAGATTTCGGGGTCGTTGCGCTTCATTTGACGACCCTCAGGCGCGACACCCCGGCATCGGTCTGCAGGATGCTGCGCAGCTTCTCGCGAGCCCGGTACAGGCGCGACATGATGGTGCCTACCGGCACGCCGAGCACGCGAGCGGCCTCTTCGTAAGACAGTTCTTCCAGCGTGACCAGCAGCAGGGCCTCGCGTTGCTCCAGTGGCAGTTGCTGCAGCGCACGATCAAGATCGCGCAGCATCAGTCCGTCTTCCTGCTCGCTGCGCGTAGCGGCTTCGGGCAGGTCTTCATCGGCACGGTAGTCGAGGCGGCCCGCGTTGCGCAGCTGGTTCACGAAGACGTTGTGCATGATCGTGAACAACCAGGCGCGCAGGTTGCCGGGGCGCCACAGGGGCCAACGCGAGAGTGCCCGCTCTATGCAGTCCTGCACGAGATCATCGGCGCGGGAGCTGTCACCAGTCAGTGCCCGGGCGTAGCGGCGCAAGCGGGGAATTTCGGCAACGATGTCCTGCTGGGTATGCATGGGATAATCGGCTGGCGCGAAGCGGTTTGCGGTCAAACCGCAGGAATGGGATTGATCGTAGCAGGTCGCGCGCTGCGCGGGCTTGCCGATAGCCCGTATGTTGCGATGCGGAATGCTGGCGCATCGTACGTAAGAGAGGTGTAAGTTCGACTGCATTTAATCGGCGCCAAAGCGACATGCCGGATAAACACCTGGAACCGGTCCGGAATTCCGGTCAGCAAGCGTTGTTTCCGCTGCGGCCCTGAATACGGTTTGCTCGCCATAACCAAGGAGACTCAAGATGGCCACCATCGATTCCGTCCTGCAAGAGAATCGTGTTTTTCCGCCTCCGGCTGATGCCGTCGCCCGTGCGACGATCAGCGGCATGGCGGCGTACGAGGCGCTGTGCAAGGAAGCGGAGACCGACTACAGCGGTTTCTGGGGGCGTCTGGCACGCGAACACCTGGTCTGGAAAAAGCCCTTTACGCAGACGCTGGACGAGAGCGGTGCGCCGTTCTACAAGTGGTTCGCTGATGGCGCACTCAACGTCTCGTGGAACTGCCTGGACCGCAATCTCGAGAACGGCAACGCTGACAAGGTGGCTCTGATCTTCGAAGCGGACGATGGCAAGGTGAGCAAAGTCACCTTCCGTGAGCTGCATGCGCTGGTCTGCAAGTTTGCCAACGGCCTGAAATCGCGCGGCGTCAAGAAGGGCGACCGCGTCCTCATCTACATGCCCATGTCGGTCGAAGGCGTAGCAGCCATGCAGGCCTGCGCGCGCATTGGTGCCACCCACTCGGTGGTGTTCGGTGGCTTTTCGGCGAAGAGCGTGCAGGAGCGCGTGGTCGATGCCGGCGCAACGGCCATCATCACGGCCGATGAGCAGTGCCGTGGGGGCAAGAATATCGGTCTGAAGGTGGTGGTGGATGAAGCCTTCAGTCTGGGCGGTTGCGAGGCGGTGCACAGCGTCATCGTCTATCAACGCACTGGCAATGCCATCAACATGGCGGCGGGGCGTGACGTGTGGTTGCACGATCTCATCAAGGACCAGGCGGCGACCTGCGAACCGGAGTGGGTCGAGGCCGAGCATCCGCTGTTCCTGCTCTATACCTCGGGCTCGACGGGCAAGCCGAAGGGGGTACAGCACTCTTCGGCGGGCTACCTGCTGCATGCCATTCTGACCAACAAGTGGACCTTCGATCTCAAGGGTGATGACACTTTCTGGTGTACCGCCGACATCGGCTGGGTGACGGGCCACACCTACATCGCGTATGGGCCGCTGGCCTGCGGTGTGACACAGATCGTGTTCGAGGGCGTACCGACGTATCCGGACACGGGGCGCTTCTGGCGCATGATCCAGGATCACAAGGTGAGCGTGTTCTACACCGCGCCGACGGCCATCCGCTCGCTGATCAAGGCTTCGGAAAACGCACCGGCGACGCATCCGCGCAACTACAAGCTCGACAGCCTGCGCATCCTGGGTTCGGTCGGCGAGCCGATCAACCCGGAAGCCTGGATGTGGTATCACGACAACGTCGGCGGCGGTCGCTGCCCGATCATGGACACCTTCTGGCAGACCGAAACGGGTGGCCATGTCATCACGCCGCTGCCCGGTGTGACGCCGCTGGTTCCAGGATCCTGCACGCTGCCGTTCCCGGGCATCCAGGCCGCCATTGTCGACGAGACGGGCAACGACGTGGAGTGGGGCAAGGGGGGCTTTCTCGTCATCAAACGCCCGTGGCCGTCGATGATCCGCACGATCTGGGGTGATCCGGAGCGCTTCCAGAAGAGTTACTTCCCGACCGACCTCGGCGGCAAGCTGTACCTGGCTGGCGATGGTGCCGTGCGCGATGCGAAGACGGGCTACTTCACGATCATGGGGCGCATCGACGATGTGCTCAACGTCTCGGGTCACCGCATGGGCACGATGGAGATCGAGTCGGCGTTGGTGTCCTGCACCGAGCTTGTCGCGGAGGCCGCTGTGGTGGGTCGTCCTGACGATCTGACCGGCGAGGCGATCTGCGCCTTCGTGGTGCTCAAGCGCGCTCGGCCGACGGGCGACGAGGCGAAGAAGATCGTCAAGCAGCTGCAGGACTGGGTGGCCAAGGAGATCGGACCGATTGCCAAGCCCAAGGACATCCGCTTCGGTGACAACCTGCCCAAGACGCGTTCCGGCAAGATCATGCGGCGCCTGCTGCGTGCGCTGGCCAAGGGTGAAGAGATCACGCAGGACGTTTCCACCCTCGAGAACCCGGCGATTCTCGATCAGCTCAAGCAGTCCGTCTGAGGCGAACTGACGGGTGCGCGGGGGCATGCCCGGAGTCTGGCGATGAGCCCGACCTCGCTGCGCGTACTCGGCATACCCTTGCTCGCCGCTGCATTGGCGGCCGGGCTGGCGGCATTCGGGCTGGTGGTCACGCTGCAGTTGCTGCCCGCTGATCTGCAGGAGGCAGCGGCTGCTGCGCTGGCGCAGCGTCGTGGCACCTTCGTGATGCTGGCGATCCTGCTTGCCGGTGCGGCGGCATGGCTGACCTGGTTGTGGCAGCAACGTCGTTGGCAACAGGTGCTGCGTCTGGCCGAGGCGGTGTCCCTGCTCGGGCAACCCGCAGCCCCGACGGACATCGCAACGCCGGAGAGCCTGGCCCCGCTGGGCGCGGCCATCAATCGTCTCGCGGCTGCGCAGCGTACTCTGCTGGGCGGGCAGCAGGCCGCCATTGAGGCAGCGCGCAACGATACGGAGCGGGAGCGGGCGCGGTTGGCGGCTCTCGTTGATGATCTTGATGAAGCCATCGTGGTGTGCAATGCCGAGGCGCGGGTATTGCTCTACAACCGCCGAGCGGCGCGGTTGTTCGAGGGCACTGGACGACTGGGGCTGGGGCGCGATCTGTCTTCGCTGGTCGATGCTTCACAGCTTGCGCTGGTACGCGACCGCTTTGCCCAGCCCGGCGCTCGTCGTACGCCACAGCGCTTCATGATGACCACGCCGGCCGGGCGTCTGGTGCGCCTGCGTATCTCGCCATTGCTGGATGTGTCGGCCCTGATCGGCTTGATCGTGCTGGCCGACGATGTGACGACCGAGGCTGAGCTCGCGGGGCGTCGCCAGCAGGCTTTGCAGACACTGGCAGACCGTCAACAGGCCGGGCTTGCGGCGTTGCTCCAGCAGCTGCGGCGGATCACGCAGGGTGTGGACCTCCCCTCTGCTGCGCAGCAGGATTTCGATGCCTTTGGCGAGGCAAGCTCCGCGCTGAGCAGTCAGTTGGGGCAGGCTTTGCGCGACGTGTCGCTGTGGGGACAGGGCGTTGTCTTGCGCGACGATATGCGCGCGCTGGACCTGCTGCGTGCAGCACAGCGTCGTATCGAGTCGCGCCTCGGGCTGGCTGTGCATCTGGAGGCGGTCGACTCGGTCGGCGGCGTGTCGGTGGATAGCTTCCTGATGACGCAGGTGCTCACTTTTCTTGCCGTCCGGATCAGTGAGGCTTGTGATCCGCGCAGCGTGGCGCTGACGCTGCACGCCAGCGATGACAAGCTATTGCTGGGACTGCGTTGGGCAGGTACTGCGCTGTCGCAGGAATCGGCACTGGGCTGGGAGCTGGAGCCTTTGCGCCTTGGCGGCGAGGCGTCAAACCTGTCGGTGCGCGAGGTGTTGCGACAGCACGATACGGAGCTGCGTTACGAGCGACATCTGGCGGCCACCGAGTCGTGCTTCAGTTTTGCGTTGCCTGTGCTGACGGTTGCCGACCCTGTTGCCGAAGAAGAGGCTGTCAGCCGCCGCGATGTGGCGTGTGACTTTGCCCTGTTGGGCTGGCAGGGGAGTGCGGCCGCGGATGAGCGCATGCTGGCTGACCTTGCTTTTACGGTGTTCGATACCGAGACCACCGGACTCGATACGGCTCACGACGAGATCATCCAGATTGGTGCGTTACGCATCCTGCGTGGCAAGTTGCTGCGTGACGAGTGCTTCAACAGGTTTGCCGATACTGCGCGCGAGATATCGCCCGCCTCGCTGCGCATCCACGGCATTTCGCGCGAGCGCTTGCGGGGCCAGCCGGGCATTGCCGAGGTATTGCGGGGGTTTCATGATTTCGCTGCAGACAGTGTGCTGGTGGGGCATAACGTGGCGTTTGACATGCGCTTTTTGCAGCGCCTCGAAGTGTCGACGGGTTTGCGTTTCGACCACGCCGTGCTCGACACGATGTTGTTGTCCAGCATCCTGCACCCCAATCAGGCGTCGCACTCGCTGGAGGCGATTGCCGAGCGTTTCGGTGTCAGCGTGGTTGGCCGGCACGACGCACTGGCCGATGCCACGATGACGGCCCGTATCTTCATCTGCATGATTCCGCTGCTGGCGGAGCGGGGTATCCGCACGCTGTCCGACGCACGTCTTGCTCAACAGGAGAGTCGCCATGCGCAGATCCGTTACGGATGAGGAGAGCCTGTCGTCGTTCTCGCTCTACGAGCCCCTGCGTGGACTGATCCGGCGCTCGCCGGTGGTCTATCCGCGTGGTACACCGCTGCGCGTGCCGGTCGAGCGCATGTACGCCGATCGTATCGGTTCTGTTGTGGTGGCTGATCCGCGCGAACTGCGTCCGCAGGGCATCGTTACCTTCAGCGATCTGCTGGGCCGCGTCGTACTGCCGGGCGCCGATCTGTCGGCACCAATCGAGTCGGCGATGGATGAGCACCCCTTGTGCCTCTCGGCAGATGCCACGGCGCACGATGCCATGCTGGCGATGGGACGTTGCTCGGCCCGCTACGTGCTGGTGATGGAGCGCGACGGCAGGCTGCTGGGTGTTGTGTCGCGAGGCGACGTGTATGGGGCGCAGAAGATCGTGCCGGAGGACGTCGTCAACCCCTTGATCTCGGCGCGCACCAGTGGGGAGTTGGTGGATGCAGCCGCGCATGCCCGGCACTTCGTCAAACGGTTGATCAGCCAGGGGCTGGGGGCCAGCCAGGTGATCCAGTGGGCGACTTCGCTCAACGATTTCGTCGGCTCGCAGGCGGTGGTGCTCATGAAAGCGCGCTTCGAGCTGCCCGCTGTGTGCTGGAGCTGGATGGCCTTTGGGTCGGAGGGCCGGTTCGAGCAGACTCTCTCGACAGACCAGGACAACGGCATCATCTTCGAGATGGCCGAGGGTGAAGACCCTGAGCCCGTGCGGCAGGCGCTGCTGCCGTTTGCGCAGGCGGTGAACCAGTTGCTCGACGAGTGCGGCTTTCCGCTATGTCGCGGTCAGATCATGGCGGGCAATGCCGAACAATGCCTGTCGGATCATGAATGGCGGGCGCGCTTCGAGCGCTGGATCAGCGTGCGGGACCCGAAGGCCCTGCTCAACGCCAGTATCTTCTTCGATTTCCGTGCCATTCATGGCGATGGCGGCATTGTGGACAGGTTGCGCAGCTGGTTGCTCGAACGCGTTGCGGCGCAGCCCGTCTTTCTGCGCATGCTGGCGGCCAATGCGCTGGAGAGTGCGCCGCCGCTGGGTCTGTTGCGCGCCTTTGTGCTTGAGCGCAAGGGGGCGGTGCCCGGCACCATCGATCTGAAGAAGAGCGGGGTGCGGCCTTGTGTGGATGCGGCGCGCATTTTCGCGCTCTCGCAAGGGATTGCAGCGACAAGCACGGTGGAGCGCCTGCGCGCCGTTGCGGCAAGCCCTGCGTTTGCCGGTGAGGATCTGCAGGCGGCGATTGACGGTTTCCTGTTCGTGCAGCATTTGCGTTTGCGCAACCAGCAGCAGCATGGTGGCAACGAGAGTCTCGCCAACCGGCTGGATCCCTACAAACTGAATCGCCTGGAGCGCCATATCCTGCGCCACGCCTTCCGGCAGATCAAGCAACTGCAGCAGCGGTTGCGCGTGGACTATCGACTATGAGGACCGGTGAGACGCGATGAGCGATTACGGCCGCAACTATTTCATCTTCTTCATCGGTTTCGCACTGTTCGTGGTGGCGATGGCCGTTGGTGAGCAACTGGGTGTGCCGCTGGGCTGGATTGGCTATGCCTTCCTGCTTGCGACCATCTTCATGTACGCGGTGATCGGCGTGCTCGGACGCACAGCCGATGTCAGCGAGTACTACGTGGCCGGGCGGCGTATTCCAGCGCTGTATAACGGCATGGCCACCGCGTCGGACTGGATGAGCGCAGCCTCGTTCATCGGGCTGGCGGGTACCCTGTACGTGGCGGGTTTCGACGGATTGGCTTTCGTCATGGGCTGGACCGGAGGCTATGTGCTGGTAAGCCTTCTGCTGGCGCCTTATCTGCGGCGCTTCGGCGAGTACACGATTCCCGATTTTCTGGGTGCGCGTTACGAAGGCACGGCGCCGCGCCTGCTGGGTGTGGCGGCGGTAGTGATCACGAGCTTCGTCTACGTGGTGGCGCAGATCTATGGCGTGGGCCTCATCACCAGTCGCTTTGCCGGCATCGAGTTTTCGATAGGTGTGTTCGTTGGCCTGGCAGGCGTGCTGGTGTGTTCCTTCCTGGGCGGCATGCGTGCGATCACCTGGACGCAGGTGGCGCAGTACCTCGTGATCATCGTGGCCTACCTGACGCCCGTGGTGCTGATGTCCTGGAAAACGACCGACAGCCCCATCCCTCAGCTGGCCTATGGTCGCGTGCTGGAAAAACTGGGCGAGGAGGAGCAGCGCTTGCTCGCTTCGCCGCTGGAGCAGCAGGCGCGCGATGCACTCGTCAAGCGTGCCGATGAGCTCAAGCAACGCATTGCGGGATTGCCGGACTCTCTGGAGGCTGAGCGCAAGCTACTTATCGACCGACTTGAATACCTGCAGGATGCCAATGCCTCGGCGCGCGACATCGCCAACGCGCAGCGCCAGCTGCGGGCCTTGCCCGGTGACGCCAAGACGGCGCGTGTGCAGTGGGAGGCCGATTACCGCGATGTCGTCAGTCGCTCGCATGGCCCGGCGCCGCATGCGCAGGCCTACGCATCTGACGGGCAGGACAGTGCGGCCCAGCGCAACAACTTCATTGCCCTGGTCTTTGTGCTGATGATCGGGACGGCCGGGCTGCCCCACGTGCTGACGCGCTACTACACGACGCCAGGGGTGTCAGCCGCGCGCAAGTCGGTGTTCTGGTCCTTGCTGTTCATCCTGTTGCTGTACGTGACGGCGCCGGCCTATGCGGTATTTGCCAAGTGGGAGGTCTACCACCATCTGGTTGGCACCCCGATTTCCGAGTTACCGGCCTGGATCAATTCATGGGGCAAGGTGGGGCTGGTCAGTGTCGAAGACCTCAACCTCGATGGCGTATTGCAGCTGGCGGAACTGTCCATTCACCCTGACGTAATCGTGCTGGCAACGCCCGAGATCGCGGGCTTGCCGTACTTTGTCTCCGGGTTGGTGGCGGCGGGAGGGCTGGCGGCCGCGCTGTCGACAGCGGACGGCTTGCTGTTGTCGATCAGCAGTGCGTTGTCGCACGACGTTTACTTCAAGATCATGAATCCGCAAGCAGCGACCCAGCGTCGCCTGCTGGTTTCCAAGGCTACCCTGATGGTGGTGGCCATGCTGGCGGCCATCGTCGCGACACTGCGGCCAGACAGCATCCTGTTTACGGTGGGGTTTGCGTTCTCGATTGCTTCGTCGACGGTATTTCCCGTCATGGTCAGCGGCATCTTCTGGCGTCGGGCCAACAAGTGGGGCGCCATCGCCGCCATGATTGCCGGCCCGCTGGTCACCATCATCTACGCGGTGCGCACGCATGGCTTCTTTGGTGGCAGCATGGCCAATGCCTGGTTCGATATCCAGCCCATTTCCAGCGGGGTATTCGGCGTTGTTGCGGGTTTTGTGGCGCTGGTGGTGGTCAGCCTGCTGACGCCACCGCCATCCGAGTCGGCTCGCAGCATGTTGGCGCGTCTCCGGGATGTGCCGGAAGAGCCCTGAAAGGCCCGCCACAAGGGTATTGCGGCGGGGTGGTGGCCCCGGCTTCTCATCCCGCGCCTTCACTGCTACAATTCGCGCCCTTGTCCGGAGAGGTGGATGAGTGGTTTAAGTCGCACGCCTGGAAAGCGTGTTCAGGATAATATCCTGACGGGGGTTCGAATCCCCCCCTCTCCGCCACAACACTAAACGCGCCATGAGCGCGTTTTTTGTTGTCTGGATGTCTGCGCAGAACGCAGACGTCGGGGATGAGAACCCGCGGTTCGCTCGGCGAGCGAAGTCTCGCCGGATGCCGCCTGCGGCGGTCCCGAGCGAGAGCGAGGGATTGGGGATCGCCTCAAGGCGAGCCGCCACAATTCCCCCTCTTCGCCACAACACATAAACGCGCCGCGAGCGCGTTTTTTGTTGTCTGCACCCAGCGTCCACTGGCGCGCAGAGGCTTGTTTTTTGCGGCTCTTCACCATTTCTCTGGCTGGAAAAAAGCAATTCCTGTCAGGTCCTATAGCAATCCCTGTCAGCCCGCACAAATGCTTGTTACTTAAAGTCTGATCGCTAACGTGTTACCGGTGCCTAATGAAAAGAGAATGCACCGCTTCAATGGAGTCGAGACGATGAAAAACAGGTTTTTGATGGCCGCCGGCTTGCTGGCGGCTTTGTTGTTGAGCGCGTGTGGCGGCGGAGGCAGTGGTGGTGGTGCGGCAGGGACGGGTGCTTCGTCCTCGGCGGTTGCCAGCAGTGTCGCTTCGAGCAGTGTGGCGTCCAGCAGTGTTTCCAGCAGCAGCCTGTCTTCCAGCGTTGCCAGCTCGGTGTCCAGCTCTGCTGCCGTGACGGTGCACCTCTTGGGTGACTCGACGATGACAACCTATACCGAGGATCGCCGCCCGCAATATGGCTGGGGCGAGAAGCTCGGCATGTTCTTCAACGGTTCGGTCACCATCAAGAACTGGGCGGCCGGTGGGCGCAGCTCACGCAGCTTCTATTACGAGACCGGCAAGTGGGATGCCGCCAAGGCGGCAATCAACACGGGTGACTACGTGATCATCCAGTTCGGCCACAACGACCAGAAGTACGGCACTGACTACAACGAGTACGGGACCTATGCGTATTGCAGTGACGGTACGGGTAACGGCGAAAGCTGTACTGGCGCACTGGATGCAATCGATTCGACGGGTACCGTCGACAAGGGGCTGCACTCCTACTACCAGTTCCTCAAGAAGTACGTGACCGAAGTGCGTGCCAAGGGTGGTATTCCCATCCTCATGACGCCCATCGTGCGTAACTATTGGGCCAGTGGCGCGATGACGGCGGAAGGTCAGCACAACGTGCCAATCAAAGGTGCCGAGACTTTTGCGCGTGGTGACTACCCGGCAGCCATGAAGGCGATCGCGACGACCTATTCGGTGCCGCTGGTCGACATCACGGCGGGTACGAAGACCCTGGTCGAAAGCTACGGCGCAACGGCCGCAGGTACCGATCTGTACTACCCCGACAGCACCCACCTTAACGGCACCTACGCCACGCTTGTGGCGAAGATGGCGGTGGATGGGCTGAAGTCGCAGAACATCCTGAAGGACTACATCATCAGCGTGACCTCGCTGCTGGCCAGCCCCTCTACGCTGGCCTGGGGCGACCGTTACGTGGGTGACACTTCGTACAAGTCGCTTAACGTGTCGACCTTCGACCTCAGCCCTGCCAGCGGTACTGTGACGCTGACAGCGCCCAGCGGTTACAAGCTGTCGCTCGACAAGACGACCTGGACGGGCACGCTGGATGTGGCCTATGGCAACGGTGCTTTCACCAGAACGGTCTATGTGCAGTTCGCGCCCACGGCCGTTCAGGCCTACAACGGCAACCTGACCGTGGTCATTTCGGGCGGCGCGACGCTGGGTTCAGTAGCACTCAGTGGCTCCGGCATCGCCGTGCCGTCGGGGGTGTCGACCTATGTCTTGTGGAAGATGAACGACAATGCGTTGACTGCCACGACCGGTGGCCTCGTTACCGGGTCCGACGCGGTGGTGAGCAACCTCACTGCGGGCTCAGTCAAGGCGTTGGCTGTGGATGGGGTAACGGTAAACGTCAACCGCTACAACTCGACGACAAGCACGGCGCATGACGCCACCAAGTACGTTCAGTTCACGGTGACAGCACCTGCATCGGGTAGCTTCTCGATAAACACCATTTCGGCCTGGCTGGCGACCAGCGGTGGCGCGAATACCCGAGCTGACATCGAGTACTCGCTGAACGCAGATTTCTCGGGCTCGGTACGTCTCAACGCGGCAGATCTGACTTTTACAACCGACGTGATGGCCAAGACAGAATATGCCTCGCTGGCGATCAACGTTCCAGCGAACGCCAAGCTCTATCTGCGTTTCTTCCCTTGGTACAGCTCGACGGCAACCGGAAAGTATCTCGCTGTGAGCGACGTGAAGATTTCGGGCATTGTCACCACCAGCCCTTGAAGAACGTAGCGGCTCTGTATGGCAGGGCTGCTATACCGGGCACGGCGAGTCAGCAGTGCGATTGTTGTTCCTGTTTGAAACCGGGCCGTGTGCCCGGTTCTTTTTTGCGCCTCGATCCCGCTGAACAGATGACTCAGGGCTTGATGAGGGCGTAACGCTTGAGCAGGGTCCGCATCACGTTGCGCGAGATGCCCAATAGTTCGGCAGCGCGAACCTGGTTGTGCCCGCATAGCTGGAATGCGGTGGTCACGACGGTCGATTCGATGAGACTGAACAACTCCGGCTCGCCGCTGTCGAGCACACGCTTGATGGATTCCGTCAGCTGGGTTCCAGGGGACTGAACTGCAACGGCGGATGAAGACTCCGGTGCAGTGACGGACACAAACCGCAGGTCACGTGGCGTGATGGTGCTGTTCTGGCAGACCAGCAAGGCGAAGTGAATGACGTTTTCGAGTTCGCGGATGTTGCCAGGCCACGGGTAGTTGGCCAGCGCGCGCAGCGCATCGGGCGCGAAGCGCGGTTGCTCTGTCCCTTGGCGTTCGCTGTAGAGGCGCGCGAAGTAGCGCGCCAGTGCCTCGATGTCACCAGGTCGCTCGCGCAGGGCAGGAATGCGCAAGCTGGCCACATTGATGCGGTAGAAAAGATCCATACGGAAGTGGCCTGACGAGACCGCGCGTTCCAGGTCTACGTTAGTCGCGGTGATGAGCCGTACATCGACGGGGAGGGGTGTGCGGGAGCCGAGGCGCACAACTTCGCGTTCCTGCAGCACGCGCAGCAACTTGACCTGGATGGACTGCGGCAGGTCGCCGATTTCATCGAGGAACAGCGTGCCCTTGTGAGCCGCTTCGAACCAGCCCTGTCGTGCCCGCTGTGCCCCGGTGAAGGCTCCGCTCTCGTGGCCGAAGAGCTCCGCCTCGACGATGTTCTCGGAAAAAGCGCCGCAATTGACGGCCACGAAAGGACCGCTGCGTCCGCTTAGCTCATGCAGGTGGCGGGCGACCAGCTCCTTGCCGGTGCCTGTCTCACCCTGGATGAGGACGCTGGCTTCGCTCCCGGCGATCTGCTCGATGCGCT
The DNA here is from genome assembly GCF_039544165.1 of Viridibacterium curvum. Classification (NCBI taxonomy): domain Bacteria; kingdom Pseudomonadati; phylum Pseudomonadota; class Betaproteobacteria; order Rhodocyclales; family Rhodocyclaceae; genus Viridibacterium; species Viridibacterium curvum. Next base: position 208,135 of record NZ_BAABLD010000005.1, read on the forward strand.
CAAGCAAGCTGCGAGAAGCGGGGTCGACGAAGACCAGTGCACGAGCGCGGATCGAAAGCGGGCTGGCGCTGCTGTCTGGCAATGCCAGCAACTTTTCCGGCAGGTATGAAGGCGGGCTCAGGGAACTCATGCTGTGTCGTAGCGAGGGTGCGGATGTCGGGTGTTGTAGCTTGCGCTGTTTGCGCAAGCCACGATGTGCTCAGACTCTAATCGTCGTGACGACAGATGAAAAAGACGAATATCTGCGATCGTTATTCTGCGCGCGGTGGTGCGTTGTTCGCTGTGAGTCTGGCGTGAATGCCCTGCAGTGCAGAAAGGGCTCCGTCAGCCACACTTACACCCATCCCCGCCGGAACATGCCATTCCGTCTTGTTGATGCGGATCAGCGCGCAACGCTGGTGCTCGCTGAAATGACGCACGGTCGGAACGCGAGTTCCTGCCCCCAGTTCGATGACTACAGGGGAGCGAAGTTGCGCGCGCCAGGCGAGGAATTCCCACTGCTGTGCCTGCGTCCGGTCTGCAAGCCAGTCACCATCGCCGAACATCAGAATGTTCGGGCGTGCGATGGCGCCACAATCCGGACAACGTGGTGCGGCGTTACGCAGATGGCAGGCATCTTCATCTACTTCCGGTTTGAAATGAGCTGCCGACCAGATCCGTGCGTTACAGCCTCGCTGACATTGCAGATGGTGGATGCTGCCGTGAATCTCGACAATCTGCTGTGCGTTGAATCCGGCTTTCTGGAACTGGCCGTCGACATTGCTCGTGAAGACAAATGCCCCGTGTTCGAGGTGGCTGGCGATGTCGCGCAGGATGGCGAATCCGTCATGCGGGACGGTTGCGCGATAGAGATTCAGTCTGTGCCCGTAAAAGCCCCATGCCAGCGCGGGGTCGCTTTCGAAATACGCCGGAGAAGCGATCGCCTCGAACGGAATTCGGGCGCGGCCCAGTGCAGGGTAAGCATTCCAGAAGCCATTCGGCCCGCGAAAATCCGGCAAGCCGGAATCCACGCCCATGCCCGCACCAGCTGCAATGATGAGCCCGTCGGCTGCCTCCAGCAGGCGGGCTGCTCGTGAAAAGGCTGTGCTCAGATCATTGGCTGCGGGCATGGTCTCATACCGTGTTCGTAAAGTTGCCTGTTCGTGCCTGCGGTGTGATGCCGGGCGCGGGTTCGATTCCCGCCGCCTCAATCACCGCCAAACGAAAAAGCCACCGCGAGGGTGGCTTTGTCGTTTGGTGGAGGCGGCGGGAATCGAACCCGCGTCCGAAAGTCCTCTACAACTGGATCTACATACTTAGTCGATCAATTTGATTTAACGCTGTGCTCAGCCGATCGACAGGCCTGCGCAACGCGAGTCACCTTGGATTTAGCACTGCATCAAGTGACCCGATGCAATGCGATTCCCTGTAAATGACACTGCTGCCGGTTGCCCGGCCTGCCCCAGGAACAAGTCAGTGCAGTGGCCTAGGCCTTAAGCGGCCAGAGCGAATTGCTCGTCGTTTGCGAGTATTACTGTCCAGTGTTTTTACGAGGGAACTGGTCCTCGGTATGCACCTGGCTGCTTCGCGACCCCCGTCGAAACCAGGTCGCCCCCAAGTCAATTCATTCTACGCTGTGGGCCCAGATACTCCAAGACTTCTGCAGGGTGATTGATGAGGAAGTCGGCTCCCCATGCTTCGATGGGCTTGTCCTCGCCAAGGTAGCCCCAGCGCACAGCCATCGAACGCATGCCCGCAGCCTTCGCAGCAACGATGTCACGTTCATCGTCACCGAGGTAGATACATTGTCCGGGGGCAATACCGCATTGTTGTGCAGCGAGCAGCAACGGATCGGGCGCCGGCTTGGCGCGCGGCGTGGTGTCGCCACTGACAACGCTGGCCGCACGCACATTCAGGCCAAGCGCAGAGACCAGAGGCTGTGTGAAGCGACTATGCTTGTTGGTGACAATGCCCCAGCGGATTGAGTGAGCTTCCAGATGGTCAAGTAACTCCGGGATGCCGTCGAACAGTCGGGTCTGTACGCAAAGGCGTTGGGCGTAGTGCTGGAGAACGCGTTTGAAGAGAGATTCGTAGCCTTCGTCCTGCGGGTGCAAGCCATGGCTGACGCGCAGCAGGCCGCGCACACCTTGTGAAATCAGCGGACGCAATCTTTCCAGGGGCAGGGCGTCGAGACCCTCATCAATGCGCGTTCGATTGAGTGCATCCGCCAGATCTGGTGCGGTATCAGCCAGGGTGCCGTCGAGATCGAAGAGGACGCAGCGGATGTCTTCCTCAAGCATGCTTCACGCAGCGAACGAGATAGTTTACGTCCGTGCCCGGCCCCAGACTGTAGCGTTTGTCAAAGGGGTTGTAGTGCATGCCGATCAGTTCGACGACGTCGAGGCCGGCGTTGCGGGCGAAGCGGCTGAGCTCGGCAGGCTTGATGAAGCGGGCGTATTCGTGGGTGCCGCGCGGCAGCAGGTTCAAGATGTACTCGGCACCCACAATCGCCATGAGGTAGGACTTGGGGTTCCGGTTGAGTGTCGAGAAGTACACAGAGCCACCCGGGGCGGCGAGGTCTGCACAGGCCTGTACGACGCTGGCCGGATCGGGCACATGTTCAAGCATTTCCATGCAGCTGACGACGGCGTACTGTCCGGCGCGTTCGTTAGCAATCTGTTCGGCAGGGATCTTGAGGTAATCGACTTCAATGCCACTGTCCAGCGCATGCAGGCGGGCTACGGAGAGTGCCTTGTCGGAGAGGTCGATGCCTGTAACCTGCGCGCCACGGCGTGCCATGCTCTCGGCGAGGATGCCACCACCACAGCCCACATCTATTACGCGTTGGCCACTGATGGGGGAGTGTTTGTCTATCCAGTCGAGTCGCAGGGGATTGATTTCATGCAGCGGGCGGAATTCGGATTCCGGATCCCACCAGCGGTGAGCAAGGGCGCTGAATTTGGCGAGTTCGGCGTCGTCGGCGTTGAGCGTTGCGGACATCTTTGCGGCCTCTGAAAAGAAAAAGGCCCTGCCGGGGCAGGGCCTTGCGGGTCAGCGTCAATATTACTTGATGCCGACGGCTTCCAGTTCGATGCGGCGGTCCGGAGCCAGGCAAGCCACGAGCTTCTTGTTCTTGCCGTTTTCAGCGCCCATCTTCTTGCACTTGTCGCCGGTCACGGGTTGCTTTTCGCCCTTGCCCTCGGCGTAGATGCGGTTGGCCGGAATGCCCTTGCTGGTCAGGAAGTCCTTGACCGAAGCGGCACGCTTTTCCGACAGGGTCTGGTTCGGCTCATCCTTGCCGATGCGGTCGGCGTGGCCGACGACGATCACGACTTCGAGCGACTTCAGCTTGGTCACTTCCGCGGCGTACTTGGTCAGGGAGTCCTGACCCGCAGCCGTCAGATCGGCGCTGCCGAACTCGAAGGTGGCGTCAGCCGGCAGGGTGACTTTGACAGCCGGTGCGGCCGGGGCAGCAGCAGGAGCCGGTGCCGGGGCCGCGGCAGGTGCCGGGGCGGGGGCCGGAGCAGCGGTTGCGGGAGCTGCGGCCGGTGCGGCGGCAGGAGCTGCCTTCGGTGCAGCGGGTGCAGGCGCTGCGACCGGAGCCGGCTTGCAGGCGGCTTCGCTTTCAGCGTAGCCCGGTTCGCATGCGCAGCCGATGGGCTTGCCATCCGTCGTCAGGTTGGAGAGGGCCAGTTCCTTGGTCCAGTTGATGGTACGCCAGCACCAGCCGAAGGGGTTGCGAACGATGATCTTGTTAGCGTCAATGGCATAGGCCTGAACGCCTTTGCCATCCGTTACCAGGTTTTGAGCGGAGGCAGAAGCAGCGCTGGCTGCGAGGAAGAGGGCGACAAGAATTTTGTGTGCGGTTTTCATGGGACTCTCGTTATCAGGCGGAACGGGTGGGGAGACAAGAACTGTTGCCGAGTGATCATTCGTCCGATTTGACTGGCGCCACACTTGGGAGTGGGTGGCGCCCCTACCGCGCGACACGCCAACGGCTCAGGATCTCTTGTTCTGCAGAGAATTCTGCCATAGCCGCGAAATGGCCGGCAAATCTTCATTGCGCTGCAATAACAGTTCTCCGTTCGCCAAAACGCCCTTTCCATCGACCCATACGTGACTGACGTGCTCACGTCCGGCCGCAAATACGATATGCGAAACGGGATCAAAAACCGGCGCAATTTCATTTGCATTCAATGAGATGGAGCAGATGTCCGCGCGCTTGCCAGGGGTCAGGCTGCCGATCCGCTCCTGCAGTCCGAGGGCCTTGGCAGCCAGCAGAGTGGCCATCTGCAAAACTTTGTGTACGCGCAGCGCGGCAGCGTCGTCGGCCTGAATCTTGGCGAGCAGGGACGCGAAACGCATCTCCTGCAGTACGTCCAGCCGGTTGTTGCTGGCGGCGCCATCCGTGCCAAGACCGACGTTGATGCCAGCCGAGAGCATGGCCGTGACGGGAGCGATGCCGCTGGCGAGCTTCATATTGGATACGGGGTTGTGCGCAACGCCCACCTGGTTGAGCGCCAGCAGTTCGATGTCCTTGTCGTCAACGTGCACGCCGTGGGCGATCAGCAGGTTGGGGCCCAGCAGTCCCAGCTTCTGCAAGCGTTGCAGCGGGCGCAGGCCGTACTGCTTGAGGCTGTCCTCTACTTCGTTTCGGGTTTCCTGCACGTGAATGTGCACGGATGCGTCCAGCTCTTCGGCCAAGGCGCCGACGCGTTCGAAGGCGCTGTCCGAAACCGTGTAGGGGGCGTGCGGGGCGAGCGAGAAGTCCAGTCGCGAGTGGCCAAGCCACTTGTCGCGCACTGCCAGGCCTTTGTGCAGGTAGTCGTCTGCGTTGGCGGCGTAGTTGCCGGGGAAGTCCAGGACGACCAATCCGATCATGGCCCGCATGCCCATCTCCTCATAGGCGCGGGCCGCCGCATCGGGGAAGAAATACATGTCGTTGGCGAAGGTCACGCCGCCACGCAGCATTTCGGCCGCCCCCAAGAGCGTGCCGTGATAGACGAACTCTTCGGAGACATGCTCGCGTTCGGCCGGCCAGATTGCCTCGGTGAGCCATCGCATCAGGGGCAAGTCGTCAGCGTGGCCACGCAGCAGTGTCATTGCCGTATGTGTATGCAGGTTGATCAGACCCGGGATCAGCACGTGGTCTTCCAGCACCACGGTTTCGGCAGGGCTGAAGCGCAGGCGGGCGTCGCTGATCGGCAGCAGGGCGACGATGGCGCCGTCACGGATCGCCAGCGCGTGGTTTTCCAGTGTTGTATCCGCGGGCTCTACGGGAACGACCCAGCGTGCTTCGATGAGGGTGTCAATGCGCTCAAGTGCTTGATTCATGGGCTTGCGGGGGATTGGCGGGCCAAGTCTGGAGGGTGGGGGCATGTTACAATCGAACGCTTTCTGGGGGCCGTTCTGCCTGCATGCCGGGGCGTTTGGCTGACAACAGTACGTACGATCTTACGACACCCGCCGCTACATGAATTCATTCGCCAAGGAAACTCTCCCGATCAGCCTTGAAGAGGAGATGCGTACCTCGTACCTCGATTACGCCATGAGCGTGATCGTCGGCCGCGCGCTGCCTGATGTGCGCGACGGTCTCAAGCCCGTACATCGTCGCGTGCTGTTTGCGATGCATGAGCAGAACTTTGCTTGGAACCGGGCCTATGTAAAGTGCGCCCGCGTCGTCGGTGACGTGATGGGTAAGTACCACCCGCACGGCGACTCGGCCATCTACGACACGCTTGTGCGCATGGCGCAGGACTTTTCGCTGCGCTACACGCTGATCGACGGACAGGGCAACTTCGGCTCGATCGATGGCGACAACGCCGCCGCGATGCGTTACACCGAGTGCCGTCTGGACAAGATCTCGGCAGACCTGCTGGCCGACATCGAGAAGGAAACCGTCGACTTCCAGCCGAACTATGACGGCAAGGAACTCGAGCCGACGGTGCTGCCCACGCGCGTACCCAACCTGCTGATCAATGGCAGCTCGGGCATTGCGGTCGGCATGGCGACCAATATCCCGCCGCACAACCTGACTGAAGTCATCGAGGCCTGCCTGGTGCTGCTGGCGGAGCCGACCACCGATATCGAAGATCTGATCAAGATCGTGCCTGCGCCGGATTTCCCCACGGCCGGTTTGATCTATGGCCTGCACGGCGTGCACGAGGGCTATCGCACGGGCCGTGGCCGCGTGATCATGCGTTCGCGCACCCACTTTGAAGACATCGCCAAGAGCGCAGATCGTCAGGCCATCATCATCGATGAGCTGCCGTACCAGGTGAACAAACGCACCCTGCTCGAGAAAATTGCCGAGCTGGTGCAGGAAAAGAAGATCGAGGGCATCTCCGATCTGCGCGACGAGTCTGACAAGTCCGGCATGCGCGTGGTCATCGAGCTCAAGCGCGGTGAAATGCCCGAGGTGGTGCTGAACAATCTGTTCAAGCAGACGCAAATGCAGGACAGCTTCGGCATGAACATGGTGGCGCTGGTCGACGGCAAGCCGCGCCTGCTGAATCTCAAGCAGATGCTCGAATGCTTCCTGTCGCACCGTCGCGAAGTGGTCACGCGTCGCACGATCTTCGAGCTGCGCAAGGCGCGCGAACGCGGCCATGTGCTGGAAGGTCTGGCCGTTGCGCTGTCGAACGTCGACGAGATCATCGCCCTCATCAAGGCAGCGCCGACGCCGGCGATTGCGAAGCAGGAGTTGATGGGCCGCGAGTGGCGCTCCAAGCTCGTCGAGGAAATGCTGTCGCGTGCGATGGCTTCCGAGTACCGCCCTGACGGCGTCGGCGAGAACGTCGGTCTTTCGGCCAATGGCTATCGCCTCTCCGAAGTGCAGGCGCAGCGCATTCTCGAAATGCAACTGCAGCGCCTCACCAATATGGAGCAGGACAAGATCGTTGGCGAATACAAGGAGGTGATGGACATCATCGCCGACCTGCTCGACATCCTGTCCAAGCCGGCACGCATCACCCAGATCATCTCCGACGAACTGCGCGCGATCCGCGAGCAGTTCGGCGATCCGCGCAAGTCCGAGATCGTGATGTCGACAGCAGACATCAATATTGAAGACCTGATCACGCCCGAAGACATGGTCGTGACGCTGTCGCACACCGGTTACTTCAAGCGCCAGCCGCTGGCCGACTACCGCGCGCAGAAGCGCGGCGGCCGCGGCAAACAGGCTGCGGCGACCAAGGAAGATGACTGGATCGACCAGCTCTTCGTCGCCAACACGCACGACTACATCCTGTGTTTCTCGAACCGCGGCCGCCTGTACTGGCTCAAGGTCTATGAAGTGCCGGAAGGCAACCGCAATTCGCGCGGCAAGCCCATCGTCAATCTCTTCCCGCTCATTGAGGGCGAAAAGATCACCGCCGTTCTGCCGGTCAAGGAGTTCGACGAGGGCCACTTCATCTTCATGGCGACCGCACAGGGCACCGTCAAAAAGACGCCGCTCACCGACTTCGCCAATCCGCGCAAGGCCGGCATCATTGCCGTGGGTCTCGATGATGGGGACTTCCTGGTCGGCGTGGCGATCACTGATGGCGACTGCAACGTGATGTTGTTCTCTGACGCCGGCAAGGCCGTGCGCTTCAGCGAGAACGATGTGCGGCCGATGGGTCGCACCGCACGCGGTGTGCGCGGCATGATGCTTGAAGACGGTCAGCGCGTGCTTTCAATGCTGGTGGCGCACGGCGAGACGCAATCGGTGCTGACCGCCACCGAGAATGGTTACGGCAAGCGCACCAACATTGGCGAATACACGCTGCATGGTCGCGGCACCAAGGGCATGATCGCCATCCAGTCGTCCGAGCGTAATGGCAAGCTGGTCGCCGCTGTGCTGGTCGACCCGACTGATCACGTCATGCTCATCGCTGACAACGGTGTGCTGATCCGCACTCCGGTCAAGGATATCCGCGAACTGGGCCGCTCGACGCAGGGCGTCACACTGATCAACCTCGACGATGGCGCCAAGCTTTCCAGCATCGAGAAGATCGTGGAGACCGACGAAGACATCGAGAGCGGTGAGGGCGCCGAGGGAGGTGAAGCCGGTGCTGAAGGGGCCGCCGAGTGACGCGCGTATTCAATTTCGGCGCAGGTCCCGCCGTTTTGCCTGAAGCGGTGCTGCAGCAGGCGGCAGCAGAAATGCTGGACTGGCGCGGCAGCGGCATGTCGGTGATGGAGATGAGTCACCGTGGCAAGGAGTTCATGAGCATCATTGCGCAGGCCGAAGCTGACCTGCGTGAGCTCATGGCCGTGCCCGCCAACTACAAGGTGTTATTCATGCAGGGCGGTGCGATCGGCGAGAACGCCATCATTCCGCTCAACCTGCTGGGCAAGAATCCGAAGGCGGATTACATCGATACCGGCAGTTGGTCGGGCAAGTCGATCAAGGAGGCTTCGCGTTACGGCGATGTGCATGTCGCCGCCAGTTCCTGCCGTCCTGAGGCAAAGCAGGGCAAGTACACGACCATTCCTGCCGTGGCCGACTGGCGCGTGCGCAAGGATGCGGCCTACCTGCACATCTGCGGCAACGAGACGATTGACGGCGTCGAGTACCTGCAATGGCCTGACATGGACGCATTGGGCCTGAAGGGCGTGCCGCTGTTTGTCGACGTGTCGTCCCACATTCTTTCGCGCCCGATGGACGTGTCACAGTTCGGCCTCATGTATGGCGGCGCGCAGAAGAACATCGGTCCGGCTGGACTCGCCGTCGTGATCATCCGTGAAGACTTGCTCGAGCAGGCACAGGCGGGCTGCCCCTCGGCATTCCACTACAAGACAGTGGCCGAAAACGGCTCCATGTACAACACGCCGCCGACCTATTCCATCTACATCGCAGGTCTCGTCTTCCAGTGGCTCAAGGCGCAGGGCGGCGTGGCGGCGATGGAAGCGAAGAATCGCGCCAAGGCGGCTCTGCTGTACGACGCGCTTGATGCCAGCGGTTTCTACGTCAACCACGTTGCACGCGAATGCCGTTCGCTGATGAACGTGCCGTTCTTCCTGCGTGACGAGTCGCTCAATGACGCCTTTCTCGAAGGTGCCAAGGCACGCGGTTTCTTGCAGCTGAAGGGGCACAAGTCGGTCGGTGGCATGCGTGCTTCGATCTACAACGCCATGTCGCTTGAAGGCGTGCAGGCGCTCGTTGGCTACCTCAAGGAGTTCGAGAAGAGCCATGGCTGACAACAACGAACTCACCCCCGAACAGACCGAAGCCCTGCTGGCGGTACGCAGGGAAATCGACAGGCTCGATGGCGAGATTCTCGAGCGTCTCGCTGCGCGCGCGCGTTGTGCGCTGAGAGTGGGCGAGATCAAGAAAGGGCCGCTGTATCGCCCCGAGCGCGAAGCACAGGTGCTGCGCAATATCGCCGAGAAGAACCCCGGCCCGCTGTCGACCGAGGGCGTACAGCGTATCTTTCGCGAGATCATGTCCTGGTGTCTGGGGCTGGAGCAGCCGCTCAAGGTGGCATATCTCGGTCCGCAAGGCACCTATTCCGAATCGGCTGCCAGCAAGCACTTCGGCGGTGCGCCGGAGTTGCAGCCGCAGCAGACCATCGACGATGTGTTCCACGCGGTCGAGGCGGGTGCGACAGCCTATGGCGTGGTGCCGGTCGAGAACTCGACCGAAGGCGCTGTCGGTCGCACGCTGGATCTCTTCATGTCGCGTAAGGTCTCGGTGTGTGGCGAGGTGAGCCTGCGCATCCGCCAGAACTTCATGACGCACGCGGCCGACCTGTCGCAAGTGAAGCGCATCTACTCGCACGCTCAGTCGCTGTCGCAGTGCAATGACTGGCTGGCCCACCACGCGCATGGCATTCCGCGTCTGCCTGTATCGAGCAACGCCGAAGCGGCGCGTCTCGCAGCAGAAGACAAGGAGTCTGCGGCCATTGCCGGCGAACGCGCTGCGCACCACTTCGGCTTGCCGATCCTTTTCGCCAATATCGAAGACGACCCCAACAACACGACGCGCTTCCTCGTGATTGCGCGTCACGACTCAGGGCCTTCCGGCAAGGACAAGACATCGGTCGCGTTCTCGGCGCTCAACAAGCCAGGCGCGGTGCATTCGTTGCTGCAACCCTTCGCGGATGAAGGTGTCAGCATGACCAAGTTCGAGTCGCGTCCTTCGCGCACCGGTCTGTGGGAATACGTCTTCTACGTGGATATCGAAGGCCACCGTGAAGACCCTGCGGTCGCCCGAGCGCTCAAGGCGCTTGGCGAGCACGCGGCGTTCCTGAAGGTACTGGGTTCGTATCCGGTGGCCGCAATTTGATGAACTGCGTTTCGTCACAAGTTTTCAGTGGCGGATGTTTTTGACCCTGATTGACCCGCAACCATGACCATTGCACAACGCGCTCCTGCCTACGTCCGCGCCATCTCCCCCTACATTCCCGGCAAGCCGATTTCCGAGCTTGCACGTGAAATGGGGCTGAACGAGGCCGACATCGTCAAGCTCGCCTCCAACGAAAACCCCTTGGGCATGAGCCCCAAGGCCAAGGCGGCGATGCTGGCTGCTGCGGATGACATCGCGCGCTACCCGGACGGCAACGGCTTTGCGCTCAAGTCTGCGCTGGCGAAAAAGTTCGGTGTCGGCATTGATACCCTTGTGCTGGGCAATGGCTCGAACGATGTGCTTGAACTGATCGCGCGTGCCTTCCTCGACGAGAGCGGCAGCGGCGTGTTCGCCCAGCATGCTTTCGCGGTGTACCCGCTGGCGATCCAGAGTGTCGGTGCGCGCCTCATCGAAGTGCCGGCGCGCAACTTCGGTCATGACCTCGCTGCAATGGGGGACGCCGTCGCTGCGGACACCCGCATCGTGTTTGTCGCCAACCCGAATAACCCGACCGGCACCTTCCTGCCAGGCGAGTTGATCGAGTCCTTCCTCAAGCAGGTGCCAAAGGATGTGATCGTTGTGCTCGACGAGGCTTACAACGAATACCTCGCGCCTGAACAACGTTATGACGCCGTGGCCTGGCTTGCTCAGCACCCCAACCTCGTCATCACGCGCACCTTTTCAAAGATCTATGGCCTCGCCGGCTTGCGCATCGGCTATGCGATTGCCAGCCCCGAGGTGGCCGATCTGATGAACCGCATGCGCGCACCGTTCAATGCCAACAGCCTGGCGCTGGCCGCAGCGGAAGCCGCGCTTGCAGACGAAGAGTTCCTGCAACGCAGCTTTGAAGTGAATCGCGACGGCCTGGTACAGATCATTGCCGGGCTGGACAAGCTGGGCCTTCAGCACATTCCCTCGGCCGGCAACTTCCTCACCTTCAAGGTCGGCGATGGCGCGGGTGTGAATCAGCGCCTGCTCAAGCAGGGCGTCATCGTGCGTCCCATCGGTGGCTACGGCATGCCCGAGTGGCTGCGCGTGTCCATTGGCACGCAGGCCGAGAACGCGCGTTTCCTTGAAGCCCTCGCCAAGGCCTTGGGCTGATCGTTCAATGACGGCGCATTTCAACCGGGTCGTTGTCGCTGGCGTTGGCCTGATCGGTGGCTCATTCGCTGCTGCACTCAAGCAGGCAGGCGCGGCGCGGCACGTTGTTGGCATGGGGCGATCGACAGGGTCGCTGCAGCAGGCGCAGTCACTGGGACTCATTGACGAGATTGCGACTGACTGGTCCGTTGCGTTGAAGGGTGCCGATCTTGTGTTGCTCGCGATGCCGGTCGGCCAGATGGGGGCGGCCATGCAAGCCATGGCGCCGCATCTGGAGCCGCAGACCCTGGTGACCGATGGGGGCAGTACCAAGGGCGACGTCATCGAAGCCATCTACACGCACCTGTCGGGGCATCTGGCTTGTGTGGTTCCGGCACACCCCATCGCGGGCGCTGAGAAGAGCGGTCCGAGCGCCGCGACGCCTGATCTGTATCGTGGCCGCAAGGTCGTGCTGACCCCTTTGCCCGAGAACGCGCCGCATGCCATCGATACCGTTCGTGCTGCCTGGGCGGTGTGTGGGGCGGTAATGCACCAGATGTCGCCGCAAGAGCACGACCGCGTGTTTGCCGCCGTCAGCCACCTGCCGCATCTGTTGGCTTTTGGCCTGGTGCACGATCTGGCCGGGCGGGCAAATGCTGAACAATTGTTCCGTTACGCTGCTTCCGGCTTTCGTGACTTCACGCGGATTGCGGGCAGTCACCCGGAGATGTGGCGAGATATCTGTGTGGCCAATCGCCAGCCGCTGCTGGCTGAGCTGGATGCCTATCTTGCAGAGTTGGCCTGGCTGCGGGCCTTGCTGCTCAATGCCGATGGCGACGGACTTGAGAAGCTTTTCGCCGAAGCCAGCGCCGCACGTAACGCCTGGGGCGCAGCGCAATAAGCGTTGGCGAACCCGATTTCACTGAAAGCAATCTGAATCATGGAATTTCTCGATCTGGCTCCGCTGTCTTCTGCGCAGGGCACGGTGCGTTTGCCGGGCTCGAAGAGCATCTCGAACCGCACTTTGCTGCTCGCTGCAACGTCTGATGGGGTGACGGAGATCAAGGATCTGCTGGCTTCGGACGACACCGACCGCATGCTTGACGCGCTGAAGCTGCTGGGCGTTCCGGTGACCAGGACCGGCGATAAGGACTACCGCGTTGTCGGCGCACCGGCAGGTTTTGCGAACAGGCAGGCTGATCTGTTTCTCGGCAACGCCGGCACGGCTTTTCGTCCGCTAACGGCGGCGTTGGCTCTGGCGGGCGGCACCTACAAGCTGCACGGCGTGCCGCGCATGCATGAGCGCCCCATCGGCGACCTCGTCGATGGCCTGCGCCAGATTGGCGCGGACGTTGAATATCTGGGCAATGAAGGTTTTCCGCCGCTGCAGATTCGTCCGGCGAGTATTACGCCCGGTGGCGTCGTGAAGATCCGCGGTAATGTCTCCAGCCAGTTCCTGACGGCCTTGCTGATGGCACTGCCGACGACCGGAGTCGAAACCACCGTCGAAGTGATCGGCGAGCTGATTTCCAAGCCCTACATCGAAATCACGCTCAAGCTGATGGCGCAGTTCGGTGTGGAGGTGAAGCGTGAAGGCTGGCAACGTTTCATCATTCCCGGTGGCAAGCGCTACGTCTCGCCGGGCACTCTGTATGTCGAGGGCGACGCCTCGTCGGCGTCCTACTTCCTCGCGGCGGGCGCCATCGGTGGCGGTCCGGTGCGCGTTGAAGGCGTCGGTCGCAACAGCATCCAGGGTGATGTGGCCTTCGCGGCGGCACTTGAAAAGATCGGCACCCGCATCACGATGGGAGATAACTGGATCGAAGCCTCCGCGCCGGCGGGCAAGTTGCAGGCTTTCGACATGGACTTCAACCACATTCCCGACGCGGCGATGACGCTGGCTGTGGCCGCGCTGTTCTGCAATGGCCCGAGCCGCCTCACCAATATCGGCAGCTGGCGCGTGAAGGAAACGGATCGCATCAGTGCGATGGCGACCGAGCTGCGCAAAGTCGGTGCGACGGTGGAGGAGGGTGAAGACTGGTTGCGCATCACGCCCCCGGCACAACTTACGCCGAATGCTGCGATTGACACTTACGACGATCACCGCATGGCGATGTGCTTCTCTCTCGTAGCACTCGGTGGCACGTCGGTGCGCATCAATGACCCGAAGTGCACGGCCAAGACCTTCCCTGAATATTTCGACGTGTTTGCGGGCGTGACCCGCTGAGGACGCTGGCACTGCGCTGGCATGGCTTTATGAAACAGACTCTGATTGAACTTCTCGGTACCCGCGTCCGTGCTGCGCTGAATGCAGCTGGCTGTGAAGGCGCGCCGGCTGTGGTGGCGCCCGCAGGCCGCCCGGAATTCGGCGACTACCAGGCCAATGGCGTGATGGGGGCCGCCAAGGCGCGCAAGATGAATCCGCGCGCGCTGGCCGAACAAGTCATCCAGCATCTCGATCTTGCCGGTATTGCGAGCAAGGTCGAGATCGCCGGCCCCGGCTTCATCAATATTACGCTGGCGCCGGAGTATCTTGCCACGCTGGCGACCGAAGCACTCGCGGATGCGCGTCTGGCTGTGCCGCAGGCCGCTGCGCAACGCGTCGTGATCGACTATTCCGGACCCAATCTCGCCAAGGAAATGCACGTCGGCCACCTGCGTTCGACCATCATCGGTGATGCATTGGCGCGCGTGCTGCGCTTCCTCGGCCACAGCGTGATCGCGCAGAACCACGTAGGCGACTGGGGCACTCAATTCGGCATGCTCACGGCCTACCTCATCGAAGCAGAGCAGGGCGGCGATGTCGGCCTGTCCGATCTGGAGGACTTCTATCGTCGTGCCAAGCAACGCTTCGATGAGGACGAAGCCTTTGCGACGCGTGCGCGTGAATACGTGGTCAAGCTGCAGGGGGGCGACGCACAGGTCAATGCGCTGTGGCAGCGTTTCCTCGACATTTCACTGCATCACTGCGAGGCGGTGTACGAGCGCCTTGGTGTTGGTCTCACGCGTAACGATGTGCGCGGCGAGAGCTTCTACAACGAAGATTTGCCGGTGGTTGTCGCCGATCTGAAGAGCAAGGGACTGGCGGTTGAGAGTGAAGGCGCGCAGGTTGTCTTCCTCGATGAGTTCAAAAACAAGGAAGGCGAGGCCCAAGCCTATATCGTGCAGAAGCAGGATGGCGGCTACCTCTACGCAACGAGCGATCTGGCGGCAATCCGTTATCGCATCGGTACCCTGCATGCAGATCGCATCCTCTACGTGGTCGATGCAAGGCAGGCCTTGCACTTCCAGCAGCTGTTCACGCTGAGCCGCAAGGCAGACTACGTGAGCGAAAGCACCAGGCTCGAGCACGTTGGCTTCGGCGTGATGCTTGGCGACGACGGCAAGCCTTTCAAAACGCGCAGCGGCACCACAGTCAAACTGGTCGAACTGCTGCAGGAGGCGGAAGAGCGTGCCTTTGCCCTGGTCAGCGAAAAGAATGCTGAGATGCCCGAGGCAGAGCGCAAAGCGATTGCGCAGACAGTCGGCATTGGCGCCGTGAAGTACGCCGACTTGTCGAAGAACCGCAGCAGCGACTACATGTTCAGCTGGGACACGATGTTGGCCTTCGAAGGCAACACGGCGCCCTATCTGCAATATGCCTATACGCGTATCCAGAGCGTGTTCCGCAAGGTCGATGCCTGGAATGAGTCGGCCGCCATTACGCTGGTCGAGCCCGCCGAGCGCACACTGGCGCTCGAACTGGCGCGCTTCGCCGATGCCTTGAACGCTGTCAGCCGCGAGACGGCACCGCACTTCCTGTGCAGCTACCTTTACGATCTGGCGACGCAATTCATGCGTTTCTACGAAGCCTGCCCTGTGCTCAAGAGCGAAGGTGCGGTACGCGATAGCCGCCTGCGCCTGTGCCAGCTGACGGCACGCACCCTCCAGACCGGTCTGGGCTTGCTGGGCATCGAAACGCTGGAAGTGATGTAAATGAGTTCGAGCATTCAGGTCCCGGTACTGGCCATCGATGGCCCGACAGCTTCGGGCAAGGGCACCGTGGCATCCCGCGTCGCCACCAGGCTGGGATGGCATTTTCTGGATTCCGGTTCGATTTACCGGTTGGTTTCCATGCAGGCCCTGACCGAGGGTGTGCCGTTCGATGATGCAGAACGTCTGGTCGTCATTGCCCGCCAGTTGAATGTCGCCTTCGAAGGCGAAGAAGTCCGTCTGCATGGCGAGGACGTCAAAGAGGCCCTGCGTCGCGAAGAGGTGGGCAACGGCGCTTCGAAGCTTGCCGCCATTCCGGCCGTACGCGAAGCCCTGCTGACGCGCCAGAAGGACTTCCGGCAGGCGCCCGGGCTGGTTGCCGACGGGCGCGACATGGGGACGGTCGTCTTCCCCGACGCCTTCCTCAAGATCTTCCTGACCGCCAGCCCCGAGGCGAGAGCAGAAAGGCGCCATAAGCAGTTGATCGACAAGGGTTTGTCTGCTAACCTTGAACGTCTTGTGCTGGATCTTCGCGAACGCGATGCGCGTGACATGAATCGCGCGGTAGCGCCGTTGAAGCCCAGTGCGGATGCAGTCTTGCTGGACACCACCTCCATGACCGCCGATCAAGCCGTCGAATTCGTGCTTGATCGTTTGCGGGAACGTGGGGTGTCTGCGGGCTGATGTGGTGCCGGTTCATCCTCCCCGGGTGCGCCGGTTTTGTTCAACTTACTGATTTACGTCGTGTCCGCACGACGCTCCGAGCCCTTACATGTCCTCCATCTCCACAGCAGTGTCTACTGAAGACAGCTTTGCCGCTCTCTTCGAAGAAAGCCTCAATCGCCAGGAAATGCGCGCCGGTGAAGTCATCACCGCCGAAGTCGTGCGCATCGACAACAACTTCGTTGTCGTCAATGCTGGCCTGAAGTCTGAAAGCTATATTCCGCTCGACGAGTTCCGCAATGATCGCGGCGAGCTTGAAGCCAATCCCGGTGATTTCGTGCAGGTCGCCATCGAGTCGCTCGAAGACGGTTTCGGTGAAACCCGCCTGTCTCGCGACAAGGCCAAGCGCATCGCCGCCTGGAACTTCCTCGACACCGCACTCACCGATGGCACCCTCGTCAAGGGCGTCGTGACCGGCAAGGTCAAGGGTGGTCTGACTGTCATGACCAACGGCATCCGCGCCTTCCTGCCGGGTTCGCTGGTCGACATGCGTCCGGTCAAGGACACCACGCCGTACGAAGGCAAGGAATTCGAATTCAAGGTCATCAAGCTTGACCGCAAGCGCAACAACGTCGTGGTTTCGCGTCGCGCCGTGCTCGAAGTGAGCATGGGCGAAGAACGCGAGAAGCTGCTGGCCAACCTGGCCGAAGGCACCATCGTCAAGGGTATCGTCAAGAACATCACCGACTACGGCGCGTTCGTGGATCTGGGCGGTATCGACGGCCTGCTGCACATCACCGACCTCGCATGGCGTCGCGTGCGTCACCCGTCCGAAGTGCTGACGGTTGGTGACGAAGTTACCGCCAAGGTCCTGAAGTTCGATCAAGAAAAGAACCGTGTCTCGCTGGGCATGAAGCAGCTGGGCGAAGATCCGTGGGTTGGCATCTCGCGCCGCTATCCGCAAGGTACCCGCCTGTTCGGCAAGGTCACCAACATCACCGACTACGGTGCATTCGTTGAAGTCGAACAAGGCATCGAAGGTCTGGTTCATGTGTCCGAAATGGACTGGACCAACAAGAACATCCACCCGACCAAGGTTGTCCAGCTGGGCGACGAAGTCGAAGTGGCCATCCTCGAAATCGATGAAGATCGTCGTCGTATCTCGCTGGGCATGAAGCAGTGCAAGGCGAACCCGTGGGACGACTTCGCAGCCAACCACAAGAAGGGTGACCGTGTGAAGGGCGCCATCAAGTCGATTACCGACTTCGGCGTGTTCATCGGCCTGCCTGGCGGCATCGACGGCCTCGTGCACCTCTCCGACCTGTCCTGGTCGGTGACTGGTGAAGAAGCCATCCGCAACTTCAAGAAAGGTGATGAGCTGGAAGCCATCGTGCTGGCCATCGACGTCGAGAAGGAGCGCATCTCGCTGGGCGTCAAGCAGCTGGATGGGGATCCCTTCACCACCTTCGTGGCAACCCACGACAAGAACAGCCTCGTCAAGGGCGTCGTGAAGTCGGTGGATGCCAAGGGTGCCGTGATTGATCTGGGCAACGATGTCGAAGGCTATCTGCGTGCTTCCGAGTTCTCGCGTGATCGCATTGAAGACCTGTCTTCCGTGCTGAAGGTTGGCGAGTCGCTCGAAGCGCTGATCATCAACGTGGACCGCAAGTCGCGTTCGATCAGCCTGTCGATCAAGGCCAAGGATCAGGCTGAGCAGAACGAAGCAATGCAGAAGCTGTCGGCCGACAGCGGTAATGCCGCCAGCGGCACGACCAACCTCGGCGCGCTGCTCAAGGCCAAGCTCGGCAACACCCAGCAGTAATCACGCAACTGGCTGACATGACAAAGTCGGAACTGATCGAACGTCTGACTGTGCGCTTCCCGCAGTTGGGCGCCAGGGATGCCGATTTCGCCGTCAAGGTGATCCTCGACGAGATGACCGCGTGCCTGTCACGCGGTCAGCGGATCGAGATCCGTGGTTTCGGCAGTTTTGCGCTCAATTACCGGCCGCCGCGCGTGGGGCGCAACCCCAAGTCCGGCGACAAGGTGATGGTTCCCGAGAAGTACGTCCCGCATTTCAAGGCGGGCAAGGAATTGCGCGAACGGGTCGATCACAGCGGCGGGTCCGCAGCGTGAGTGTGTGAAAGTGCCCTCGGGCATCATGTATTGAAGGGAAGGCGGTCTTTGGCCGCCTTCTTTTTTGTCTGTCTGTCGTGGATAATCGCGCGATGCGAATTTTTGTCTGGCTTGCCCGTCTGCTGGTGTTCATCCTGCTGCTGGGGTTTGCGATCAGGAATGACGCGCCGGTAACGCTCAACTTTTTCTTCAGCACGCAGTGGAAGCAACCGCTGGTGCTGATCATGTTGCTGATGTTCGTGGCGGGTGCTGCGGTAGGGGTTCTTGCCTTGCTGCCTACCTTGTTGAGCAAGCACCGCGAAGTCTCCCGCTTGCGTCGTATGCGTGGTGAGCCCGCCTTGCCGCGCAATGTGCGCCCCCAGTATCCCGACGCTCCTTGAGCCCGGATACGCGTTCCGAAGGATCCTATGGAATTCGAGTTCTGGTGGCTGTTGTCCCTGCCGCTCTTCTTCGCTTTCGGCTGGGTTGCCGCGCGCGTCGACATCCGCCACCTGCTGCGCGAGTCGCGGTCGCTGCCACGCACATATCTCTCCGGCCTGAATTTTCTCGTTAACGAACAGACCGACAAGGCCATCGATGCTTTTGTCGAGGCGGTGCGTATCGATCCACAGACCGTTGAGGTTCACCTGGCTCTTGGCAGCCTGTTCCGCCGACGTGGTGAGGTTGATCGCGCAATCCGCATCCATCAGGGACTCGTGGACCGCGAAGACCTCAGCGAAGAGCAGCGACTGAATGCCCTGCACGAAGTGGGTCAGGACTACCTCAAGGCCGGTTTGCTCGACCGCGCCGAAAGCGCCTTCATGCGTCTGCGTGAAACCGCTTTGAAAGAAACTGCAGAAAAGGCCCTGCTGGAAATCTATCAGCAGGAAAAGAGCTGGGACAAGGCGATTGCGATTGCCCGCGAAATGCCCGACCACGATCATCGCCGCGAGCGCCAGATTGCCCATTTCCATTGCGAAATGGCCTTGCAGGAGATCGCTACGTCGCGCTACGACAAGGCGATGGCGCAACTGGAAACTGCCCTGCATATCAATCCGCGCTGCGTGAGAGCCGCCATGCTCAAGGGCGATGTGCTGGCAGCACAGGGGCAGGACGACGCTGCGCTGGAGACCTGGCGGCGTATCGAGCAGATGGATCCCCAGTTCCTTTCGCAGGTGGCAGACCGCATTCTTGTTACCTCGCAACGCAAGGGAGACGAGGCGGGAGCAGTTAACCTGCTGCGTTACTATCATGAGCGCTACCCCACTCTGGATCTGCTGGAGAAGATTTTCCGTCGCGAGATGGCGCAGGATCGCGCGCAGGTTGCCTACGATCTTGTGCGTGACGAACTGGTGCGTAATCC
Organism: Viridibacterium curvum; assembly: GCF_039544165.1. Lineage (NCBI taxonomy): Bacteria > Pseudomonadati > Pseudomonadota > Betaproteobacteria > Rhodocyclales > Rhodocyclaceae > Viridibacterium > Viridibacterium curvum. The sequence goes on from NZ_BAABLD010000005.1 coordinate 227,637, forward strand.
GACACTGCTCGGGCTGGACAAACTGCTTGAGGCCGCTGTCATCACGGCGCCACCCGACAAGCGGCAAGATGTCGAACTGGTCAAGGGCTTGATCCACGGCCATACCCGCCGTGTCGCGCGTTACTGCTGCACGCAATGCGGATTCAAGGCGCGCCAGTACTTTTGGCGCTGCCCTGCTTGCGGCGACTGGGAGTCCTATCCTCCCAAGCGAACCGAAGAATTTGATCTGGCCGTATAAGCGGCCAACAGGATTTCCCCACATTCACCATCCGGATTGGCAACATGAAAATCACCGTTGTAGGTACTGGTTACGTAGGTCTGGTTTCGGGCGCCTGCCTTGCTGAGGTCGGCAATGACGTACTGTGCCTGGATCTCGACAAGGAAAAGATTCGCATCCTCGAAGAAGGCGGCATCCCCATCTTCGAACCAGGCCTGCTGGAAATGGTCAAGCGCAACGTCGCCGCGGGTCGACTGCATTTCACGACCGACATCGACCAGGCTGTCGCGCATGGCACGATCCAGTTCATCGCCGTCGGCACGCCGCCCGATGAAGATGGATCCGCTGACCTCAAGTACGTGCTCTCCGCGGCGCGCAACATCGGTAAGCGCATGACCGACTACAAGGTCGTCGTCGATAAGTCGACAGTGCCTGTTGGCACGGGTGACAAGGTGCGTGCCGCGATTGCCGAAGAACTCAAGGCGCGCGGTATCGACGTGCCCTACAGCGTGGTGTCGAATCCGGAATTCCTCAAGGAGGGTGCGGCTGTCGAAGATTTCATGCGCCCGGACCGTATCGTTGTCGGTGCCGAAGACGAACAGGCCATTCACCTGATGCGTGCGCTTTACGCGCCCTTCCAGCGCAATCACGAACGTCTGCTGGTGATGGACATCCGGTCGGCCGAATTGACCAAGTATGCTGCCAACGCCATGCTTGCGACGCGCATCTCGTTCATGAACGAGCTCGCGCTGCTGTCTGAAAAACTGGGTGCTGATATCGAGCTTGTTCGCCAGGGCATCGGCTCCGATCCGCGCATCGGTTGGCACTTTCTTTACGCCGGTTGTGGCTATGGTGGCTCGTGCTTCCCCAAGGACGTGCAGGCCCTGATCCGCACTTCCAATGGTGTCGAGCAACCCATGCACGTGCTGCAGGCCGTCGAGGTCGCCAATGAGCGCCAGAAGCACGTGCTGGTCAACAAGATCGTCGCGCGCTTCGGTGAGAACCTTGCGGGCAAGCGTTTCGCACTGTGGGGCCTGGCATTCAAGCCAAATACCGACGACATGCGCGAAGCCCCCAGCCGCGTCATCATCGAAGAACTGTTCAAGCGTGGCGCAACCGTCACGGCGTACGATCCGGTCGCGATGCACGAGGCCCAACGCATCTTCGGCGACGACAAGCGTCTGAGCTACGCCGAGCAGCCCATGTCGGCTCTGGAGGGTGCGGATGCCCTCGTGATCGTCACCGAGTGGAAAGAATTCCGCAGCCCCGATTTCGACGGCATCAAGGCCAAGCTCAAGAGCCCCGTCATCATTGATGGCCGCAACATGTTCTCGCCCGAGTTGCCGCGCGCAGCCGGCCTTGAGTACTCCGGCATTGGCCGCAACTGAACGATCGACTGATGACCCGACTCGCTGTTCCTGACACCTCCGGCGCCCGCATCCTCGTGGTGGGCGACGTCATGCTGGACCGTTACTGGTTTGGTGATGTGAATCGTATTTCGCCCGAGGCGCCGGTGCCTGTCGTGCATGTCGCGCGCACAGAAGAGCGTCCCGGTGGGGCGGCCAATGTGGCGCGAAACGCTGCAGCTCTGGGCGCCAAGGTCAGTTTGTTGACTGTGGTGGGGCAGGATGAAGCCGCTGTGGCTTTGGGGCGTTTGCTGGAAGAGTCCGGCGTGCGTTCCCTCATGCATGGTGACGCTACGCTGTCGACGACAATCAAGCTGCGTGTGTTGGGTCGTCAGCAACAGTTGCTGCGCATCGATTTCGAGAACAAGCCCTCGCGTGAAGTGCTCGACGACAAGCTCGCGCAGTTCGAGGCCGAGCTCGCCAACCACGATGTCGTGATCCTGTCGGACTATGGCAAGGGTGGTCTAGCCCACGTGCAGAAGATGATTGCCATGGCGCGTGCAGCCGGCAAGCAGGTACTCGTCGACCCGAAGGGTGACGACTACAGCATCTATCGCGGCGCCAGTCTGCTGACGCCTAACCGTTCCGAGTTGCGTCAGGTTGTGGGCAAGTGGAACAACGACGCCGACCTGACCGCCAAGGCGCAAGCCCTGCGTGAATCGCTGCAGCTGGACGCCCTGCTCGTCACGCGTTCGGAAGAGGGCATGACCCTGTTCCAGCCGCAAGGCAGCGTGCATGAAGGCACGCGTGCGCAGGAAGTATTCGACGTCTCCGGCGCCGGCGATACCGTCATCGCGACGCTGGCCGTCATGCTCGCCAGCGGCTGCGATCTTGCTTCCGCCATGCGCCTCTCCAACCACGCCGCCGGCATCGTCGTCGCCAAGCTGGGCACCGCTACGGTGACGCTCGACGAACTGCGCGCCGAATTCTGATAGCAGCACAGGAAAGCAGGACCACTCCATGGCTCGTTACTACATCGTCACCGGCGCAGCCGGCTTCATCGGCTCCAACATTGTTGCCGGACTCAATGCACGCGGCATCACGAACATTATCGCGGTCGACAATCTCAGCAAGGCTGACAAGTTCAGGAACCTGGTCGATTGCGATATCGCAGACTATATCGACAAGCACGAGTTCATCCAGGCGATCGAGGCGGGTGAGTTCGATGGCGGTGTCGAGGCCATCCTGCACCAGGGCGCCTGCTCCAACACCATGGAGCACGACGGCAACTACATGATGACCAACAACTACCGCTACTCGCTGTCGTTGCTGGACTTCTGTGCCGATCAGGCCGTGCCTTACCTCTACGCCTCGTCGGCGGCCACCTATGGTGCCAGCAACGTTTTTCGCGAAGAGCGCCAGTTCGAAGCGCCGCTCAACGTCTACGGGTACTCCAAGTTCCTGTTCGACCAGGTCGTGCGCCGCGCGATGCCCGACATCGAATCGCAGGTCGTCGGCTTCCGCTATTTCAACGTCTATGGTCCGCGCGAAGACCACAAAGCCGGCGCTGGATCGTCCGTCGCCTTCAATGCGTTCCACCAGTTCCGCAAGGAAGGCAAGGTCAAGCTCTTCGTCGGTTGTGACGGCTACGGTGACGGCGGTCAGCTGCGTGACTTCGTGTACATCGAAGACATCGTGCGTGCCAACCTCTATTTCCTCGACAACCCTGACAAGTCGGGCATCTTCAACCTCGGCACCGGCCGCGCGCAGTCGTTCAACGATGTTGCCGTTGGCGTGGTCAATGCCTGCCGTCGCCATGCCGGCGAGACGGAACTTTCGCTGACCGAGATGGTGCAGCAAGGCCTCATCGAATACGTGCCTTTCCCGGACATCCTCAAAGGCAAGTACCAGAGCTTCACGCAGGCCGATATCACCAAGCTGCGCAGCGCTGGCTATGACGCCCCGTTCAACGACGTCGCCAAGGGCGTGGCGAAGTACTGTGAGAAGCTGCTGGCAAAGGGCTAGGGGCTGAGCCCGGGCGGCATGCCCGGAACGATATACCCCCATGCGTTTTGCTCACGGACCGGCTTGCCGGACCTTGTCGTATACTTGAAGCATGATTGACGGTGGCCTCCAGGCCGCCCGCCCGACCGGAGAGTTCTGAAATGACCTATGTAGTGACCGAAGCCTGCGTCAAGTGCAAGTACACCGACTGTGTAGATGTCTGCCCCGTCGATTGCTTCCACGAAGGCCCCAACTTCCTCGTCATCGATCCGGACGAGTGCATCGACTGCACGCTGTGCGTGGCGGAGTGCCCCGCAGAAGCCATCTTTGCCGAGGACGACCTGCCGGCCGATCAAGGCCACTTCACGGCCCTCAATGCCGAGCTGGCCAAGATCTGGCCCGTCATCGTCGAGCGCAAGGATCCGCTGCCCGATGCCGACGACTGGGTCAAGGTCAAGGGCAAGACAGACATGATCGAACGCTGATCCCTAGCTGACCGTCTCTCTGTCAGACACCCACAGCACAAGGCGCATACCGGGAACGGGATGCGCCTTTTTCATGCCACTCATGGCAGCATCCAGCCCATGACGCTGGCCTCCCGATCCTTGGCGCCCGATGCGGCATTTCTGCCTGCAGCGGCGCGTCACATCCTCGATTTCGCCACCGAGCTGGGGCGTCCTGCCGACCTGTCTGCGGCCAGCTTGCTGCTGCCCAACCTCAAGCTGGCGCCCGCAATGAACGCAGCCCTGCAGGCGGCCGCAGGCGGCCCTGTACTGCTGCCGCGTACCAATACGCTTGGCGGCCTCGTAGAGCCCTGGTTCGCTGCCATAGAAGCGCTGCCTGACGCGCGCCGCCAGCTCATCCTGCATTCGCTGCTGCGCAGTCGCGAATGGTTTGACGACGCCATGTTGTGGGATGTGGTCGGCGAACTCACTCAGCTCTTCGATACGCTCACCGAACATGCGGTGCCCTTGCCCGAGAGCGAAGAAGTGTTGCTCGCCCGTCTCGAAGCCGGATTCGAGCTCAATAACTCGCAGGCACTGGCTTTCGAGGCGCGCGTCGTCAATACCCTCTGGCGCGCCGAAGCTCAGGGCAAACCCTCGCGCGCCGCCGCCCGCCTGCTCGCAGCCAGTCAATGGCTTGCACAGCTAAACGGCCCACTCATCGTGATGCTCGAATCGCCGGATGCAGGGCCGCTGCAAGGGCTCATTGAGGCGGCCGCCGAGCGCGTACCCGTGTTGCTGTTGTGCCCCGAACGTCAGCTGGCCAAAGGTGCCCTCGCTGCGCTGCTGCAAGCTGCCTGGCCGCAGCAGGGTGAGCTCGCTTTGCGGGAGCGTGTTGCGGGTCTTGACGTCATGGAGGTCTGCAATCGCATGCGCCTCCTCGCTGCGGAGAGCCTCGAAACCCTCGGCCAGGCCGTCGCCGATCAGGTGCTGTACTGGCTATGCGAAGGCCGTCGCAACATTGCTCTGGTGGCATGCGACCGCCTTGCCGCACGCCGCGCGCGCGCGCTGCTTGAGCGTGAAGGCGTGCTGGTGCAGGACGAAACCGGCTGGAAGATGGTGACAACGCGGGTTGCTGCGGTCGTCGACGCCTGGCTCGAAGTGCTGGCCTCTGATGCCTGGCATCGTGCGCTCATCGACCTTCTGCGTGCGCCACTGCTGTTCGTCGATATCGAACCGCTCGCGCGCGGGCAAGCCGGCGACCTGATTGCCCAGCTCATCCGCGAGCACAACATCGCCAGCGGGCTGGACGTGCTAAGCAAGCTCGTCGACGCCTCGACGGATCCGCGCGCCAAGGACGCCGCTGCGCTGCTCGAACGCCTTGCCAAAGCTCGTGCCGCCATCAACCCTGCGCAGTCCGCCAGCATCGCCGAGTGGTTGCGTCGGCTGAAGAAGAGCCTCGAACTGCTCGGCGCCTTGCCTCACTTCGAGCAGGACGCCGCCGGCGGCATGTGGCTCGAATGGCTGGAGACGCGGCAGGCCGAGCTTGCGCAAGATGCGAATTTGCCGGATCCGATGCGCTTTCGCTTCGCGGCCTGGCGCACCTGGTTCAACCGCCAGATGGAAGCGCAGCTCTTCCGTGACGAGAGCATCGACAGCCCCGTCATCCTCACCCACCTCGCCGCCACGCGCCTGCGTGCCTTCGACGCGGCCATCGTCATCGGTGCTGACGCCGAACACCTTGCGCCGCCCGCGCCGCCGGGCTGGCTCACGCATGCCGGTGTACGTCGCGAACTGGGCCTGCCGGGGCTGGAGGCCGAACGCCTCCAACTCCGTGAGGACCTCGCCGGCCTGCTGCTCAGTAGTGATGCCAGCGTGATTGCCTGGCAATGCCTGCGGCGCGATGAAGAGCTCATGCCAGCGGCGGAAGTGGCTGTGCTGCAGGCTGCCTTGACGCTCGCGACGGGGCAGGGGAGTGTGGTCGATCGTGCCCAGCCGCGCGAGATCGCCAGCAGCGCAGAGGTCGGGCCTACAGCATTCGCTTCGCCGTCGGCACCCGCCGCGCGCATCCCGCTGCGCCTCTCCGCCTCCGGCATGCAGACCCTCATCGACTGCCCGTACCGCTACTTCGCGCGCTACGTGCTGCGCCTCGCCGAACTGGATGAACTCTCCGAGGGCATGGAGAAGCAGGACTTCGGCACGCAGCTGCACCGCATCCTGCACGACTTCCATTCTCGCTTCCCGCTGCTGGCCAACGTGTCGGACGAAACACTCGCCGATGCCTTGTCAGCCATCACCGAAGAAGCCTTCGCTGAGGCTGTCGCGCGCAACTTCCAGGACCATGCCTGGCGACTGCGCTGGCGCAGGCAGCTCGCCGACTACATTGCCTGGCAACGCCAGCGCGAAGCGGACGGCTGGCACTGGCAGAGTGGTGAAGTCGACCTGCGCCGGGAACACGAACTCGGCGCTGAGCGCACGCTGACCCTGCAAGGCCGCATCGACCGCATCGACAATGGCAAGGATGCAGAAGGCGATAGCGCGCTGGGGCTGCTCGATTACAAATCGCGCGCGCTCACCTCATTGCGCACCCAGGTCAAGGACCCGGACGACATCCAGCTGGCGTTCTACACCCTGCTCGTCGGCCAGCACGTGCAGGAGGCGGCCTACGTCGCCCTCGATGGCGACACGCTAGGTGCCGTCGCCATCGACGAACCCGAAGAACGCGCCGGTGCGCTGCACGACGTAATCACGGAAAGCTTCAATGCCTTGCTCGATGGTGCAGCGATGCCGGCGCAGGGCACGGCGGGCGCGTGTGCGTACTGCGAGATGCGGGGTGTATGTCGCAAGGAGTGGATGGATGAGGAGCTTGTTGATGAGCGCTGAACTCCGCCTGCAACAGCGTTTCCTTGCGCTTGACCCTGCGCAGAGCGTGGCCGTCGAAGCTTGCGCGGGCAGCGGCAAGACTTGGCTGCTGTCGTCGCGCCTGCTGCGTTTGCTGCTTGCTGGCGTGAAGCCGGGAGAGATTCTGGCGATCACCTATACGCGCAAGGCGGCACGTGAGATCGAAGCGCGGCTGCGCAGCTTGCTGGTGATGCTGGCGACGGCGCCGGAGGACAAGGCGCTGGCGATGCTGGTCGAGCGTGGCTTGTCGCGTGATGAAGCGCAGGCGCTGTTGCCGCGTGCGCGGGGCTTGTTCGAAGCGACCTTGCAGGCCTTGCCAGCTATCACGATCACGACTTTCCACGGTTGGTTTGCGCGGCTGCTTTCCGGTGCGCCGCTCGATAGTGGTCTGGCCGGACGCACGCTGGATGACGCGGCGGGTGGCTTGCTGGATGAGGCCTGGGCTGCATTGGCGGCCGATTGCGGGCGTGCGCCGGAAGCGCCCTTGGCGCAGTCGCTGCTATGGCTCTATGAATCGCTGGGCGCACACAGCACGAAGAGGCTATTGAAGGCTTTCGTCGAGCGTCGTGCCGAGTGGCGTGTGTGGCTGGCGGGGCTCGGCGGTGTAGAGGGGCTGAAGCAGTGGTTGACGTCGACCTTTGGTGAAGGCAGTGATCCACTGGCAGATTGCTTCACGCCCGCGCGTTTGAGCGAACTGGAGGACTTTGCGCGGCTGCTGGGCCAGAACACGGACGGTGACAGGACGCTGGGCAATGACTTGGCGCAGGCGGTTGTCGATATGCGCGCGCTGGCTGAGGGCGCAGCGTTCCAGATGGCGTTCAGCGCGGTGCGCACGGCTTTTCTGACCGCCAGCCTGGAGCCCCGCAAGCGCAAGGCGTCGGGTGCGCAAGCCAAGCGTTTGGGCGCTGCGGGCGAAGAGCGCTTCCTTGCGCTGCACGAGGCATGGAGTACACGACTGATCGCCGCACTCGGTGCACTGCAGGATCAGCACAACGCGGTGTTCAACCGTCATGCGCTGGCAGTCGGGCAGGCGCTGCTGGACAAGCTGGATGGGCTGAAGCGTTCGCGCCGCGTGATGGATTTTTCTGACCTCGAAGCGGAGATCGATTCGCTGCTGGCGCGCGAGGGCAGCGGTGCCTGGCTGCAAGCGCGGCTCGACGCGCGCTACAAACACATCCTGCTCGACGAGTTCCAGGACACGAATCCGCTGCAGTGGCGCATCCTGCGCGGCTGGCTGGACGCCTATACGGGCATGGGTGCGGCGCGGCCCACGGTGTTCCTAGTCGGTGATCCGAAGCAGTCGATCTATCGTTTCCGTCGCGCCGAACCCAAGCTGTTCACGGCTGCGGCGGAGTACTTCGAGCAGGAGTTTGGTGCCAAGCGTATCGGCAATGCCCATACTTTCCGTAATGCCGAAGGCATCGTGCAGCTCGTCAACGCGGTATTCGGTGAGGCACAGATGGCGGGCTTTGTGCCGCAGAGCGCTGAGCGCGCAAGCTGGCCCTCGCGTGTCGACGTGCTGCCGCTGATAGCTCTGGCAACGGATAGCGACGCTGCACCGCAGACCGGGTTGATCCGCAATCCACTCGAAGCGCCGCGTATCGAGCAAGAAGACCTGCGACGTGCCGAAGAGGCGGCGCTGCTGGCCGAACGCATCAGCGCGATGGCTGGGCGCATGTTGGTGCGTGGCAAGGACGGGCAGGATCGGCCCGCGCGCTACAGCGACATCCTGATCCTCACGCGGCGCAAGACGCAGCTTGCAACGTATGAAGCGGCCTTGCGCGCGGCGGGTATTCCATTTGTGAGCCCTGGCCGTGGTGGCCTGCTCGACACGCTGGAAGCGCAAGATCTGCTGGCCGTGCTGCGCTTTCTCGCCGACCCGGCCGACAACCTGCGCCTGGCCCATGCATTGCGCACGCCGGCTTTCAACCTGACTGACGAGGACTTGTTGGCCGTCTCGGCTGTTGGCGGTGCGTGGTGGCCGGCGCTGCAGCGTCTTGCGGCTGAAGGGCATGCCGGCATGCAGCGCGCCAGCGGCTTGCTGCGTGACTGGTTGGCGGCCTCCGCACACCTGCCAGCGCACGATCTGATCGACCGCGTTTTTCACGAGTCCGACTGGTTCGCGCGTACGCGTGCTGCCGTGCCGGCGGCCTTCTGGCCGGGTGTGCATGCCAACCTCGAAGCGCTGCTGGAACTGGCGCTCAATGTAGACGCCGGGCGTTACCCCAGTCTGACGCGTTTTGTTGACGAGCTGGCGCGGTTGTCATCGTCGGATGACGAGGCGCCGAGCGAAGGTCTGGTATCTGCCAGCGGTGAAGGGGAGGCAGACGGACAGAGTCCTGGCCGCGTGCGCATCATGACCATTCATGGTGCCAAGGGTCTGGAGGCGCCCATCGTCTGGCTGATCGACGCCAATTCGGTGCCACGCAGCAGCGAGGGCTACGGTGTGGCGATGGATTGGCCGGTCGAATCGAGCGTGCCGCAGCACTTCTCCCTGCTCGGTCGCATAGGCGAGGCAGGGCCGTCGCGTGCGGCGATTCTCGAACACGAAAAGGCCGCCGCTGAACGTGAGGAGCTGAACCTGCTTTATGTCGCCATCACGCGCGCCGAGCAGGTGCTGGTCGTCAGCGGAATCGAACCCAGCCGGACGCAGAACGCGCTGACGCCCTGGAAACGTATTGCCGCTGCGATTGGCGCCAATACTGGGTTAGCGGGCAGCATGCCTGAAGAGGAGCGCGCAGAGCGGGTCTCCGGGGTGCCTGCCGTGAAAGCCAATACCGGTGAGGCTCCGCGACAGGTGCCTCGCATAGGCTCTCTGCGCCGCAGCGGGCAGGTCGCCGAGGCGCCGGGTAACGCGGCGGGGGCAGAGTTCGGCACGGCGCTGCATGCCTGGCTGGAGGCCCGTTGCGCAGGCTGGCCGCTGCCGCAGGTGGAGGCTACCGTGGAGCAGGCGGCGCGCCGCATCTACGAGCGACCGGCACTGCAGCGCTTTTTCGACCCTGCACAGTGCCTGCGAGCTGCCAACGAAGCGGCCTTCGTGACGGCAGATGGCAAGCTGGGTCGCATCGACCGCTGGGTCGAGTTGGCTGACGCCTTCTGGGTCATCGACTACAAGAGCGGCGACGCGGCCACCGCGCCTGTCGCCGAGTACCGCCAGCAGCTCGATGGCTACCGCGCCTTGCTGCGCCAGTTTGCCGGTAACAAGCCAGTGCATGCTGTGCTGCTGTTTCCCGATGGCAGCGAGCAGGTATTCGATTGATGGCCAGCGGCCTGCCCTGCTGCGAACCGTGAGCATGGGTCTTGCTCTATGATTCGACCAAACCTGAATTGATCCATTGCTGCGGGAGACACCCATGCTTGTTAGCGAAATCCTGGCCATCAAAGGCACCGTCCTCTACACCATCAACCCTGAGCACTCCCTGCAACAGGCCGTCGATCTGATGACCGAGCTCGACATCGGTTCGCTGGTGGTGGTTGATGGCGGCAAGATGGCCGGCATGCTGACCTTCCGCGAACTGCTCGCTGCGCTGGCCAAGGCCGGCAAGAACTGGCGCGAGGCCAAGGTGGCTGGCGCCATGCTGGCCAAACCGGTCAGCGCACGCCCCGATATGGAAGTGGCCGAGCTGCAGCGCATCATCGTGGAGCATCGCCAGCGTTATCTGCCGGTCATGGACGGTGACACGCTCCTGGGCGTCATCTCCTTCCACGACGTGGCGCGTGCCATGCTCGAAGAGCAGGCCTTCGAGAACCGCATGCTGAAGGGCTACATCAAGAACTGGCCCGAGGAAACTGAATCTGAAGATTGATGTCAGATAAGCCACCACCAGCCAATATCGGGCACGGTGGTACCGCGTGTAGTGTGGGTGGTGGTGCAGGTCCTGCTGTAGCGCAAGCCGGGCATGCCGTTGATGAAACAAGATTCCCGCAGGGAACAAGGAGACATCATGGAAAAGATCTGGCTCAAGAGCTACCCGGAGGGTGTGCCCGCCGAGGTTGACCTCAACGAGTTTTCATCGATAGGCGACCTGTTCGAGCGCAGCGTCAAACGCTGGCCTGACCGAGCGGCCTACATCAACATGGGCAAGTCGATCAGCTACAGCGAGCTCGACACCTTGTCCCGCAACTTCGCGACCTGGCTGCAAGGCGAGCTCAAGCTGCCGCGCGGCACACGCGTGGCGCTGATGATGCCCAACGTGCTGCAGTACCCGATTGCCATGTTCGGCACGCTGCGCGCCGGTTACACCGTCGTCAATTGCAATCCGCTCTATACGCCGCGCGAGCTGGAGCACCAGCTCAACGACTCGGGCGCCGAAGTCATCGTGGTGCTGGAGAACTTCGCGCACACCCTGCAGGCCGTCATCGACAAGACCAAGGTGCGCCATGTCGTCGTGACCAGCCTCGGCGAAATGCTGGGCCTCAAGGGCCTGATCGTGAACCTCGTCGTGCGCCACGTGAAGAAGCTGGTGCCGACCTGGAGCTTGCCGCAAGCCATCAACTTCAAGACCGCGCTGTCACGCGGCGTTGGTCATGCGCTGCAGCCGGTGAGCGTGACGCACGATGATGTGGCCTACCTGCAATACACGGGCGGCACCACGGGCGTCGCCAAGGGGGCTGTGCTGACGCATGGCAACATCATTGCCAACCTGCAGCAGGCACACGCCTGGATCAAACCGCTGATTGATGAGGGCGTCGAGACCATCATCACGGCGCTGCCGCTTTATCACATCTTCTCGCTGACGGCGAACTGCCTGACCTTTCTCAAGATCGGTGCCAGCAATGTGCTGATCACCAATCCGCGCGACATTCCCGGCTTCGTCAAGGAGCTGAGCAGGGTTCGCTTCACCGTCATCACGGGCGTGAACACCCTGTTCAACGCGCTGCTCAACAATCCGGATTTTGCCAGGCTCGATTTTTCAGGCCTCAAGTGTTCGCTGGGTGGGGGCATGGCCGTGCAGCAGGCGGTGGCCGAGCGCTGGCACAAGACCACGGGTATTGCCCTGCGTGAGGCCTATGGCCTGACCGAGACTTCGCCGGCCGTCTGCATCAATCCCATCGACCTCAAACACTTCAACCATTCCATCGGCCTGCCCATTCCCTCGACGGATATCTCGATCCGTGACGATGACGGTAACGAACTGGCCGTTGGCCAGGCGGGTGAGCTCTGCGTGAAGGGGCCGCAGGTGATGCGTGGCTATCACAATCGGCCGGACGAGACCGCCAAGGTCATGACCGCAGATGGCTTCCTCAAGACCGGCGATATTGCCGTGATGGACGAAAAGGGCTTTTTGCGCCTCGTGGATCGCAAAAAAGACATGATTCTCGTTTCCGGCTTCAATGTGTATCCCAATGAGGTCGAGGACGTCGTGGCGACTCACCCCGGTGTTCTGGAGGTCGCAGCGGTCGGCGTGCCCGACGCAAGTTCGGGTGAAGCCGTGAAGATCTTCGTGGTCCGCAAGGATCCAGCTCTCACGCCAGAGGCCCTGATTGCTCACTGCAAGGGTTTGCTGACCGGCTACAAAGTTCCGCGCCAGGTCGAGTTTCGTCAGGAGCTGCCTAAAACGAATGTAGGAAAAATTCTGAGGCGAGCTCTGCGAGACGGAACGACTACTTCCGGTTGAGACGCGCCAAACCAGTGCTGGCGTGACTTCCTGCATGGCAGCGGTGTCAGGGCCGCCAAAAAGGGCGCTGATGCACATGCAGGAATTGCCACAGATGCCGATAGCGCCCGCTTGCCCAAGCGGAGATCTTGTGCTTGAATGCAATCGCGTTTCTCACTTCTGTTTGACCCCGATAACCGTGAACTCCTCCTTCTTCGCCCCTCTGCATGCTGTCGCTCCCGTAGCGGAAGCTGTAGTCGTACGCGTAGTAGGCGTAGGCGGCAACGCGCCGTAACGGGGACTGAGTCAGACTCAAGAGATTTCAACCCCGCCGGCGCAAGCCGGGCGGGGTTTTTCTTTTTCTGACTCTCTCCCGGCAACAAGCAGGCAAAAAATTCAGGGCGTCATCGGCGCCCGGCCAGAGGAGTCTTTAAATGCGATTAACCGGAGCTCAGCTCGTTGTTCGCTTGCTCGAGCAGCAGGGCATCACCACCGTCACCGGGATTCCCGGCGGTGCAGCGCTGCCCCTTTACGATGCATTCGCCGAGCGCGACACCATTCGCCATGTGCTGGCCCGTCACGAGCAGGGCGCCGGCTTCATCGCCCAGGGCATGGCCCGAGTGTCGGGCAAGGCGGCCGTCTGTATGGCCTCCAGCGGCCCCGGCGCGACCAATCTGGTCACGGCCATTGCCGACGCCAAGCTCGATTCGATTCCGCTGGTCTGCATCACGGGTCAGGTGCCGTCGTCGATGATCGGTACCGACGCATTCCAGGAGGTCGATACCTACGGCATCTCGATCCCCGTGACCAAGCACAACTATCTTGTGCGCAATGCGGCGGACTTGCTGCATGTGATTCCGGAGGCTTTCCGTCTCGCCGAATCGGGTCGCCCCGGGCCAGTGTGGGTCGATATCCCGAAAGACGTGCAGAACGCCATCGTCGAGGTCGAATCGCTGCCCGAACCGGGCAAGGCTGACCCCGCACCCGTTGTGAATCTCGATGACGTGCGCCGTGCGGCGGAACTCATCAACGCGGCGAAGACCCCCGTGCTGTATCTGGGTGGCGGCGTGATCATGGCCGAGGCTTCGGCGCAGGCCGTGATGCTCGCTGAGCAGGCCGGCATGCCGACCACCATGACGCTGATGGGCCTCGGTGCGATGCCCGTCGATCATCCGCTGTCGCTGGGCATGCTGGGCATGCACGGTGCGGCTTACACCAACTACATCTTGCAGGAGTCTGACCTGCTGGTCGTGCTTGGCGCGCGCTTTGACGACCGCGCCATCGGCAAGGCCGAAAAGTTCTGTCCCAACGCGGCGATCATCCACGTTGATATCGATCCGGCCGAGCTGGGCAAGATCAGGCGTCCGCACGTGGGTATCTGCGGCGATGTAGGCAAGGTGCTCGACGCGCTGATGCCCATGGTGCAAGTGCAATTGCGCAAGCCCTGGCTGGCGCGTGCCGACGAGTTGCGCAAGGCTCACCCGCTGAAGACGCCGGGCATTGAGGATCCGCGCAGTCATTATGGTTTGATCGCTGCCGTGGCCGATGCACTCGATGACGAAGCCATCGTGACCACCGACGTCGGTCAGCATCAGATGTGGGTGGCGCAGGCCTATCCGCTGCGCCGTCCCCGTCAGCTGCTGACCTCCGGCGGCCTGGGCACCATGGGCTTTGGCATGCCGACGGCGTTGGGCGCCGCGATTGCCGAGCCCGAGCGCACGGTTGTGTGTTTCTCGGGTGATGGCAGTCTGAAGATGAACATCCAGGAATTCGCCACGATGGCTGACGAGCAGGCCAATGTGAAGGTGATTCTGATGAACAACCAGACACTGGGCATGGTGTATCAGCAGCAGGACATGCTCTACGACAAGCGTTTCTTCGCGGTGAACTACAAGACGCGTACGGACTTCGTGAAGATCGCCGAAGGCTTCGGCATCGGTGCGCTGGACCTCGACAAGGTCGAGGACCCGCGCGCCGCACTGGCAGAAGAAATGAAGCGCCGTGGCCCGTGCCTGATCCATTGCTCCATCGATGTGGAAGCCAAGGTGCTGCCTTTCGTACCGCCGGGCAAGTCCAACGTCGAAATGATCGGAGGCTGAGATGGATATGCGAGTTGAAACCCCAAGAGATCAGGCCTTTGCCAAGGTCGTGCTGCAGCTGACCGTGCGCAACCACCCCGGCGTGATGTCCCACGTATGCGGTCTCTTCGCACGCCGCGCCTTTAACGTAGAGGGAATCCTCTGCATGCCGGTCGGCGACGGTACGCAAAGCCGCATCTGGCTGCTGGTACGTGATGACGAGCGCCTGCCGCAGATGATCAGCCAGGCTGAGAAGCTGGAGGACGTGCTGTCGGTCGAGCGTGCCATTGCCGACCACAAGGTCTTCGAGCGTCTCGAAGACTTCTTCGGCTGATCCGCTGTGCAGCTGCGGTGCCTCCGCTACGCTCAGCCGTAGTGGAGGTCAGTCGCCTTGCCGCGGAAGATGCGGTAGGCGAACACGGTGTAGGCGCCGATCATCGGCACGGTGATCGCTATGCCGATGAGAATGATCTTCAGTGACTCAGGCGCGGCAGCCGCCTGCCACAGCGTGATGCGATCCATCACCACGTAGGGGAACAGGCTGTAGGCCAGTCCGCAGAAGCCCATGGTCATGATGTAGCCAGCCAGCAGCAGCGGGATCAACGCTGCGCGTCCGTGCGTGCCGCGTTCACCGCGCAGCATGAAGATCAGCCCGAGGAAGGCCGCCATCGTACTCAGCGGAATTGGCAGCAGGGCGAAGAAAGCCGGCAGGCTGAACCAGCGCTCACGCACGGTCTCGCTTACCCAGGGCGTGGCCAGCGAGATGAGCAGCATGCCGAGCGCCACCGGTAGCCAGGCAATGCGTGCCCAGCGCAGCGCGTGTTGCTGAAGGTCTCCCTCCGTCTTCAACACCAGCCAGCAGGCACCCAGCAGTACGTAGGCCGTCGGCAGCGTGGCCGCGATCAGTGCCGCGAACACGAGGTATTCCGTACCTTCTGCAAAGCCCGTGATATAGCGGCCGAGCATCCAGCCTTGGGCGAGTGAAGCGATCAGCGAACCGGTGAAGAAGGCGGCATTCCACAATGGCTTGTGCGTGTCGCGTGCCTTGACGCGAAACTCGAAGGCCACGCCGCGCAGCATCAGCCCGCAGAGCATCGCCGCGACCGGCAGGTAGAGGGCAGAGAGCACCACACCGTAGGCTTTGGGGAAGGCGATAAGCAGGATGCCCACACCCAGGACCAGCCACGTCTCGTTGGCATCCCAGAAGGGGCCGATGGAGGCGATCATGGTGTCCTTCTGCGCCGTGGTCGCACGCGGCAGGAGCATGCCGACGCCGAGGTCGTAGCCATCGAGGATGACGTACACGAGCATCGCGAAACCCATCAGGCTCATGAAGATGACGGGCAGGAGCAGATCGAGGGTCCATGCCTGTTGGGCAAGCTGGGCGAGGTGGTCGGTGCTCATGTGCGTAACTCCGCGATCGCGTTGGGGACGCCGACGGGGCCAACTGGCGGCGCTTCCTCCGACACCGGTTTTTCGGCGAGGTAGCGCAGCACGGCCACATAGGAAACGATGAGGAACAGGTACATCGCGAGATAGGCCACCAACGTGGCCGCGATGTTTGCTGCCGGCACGCGCGAGGCGACGTCCGCCGTGCGCAAGAGGCCATAGACAATGAAGGGCTGGCGGCCGATCTCGGTGACGTACCAGCCGGCCACCGTGGCCAGCCAGCCGGAGAAGGTCATCGCCACGAAGACGTAGAGCAGGGGGCGTGGCAGCGTGTCCGGAGCGCGCCGCCTGCGCAGCAGCCAGCTGCCGATCCAGCTGGCCGCCAGCATCGCCATGCCGGTGCCGACCATGATGCGGAAGCCCCAGAACAGCGGCGCGACCGGCGGGTGCGCATCCGGGAACTGGTCGAGGCCGCGTATCTCCGCATTCACGTCATGTTTGAGGATCAGACTCGCGCCGCCGGGAATGCCGATGGCAAAACGGTTACTCTGCGTCGCGGTATCCGGAATCGCGAATAGCAGCAAGGGGGCGCCGCGCTCGGTCTTCCAGATGCCTTCGATAGCGGCAATCTTCTGCGGCTGGTGTTCCAGCGTGTTGAGGCCGTGCATGTCGCCGACGAAAATCTGTACCGGGATCAGCAGGGCTGCAGCGAACACGCTGCTGCGCAGGACCGGCGCGCTGGAGCGGTTGGTCCTGCCACGCACGAACTGCCAGGCACTGATGCCCGCCATGAGAAAGCACACCGTAAGCCCTGATGCCAGCAAGGTGTGCGCAAGGCGGTAGGGGAAGGAGGGGTTGAAGACGATCTCCAGCCACGAGCGTGCGTGGAATTCGCCGTTGATGATCTCGTAACCCGCCGGGGTCTGCATCCAGGAGTTCAGGCTGAGAATCCAGAATGCTGACAGCGTGGTGCCGAAAGCGACGAGAAAGGTGGCGATGAGGTGCACGCGCTCCGACACACGCCCATGGCCGAACAGCATGATGCCGAGGAAGGATGCCTCCAGAAAGAACGCTGTGAGCACCTCGTAGCCCAGCAGGGGGCCGGCGATGTTGCCGACTCTCTCCATGAACCCGGGCCAGTTGGTGCCGAACTGGAAGCTCATGGTGATGCCCGACACCACGCCGAGGCCGAAGGACAGTGCGAATACTTTGGTCCAGAATCGGTAAGCGACCAGCCAGGCCTTGTCCTGCGTCTTCAGCCATCGCCAGCGGAACATCAGGAGGGCCCAGCCCAGCGCAATGGTGATGGTGGGGAAGAGGATGTGGAAGGTGATATTCGCTGCGAACTGCATGCGCGCCAGAAGCAGGGCATCCATGGCGGTGTGACTCCTTGGCCCTTTGTACTGCCGGCGGTGCGGGCCAGGTCCCGCGCGGCATTCCTGAAACCTGTTGCTGCGGCTAGTTGCTCTTGCCTTTGCCGCCGCCGACGATCTTCACCTTGCTGGTGAATTCGAGCAGCTTCTGCACGCGAGAGCCCATGCGCATCAGCTGCGCGAGGGTGTTGCGGTCCATGTGTTGCACTTCGTCGAACCAGGTGGTGAGCATCTCGATGAGTTCGTGCATGCCGCGCATGCGCTCCTGCGCGACGGCGTCTTCTTCCGACGCAGGCTTTTCCATGAGTGCGCTGCGCAACATCGACAGGGTGGGCTCGATCTCGCGGCGACGGCGCTCCTCTGCCAGGATCTGGAATACCTCCCAGGCATCCGAGGGTGCATCGAAGTATTCGCGGCGGTCACCCGGAAGGTGCTTGAGACGCACCAGTCGCCAGGCTTGCAGCTCCTTCAGGCCCATGCTCACGTTGGAGCGCGAGAACTCCAGCGCCTCGGCAATCTCGTCGGCGTTCAGGGGGCGCTGCGAGACGTAGATGAGCGCGTAGATCTGTCCGACCGTGCGGTTGATGCCCCAGCGGCTACCCATCTCGCCGAAGTGGGCGACGAAGCTGCGAACAAGTGGTGTCATCTGTTGTCTTCTGAGGGCTGCATTGCCATAGATCAAATAATAACTGAATTTTCAGTAATTGCTGAAAAATGAAAATATGGCTGAGCAAGCCAGCCTTGGTTGGGGCGCACAGGTCGGTCCGGTGGGGCTCGCGTGGTAAAATTAAAGGCTCCATAGACCACGCCCACCCCCAAGTCGCGGGGCACAAGGAACAGGCCCCATGTCTGGCAGCACGTTCGGTACGCTCTTCACGGTTACTTCCTTCGGTGAGTCGCATGGCGCGGCCATCGGCTGCGTCGTCGATGGTTGCCCGCCAGGACTGGCGTTGACTGAGGCTGACATCCAGATCGAGCTGGACCGCCGCAAGCCCGGTACCTCGCGCCACGTGACGCAGCGCAAGGAGCCGGATACGGTCGAAATCCTTTCGGGCGTGTTCGAGGGTAAGACCACGGGTACGCCCATCGCGCTGCTGATCCGCAACCAGGATCAACGCAGCGGCGACTACTCGAAGATCATGAACACTTACCGGCCGGGTCACGCCGATTATGCCTATGCGCATAAGTACGGCGTACGTGACTACCGTGGTGGTGGCCGCTCTTCGGCGCGTGAAACTGCTGTGCGCGTCGCCGCTGGCGCAATTGCCAAGAAGTGGCTCAAGGAAAAGCACGCCATCGTGATTCGCGGCTGGATGAGCCAGCTTGGCGAAATCCGCATTCCTTTCAAGGGCTGGGAGCACGTCGGCGAGAACGCCTTCTTCGCTCCGAACGACGAGATCGTGCCGCAGCTCGAAGCCTACATGGACCAGATCCGCAGCGAGCGCGATTCCATTGGCGCGCGTATCGAAGTCATCGCCACCAATGTGCCACCGGGCTGGGGTGAGCCGGTGTTCGATCGCCTGGACGCTGACATTGCCTACGCCATGATGAGCATCAATGCGGTCAAGGGCGTAGAGATAGGTGATGGTTTCGCGACGGTCGCGCAGCGCGGCAGCTATCACGGCGACGAACTGACTCCCGCTGGTTTCCTGTCGAATCACGCGGGTGGCGTGCTGGGTGGTATCTCCAGCGGACAGGATATCCGCGTGGCCATGGCCATCAAGCCGACTTCGTCGATTCCGCAAGAGCGTCGTTCCATCGACAAGCTAGGCGAGCCGACGATGATGATGACCACCGGCCGTCACGACCCCTGCGTAGGCATCCGCGCCACGCCCATCGCAGAGGCCATGCTGGCGCTCGTGCTGATCGACCACGCCCTGCGCCAGCGCGCGCAGAACGCCGACATCACGCCGGATGCGCCGCGCATTGCGGGCCTGGCGCCGCACGGCAACCAGGACGTGCCGTCGCCGCGTGATTGACGGGCAGTCGGCACGCCTGTCGACGTACTACTTCTGCTACTTCGCCTACGTCGGCATCTTCATGCCTTACTTCGGGCTGTTCCTGCAGTCGCGCGGATTCGCCGCGACCGAGATCGGCATCCTCATGTCGATGATGCAGATCATGCGTTTGCTGGCGCCCAATCTGTGGGGCTGGATTGCGGATCGCTGGCAGAACCGCGTGGCGGTTGTTCGTTTGTCAGCAGTCATGTCGCTGCTGGGCTTTGTCGCGATTTTCTGGGCTGAAGGCTTCTGGGCCTACTTTGCCGCGCTGGGGGTCATGAGTTTCTTCTGGACGGCGACCATGCCGTTGCTGGAGTCCATGACACTCGACCATCTGGCTGAGCGTGCGGATCGTTACGGCCAGATCCGCGCCTGGGGCTCGGTCGGTTTCATCTTTGCCAGCTTCGGCATGGGGTTCGTGCTGGAGCGCTGGAGTCTCGGCAGCATCCTGCCGGTGTCCACGGCCATCCTCGCGAGCATCGTGTTGGGATCCCTAGCGTTGCGCGAGCAGAAATCTGCCCGGGCACGACATCACGAAGATCACTCGGGGCTGGGTGACATCCTGCGCCAACCGGGCGTGCTGGCGCTGTTGCTGGCGTGTCTCCTGATGTCGGCCGCGCATGGTGCACTGTATGTTTTCTACTCCATCCACCTCAATCAGGCTGGCTATGCCAAACCCCTGATTGGCGCACTGTGGACGCTCGGTGTGCTGGTCGAGATTGGTGTGTTTTTCCTCATGCCGGGTTTGTTGAAACGCTACTCGTTGCGCGCCATCTTGCTGGTCTGCTTTGCGACGGCAGTGCTGCGATTCACCGGCATTGGCTGGGGCGTGGCTTCGCTGCCCTTGATTGTGCTGTTGCAATGCCTGCACGGCATCACCTTCGGCGCTTATCATGCCGCTTCGGTGGCAGCCGTGCATCGCTGGTTCGGGCCGCAGCACCAGTCCTTCGGACAGGCGCTATACGGCAGCATGAGTTTCGGTGCCGGTGGCATCATTGGCGCCAGCCTGTCTGGCTGGTTGTGGGATCATGCCGGCCCCGGTTGGACCTTCACCAGCAGCGCCGGCTTCGCGCTTGCCGGTTTCCTGATTCTCGCGCTGGCATGGCGCGGTTCTTCTCGTTAGGTGCAAACATGCGTACCGGATTGAATACCTTCCTGCTCTTCGCTGTCATGCTCATGACCACGGCTTGCCAGACCGTGCAGACCACACAGCCCGGCGTTGTGGGTGTGACGCGTCAGCAGCGCATCATGGGCTCGCTGGAGAACGAATCGCAGCAGATGAACAAGGAATCCGCGCTGGCGTACACGACCACGCTGCAAAGCGCCGCCAAGAAAGGCGAGCTCAATCCTGACAAGGCGCAGACCGAGCGCGTCCGGGCCATCGCCAACAAGCTGATTCCGCATGTCGTCGTGTTCCGCCCCGAGGCGAAGAACTGGGCATGGGAAGTGAATGTGCTGGCCAGCAAGGACGTCAACGCCTGGTGCATGCCCGGCGGCAAGATCGCGGTGTTCACGGGCCTGATCGAAACGCTCAGGGTCACGGACGACGAGTTGGCTGCTGTCATGGGTCACGAGATTTCGCATGCATTGCGCGAACATGCGTTGGAGCGTCAGCCACGTGTCATGGCGGCGCAAGTAGGGGGTGTGCTCTTGTCTGTGGGATCGGCGGCGCTAGGCTTCGAACTGCCCCCCGAACTTGCCCAGTCGGCCTCCATGGCGGCGATTGCACTGCCTAACTCGCGTGAGCAGGAGAGCGAGGCGGATCGCATGGGGCTGGAGCTGGCTGCGCGTGCGGGTTATGACCCCAGCGGTGCGGTGACCCTGTGGCAGAAGATGGCGAAGCTCGGAGGCAACGCGCCTCCCAAGATTCTCTCGTCCCATCCGCCTAGCGAAGAGCGCCAAGCCGATCTGAAGGCCACCGTGCCACTGGTCATGCCCCTGTATGAGAAGGCGCGCGGACGCTGATCGGCTGTCTGTAGTTGCGGATGTTGCAGATGTCTCATTGCTGGCTTGACTGTCGCCGCCTTTTCGTATCGTCGATGTTGCGCTAAAGTTCCGCCTCCGGCATGCGTTGTAAGGGTTTGGCCCTGCATGCTGCCCCGGTACATCCGGGTCGCGGCGACTATCCCCGATGCCGTGAAACTGGTGAATGCTGATGAATCCTGCCCGTCCGATCATTGCTGAACGTTTCGATTTCGCCATGCAGGCACTACTGACCTGCGTTGGCGGCACTGTCACGTCCACGGGCACCATCACCACCAAAACGACCAAAACCGTTACCGGATAGTTTCGTCCCGTGCCTCCGCTCGAGTTCCCGCCAGCGGCGGGGCGGGCGGACCAGAGTCCGGCGGGGACCGAGTTCAATAAAAGGAAATTGCAATGCGTGTAGGTTTTGTTGGCTGGCGCGGCATGGTTGGCTCCGTGCTGATGCAGCGGATGCGTGAAGAGAATGACTTCGCCCACATAGAGCCCGTTTTCTTCACTACTTCCAATGTGGGTGGCAAGGGGCCGGATGTCGGCCGTGACGTCGAGACGCTCAAGGATGCCAAGTCCATTGACGACCTGAAGGCGCTGGATGCAATCGTCACCTGTCAGGGCGGCGACTACACCAACGAAATCTACCCTCAGCTGCGCGCTGCGGGCTGGAGCGGGTACTGGATTGATGCAGCCTCATCGCTCCGAATGAAGGACGACGCGATCATCATCCTCGACCCCGTTAACCTCAACGTGATTCAGGATGGCCTGCAGAAGGGCGTCAGGAATTATGTTGGCGGCAACTGCACGGTCAGCCTCATGCTGATGGCTCTGGGCGGGTTGTTCCAGAACGACATGGTCGAGTGGGCTACTTCGATGACTTACCAGGCGGCCTCTGGTGCCGGCGCGCAGAACATGCGCGAGCTGATCGCGCAGATGGGCCGCATCCATGGGTCCGTGGCCGACTTGCTGGCCGATCCGGCTTCCGCGATTCTCGACATCGACCGTAAGGTGGCCGAGACGATCCGCAGCGACGACTTCCCGAGGCAGAACTTCCGCAACACTGCGCTAGCCGGCAGCCTGATCCCCTGGATCGATGTGCCCTACGAAAACGGCCAGAGCAAGGAAGAGTGGAAGGGCGGCGCCGAGTGCAACAAGATTCTCGGCAAGCCGGCTTTCCGTACGCCGGGCAGCGTGCCCATCGATGGCCTCTGCGTGCGCATCGGCGCGATGCGTTGCCATAGCCAGGCGATGACTATCAAGTTGCGCCAGGATGTGCCGCTGGATGAAATCACCGACATCATCGGCAAGGCCAATGACTGGGTGCGTGTGGTGCCGAACGACCGCGAGCGTTCCGAGCGTGAGCTTACGCCTGCAGCCGTAACCGGTCATCTGCACGTCCCCGTCGGTCGGCTGCGCAAGCTGGCGATGGGCGGCGAGTACCTGACAGCATTCACAGTCGGCGACCAGCTGCTGTGGGGCGCTGCCGAGCCGCTGCGCCGTATGCTGCGGATTCTTCTACAAAAATGACAGTTGTTTGCCGGGACCTGACGGTCCCGGTGAGTTGCATAAATACAACAATTGAGACCGTTAGACCCAGCTATTCAGGTAATGGATGAGCTTGCGACGATAACTCATTGATGTTATTTTGAAGTTTACTTTCACCACATCGGGCTGCCATAACGGCTGCGCCGCACGAAGCGTTATGAAAAAATCGTTCCTTCGTAGCACCCTCTTGGCAGCAATGATTGCTTCCATCTCCGGCCCGGCGATGGCCGCCGGCTTGGGACGGATCAATGTATTCAGTTCCTTGGGGCAGCCACTGAAAGCCGAGGTGGAGATTGCGGCAACGCCCGAAGAGCTGGAGGCCATGACGGCGCGGCTCGCATCGGCTGAAGCCCATGCCCGTGCGAATATTGAATTCGTCAGCGACTTTACCGCTGTGCGCATGAGCATCGAGCGGCGCGCCAACGGCAGCGCGGTTGTGCGCATTACGTCAGATCGTGCCTTCAACGAGCCTTTCGTTGACATGCTCGTCGAACTGACCTGGCAGGGTGGTCGTATCCTGCGCGAATACACTTTCCTGCTAGACCCATCTGAAACGGGTGCTTCCAGTGCCCGTGCGGTACCTCAACTGGCCGAACCCGCCGTCCGTGTTGATGCTGCGCCGGCTGCGCGTCCTGCACCGACCCCCGCACCTGCCGTCGTGTCCTCTGCGCCTGCACCGGCTGCGAGCAAGGCTGCACGCCCCGCCGCCGAGAAGCCCGCCGCTGCCGCGCCGGCACCGAAGCCCGAGAATGCACCCGCTGGCAGTGCTGGGGATTACACGGTCAAGTCGGGTGATTCGGCGACGTCGATTGCCGGCAAGCTCAAGCCAGTCGAAGTGACGCGCGACCAGATGGTCGCTGCGCTCTATCAGGCCAACAAGGATTCGTTTGGTGGCGGCAACATCAATCGCCTGTCGACCGGTACCGTGTTGCGTGTGCCGAGCGCAGCCGAAGCTGCCGCCATCGACAAAGCCGAAGCGCGTCAGATCATCGTCAAGGCTTCGAATTTTGAAGCCTTGAAGAGCGATGTTGCCCGGGCTGCCGAACAAGCGCCCGCACGTGACGCCAAGCCCGCCCAGGCATCCTCCGGCAAGGTCAGCCCGAAGGTGGAAGAGAAGGCCCCGGCAAGTGGTCAGGCTCGTGATCAGCTGAAAATCGGCCGTACTGACACCAAGGAAGGTGCTGGCGGCGACGCCAAGTCGGCCAGCCGCATCAAGGCGCTTGAAGAAGATGTTGTGGCGCGCGACAAAGCGCTCAAGGAAGCCAAGTCCCGTGCTGCCGAGCTCGAACGCAACGTCAAGGAGCTCGAAAAGCTCGTCAAGATGAAGACTGACAGCCTGGCTGAGCTGCAGAAACAAGCTGCAGCGGCGGACGCAAAGGCCAAGGAGGCGCTGAAGGCTGCTGCGGCTAACGCGAGCAAGGAAGACAAGGCTGCTGCCGCTGCCGCTGAAAAAGCGGCCAAGGTCGCCGCTGCTGCAGCCGAAAAGGCTGCGAAGGAAGAGGCAGCCGCGGCCGCCAAGGCTGCGAAGGCTGCAGAGAAAGCCGCCAAGGAAAAGGCCGCTGCCGACGAGAAGGCTGCCAAGGAAAAGGCTGCTGCTGAAGCTAAAGCCGCTAAAGAAAAGGCCGCGGCGGATGCAAAGGCCGCCAAGGAGCAGGCTGCTGCCGACGCGAAGGCTGCGAAGGAAAAAGCAATTGCTGATGAAAAGGCGGCCAAGGAACAAGCCGCTGCAGCGGCCAAGGCTGCTGAAGAGCAAGCGGCTGCCGAAAAGGCCGCCAAGGAACAGGCGGCTGCTCAAGCTGCCGCTGAGGCATCGGCTGCAGCCGCTGCTGCAGCGACGGCGAGCGAGCCCGTAGTTGCGGCGGCCAGCGAAGCTGTGCCGGCCCCCGTTGCATCGGCCCCC
The DNA here is from genome assembly GCF_039544165.1 of Viridibacterium curvum. Taxonomy (NCBI): domain Bacteria; kingdom Pseudomonadati; phylum Pseudomonadota; class Betaproteobacteria; order Rhodocyclales; family Rhodocyclaceae; genus Viridibacterium; species Viridibacterium curvum. Next base: position 252,407 of record NZ_BAABLD010000005.1, read on the forward strand.
GTTGTAGCGCCGACACCTGCTCCCGCAACGGATACCGCTCAGGTGGTCGAAGACTCCGGCAGCATCTTTACCAGTCCGCTGATACTTGGCGTGTTGGCTGCGGCTGCGGGTGGTCTGGGCTTCGTATTCCTGCGTAACCGCCGTCGCAATGCCGCTTCGGGTGCGATGACGACTTCACTGAGCGAAAGCTCAACCAGCCCGAATTCGGTTTTTGGCAACGCAGGCGGTCAGACGGTTGATACCGGCACCAGCATGCTGCATACGGACTTCAGCCAGTCGGGGCTCTCGGCAATCGACAGTGACGAAGGTGTTGATCCAGTGGCGGAAGCTGACGTGTACATGGCCTACGGTCGTGATGCACAAGCCGAAGAAATCCTGCAGGACGCGCTCAAGAGCGATCCGACCCGCGTGGCGATCTATCTGAAGCTGCTCGAAATCTATGCTCAGCGTCGTAGCGTCAAGCAGTTCGAGAATGTTGCTACCGATCTCTACACCCAGACTGGTGGCGTAGGCGATGATTGGGGCAAGGCTGCCGCGCTGGGGGCGCGCCTCGATCCGGGCAACCCCCTGTATGGCAACGCGGGAAGCACTGACAACACTACGGTAATCATTCCCAAGGCACAGGCCGCTGAAGTACCGGTTGAAATTTCGCTGCCGGCAGAAGTTGCGGCTGCTCCGGAACCTGCTCCGCAGGCCGCCGTCAGTTTTGGTACGAACAATGTGTCGCAGATGCGTGCGACCTGGACGGTGCCGGGCGAGATCGGCCAATTGGCGCAGGGTGAAGGCGATGTGCCGGTTATGCCGGAACCTGAACCCGAACCGATGTTGACCGCGACATCACCCGAGCCGCTGAATCTGGACTTCAATCTGGATCTGGAGCTGCCGCAAGGTGACGAGCCGGAAACGCGCATTGAAGCTCGCGAACCCGAAGACGAGCCGCTGTCGATCGATACGCAACCCGATTTCTCGGCAGGCGAATCGGCTCCGCTTGAATTCGACCTGGATGTCGAGCCCGCCGCTGCAGCCCCCGCGCCGGCCCCGGCCGCGCCTGTTGTGTCGCAGTTTGCTGCGGCTGAAGCTGCGGTCGACAAGGCCATGAGCGAGTTGTCTTCGACCGATGCCATGGGTGTCGAACGCGCGATGGAACGTTCGCACGTGTCGGAGGTTGATCTGGAAAAGACCAACTTCGAGAGCAGCTTGCTCGACTTTGACTTCGAGCTGGGTGAAGACTCGAATGTATCCCGCAGCAGCATGGATCTCTCTGACATTCAGATCTCCAGCTCGGCCAGCCCGGCGGCAGCTCAGGTCGAGATGGTCGATACCAGCGCGGCTTCGACGCCGGCAATTGGCAATGTCGACCTCAACGACGAAGTAAGCACCAAACTGGAACTGGCGCGCGCCTATGAAGAGATGGGCGATATCGAGGGCGCCAAGGAGCTTCTCGAAGAAGTCATGTCGGACGGCGCTGATGTACAGAAAGAAATGGCACGTACGATCCTGACGCGCATTGCATGATGTCGTCCGAGGTTTCGCGAACACATCCGGCCGTCCTAGTGACGGCCGGTTTGTTTTGTATTGTCGCCCTGCAAGGCTTGTCTGGATATGCGTTCTGGCTGCTTTGGCTGGCTGTGCTGGGCGTCGCGGCGGGATGCAACCTCAGGCCACTGCGGCGCATGCTTTGGCGGTCGAAGTGGATCTTCCTTTCAATCCTCATCCTGTTTTCCTGGCAGACGCCGGGCCGCGCCGTACTGGTGGATTTCTGGAGGCTAAGCCCCAGTGTCGAAGGCGTGCTGTTGTCCGTTGAACATGCGGCACGATTGGCGGGCATGATAGGCGTCATCGTGATTCTCATGAGTCGCTTGCAGCTTGCTGACTGGGTGGCGGCTCTGCATGTCCTCGTCGCGCCCTGCCGTTGGCTAGGCATTTGTACCGATCGCTTTTCCGTGCGTTTGACCTTGGTGCTGGAGGCAGTCAGTACTGAAAGGCCCCGCAGGCCGACATGGCACGAGGTGCTGACTACAATGGATCCGGGGACGGATTCTGCGTCGGTGGAAAGCGGCGCGACGCGCTGGGACCTTGTTGTCCTGTCAGCGCGTGATCGCGGCGTGTTGTGGCTGGCGTGGGCGGGAGCCTTTGGAGCAGGGGTATGGCTCGCATTGTCCTGAGCATCGAGTACGACGGCAGTGCTTTCGAAGGCTGGCAGTCGCAACCTCACGGACGGACCGTGCAGGATGTGCTGCAGGCGGCCGTGCGTGAAATTGCGGGGCACGAGGTTGTCCTGCATTGTGCAGGCCGAACAGACACGGGCGTCCATGCGACGACGCAGATTGCTCACTTCGATACGGATGCCGCGCGCCCCCTTTCCGCTTGGGTACGTGGGGTCAACGCACATTTACCGCATGCGGTCAGCGTGCATTGGTCGCAAGAGGTTGATGAAGATTTTCATGCGCGCTTCAGTGCCGAAGCGCGTCGCTATCGTTACGTCCTGCTCAACCAGCCGGTGCGGCCCGCTGTGCTGGCCGGCAGGGTCGGCTGGCATCATGCTCCGCTGGATCTTGCAGCCATGCAGGCGGCCTGTGCGGCGATCATTGGTACGCATGATTTCTCTGCGTTCAGGGCTGCTTCGTGTCAAGCCAATACGCCGGTAAGGTTGATGCATCTGGCGCGCGTCGGCCGGCAGGGCAATTGTCTGCATTTCGATTTTGCCGCGAACGGCTTTCTGCATCACATGGTACGCAATCTGGTCGGTGCGCTGTTGCATGTCGGTAAAGGAGAGGCCGCGCCGGACTTCATGCGCGAGCTCTTGCGGCAGGCGGACCGGCGGCTGTCGCCGCCAACTTTCGCGCCTGACGGACTTTATCTGTGCGGGATTCGTTATCCTGAGAGCCATGGCCTGCCTGCTCGGGGCCAGCTATTCGTTCCTCCGGCCATTTCTGGAAACCCATGCGAACCCGAATCAAGATCTGTGGATTGACCCGTGAGCAGGATGTAGACGCTGCTGTGAATGCCGGCGCTGACGCCATCGGGCTGGTTTTCTACCCGCCCAGCCCGCGTTTTGTCGATATTGAGCGCGCTGCGCAGCTATGTCGCGAGGTGCCGCCGTTCGTAAGCATCGTCGGTTTGTTCGTGAATGCCGAAGAAGCGTTTGTGCGCCGGCACCTCGATGCATTACCGCTGACATGCCTGCAGTTTCATGGAGAGGAACGCTCCGAGGATTGCGGGCGCTATGGTCGGCCTTACCTCAAAGCTGCCCGGGTGCGGCCGGGGGTCAATCTGGTAGACTACGCGGCCGCGTTTCCTGACGCCCAAGGCCTGCTGCTGGACGCTTGGGTTGATGGCTATGGTGGCGGTGGCAAGACTTTCGACTGGTCACTGATCCCGGAAAATCTGCCTTTGCCGCTCGTCCTGTCTGGTGGGCTGGACGCTGAAAACGTGACGGAAGCGGTGCAAAGCATCCGTCCTTGGGCGGTGGATGTGAGCAGTGGCGTCGAGTCGCTGACCGGTGGCAAGGGAATCAAGGATGCAGCGCTGATCGCTGCGTTCATTGCTGGAGTACGCAATGCAGATGTCTGACCTCAAGTACAACATGCCCGACGATGGTGGGCATTTCGGGCAGTTTGGTGGCGTTTTCGTCGCCGAAACCCTGATTCCGGCGTTGGACCAACTGCGCGCCGAGTACGAAAAGGCCATCAAGGACCCGGACTTCATCGCCGAGTTCCAGTACGAGCTCAAGCATTACGTCGGTCGTCCCAGTCCGCTCTACCATGCCAAGCGCTGGTCCGAGATCCTGGGTGGCGCGCAGATCTACCTCAAGCGCGAGGATCTGAACCACACCGGTGCGCACAAGGTTAATAACACCATTGGTCAGGCCTTGCTGGCGCGCCGCATGAACAAGAAACGTGTGATCGCCGAGACCGGCGCGGGTCAGCACGGCGTGGCATCGGCCACCGTGGCCGCCCGTTACGGGCTGGAATGCGTGGTCTACATGGGCTCGGAAGATGTTGCGCGCCAGGCGCCCAATGTGTTCCGCATGAAGCTGCTTGGCGCGACGGTTGTTCCCGTCAGTAGTGGCTCCAAGACCCTCAAGGATGCGATGAACGAGGCCCTGCGTGATTGGGTGACCAACGTCGACTCCACGTACTACATCATCGGCACCTGTGCCGGTCCTCATCCTTACCCGATGCTGGTGCGCGATTTCCAGTCCGTCATCGGTGAGGAGTGCAAGGTCCAGTGTGCCGAGCAGATCGGCCGCCAGCCTGATGTCGTCGTGGCTTGCGTGGGTGGCGGCTCAAACGCCATCGGCATTTTCTACCCTTATATCGAAGTGCCTGGTGTGCGCTTGATCGGCGTGGAAGCCGGTGGCCATGGCATCGAAACCGGTCGCCACGCGGCACCGCTGACGACCAATGCTCCCCCCGGCGTGCTGCATGGCGAGCGCGTCAATCTGATGCAGGACGAAAACGGCCAGATCGTCGATACACACTCGATTTCTGCCGGCCTGGATTATCCCGGCGTCGGCCCCGAACACTGCCATCTCAACGAGATCAAGCGTGCCGAGTATGTCGCCGCGACCGACGACGAGTCGTTGCAGGCGTTCCACGACCTGTGTCGCTATGAAGGCATCATCCCTGCACTGGAGTCCAGCCACGCGCTGGCACATGCCCGCAAGATTGCTCCGCAGATGGCGCGCGATCAAGTCATCGTCGTGAATCTGTCAGGCCGTGGTGACAAGGACATTCCGACCATCGCCCGACTCGAAGGCATTCAGCTTTGATCCGGCCCTGATTGGCCTCATTGCCCCATACCAGCCGATACCGAACCCGCATGTCTTCCCGCATCCAGACCACTTTCTCCCGCCTCCAGGCCGCCGGCAAGCGCGCCTTGATTCCCTACATCACCGCCGGTGACCCGAATCCCGGTATGACCGTGGGCCTCATGCAGGCGCTGGTCAAGGGTGGGGCCGATATCATCGAGCTTGGCGTGCCGTTTACCGATCCGTCGGCGGATGGTCCCGTCATCCAGCGCGCAACCGAACGCGCACTGGCGCATGGCGTGAGCCTGCGTTCAGTGATTGCCATGGTTGCCGAGTTCCGCAAGACCGATGACCAGACACCGGTTGTTCTCATGGGTTACGCCAACCCGGTGGAAGCCATGGGATACGAAGCCTTCGCTGCTGCGGCGAGCGAAGCGGGCATCGACGGGTTGTTGACCGTTGATTTGCCGCCCGATGAGGCGCCTGCACGTGTAGCCGTGTTGCAGCGTTTCGGTATCGACCCCATTTTCCTGCTCGCGCCCACGACGCCGCCGCAACGCGCGCAGACTGTCGGAAAGCTGGCGAGAGGCTATGTTTACTACGTGTCCCTCAAGGGCGTGACCGGGGCGAGCCACCTCAACGTTGGCAACGTGGCGGAAAAGCTGGCTGAACTGCGCCAGTACATTCCCCTGCCGATCGGTGTGGGCTTTGGCATCCGTGACGCGGCGTCTGCGCGTGCTGTGTCGGACTGTGCCGATGCTGTCGTGATCGGTACGCGGATCGTGCAGGAGTTCGAGCAGGGTCCCGACGGGCTGGCTGAGCGTCTGATCGACTTTCTGTCGGGCGTGCGCGCCGCGCTGGACGAGCCCCGAACCTGACCGGAATTATTTGAAGAGGATTCAAGATGAGCTGGCTGACCAAACTGCTGCCGCCCAAGATCAAGCGTGACCAACCCGTCCGTAAATCGATTCCGGAAGGTCTGTGGATCAAGTGCGAGGCCTGCGAGGCCGTGCTGTATCGCTCGGACATCGAGCAGAGCCAGTATGTGTGCCCCAAGTGCGGCCACCACAAGCGTATCCGTGCGCGCCAACGCCTGGATCTGTTGCTGGATGCAGAAGGCCGCTTCGAGCTGGGCTCTGAGGTTGTGCCGCTTGATCCGCTGAAGTTCAAGGACAGCAAGAAGTACCCGGACCGTCTGGCCGCTGCCAATGAAGACACTGGTGAAGCTGACGCGCTCATCGTCATGCAGGGCTCGGTGTGCAACGTCCCCCTGGTTGTTGCGGCATTCGAATTCGATTTCCTCGGTGGCTCCATGGGGTCCGTCGTGGGCGAGCGCTTTGTGCGTGGCGTCAAGGCTGCCTATGAACAGGATTTGCCGTTTGTGTGTTTCACCGCCACCGGTGGTGCGCGAATGCAGGAAGGTCTGTTCTCCCTCATGCAGATGGCCAAAACGACGGCGGCGATCACGCGCCTGTCGGCGCGTCGCCTGCCTTTCGTGACAGTCTTGACTGACCCGACCATGGGTGGTGTCTCGGCCAGTTTTGCCTTCATGGGCGATGTGGTGATTGGTGAGCCTGGCGCACTGATCGGCTTTGCCGGCCCGCGCGTAATCGAGCAGACCGTGCGCGAGAAGCTGCCGGAAGGTTTCCAGCGTTCGGAGTTCCTCATCGAGAAGGGCGCCATCGACATGATTGTCGATCGCCGTGAACTGCGCGAGCGTCTCGCCCAGGTGCTGACCCTGTTGTCGGGTCAGCCCGCCGTCAATAGCTGATGTCCCTGCCTGATTCGTTGCAAGGCTGGCTCGACTGGATCGAGCGTCAGCATGCACGTCCCATCGAACTGGGGCTGGATCGTGTCCGCCGCGTTCTGCAGACGATGAATCTGCGCAATGGTGCGGTCGTCATCACCGTGGGGGGCACCAATGGCAAGGGCTCAACCTGCGCCATGCTCGACGCCATCCTGCGCGCGGCGGGCTATCGCGTTGGCGTCTACACCTCCCCGCATCTGCTGAGGTACAACGAACGTGTTCGTCTGCTCGGGCAGGACGCTGACGATGCTGTGCTGTGCCGTGGCTTCGAGGCGGTCGAGGCAGCGCGCACCGCGTTGCCTGATACGCCGCTGACCTATTTCGAATACGGCACCTTGGCCGCCTGGTGGGTGTTTTGCCAGCAGGCGCTGGATGTGGTCGTGCTTGAGGTCGGCTTGGGTGGCCGGCTGGATGCGGTCAACGTCATCGATCCCGACTGCGCCATCGTGACCGGTGTTGCCATGGACCACATGGATTACCTCGGCGATACGCGCGAGAAGATCGGTTTCGAGAAAGCCGGCATCTACCGTGCGGGGCGTCCGGCGATTTGCAGCGATCCGCAGCCCCCACAGTCGTTGGTCGATCACGCACGTGCAATCGGGGCTGATCTGCGCATTTCGGGGCGTGATTTCGGTTTTTCCGGTGACAAGACGCAGTGGCAGTTCCGTGGCCGCCAGCAGCGTCGCAACAGCATGGCTTACCCGGCCTTGCGTGGCGCCAATCAATTACTTAATGCAGCAGGGGCGCTGGCTGCGCTGGAGGCTATCGAAGAGCGCCTGCCTGTGCCGATGCAGGCTGTTCGTCAGGGACTGATGCTGGTCGAAGTGCCGGCGCGCTTCCAGGTACTGCCGGGCCGGCCCTCCGTGGTGCTGGACGTGGCACACAATCCCCAGTCGGCGGCTGTGCTGGCAGACAATCTTTCCAATATGGGCTTCTTTCCGGACACCCATGCGGTGTGCGGCATGCTGGCTGACAAGGACATTGCTGGTAGCCTGAAGCCGATGCTGGCTCGCGTTGATCACTGGTACCTGTGTAATCCGGGTGGGCCGCGCGCGGCAACACCTGAAGCGCTGCAAGAAGTGCTGCTGGGGCTGGGAAGCAAGGCCACGGTGAGCCTCTTTGCCGATCCGGCAGCGGCCTTTGCGGCAGCGAGGGCGAAGGCGGGGGAGGGTGATAGAATCGTGACCTTCGGATCCTTCCTGACCGTATCGGCTGTCATGCAGAGCTTGCAACGGCAACCGGCGGAGGTGGGGTCGGCAGCCCCTCCGACAGAAGCCCGCCATGGCTGAAAACGACGCCCAGCTCGAACTGAAGAAGCGCGCCCGCCGTCGCCTGATTGGTGCCGTGGCCCTTGCGCTCGCAGCCATCATCTTTCTGCCCATGGTCATGGACAGCGAACCGCGTCAGACCGGCAATGAGTTGCAGATCCGCATTCCAAGCCAGGAAGGCAGCAACTTCACCTCTCGCGTCATCAATACCGCCAGCAGTTCCACACCGGTCTCGGTGCCCGGCGACCCGGAAATGAGTCCCGTTACCGTGAGCTCGGCACCGCGTGGCGCTGCGAGCGCGTCAACAGTCGCGGCCAGCAGTGCGGCGTCGTCGTCGTCGAGCGTGGCCGCTGCGAGTGCTCCGAGCCATACGGCAGCGAGCAGCGCCGGCGGTGAAGTCAGGGCGCGCGCCCTGCTCGAACGAGGCGAAGAGCCGGCATCCAGATTTTTCGTCCAGGTTGGTGTTTATCGCGAACAGGACAACGCACGTGGCGTAGCAGCCAAGGTCAAGCAGGCAGGCATGGTGCCCAGCGTCGAGAAGGTGGGAGCCAGCACGCGCGTGCGTGTTGGCCCGTTCAAGACCAAGGCACAGGCTGAACAGGCGGTGGAAAAGCTCAAACGGGTAAGTCTGGACGGGGTTGTCTCGGGCAAGTGAGCAGGCAGTGACCGTTTTCGATTTCGTCTTCCTCGGAATCGTGCTGGCCAGTGTTCTGCTTGGTGCCTGGCGCGGATTGGTCAGTGAGGTCATCGCGCTGTGCAGCTGGGCGCTGGCGGTTTTCCTGGCTTGGCGCTTTGCGGCCTTGATTGCGCCCTTTGTGGCTCCATTTGTGACTACGCCGGCGCTTCAGTGGGCGCTCGCTTTTGTCGTCATTGTGGTGGCGGTCCTGCTCATGCTGGCCGTGGTGCGTTTCCTGCTCCGTGAGCTGCTGAAAGCAGCCGGTCTGGGACTGACGGATCGCGTGGCCGGGGCCTTGTTCGGCGTGGTGCGCGCGGTTTTGATTGCGTTGGTGCTGGTTGGTCTGTGCGGGCTGACGAGCTTCCCGCGCGAAGCCTGGTGGCGCGGAGCGACTTTCTCTGCACCGCTGGAAACGGTTGTGATTGCAGTGAAGCCCTGGCTCCCCAAAGAGCTGGCGGCACGTATCAGGTACAGGTGAGCTATGTGTGGAATCATCGGGGTCGTGGCAAGCACGTCCGTCAATCAGCTGTTGTATGACGGTTTGCAGGTGCTGCAACACCGCGGGCAGGACGCCGCGGGGATCGCTACGGCGGAGGGCGGACGCTTCCACATGCACAAGGGGCCGGGCTTGGTGCGCGACGTATTCCGCACGCGCAACATGCGCAACCTGGCGGGCAACTGGGGCATCGGTCACTGCCGTTATCCCACCGCAGGTTCGGCCTACAACCCGGCTGAGGCGCAACCGTTCTACGTGAATTCGCCTTTCGGCCTGATGCTGGCTCACAACGGCAACCTCACGAATGCTGATGCGCTCAAACGCGAGATGTATCTCGCCGACCTGCGCCACATGAATACCAACTCCGATTCGGAAGTGCTGCTCAACGTGCTGGCGCACGAGCTGCAAGAGGCTTCCGGCGGTTCGTTCCGTCTCGACGAAGAAACCATCTTCCGTGCCGTGAAGGGCGTGCATCGCCGTGCCAAGGGCGCCTATGCCGCCGTGGTGATGATCGCGGGTTATGGTCTGCTGGCTTTCCGCGATCCGTACGGCATCCGTCCGCTGGTGATCGGCGAGAACGATGTCGGTGATCGCAAGGAATACATGGTGGCGTCCGAAAGCGTGGCAATCGACGTTCTGGGCTTCAAGCTTTTGCGCGACGTGGCGCCCGGCGAAGCGATCCTGATCGATGTCCACGGCAAGCTCTCCAGCGCACAGTGCGCCGAACCGGCGCCGTATGCGCCGTGCATGTTCGAGTTCGTCTATCTGGCACGCCCCGATTCGCTGATCGACGGCATCTCGGTCTACGAAAGCCGCGTGAAGATGGGCAGCTACCTGGCTGAACGCATCAAGCGTGACTTCGCCGATCTGGAGATTGATGTCGTGATCCCGATCCCCGATTCCAGTCGCAACGCTGCGATGGAGCTGGCGAGTGATCTGAACCTGCCGTACCGCGAAGGCTTTGTGAAGAACCGTTACATTGGCCGTACCTTCATCATGCCCGGGCAGGCGGTGCGCAAGAAGTCTGTGCGTCAGAAGCTCAATGCCATGCACCAGGAATTTGCGGGCAAGAAAGTGCTGCTTGTGGATGACTCCATCGTGCGTGGCACCACCAGTCGCGAGATCATCACGATGGCGCGTGAAGCTGGGGCCACCAAGGTGTACATGGCCTCGGCTGCGCCGCCGGTGCGTCACGCCAACGTGTATGGCATCGACATGCCCAGCCGTGCTGAATTGATTGCTTCGTACCGCACCGAGGAAGAGATCGGTCGTGAGATCGGCGCCGACGCGTTGATCTACCAGACGCTGGAGGATCTCAAGGAAGCAGTGGGGTCGCTGAACCCGGCAATCAAGGAATTCGAGACATCCTGCTTCGATGGGCGCTACGTGACAGGCGATATCACGCCGGAGTACCTCAGCTTTGTCGAGGGCGGTCGTGCCGACTCCAACATCGGTGAGGATCCGGAAGCGAGTCAGCTTGATCTGAACCTGGTGTCTTGACGGCAGACATTGCAGGAGAGTAGCTTCCTGTTACGCGCCGATTTGATGCACAGCTTGCGGGCGCTTAATAAATCCAGCTAAAGCGAAGCAGGACGCAGTGCAGGACCCGTTCTGACTCGCAAGAGCTGAACGGGTTTTTTGTTTTCGAGGTGAGCATGAATCCTTTTGATGAACTTGATCTTGATCCCCAGACTCTCGCCATCCGTGCCGGCACGCAGCGCAGCCAGTTCGGCGAGCACAGTGAGGCGCTGTTCCTGACTTCCAGCTACGTCTTCAAGAGCGCCGCAGAGGCCAAGGGCCGCTTTGTCGGTGGCGATGAAGGCATGGTCTATTCGCGCTTCACCAATCCCACGGTGGACATGCTGCAAACCCGTCTCGCCGCGCTGGAGGGGGCCGAGGCGTGTATTGCTACGGCCAGTGGCATGGCTGCCATCCTCGCTGTGTGCATGGGCTTGCTGAAGTCCGGTGACCACATCGTCGCGTCCAAGGGCTTGTTCGGATCGAGCATCCAGTTCTTCAACCTGTACATGGCAAAGTTCGGCGTTGAGACGAGCTACGTCGATGCGGACGATCTTGCCGCCTACGAGGCGGCGATGAAGCCGACGACGAAGCTGGTGTTCGTCGAGACGCCCTCGAACCCGCTGACGCAGCTGGTCGACATTGCGGCAACCGCGGAGATCGCGCATCGCGGTGGCGCTTTGCTGGTGGTCGACAATTGCTTCTGCTCGCCGGCCCTGCAGCAACCACTCAAGCTGGGTGCAGATATCGTCATTCACTCGGCGACCAAGTATCTCGATGGTCAGGGTCGTGTGCTTGGCGGTGCGGTTGTGGGCAGCAAGGCTTTGCTGGAGGAAGTGCTGCGTTTCCTGCGCACGGCAGGGCCGACGATCTCGCCCTTCAACGCCTGGATCATCCTCAAGGGGCTGGAGACGCTGGATATCCGCATGAAGGCGCATTCGGTCAATGCTCTGGCCGTGGCCAGCTGGCTGGAGCAGCAGCCGGGTGTGGCACGCGTTTTTTATCCCGGTCTGCCGTCGCATCCGCAGTACGAGCTGGCGCGCCGTCAACAAAAGACGGGCGGTGCGATCGTGGCCTTCGAAGTCAAAGGAGGGCAGGCCGAAGCCTGGCGGGTGGTCGACAATTGCCGCTTGCTGTCGATCACGGCAAATCTGGGTGACACGCGTACGACCATCACGCATCCGGCGACGACAACGCATGGTCGCATCACGCCTGAAGCGCGCACTGCAGCGGGTATCCAGGACAGCCTGATCCGTCTTGCCGTCGGGCTGGAGGCGGTGAAGGACATTACTGACGACCTGGCGCGCGGCCTGAGCTGAGGAGCGGGCGACAAAAAACAAAGGGGCGCGATGCGCCCCTTTGTTTTTCGGGTCAGTCCGTCACAGTGTCATCAGCGTCTGACGCCCCCACCAGGACTCCTGTGGCGCAAGTACGATCGGTGTTTCGACGACGGCGCCTTCGACGCAGAGCATGCGCCGGAAGCCGTTGTCTGGCAGGTCCTGCAGTTGCTTGCTGCGTTCGACCCAGGGGTTCCAGACCACAGTGTCTGGCAGATTCTCGCTGTAGATGGCCAAGGCACGGTGCTGCTCACGGAGCAGCAGTGCGTTCTTCGTGCCGTGGTAGATGCGGTCGACTTCCTGATCGATCATGAAGCTGGTGCCGCTTTCGCGGAAGCGTTTTTTGGTCAGCGAGTCGGAGCACTCCTGCCCGCGCAAGCCTTCCAGCATGCATTCCTCGACCTCTTTGACTGCGAGATAGGTATGCAGGGCTGCAGTGAAGCTGAACGACTCATCGCCGTCGTTGAGCACGTCCATTTCCATGTCCAGGCGATCGCCGGAAACACTGATGGCCAGTTCCAGAACGAATTTTCCTTGCCACTGCGCCAAAGTTGCGTCGCTGTAACGCAGGCGCAGATTGGCCATCGCGTAGTCCTCACCAACACGCGCGTCGACGAGCTCCCATTTGCTCTTGCGTGCAAAGCCGTGTGAAGGCAGGGGACCGTTGCTGGCGAACTGCGGAAAGCAGATCGGTACGCCGCCGCGCACGGCTGTGCCTTCCTTGAACACGGCGTCGGGTGAGAGGTACAGACGGTCAGGGCCGCCGCGGGGCTTCCACGACACCACATGCGCGCCGTGGTCGAGCACGATGGCTTCACTGCCATCTGGTGCGCGCAGGCGCGTGGCAGGCATGCCGTGGAAGTCGATGCGTTCTGCAAGATTGGGAGTTGTCATGAGATGGCAAAAAGCGTTGATGCGCGGGATGCGAAGAGATTACCGCGTCCTGCACTCGGCATGGCGGAAACAGTCGGTCGGGTGATCGTTGACCATGCCGACTGCCTGCATGAAGGCGTAGCAGATGGTGGAACCCACGAACTTGAAGCCGCGTTTCTGCAGGTCTTTCGACATGGCGTCGGAGACCGGTGTGCGAGCCGGAACTTCAGCAAGGCTGGGCCAGCTGTTCTGAATGCTCTGACCGTCGACGAACTGCCACAGGTACTTGTCGAAGCTACCGAACTCAGCCTGCACGGCAAGCACGGCACGTGCATTGCCCAATGTGGACTGGATCTTTTGCAGATTGCGGACGAGACCTTCGTTGGTCATGAGCCGCGCGACATCCTTATCGGTCATGCCGGCGACACGTTCGGGGTTGAAGCCGTAGAAGGCGGCGCGATAGTTCTCGCGTTTGCGCAGCACGGTGATCCACGACAGTCCGGCCTGTGCGCCCTCCAGCGTGATGAGCTCGAAGAGCTTGCGATCGTCGTGTACCGGTACGCCCCATTCGTCGTCGTGGTACTTCACGTAGAGCGGGTCATTGCCAGCCCAGGCGCAACGCGTCGTCATGTTCCGTCCGCCAGTTCGTTGATGACGTCGAGCACGCGTACCTCCGGTAGCCCCTTCATTTTGCCGAACAGTGGCGCAATGGATTTGAGCAGTGGCGCGGACTGGATCCACGCCGCGTGGGCCTCCGCTGAGACCCACACTTCAATGGTGTTGAAATAGCGCGGCCCGCCGCTGGCAGCATAGACATCGCAACGCACGCAGCCTTCTGCCATGCGGGTCATGTTTGCCATTTCGGCGAGCTGGGAGCGGACGGCGTCGACGTGCTGTGGCAGGGCCTCGGCCAGGGTGATGACGTGTATCGGCATGAATCAGTTGGATGGCGGAAAAACAGGACGCAAGGCGTCAGGACGAGGAGCAGTGAGGTCGAGTGTACCGTGCCTGAGCGTGTGATCGTCAGGGTCGAGCGTCAAGACGAAGCCAAGCCGCTGCGCAAAGCGCAGCATGCGGTCATTGCTGGCCAGAAAAACGCCCTTCATTGTCTGCAAACCGCTCGCGCGTGCAGTGTCGATCAGGCTGTCCATCAGGAAACGCCCGACGCCGCTGCCTTGCCAGGCATCGGCTACGACGATGGCGAACTCACAGCTGCTGCCATCAGGATTCGTGGCGTAGCGGCTGATGCCGATCTGCACCGGCGCGTCATCCTGCTCTATGAGTGCGATAAGCGCGATCTCGCGGTCATAGTCGATCTGCGTGAGCTTGGCGAGCAGGCTGGGTGGTAGCTCGCGCAGTGCGCTCATGAAGCGGAAGTAGCGCGTCTCGGGCGAGAGCTTGCGCACGAAGTCCTGCTCCAGTTCGGCGTCTTCCGGCTTGAGGGCGCGCAGCAGTACTGGCGTGCCGTCGCGCAACTGCCAGTGCTGGGTCAGGGTGGCGGGGTAGGGGTGAATCGCCATGTGATCGTATGGCTTGGCACGCGGCGGAATGCTGCCGACTTCCATGCGCGCATGCCATACGATGGCTTCGTGTTCATCGACGAGCAGCGGGTTGATCTCGATCTCGCGTACCCAGGGCAGCTCGCAGACGAGCTCCGAGATGTGTAGGAGGATGTCCTCGACATCGTCGATGCGCGCTGCGGGCATGTTGTTGTGGGTACCCAGCAGGGTTGCAGCGCGCGTGCCGCGGATGAGGTCTTGCGCAAGGAAGCGGTTGAGCGGTGGCAGGGCCACGGCACGGTCGGCCCACCAGTCGGGGTCGGTACTGCGTTCGCCGAAGCCGATCACCGGGCCGAACACCGGGTCGCGCCAGACGCGGATCATCAGGGCGCGCGTCGATTCGTACTCGCGCATTGCTTCGACACAGATCCCCTCCTTGCTGGAGCCGGGCATGCGGGCATCAAGTTCGGCGCGCAGCTCTTCGAATGCCAGGTGTGCTGCAACGGTGCTGGCAATATTGCGACGGGTGAGCAGGGCTCGGCGGGCCGCCGGCAAGGCCACATTGGGGCGCAGTGTGACGGGAAAGCCGATGTCTTGCGCCAGCGAGGCAGCTTCTTCTGCCGTGTTGGCGAGAAAGCTGGGCGGCACTGCGACATGGAAGGCGGACAGCACGGCCATGGCTTCCTGCCGCAGGAGCGTGGTACGACGGCGGGCCAGTGCGTTGTCGATGATGAAGCGCGCAGCCTGGGTCAGCGGCAGACGTTCGTCGACGAGTGGAGCGGGGGCCTGCGTCAGCAGGGTCTGGTTGCGGTAGTAGGCCGAGAGGTGCGAGAAGAGCTCGACCGCTACCTCGGGCGTACGCAGTGAAGGGATGCCGGCCTCGCGAAACATCTCGCGCGCCTGGCGAGTCTGGTCTTCGCCCAGCCAGCAAGTGAGGATGGGCTTTTCGGTCGTCTTGTGCAGTTCAATGACGCGACCTGCGACTTCATTGGGGCGAGTCATGGCCTGCGGAGTCAGCAGGCATAACACGCCGTCCACGCCATCGTCATCAAGCAGCGCGGCCAGCGCATTCGCGTAGCGCTCGGGGTCCGAGTCGCCGACCAGATCGATGGGGTTATCGAGCGACCAGTGTGGCGGCAGGATGCGATCCAGCCGCGTCAGCGTACGGGTGGACAGCTGTGCCAGCGGAATGCCCAGGTCACCGGCGCGGTCTGCTGCCATCACACCGGGGCCGCCCCCGTTGGTGATGATGGCGAGCCGGTTACCGCGCGGGCGGAAGTGGGCGAACAGCGCTTTCGTGGCGGCGTAGAGCTGGCTCAGGTTATAGATTCGGATGACGCCAGCACGGCGCAGGGCAGCGTCGAACACGGCATCGTCACCTACCACCGCGCGAGTGTGTTGTTGGGCGGCGCGCAGGGCCTGCGGATGACGCCCGACCTTGAGGATCATGATGGGCTTGGCTCGTGCCGCGGCGCGGATGGCGGAGAGGAAGCGCCGTGCGTTACGTATGCCTTCGATGTAGAGCAGGATGCTCTCAGTGCGGTAGTCCCACACCATGTAATCGAGGATCTCGCCGAAATCCAGATCGCTGGATGCGCCGAGCGAGACCACATTGGAGAATCCGACCTGGTTGGGACGTGCGTAATCGAGAATGGCCGCACAGAGGGCACCCGATTGCGAGATGAAACCAATCGAGCCGGGCAGTGCTTGTGCCTGCGCAAAGGTGGCATTGAGGCCGATCTGCGGTCGTGCGACGCCGAGGCTGTTGGGTCCGAGCAGGCGCATGCCGTACTGGCGTGCCGTACGCACGACTTCCATCTCCAGTCGCGCGCCGTCCGCGCCACTCTCACCGAAGCCCGCGGACAGGACAGTTGCTGTGCGTACGCCGGCTTTGCCGCATTGCTCGATGATGGCGGGCGTCGTGGCGGCCGGAGTGGCAATGATGGCCAGATCGACCTTGAAGCCGACATCCCCGATGCGTCGCACGCAGGGAACGCCCTGCACGGTTTTGTATTTTGGATTGACAGCAATGAGCTTGCCGCGGAACTGCCCGGCCAGCATGTTGCGCATCAGTACCTGACCGAGCGCTCCCTCCCGCTCGGTGGCGCCGATGATTGCCACGCTGGAAGGCTCGAAAAGCGCGGAGAGGTAGTGCTTCTCATCCATGACAAGGCCTGCCGTGGTACTCGCACAGCGAGTACGAAAAAGTCTGTGGCTTAGACGGAAGTTGCAGGGTTGGTGTCATGCAAGCTGTTGATTTGAATACATGCTCACGCAAGTCTCGCCTCTTGCTGTTGATGGGTATCAAACCCGCCATCCCACAAACATCGCCTTCATCGCGAAGAAGCTTACCCCCAGACTGATGGCTTTCGTATCAGGCAAGGTCTCGGCATTGCTCCGATGCAGCTGGGGCGGTGGTGCATCAGAGCTGATTGATGCGCGATGTCATGATGGTTCAGATAATGCCGGGCTTGATCGAGAAGGTCATCTACGCGATCAGTTCTTCAAGCCTGACGGGGAATGTGGGTCATCGCACGCTCGTGCCGGATCAGCGTATTTGCCGGACTGGTTCGCTGACCCCGATTCGCGTGGGCGTCCGCACCGGGCCCGGGGGGCGCATTGTCTTGAAGCCAACGCAATCCGCCGCATGAAATTGAGCGCGCCTTAGTACACCGGCTTGCCGAAGCGGATTTCCTGCAGGATCTTGGCGGAAATTTCTTCGATGGACCGTGCAGTGGAGTCGATGAAGGGGATGCCTTCACGCTGCATCATCTTCTTGGCCGACTCCAGTTCGGCGCGGCAATTTTCGATGGATGCGTATTTGCTGTTGGGGCGCCGTTCCTGACGGATCTGCGACAGCCGTTCCGGCGTGATGGTGAGACCGAAGAGCTTGTTGCGGTGGCGCTGGATCTCTCCGGGCAACTTGTTGCGCTCGAAGTCTTCGGGGATCAACGGGTAGTTGGCAGCCTTCACGCCATACTGCATGGCGAGGTACAGGCTGGTCGGCGTTTTTCCTGAACGCGATACGCCGACGAGAATGACGTTCGACTGCTCAAGATTCTTGTCGCTGACGCCATCGTCATGTGCGAGCGTGAAGTTGATGGCTTCGATACGACGCTTGTAGTCCTCGCTTTCGGCAATGCCGTGGAAGCGTCCGACCGCGTGTGTGGACTTCACTCCGAGCTCTTGTTCGAGGGGCGCGATGAAGGTGCCGAACAGGTCGATGAAGTGCGCGTTGCACTCGTGCAGCGCAGCAATCGTGTCGGTTTGCACCAGCGTGCTGAAAACCAGCGGACGGGTGCCGTCACGTTTTTCGGCTTCGCGGATGTTGCGAGCGCAGTCGAGCGCCTTGTCCAGCGAATCGATGAAAGGCGCACGCACCTGACGGAACTCGCAGTCCGGAAACTGCGCCAGCAGGCTGTGTCCGAGCGTTTCGGCAGTAATGCCCGTGCCGTCGGAGACGAAGAAAACGGTGCGGCGGGGTTGGCTGCTCATCGTGATGCCCTCGTATATACCCATTATCTTCGTGCCGCGTGATGCCCATCACAACGGTTGGGGTAAGCTCTGATGCGGCGCACAAAATCGCGTCGATAGAATGCTGCCCAAAGCTGCTTGACGCAAGTGTTTGCGTCAATAGATCACATTCTCTCTTCCTCATAGAGGTGCCCCGATGAGTGCGTACGTCATCCCGTTCGAATCCCTGCGCATGACGGATGTTGAGGAGGTGGGAGGCAAGAATGCCTCGCTCGGCGAGATGATCAGCCAGCTTGCCGCTGCGGGTGTGCGAGTGCCGGGTGGTTTTGCGACGACGGCATTTGCGTACCGCGAGTTTCTTGCCACCGATGGTCTTGCAGCGCGTATTCATGCGGCGCTCGAAACGCTGAACATCGATGACGTAGAGGCACTTGCAAGGACAGGCGCGCAGATCCGTCAGTGGATCATGGAAACGCCCCTGCCGGCGAAGCTCGAAGCCGACATCAAGACGCACTACGAACGCCTGGTGGCGGAGGGTGAGGGCAGCTTTGCCGTGCGTTCCTCTGCAACGGCAGAAGATCTACCGGACGCGTCGTTTGCGGGTCAGCAGGAAACCTTTCTCAATATCTCTGGTTACGAAAACATCCTGCACGCGATGCGTGAAGTGTTTGCCTCGCTGTACAACGACCGCGCGATTTCCTATCGCGAGCACAAGGGCTTCCGTCATGCCGAGGTCGCGCTGTCAGCTGGCGTGCAGCGCATGGTGCGATCGGACCTTGGCGCGGCCGGCGTGATGTTTACGCTGGATACCGAATCGGGCTTCAAGGACGTCGTGTTCATCACCTCGTCCTATGGACTCGGTGAAACAGTGGTGCAGGGCGCAGTGAACCCGGACGAGTTTTACGTGCACAAGCCCATGCTGGATGCGGGCAACCCGGCTGTGATCCGTCGCAGCCTGGGCTCCAAGATGATCAAGATGGTCTTTGCCGACAAGCGCGAAGCGGGCAAGTCGACCCTTGTGCAGGACGTTGCCGAGGCGGATCGCAACCGTTTTTCTCTGACCGACAAGGAAGTGCTGGAACTGGGCCGCTACGCCCGCATCATCGAGAAGCACTATGAGCGTCCGATGGACATCGAGTGGGGCAAGGACGGCAACGACGGCAAGCTCTACATCCTGCAGGCGCGTCCGGAGACCGTGCAGTCGCAGGCCTCGACGCTGGTCATGGAAAAGTATCGCCTCAAGCATCATGGTCGTGTGCTGGTCTCGGGTCGTGCAATCGGCCAGAAGATCGGACAAGGCGCCGTACGCATCATCAAGGACGCCTCCGAGATGGGGCGCGTGCAGGAAGGGGATGTGCTGGTTGCCGACATGACGGACCCAAACTGGGAGCCGGTCATGAAGCGCGCTTCGGCGATCGTCACCAATCGTGGCGGGCGGACTTGCCACGCGGCAATCATTGCGCGCGAACTCGGTGTTCCGGCCATCGTGGGATGTGGTGATGCGACCGAAGTGCTGGAAGAAGGGGAGAGCGTCACCGTCTCTTGTGCCGAAGGCGATACGGGACACGTCTACCGCGGCCGTCTCGAATACGAAGTCATCACGACCGACATGGGCCAGATGCCCGACATCCCGGTCAAGATCATGATGAACGTGGGCAACCCTGAGCTCGCCTTCGAGTTCTCGCAGATTCCCAATGGCGGTGTCGGGCTCGCGCGGCTTGAGTTCGTCATCAACAACATGATTGGCATTCACCCCAAGGCGATTCTTGAGGTGAACCAGGCCACCGCAAGTCTGCGAGAAGAGATCGAGAGGCGGTCGCGTGGTTACGCGACGCCACGTCAGTTCTTCATCGAGCGTCTCGCCGAGGGCGTGGCGACCATTGCGGCGGCGTTCTGGCCCAAACCGGTGATCGTGCGCCTGTCGGACTTCAAGTCCAACGAATACCGCAAACTTTTGGGCGGCGACATCTACGAGCCGGAGGAAGAAAACCCCATGCTGGGTTTCCGTGGCGCTTCGCGTTACATCGCCCACAGCTTCCGCGACTGCTTCGAGCTGGAGTGCCTGGCGATGAAGCAGGTCCGCAATGTGATGGGGCTGACCAACGTGCAGCTGATGGTGCCCTTCGTGCGCAACCTCGAAGAGGCGCGGGGTGTCGTCGATCTGCTGGCCGACCATGGCCTGCGGCGCGGCGAGAACGATCTAAAACTGGTGATGATGTGCGAGATTCCCTCCAACGCCTTGCTGGCCGATAAATTTCTCGAATGTTTTGATGGCTTCTCGATAGGCTCCAACGATCTGACCCAGCTCACGCTCGGGCTGGATCGCGACTCTGGTCTCGTTGCCCATGCTTTCGATGAGCGCGACCCCGCAGTCAAACAACTTCTTTCCATGGCGATCGGTTCGGCGAACAAGCTCGGGAAATATGTCGGCATCTGCGGCCAAGGTCCGTCAGATCACGCCGATTTCGCCGAATGGCTGATGGACGAAGGCATCCAGACGATTTCCCTCAACCCCGACACGGTGGTTGATACCTGGCTCAAGCTGGCAGCCCACGCATCGGGCTGACGAGCGGCAACGAAGCCCTTCTTGTAGCCCTCAGGGGCGTTTGTGCCCCGCATGTCGGACCGCGGAATACGCCCCGGACTTACCCTGATATACCTGCGCTGCCCGTTCGGGCAGTCATGCTAGACTTGCCGCCCAAGCTGGATCGGCTGGTCGGTAGCACGACGACGCAAGCCGCGACTTTCGGTCGCGGGCCCAGCTAAACGACTAGCCCCGCAAATGAGATGCCTTGGTCACAGGGCGTTGGGGCGCGATAAACGAGGAGGAGCGTGTGGCACTGCTTCTATTGTCCAATCGAACCATCGCCAAGGCGGGCGTGCGCGCTGTGACCCTGCGCGAGGTCGTCGTCGCCTCGATCGTTCTGTGCTTTGTCGCAGGCGTTGCCGGGTTTGCCGCAGGTCTGATTGTCGGCCGTAACAGCGTTGCAGATCTGCAGGCAGCTGCCGAGCCGGACCCGCTGCGCGAGGGCTATGCCATGCAGCGTCTGGGTGAAATGTCAGCCCGCCTTCTGGCACTCGAAAACAACGCCAGCGGCTTGCTTCGCAAACTAAGCGGTATCGAACAGGTGCAGGGGGCCTTCACCAAGCTCGAGAAGTCTGGCGCTGCACCGGCGCTGACGCCCAAGCCGGTTCTCAATGCCAGCAAGGATGGCTCGGGCGGTCCGGTAATGGCGCCGGTTTGCGACAGCGTCAGCGTTCCCGACGCCATGCAGACTTCGGCGCGTGATGGTGTCAAGCGGGCCGAAGGTACGCTGGCCTGTTTGCAGAGCGTGCTGCAGGCTATCGAGAAGACGGCCGAAACCCGCACCCTTGCCTATATGTCACTGCCCAAGCAGGTGCCTATTCCCGATGTGGATCTGGGCTCGCCTTTTGGCAATCGTGTCGATCCGATCACTGGCGCGGTGGCTTTCCATCCGGGACTCGATTTTTCCGCCAAGTACGGCACCGACATCATGTCGGCTGGCGGCGGCAAGGTGCGTTTTGCCGGTTGGCACAACGAGCTCGGTAACGTGATCGAGCTCGATCATGGCAATGGGCTGATCAGTCGCTACGCGCATGCCTCGCGCTTGCTGGTCAAGGTGGGTGATGTCGTGGCGCCCGGTCAGAAAATCGCCGAGGTAGGCTCGACAGGTCGATCCACTGGCGCTCACCTGCATTTCGAAATCCTGCATGCAGGGCGTTATGTTGACCCCCTGCAGTATCTCAATGCGGTGAACAAGAATGCCGTCGCGTCGAAACGTTGATCCCGTCACGCGGCGGCTGGGCAGCGCGCGCTACGTTCTTACCATCCCGCGTCATCGTCAGCCGCTCTGGTGGTGGTTGGGGGCGCTGCTGTTACTTGGGGCAGCCGGTGTCGCGATGGCCATGCGTGCTGGAACGCCTGAAGCGCAGGTGCTGGAGGAACGTGACCACCTGCGTCTCGAAGTTGGCAACCTGCAGCAGGCACAGCGTCTCAGCGAGATGAAATTGCAACAGGAAGTTGCGACCCGCGAGGAACTTGTGAAGCAGGTTGATACACTCACACAGAAGCTCAAGCAGACCGAGCAAGAGTTGAGCTTCTTCAAGAACCATCAGCGCGTGCGTGGCACGCCGACGGCGCAAGGGGGCGTAGCCCCCGAATCAGCCAGCCAGACGCTGGCGCCCGCGGTGCGCTGACGCCGAAGCGTCACGTACTACTATCCGTATCACCTCGTTCGGAGAGCCCGGATGTTCGGTAGAAAGAAAGAGCCTTCCATTGATACCTCGACGCTGTCGAGCCTGATCGCCAGCAACGTCGAAATCGTGGGTAACCTGAGCTTCATGGATGGCCTGCATATCGACGGTCACGTGCGCGGCGATGTGCTCGGCAAGCCGGGCAGCCGCAGCCTGCTCGTGCTCAGCGACCGTGGCAGCATTACCGGCAATGTGCGTAGCCACGACGCGGTTATCAATGGCGTGATCGTCGGTGACCTGGAAGTCGAACACTTCGTCGAACTGCAAGCCAACGCTCGTGTGACGGGCAGTATCACCTACCGTTCCCTGCGCATGGATGCAGGGGCTTCTGTCGATGGCAAGCTCAGCAAGCTGGGCGATGCTGATGGCAGCAACGTCGTCGAGTTGCCCGCTGGCAACCTTGCCACGGCATGATCGGAAAACTCTCCGCCGTCGAAATCTCCACCTGGTACTGGCTCGCCCTCGGAGTGGTGCTGGTGCTGGGCGAGATCTTCATGCCCGGCGGTATCCTTGTATGGATCGGGGTGGGCGCTGCCGTGGTTGGCATCGTATCGGTCTTCGTCAAGCTGACCCTGATTGTCAAGCTGGTGATCTGGATGGTGGTGGCTGGCATCCTGCTCGTGCTCTGGTTCAAGCTGCTCCGTGACAACGACAGTTCGCGCGAGGGGCGCGCCGAAGCCACCTTGGGTTACACCGGTACACTGGTGCGTGTCGTGGCACCGGGGATGAACAGCAGCGTGCGCTTCAATCGCCCTATCCTCGGTGAAGAGGTCTGGGATTGCGAATCCAGCGTGCGCATCGACGCGAACACCAAGGTCAAGGTCGTTGCAGCCGTAGGGCGCGAAGGTCGTAGACTGCGCGTCATGCCGGCCTGAGTTGTCGGCCCCGGATAATCTGAATACGTATTGAGGGATTGTTGTTGAGCCGCTTTGTCTCGCCTCGCCAAACCAATCGCCTGACGTTGCGCCGCTGTCTGATGCTGGCGTTGCTGCTGGCGCTTCCGATGGGCTCCATGCAAGCCGAAGCCCAACCCAGGAAGCAGACAGGCAAATCAGCCGCAGCAGCAAAGGCTTCACCCAAAAAGGCGCCGGCAAAGCGCGCTACGACAAGCAAACCGGCACCTGCCAGCAAGGCGCGCGCCACATCGGGCGGTAGCGATTGCCAGACCGTGCGTGTCAAATCGGGCAAGGGCTACCGGAACGTGCGTCGTTGCACCAAGGAGCCGACGGGCCCGTTGCAGGGTGGTGCAGTCACACCCGGCGAATCTTCGCAGCCGGAACTGCGTGCCCGTACGATTCCTGATCGGGCCTACGCCGTCGATGGTCACACTTTCTTCCATCAAGGGCGCAAGTATCAGATCGTGGGGCTCAACGAAGCCCTGGTGCCGGCTGGCAATGATCTGGCCAAACAGCGCCTGCAATTGGCGCTGGATAGTGGCACGGTGTCCGTCGAGCCTGACAAGGTCGATGACGCCGGCACGGTGCACGCGGTTGTCAAGGTGTCGGGCAAGAACCTCGCCGACATCCTCAACGCGCGCTAAGCCTTCTGCCTCAGGGCAGGGCCGAGGCGCGCAAGCCCTTTTGGGCGATGCGTTCCAGCAGTCGCGGCAGCACTTCCAGAATGATGGGTGTTCTGCCGGCAGCGTTGCCATCATGCAGCAGCAGGATGTCGCCCGCAGCGAGCTTGTGCGTCAAGCGCGCCAGTACCTTGTCCGGATTGGTCTCTACGGTGTCGAAACCGCGTCGTGTCCAGCTGGCCTGCTTGAGCCCGTTCTGGAACAGGATGCGATTGAGGAATGCGTTGCGTAGTCCAGCTGGTGCGCGAAAATATCGCGGGGTGAAGCCTGTGGTGTTGTGGATGATCTCCTGCGTACCCACTACCTCCTTGCTGATGCTGTTTGGCCCCATGACCGAGAAGCTGTGCGGATGGTGGGTGGTGTGGTTTTCGAGCGTATGGCCGCGTGCGAGGATTTCCCTCGCCAGCCCGGGATGCCGGCGGACCTTCTCGCCTACACAGAAGAAGCTGGCCTTCACGCCATGCTGATCAAGTATGTCCAGCACCTTGGGAGTGACTGCAGGGTCGGGCCCATCATCGATGGTGATCGCAACGCGCTGCTGGGGGTCTGGCAGGCGCAGCAGATTGGGACCCAGCCATCCGCTGCGAGGCCATAGCGTGGCGGCAGTGATGACCAGGTGGTCGACGATCAGGCTGCCCAATGTCCATTGCCACAATGACGGCTTTAGCAGCGTCAGCACGGCCGCGCCGACGTGTACCCAAAGCGAGAGTTGAATGAGCAGGGGGTATTGAAAAGCGGACGGATTGGGAGACATCGGAGACGCGAAAAAACAGCAGCTGGAGTGCTGGTAATGTTGAAGGGAGGGGTGTGATTCTGCCTGATCAGGAAAGCTGAAGAAGTATCAGCCCGATCAGGGCTGGCAGTCCCTGGAACCAGAAAATACGGGGTTTGCCCGTGCTCCAGGCGCCGTAGATGCCGGCGACCAGAACACAGAGCATGAAGAAGCGCGCAGGTTCCCGCCCTGCATCACCCAGCCAGACGCTCCAGAACAGGCCTGCTGCCAGAAAACCGTTGTAGAGACCTTGATTGGCCGCCAGCACGCGCGAGGTGCGGGCATCTTCGGGTTTCTGGCGGAAGGTGCGCAGTCCGATGGGCTTTTCCCACAGGAACATTTCCAGCACCAGAATCCAGATGTGCAAGAGGGCGATCAGTGTGATGACGACAGCAGCGGCGATTGACATCGGTGGCTTCCTGGCAAGGTGTGGGCAAGTTCTGCGACGGGCATGATACTGCCCGTCTGACGCAGCAGCGCCGTTACAATCCTGAAATGACGACGATATTGGCCATCGAGACTTCGAGCGAGTGCGCCTCCGTGGCCTTGCTGTACGGGAATGAACTGATCAGCCGCGCGCTACCGGGAACCGGTGCTGCGCATTCCGGCAATGTACTGCCTGGCATCCACCTTCTGATGGCCGACGCCCAGCTGGGCCTGGCGTCGCTTGACGTGATTGCCTTTGGTCGCGGTCCGGGTGCCTTCACAGGGGTTCGACTGGCCTGTGGTGTGGCACAGGGCCTGGCACTGGGCGTGGACCGTCCGGTCGCGGCAATCAGCTCTCTGGAGGCGTTGGCCCTGCCGGCAGCGCGTGCTGGATCGCGCCTGTACTGCGCCATGGATGCCCGCATGAACGAGGCCTACATCGGTCGATTCCTTGTGGTGGATGGCCGCCTTGTGGCGGACGGTGAGGTGGTGTGCGTGCCGCCCGCCGAAGCTCCGTTGCCGGAGAGCGATGGTTGGACAGGTTTGGGTACGGCTTTCGCGGCCTACGCTGGACTCTGGCCGCAGGCACTTGCGCACCAGGTCAGCTTTCCTGGTGTGCAGGCTACGCCGCTGGCTGAAGATGTGGCGCGTCTGGCTGCTGCGCGTCCGGATTGCTGGCTGGACGCCGCGCTGGCAGCGCCGGAGTACGTCCGCAATCGCGTGGCGTTGACTACGGCAGAACGTCTTGCCCAAGGCGGACGTGCCTGATGGTCGCGATTCGTCCGTTGCAGCATGAAGACATCGATCGCGTGGTCGCGATCGACATACAGACCGACGCCTTTCCCTGGCGTCAGAAGCATTACATCGAAGGCATGGACGCCGGCTACAGCAGCTGGGTGATCAGCGAGGCCGGGCAGCCGGTGCAAGGGTTTGCGGTGATGATGATGGTGCTCGACGAGGCGCATCTGCTGAAGATCAGCGTTTCGACGGATTATCAGCGGCGTGGTCTCGGTACGGCGCTGCTGCAGCACCTGTTCGCCCGTGCGAAACTGGCGGGGGCCACGCAGATGTTTCTCGAAGTGCGGCGTAGCAATGTGCTGGCACGGCCGCTGTATGAGCGGCAGGCCTTCGTCGAAATCGGTCAGCGCAAGGCGTACTACCCGACGACAGAGGGCCGGGAAGACGCGATTGTCATGCGCCGGGAGCTTTCATGAGTCGTACACAGATTCTGGCTGAAATGGGCATCAAGCCGGTCTGGCGCTTACGTCAGACCGTGCCTGCGGAAGAGGCGTTGGCGCCGCAGCAGGCCCTGCCTGATCTGCTACCCGTCGCGCAGATCGAATCCGCTTCCGAGACTGCCGTTGCACCGATGCCGGTTGTGGCGCGTCGTCATGAAGCAGCAGATGCTGCAGACGACTGGGCTGCGCTGGCGCGCGAAGTGGCGGAGTGTCGTGCCTGCAAGCTGTGCGAAACGCGCAAGCAGGCTGTGCTTGGCGTCGGTGACACGCAGGCGAGCTGGATGCTGGTGGGTGAGGGGCCTGGCGCAGAGGAAGATGAGCGCGGCGAACCCTTCGTGGGCCAGGCGGGCAAACTGCTCGATGCGATGCTGGGCTCGGTCGGGCTGACGCGTGGCAAGGGCGTCTACATTGCCAATTCGGTGAAGTGCCGTCCGCCAGGCAACCGTACGCCGACCGAAGAAGAAATCCTCGCCTGTCGTCCCTTCCTGGAGCGCCAGATCCGCATGGTGCAGCCGCACTTGCTGATCGCACTGGGACGCCCGGCCGCACAGACCTTGCTCGGGCAGGAGATCAGCATCAGCGCAGCACGCGGGCGCACCCATCGCTACGGAGAGCTACCCGTTCTGGTGACCTATCACCCCGCTTACCTGCTGCGCACACCGCAGGACAAGGCCAAGGCATGGGAAGACCTGTGCCGCGCGACGGATCTCGTGGCTGCGTTCGACAAGGCGGAGTAAGTCACTGAGAGTCACTGAGCAGCGCTTGCTGCTCCGCTCGTGTACGGCTCAGTGTTTGTGCTCTTCGAGCAGCGCGAGGTCGTCGTGCTCGGCCTGGTTGCGCAGATGGCGCAGTTTGACGAGGTACATGCAGCCTGCGACGAAGAAGCCGAACAGCACGATCACCACGTTGACCGATAGCCCGCTGCCAACCAGCACCGAGTAGAGCCAGGTCATCATCAGGATGCTGAGGTTCTCGTTGAAGTTCTGTACGGCGATGGAGTGGCCTGCGCCCATCAGTACGTGACCACGATGCTGCAGCAAGGCATTCATCGGCACAACGAAGAAGCCGGACAAACCACCCACCAGCACCATCAGGATCATGATGCACAGCATGCGCACGTCCATCTGCAGGGCCATGCCGGCAATCTTGATGGGTTCGTGCAGCTGAATTTGCGGCATGTAAGGCATCAACACCATGAGCGGCACGATCAGGCCCATGGCGATACCGATGGGAATGACCTTCATCGTCTGGCGCAGGCTCAGCATGCGCGCTGCCACGATGGCGCCGATAGCGACACCCACAGCGACAACACCTTGCAGCTGCGTCGATTGCGAGAGACCGAGGCCGAGTTTCTGGTCCGCCCAGTCGATGACGATGAACTGGATGGTTGCGCCGGCACCCCAGAACAAGGTGGTGACGGCCAGCGAGATCTGGCCGAGGCGGTCACGCCACAACAGGCTGACACAATGGCCGAATTCCTTGACCAGATAGAGCGGGTTGTTCTTGAGCGGTTTGCTGGCAACGCCCGTGTCCGGCACGTAGCGATTGAGGACGGCAGCGACAACGTAGAGCAGACCGACCGTCAGCAGGGCCACCTGTTCCTTGTTGTGAATGACGGGCAGGTCAAAGGCCAGCACCCAGTTGCCGAAGGCAGGCAGGATCAGCAGCCCGCCCAGCAGGGAGCCGAGAATGATCGCGCCGACCGTGAGGCCTTCGATCCAGCCGTTGGCAGTGACCAGTTTGGAGGGGGGCAGCATCTCGGTGAGGATGCCGTACTTGGCCGGTGAGTACGCCGCGGCACCAAGGCCGACGACTGCGTAGGCGAGCAGGGGATGGACTTCGAACAGCATCAGACCGCAACCGACGATCTTGATGCTGTTGCTGATGAACATGACGCGCCATTTGGGCATCGAGTCGGCGAAGGCGCCGACAAAGGCGGCGAGCACCACGTAGGACAGCGTGAACGAGGTCTTGAGCAACGGCGCGTATTCCGGCGGCGCCTTCAGCTGCTGCAGCAGGGCAATCGCACAGATGAGCAGCGCGTTGTCTGCCAGCGCAGAGAAGAACTGCGCTGCCATCACTACATAGAAACCAATGCCCATCCCAGACCTTCGTCCCTCTCCGCGCGGGGCGGGGCTCGCAGCCTCGCCTTTGTCCTTGCCCCGGCAAGGTGTGCCTGCTCGGGTGTGGCGGGTTTATACCACAGGGCCGTTGCCGGGCTCCCGTTCATAGTTGTCAAAACCATGTGTCCGGCCAGCAGGCCGGCATAACGATAGTCGGCGCGAACGTGTTCGTAGGGGTATCTCAGCTTTCATTGCATCGCTGTTTGTGTTGCAATTCGGGATAAGTGTTGTTTATGTTGCGAGGCAGCATCATGGCCGATCGTCGATTGCAGGTTTTTCATGCCGTGGCACGCCACGGATCTTTCACCCGGGCAGCAGAAAACCTGTTCATGACCCAGCCAGCGGTGACCTTCCAGGTCAAACAGCTGGAAGAACAGTTCAACACCCGTTTGCTCGATCGCGGGCATGGCAAGGTTTCCCTGACGCCGGCGGGTGAAATCGTCTTCGCTTACGCAGAGCGCATCCTCGGCCTGTCGGACGAGATGGAAACGCGCATCAACGAGCTCACGGACGAGCTCACGGGCGTGCTGACCATCGGCTCCAGCGCCACTATCGCCGCTTATTGGTTGCCGGCCTTGCTGGCAGCTTTCAAGCGCAAGTATCCGCGTGTCGTGCCGCGCCTGTTCGTCGGCAACTCCGAAAGCATCCAGAACCGCGTTGCTGCACATGATCTGGACGTCGGTCTGGTCGAACGGGATTCGACCGACCCGGATCTGGAATGCACCCAGGCTTATCGCGACGAATTGCTGGTCGGTGTGCCGCCGGGCCATCCTCTGAGCAAGGCCGCGTCGCTGACGCCAGCAGACCTGCAGCCCTATCCCTTCGTCGACCGCGATCCGGGAGCCGCCATCCGCGCCCTGTCCGAGCAGTTCTTCCGCGACGGTGGCGTGCCGCCCGAGTCACTGGAGCGCACGGCCGAGCTGGGCAGTCTGGCGACCATCAAGCATCTGGTACGCGAGGGCATGGGTTTTGCCATCGTGTCGCGCATGTCGCTTGCTCGTGATCTGCGCGACGGGGCGCTGGTGGGCGTTTCGCTTGAGCCGAAACTGTATTCCTCGCTGAACGTGATCGTGCCCAAGGACCGCTTCCGCGCACGTCTGCACTCGACATTTGCGGAATTCGTGGTCGAGCATCTCGCCGAGTACGCCCGCACCGCCGAGCAATCGGGTGAGGGCGTTCCCGGCCAGACCCACCTCTGACAGCATGTCCCGTCCCATCCTGGCGCGCATCGATCCTGCGGCGTTCCGTCACAACTATCTGCTGGCCAAGGCGCGTGCGCCGCAGTCGCGCGCCTGGTGCGTCGTGAAGGCGAATGCCTACGGACACGGCGTCTTGCGCTGTGCCGAAGCCGTGCGCGATGTGGCTGACGGGTTTGCGCTACTGGACCTGGCCGAAGCGCGCATCCTGCGCGAAGCCGGTTTCACACAGCCGATCCTGCTGCTTGAAGGCTTCTTTGATGTGGAAGGGTTGCTTGAAGCGGCGCGTCTGGATCTGGACGTCGTACTGCACGACGAGTCGCAACTGCGCATGCTCGAAGCGACACCTCTACCGGCGCCGCTGTCGGCCTGCCTCAAGCTGAATACCGGCATGAACCGGCTTGGCTTTCCAGCGGAGCAGTGCCCGGGTTTGCTGGTGCGCCTGCAGCAAAGCGGCAAGCTGGCGCAGATCACGTTGATGACACATTTTTCCGACGCCGATGGTGAGGGAATCGACGCCCAATGGACGCGCTTCACTGCCCAGTTGCCGGCTGGCATGCCGTTCAGCTGCAGCAACTCCGCCGCGTTGTTGCGCTTCCCGCAGACGCATGGCAATTGGGTTCGGCCAGGCATCATGTTGTACGGTGGTTCGCCGATGCCGGCAGCGCTGAGTGCCGAGTCCATTGGCTTGCGCCCTGTCATGACCCTGCAGAGTCGCATTATTGCGACGCAGACGCTGGTTGCGGGCGACACCGTGGGTTACGGCAGTCTGTTTCGCGCCGATAAACCCATGCGTATCGGCATCGTCGCCTGCGGTTATGCCGACGGTTACCCACGTCACGCACCGAGTGGCACGCCAGTGCTGGTTGATGGACAACTCACGCGCACTGTGGGGCGCGTCTCGATGGACATGCTGGTCGCCGACCTCGAGCACTTGCCGCAAGCCAGCGTCGGCACACCCGTCGTGCTGTGGGGCGAAGGTTTGCCGGCTGACGATGTGGCGACTTCGGCCGGCACGGTCAGTTACGAATTGTTCTGTGCGCTGGCGCCGCGTGTGCCGGTCGTGCAAGCGGGGCATTGATGGCCAAAGCCAAGACGGTCTACAGCTGCACTGAATGCGGCGCACAGAGCCCCAAGTGGCAGGGGCAGTGCCCGGGCTGCGGGCAGTGGAACACATTGGTAGAGGCGATTGCCGAGGCGCCCGGTACGGGCCGTTTCGCATCGCTGGCGGCGGGCAGCGGCAAGCTGCAGAAGCTCGCCGAGATAGACCCGCGTGAATCGCCGCGCACGCCGACCGGTGTGGACGAACTGGACCGTGTGTTGGGCGGCGGCTTCGTGCCGGGCATGGTGGTGCTGATCGGTGGTGACCCCGGTATCGGCAAATCGACCCTGCTGTTGCAAGCGCTGGCCAGCATCATTGCCAGGCAGTCTGTGTTGTATGTCAGTGGCGAAGAATCGGCCGAACAGGTGGCCTTGCGCGCGCGGCGTCTGCAGCTCGATTGTGGCGAGCTGCCGCTGCTGCCCGAAATCTCGCTCGAAAAGATTCTCGCCACCCTGCGCGACACCAAGCCAGCTGTGGCCGTCATCGATTCCATCCAGACCTTGTACTCCGAAGCGCTGCAAAGCGCCCCCGGCTCGGTGGCTCAGGTGCGCGAATGCGCCGCGCAGCTCACGCGGCAGGCCAAATCGACCGGCACCTGCATCGTGCTGGTCGGCCACGTCACCAAGGACGGTGCGCTGGCTGGCCCGCGAGTGCTGGAGCACATCGTCGACACGGTGTTGTATTTCGAAGGCGATACGCATTCGAGCTTCCGCCTTGTGCGCGCTTTCAAGAACCGCTTCGGCGCCGTCAACGAGCTGGGTGTGTTCGCCATGACCGACAAGGGGTTACGCGGCGTCAGCAACCCGTCGGCACTCTTCCTCTCGCAACACGCTGATCCCGTCCCCGGCAGCTGTGTGCTGGTGACGCAGGAAGGCACACGCCCCCTGCTGGTCGAAATCCAGGCCCTCGTCGATAGCTCGCACGGCAACCCGCGCCGTCTCTCGGTGGGCCTTGAGCAGAACCGGCTGGCCATGTTGCTGGCGGTGCTGCACCGCCATGCGGGTATTGTTTGCTCGGATCAGGATGTGTTCATCAACGCCGTCGGCGGCGTCAAGATCAGCGAGCCGGCGGCTGACCTGGCAGTCTGCCTGGCCATTGTCTCTTCGTTGACCAGCCGGCCCTTGCCGAAAAAGCTCGTGATCTTTGGTGAAATCGGCCTGGCCGGCGAGATCCGACCCGCACCGCGCGGACAGGAACGCCTGCGCGAAGCGGCCAAGCTGGGCTTCGAACTGGCCCTCATCCCGACCGCCAACGCCCCCAAGCAAGCCATTCCCGGCATGGAAGTCCGCGCTGTGGACCGCATTGAGCAGGCCTTGGCCTGTCTGCGGGAGTGGCGGGATCGGTGAAATACACAACGGGGGAGTGACGGCCGAAAGGCTAGAATGCGCCCCGACACGGAATTCCCGGCATTCAACCGAAATCACCAAGGTACAAGCATGAAAAAGCACTGGCTCGTCGGCAACTGGAAGATGCACGGCAACCTCAAGGCCAACGCCGAACTCTTCAACGCAATCCGTAGCGGCACAGGGGAGCTGGCGCCGGAAGTCGACATGGTCCTGTGTCCTGCATTTCCATATCTCGCGCAGATGCAAGGTCTGGTGGAAGGCACAGGCATCCAGATCGGCGCCCAGAATGCTTCGGACCACCTGCGTGGCGCCTACACGGGCGAGACGTCGCCGCTGATGCTCAAGGAACTCGGCTGTGGCTTCGTCATCATCGGGCACTCGGAGCGCCGTTCCTACCAGGGCGAGAACGATGGCCTCATGGGCCGCAAGGCGCTGGCTGCCATCGATGCCGGCCTGATCCCCATCCTGTGTGTCGGCGAGACCGCAGAAGAGCGCGATGCCGGCCGCACACATGAGGTGCTGGGTCGCCAGCTCGACGCCGCTTTTGGCTACATCCGCACCGCGCACGACAACATCATCGTGGCATACGAGCCGCGCTGGGCCATCGGTACCGGCATCGCTGCGACGCCCGAGATCGTGCAGGCCGAGCACGCCTTTCTGCGTGCGCGCATCGGTCAGCGTGACGCCGAATTCGCCAAGCGCCTGACCATTCTCTACGGCGGCAGCGTCAAAGCCAGCAACGCCGCCAGCCTGCTGTCCATGCCTGACGTCGATGGTGGCCTGATCGGCTCGGCCGCACTCAACGCCAGTGAATTCGTCGCAATCTACAAGGCGCTGGTCGAGGTGACCAAGACGCGTCTCGCCAAGGGCGCCTGATGCGCCAGGTTGTCCTCGATACGGAAACCACCGGCCTCGATTGGCGGACCGGTGACCGGGTCGTCGAAATCGGCTGTGTGGAGCTTGCCAACCGCAAGCTCACCGGGCGCAACTACCACGTCTACCTGAACCCGGAGCGACTGGTCGGGGATTCGGAGCGCATTCACGGTCTGTCCGACGACTTCCTTGCCGACAAGCCGTTGTTCGCGAGCCTTGCAGCCGAGTTCGTGGACTATGTCAGTGGCGCTGAACTGATCATCCACAACGCCAGCTTTGACGTCGGCTTCCTCAACATGGAGCTGGAGCGGCTGGATCTGACACCGCTCAACAAGCTGTGCCCCAGCGTGATCGACACGGTGCGCATGGCCAAGGAGATGTGGCCGGGCAAGAAGGCCTCGCTCGATGCCTTGTGCGAGCGCTACGCCATCAACAATTCGCACCGCACGCTGCACGGCGCCTTGCTTGATGCGGAACTGCTGGCCGAGGTCTATCTCGCCATGACGCGTGGTCAGGAGACCCTGACCATGGGGCTGGATGCCGACGGCCCGGCACACAGCGCGGATGGCAAGCCGGTGGAGCGTCCGCCGCTGCGCGTGCTGCGCGCCAGTGAGGCCGAACTGGCCGAGCACGACAAGGTGCTGCAGGACATCGCGAAGAAAGCGAAGTGCATGTGGCTGCCTCCCGCACCAGCTGAAGGTACGGTTTAGCGCCAGAGCTGTTCGGGACGGATGCGGAAACGCATCTTGTCGCGTGGCACCACGGCGCGGATCTCGAATTCCTTGTTCGACGTGTCGCGGCGCAAGGGCTGGCCGTAGGAGAGTCCCGTCGAGCTGGCGAGGCTGATAACCATCGGTGCGTTAGCGAGCTTGCCGCGGCTGTGCACGATGCCTGTCTCGCCATTGGCCAGTGCCACGCAGGTACCGGGCGGGAAGATGCCGATTTCCTTGACCAGTGCTGCCGCGAAGACGTTAGGCTCGTTGCCCGAGTCGATGAACAGCGAGCGTGCGGCTTCGGCCGATGTCACCGGGGCGCGTGCCGCACGCGGGCTGACCTTGGCCGAGAAGATGTCGGCGGTCTGGATCAGGCGCGCTTCTTCACCCGGCGCCGTGATGCCGAAGGGATAGCCACCGCCGCCGACACGTTCGTGATGGTCGCGCACAGCGGCAAGCCAGGTTTCGTCGGTGATGCCTGCCCCACGCAACATTTCTTCGCCCAGGGACGGGTGGCGCTGGATCTCGCGTCGTTGCTCCGGCGACGGCGCGCGACGCTGCGAGCACAGCAACTGCTGCAGCTCGACCATGGCCAGATTCATGGTCATGGCGGCACATGCCAGGCTGGTGCGGCGCTCCGCTTGCCATTCGAGTCGGCGGGCAACCAGTTCGCAGAGCACGGCCGTATGCAGGCTGTGGATGATCGGATATCGCCGCTGGTCGGTGAGGATCATGGCGGCGAGCGCGCCGTCCGGGCTGCGTTCGGCGAGCTGCTGCACGAGGCGCGCGAGGCCGAGCAGCTGGCGCTGGAAGTCGGGTTCGACGCGCACATTGCGAAGCAGGGCGTCCAGCTCGTCGAGGATGTAATCCCACACGCGGAACGCGTCGTAACTGCTGGGCTCGATCCGGCGTGCAGTGTTGCTCCCGCGCAGGAACGGCGAATCAACAAAGATGCCGCGTGCCGCCAGCACTTGCAGCTGGGATTCGCGCGTGATGACGTAGCCCTTCCTCAGCAGCAGGTTGTTTTGGGTGTCGTAGACATCCCACGGCAAGGGTTTGCCAAGTTCGAGTTGATTGGCCTCTACGGGCTGGCGCATTTCCATAGCCTGTTAACGCCCATCCCGCACCGCAACTTGAGGCAGGGAACTGTGGAACAATGCGCGCTGGCTTGAATACCCCCGACGCAGCAGACATGGCGCAAAAACAGTACGACGAATCCTCTTTCCGCGTTCTCAAAGGCCTGGAGCCGGTGCGCGAGCGCCCCGGCATGTACACCCGCACCGATTCACCCTGCCACATGGTGCAGGAGGTCATCGATAACGCGGCCGACGAAGCGCTGGCGGGCTTCGCGAAAAACATCCACGTGGCGGTGTTCCGTGACGGTTCGGTGGCGGTGACCGACGACGGGCGCGGCATCCCGGTGGGTCTGCATCCCGTTGAAGGCCTGCCGGTGGTCGTGCTCGCCTATACCGTGCTGCACGCAGGCGGCAAGTTCGACAAGAAGAGTGGCAATTCGGCCTACGCTTTCTCGGGCGGCCTGCATGGCGTGGGTGTGGCGGTGACGACCGCCTTGTCGACGCGTGTCGAGGTCGAGGTGCGCCGCGAGGGCAAGGTGCACCAGATCTACTTTGCCAACGGTGGTCGCGAGATCGGCCCGCTGGTCGAGGCGGGCAGTGCCGGCAAGGCAACAGGCACGCGGGTGCGCGTGTGGCCGGATGGCCGGTATTTCGACTCACCCAAGGTGCCGATGAACGAAATCGAGCGCCTGCTGCGCTCCAAGGCCGTGCTGCTGCCGGGCGTGCAGGTGATGCTGGACGTGGAGCAGCCCGATGGCAGCTTCGCGCGCCAGGAATGGAAGTACGCCGATGGTCTCTCGGGCTACCTGAGCGAGATGACGGCCGGCGCCGAGGCTGTCGCACCGCTCTACAAGGGTGAGGCCTATGCCGGGCAGGACGAGGACTTCGCGCCGGGCGAGGGCGCAGCCTGGTGCTTTGGCTGGTTCGATGGCGTGCAGCTCTCTGAAAGCTATGTGAACCTGATTCCCACTGTTGCCGGGGGCACGCACGAATCCGGCCTGCGCGCCGGCGTGTTCGAGGCCGTCAAGAGCTTCATCGAGCATCACGGCCTTCTGCCCAAGGGCGTCAAGATCCAGCAGGACGACGTGTGCGGCAAGATGAGCTTCGTGCTTTCGGCGCGCTTGCTCGACCCGCAGTTCCAGGGGCAGGTGAAGGAGAAGCTCAACTCGCGCGAGGCCGTCAAGCTGGTCTCGTCGATGCTGATGCATCCCTTCGAAGCCTGGCTCAACCAGAACGTCGAGTTCGGCAAGGCCATTGCCGACATGGCCATCAAGCAGGCGCAGTCGCGCCTCAAGGATGCGCAGAAGGTCGAGAAGAAGAAGAGCAGCGGCGTCGCCGTGCTGCCCGGCAAGCTGTCGGACTGCGAGAGCGAGAGCATCACCGAGAACGAGCTCTACCTCGTCGAAGGCGACTCTGCCGGTGGCTCGGCCAAGCTGGCGCGCAACCGCGAGACGCAGGCCATACTGCCGCTGCGCGGCAAGGTGCAGAACTCCTGGGAAATCGACGCCAATCGCCTGTTCGCCAATGCCGAAATCCACGACATCTCGGTGGCCCTTGGTGTTGATCCGCATCCACCCGAGGCGTCAGACGCCGTGCTCGCCAACCTGCGCTACGGCAAGGTCATCATCATGGCCGATGCGGACGTCGACGGTTCGCACATCCAGACCCTGTTGCTGACCTTGTTCCTGCGCCACTTCCCGCGTCTGATCGAAGCCGGACATCTGTGGATCGCGCTGCCGCCGCTATACCGCGTCGATGTGCCGGCGCAAGGCAAGAAGCGCCCGGCGCGGCGTTTCTACGCGCTTGACGATGGTGAGCTGATGTCGATCCGCGACCGCCTGGCCAAGGAAGGCTATCGCGAAGAGCAGATGGAGACTGGCCGCTTCAAGGGCCTCGGTGAGATGTTGCCCGCGCAATTGAAGGAGACCGCCATGGACCCGGCCACGCGTCGCGTGCTGCCGGTGACACTGGAGGGCGTGACCGAGGCGGCGAAGCTGT
Source organism: Viridibacterium curvum (assembly GCF_039544165.1). Taxonomy (NCBI): domain Bacteria; kingdom Pseudomonadati; phylum Pseudomonadota; class Betaproteobacteria; order Rhodocyclales; family Rhodocyclaceae; genus Viridibacterium; species Viridibacterium curvum. The sequence goes on from NZ_BAABLD010000005.1 coordinate 288,822, forward strand.
TCGACCTGCTGATGGGCAAGGGTGAGGCTTCGGGCCGCCGCGCCTGGATGGAAGCCAAGGGCAACCTCGTCGAGGCGGATCTTTGAGTCACGCTACGGCGCGTCGTGCTTTGCTGTGGCTGATTCCGGCGCTGATTGCCGGCGGCGCCGCTGTCGATCAGCACTTTGCTGGCTGGGGGCAGCCTGTCGTGAGCGCGATGGTGTGGGCGGTCTTTGCCGCTTTGCTGGGGCTGGAGTCGGCGGAGCGACGCATCGCATTGTGTCTGTGTCTCGTCATCGCCACGCTGGGCGAGGTCTTCCTGTCTCTCGTCTGGGGTCTTTACGACTACCGACTGCACAACATTCCCCTGTTCGTGCCGCCAGGTCATGTGCTGCTGTTCTGGTTCGGCATGCAGACCGCTTCGCGTGTACCCGGCAGGCTGCTGGATGCCGTTCCCGTGCTCAGCGGTATCGCGTCGGTTGGCTTGCTCATCAGCGGCATCGACGCGCTGAGCCTCGCCCTGTGGGGGCTTTTCGTGCTGGCCTGCGTGCTGGGTCGATTGTGGCGCGTGTCGTCGACGCGCTTCTACAGCTGGATGTTCGTGCTGGCGTTGGTCATGGAAGTTTTCGCGACACGCGTTGGTAACTGGTCCTGGCGACCGACTGTGCCCGTGTTGGGCTGGAGTACGCTCAACCCGCCCCTTGCGGCTGGCGCCTTCTATTGCATGCTGGACTTGCTGGTGTTCGCTGCGGCGGCCCGTCTGTCCCGCTTTTCCTTGCGGCCCGCGCGTGGTGCGGCGCCCTAGCGTCATTCCTTAGGAGAGTCTTGTGAAATTCCCGATGAAAAAGCTTGTGATGAGTGCGGCATTGCTGCTGTCGACCCTGTCCGCTAACGCGGCAACCGAGATGGTGGCAACGGTCAATGGCAAGGGCATTCCCAAGGCGCTCGTAGACCAGTTGGTGATCGACAACGGCGTGCAGGGCAAGCCGGAGGAGGCCGGTTTCCGTGATTCCGTGAAAACCGAGCTGGTGCGGCGTGAAGTGATGGCACAGCGCGCCGTGGCCCTCAAGCTCGACAAGACGCCGGCTTACCAGGCCGAACTCGCCAACATCAAACAGCAGTTGGCGCAAGCCAAGGTACCCAAGGATCAGATCGACATCGCCCTGGGCTTCAATACGCAGGCGATGCTCGCCGAAACCTTCATCCAGGACTTTGGCAGCAAGTACAAGGTCGCTGAGCCCGCCATCCAGGCGCGCTACAAGGAAATCGTCGCCAAGCGTGGCGGTACCGAATATCACATCCGCCACATCCAGGTCGCTGGCGAAGCCGAGGCCCGCGCCATCATCGGCAAGCTCGCTGGTGGTACCCGCTTTGAATCATTGGCCTCTGAATCGCAGGATCTGGGCAGCAAGGATCAGGGCGGTGATCTCGGCTGGAGCAAGGCCGAAGGCTTCCCGCCCTCATTCGCCGCTGCCGTGCGCGAACTGAAGCCGGGCCAGAGCACGCGCGAGCCAATCAAGACAGAAGCGGGTTACCACGTCATCCGCGTCGAAGGCGTACGTCCTGTTGTCGTGGGCAGCCTGGAGGCCTACCGCAAGGAAATCCGCGACGAGATCATCCAGGCTGCGCTGGACAAGGAAGTCGCTGCGCTGCTGCAGAAGGCAAAAATCCAGTAAGCGTCGCTTTACCGCACACCAGAAAGGCCGCAGTTGCGGCCTTTTTATTTGAGTTCTTGCCTTGCCTCAGTCGAACAGTGCATCGATGTCGGCTTGCAGGTCTTCGTTGGTGATTGCGGCAGGCGTCACGGGGGCGGCAATCAAGCCTTTCTGGATCAGGATTTCGTAGCGCGCAATCTGGTTGCGGCCGTTTTCCTTGCAGAAATACAGTGCCTCATCGGCACGGCTGAGCATCTCGGCTGGCGTCAGGGACGGGTCGATCTGCACGTAACCGAGCGAACAGGTGACCTTGCCGACTTGCGGAAACTCGTGGTCGGCCACGGCCTGGCGGAAACGGTCGAAGACCATGTGCGCGTGGTAGGCAGACACGTGGCGCAGCAGCACGACGAACTCTTCACCGCCGAAGCGGAACAGCTTGTCGCTGCCACGGAAACTCTTCTTCATGACGTCAGCGACGCGAATCAATACTTCATCGCCGAACAGGTGGCCGAAGTTGTCGTTGATGCGCTTGAACTTGTCGATGTCCACCACGCCCAGCCAGCAGAACTTGGGTGCGAGCGTGTCGGGGCCGATCGGCTGCTCGCTGTTGCGGCGTTGGGCCTCTTCGGCAATCGCGATGAAACGGTCGAAGTTCTCGTCAAAGGTCTTGCGGTTGCAGAGACGCGTCAGGGTGTCGAGCTCGGCGTAGTCGAGCAGTACGAGGTGTTCTGCATAGATGCTGAACAGTTCGCGCACGCAGTCGAGTAGCGGTTCGCTGGGCTCCTGTGCGCATTGCACGTCGAAAATCCCGACGGTGGTGTTGTGCTGGCGGATGGCGATGGCCAGGCGCATGGTGCCACCTTCGTCATCGGCGGCGATGCCGTCAGGGGTGGCGGCGCAGACTTCTAGCAGTGGATCGGCCGACAGCTGGTTCTTCTCGCTGTCGAGGCTGTCCATGTCGGTAATCGAGGAGATGCCGCCGCGTACTGCCCAGGCGCAGGGAATCGTCAGCATGCCTTCCGGCGAAGGGCGCACCGAATGCAGCAGAGCCGAATGTGCGTCGAGAATCTCAAGCGCGGCCACGACGACCGACTCGGCGATTTGTTGACGGTCACGCGATGCTTCCAGGGACTGCAGCTTTTTCAGCAGTTGTAGCAGGGCGGTTTCGGATCTCATTGACGGCGAACGGGTCGGAATGTGGCGTCAGACGGGGATGTCGGGTCAGGGCATAGTCAGCTCTAACGGCGCTTTGTAACAAAAGCTTGAGGCAATGTGCGAGGGGAGTCCGGCAGTCGAACACTCTCCGCCGCCAAATGGCCAAGGCCCGCATTGCGCGGGCCTTGGCGGGGTCGAACAGGCTAGTCGATCTGGCGGCGCAGCACGCCAATCGGCGGCGCCCAGTCATCCACCGGCTTCTTCTTGCGCGTGACCAGGGTCAGTTGCGCAGGCTGGAACACGTTGGCGTTGTGGGTGACCGGCGTGGTGATGAGGTATTGCGCCCGGGTAGCGCGCAGGAAGGCGCCGACCCGGTCGATGTTGGCCACATCGAGGTGGGCAAAGGGCTCGTCGATGAAGACGAAGCCGCCGGGGCGGGCGTCGTCCATGAGCAGGCCGATGAGCAGGATCAGTGACTTCATGACCTGCTGACCGCCCGAGGCTTCGCCGTCGTTGAGGCTTTGCGCCCCCTTCTGGTCGAAGTCGAATGCCACTTCGAGGCCGGCGGCGCTCAGCGTGGCATCGTCGTTGTCCAGCGTGGGCACCGGGCATTCCACATGCACGCCGGAGAGTTCGCCCAGCGCGCGCAGGTTCTTGCCGTACTGGCGCACGGTGGCGCGCAGCTTGGCGATGTAGGCGGCGCGGGCGTCGTCGACCATGCTGCGGGTGCGTTCGGCATAGCCCAGGCGCTGGGCGTAGTCGGTTTCGCGCTGTGTCAGTTCCAGACTCAGCTTCTCGCGCACGATCAGCACGTTTTCATCGGTCGGCCATTCACCATCAACGAGGCGCCGCTTGAGGCGCGACAGCTCGTTGCGCGCGCCGGCAAGGCCACCGTAGTGCTCGGCCAGGTCGGCGAGGGCGTCGGCTTCGAGCCAGTGACGGGGCATGCCGCGACGCTTGCTGCGCAGGCGCATCAGGCGGGCTGCCTGCTCCAGGCGCTGCGGGCGGGCATCGGTGGTGAGGCGGCTCAGCGTGTCACGTGCCTGGGCGAGGTCGCGTGTGCGGCGGTCCGATTCGATGGCGATGCCCGACAGGCGCTCCTTGCAGCGTTCGAGGTCGGCCTTTGCGGCCTCCAGCCCGCGTTCGGCACGCTGGAGTGCTTCCAGCGCAGCGGGTTTGTCCTGGGCGGCGGCATCGAATTCGGTTGCACGCGACAGCATCAGTTCGGCGGCCTGCATGCCCAGCAGCTTCTGGCGTGCGCTCTGCATGGCCGATTCGGCTTCTTCCTGCTTCCTGTGCGCCCAGGCGAGTTGCTTGTCGAGGTCGCCGACTTCCTTCTGCAGGGCTTCGAGACGTGCCGTGCGGGCCAGTTCGCCGAACCAGAAGTCCAGCGGCACACCGAGGTGGCGCGCGCCACGGCGTTCGCGGTGGTAACCGTCCCGGGTGATCCAGTCCTGGTCGCGCGGCAGTCTGGCGCCGGCGGCGGCGTTGTCGACGCGGCGGATGCGGCCCAGGAGTTCGGCAAGCCACCTGGGCGGGTCGCCGGCGAAGTTCACCACTTCAAGCAGGCTGCCGTCGGGAGCATCGGGTGCCGGGCTGCGATCGGGCACGATGAAGTGGCGGAAGCGTTCCTGCTCGCCCAGCGACCAGGCTTGCTGGCGGTCGTTCTCGTCTTCGAGCAGGATCAGCGAGCGATAGGGGCGCAGGATGGCTTCCAGCGCGCCTTGCCACACGGGGTCGGCGACTTCGATGATCTCGGAGAGCAGGCGATGCTCGATGCCCGCATCGGACAGCACCTTGCGGAAGCGCTGCGTGTCGGCGTCGGCTGGTGGGCCGCTGCGCGCCTGCGAGTCGCGCAACTGCTGCGACACGTCTTCAAAACGGCCGGTCAGCTCGCGCACCTTTTCACGCGCGGCCTGCCAGTCGGCATAGGCGTTGGCGGCGGCGTCTTCGGTGTTGAGGGCGTCGGAGCCGTGCTCACGCGTGATGCGTTCGCGCAAGGCGTCGCGTTCGGCAAGCTTCTTGTCAATGTCGCGCAGCACGTCGCGTGCGGCGAGCCAGTGGGCGTTGGCGTCGTTGACGCGCTGGCCGGCTTCGTCGAGCCAGGTCTGCGCCTGCTGCTTTTCGCTGCCCAGGCTGGCAACACGCGCATCGGATTCGTCGCGCACACGTGCTGCTTCGCGCAGGGCCACGCGCGTCTGCTGCAGGCGCTCGCGCCAGGTCTGCACGTCAACCAGCAACTCGGCGACTTCGAGACGCGGCACCGCGTCGTTTTCGAGTGCCGTGGCCTCGCCATGCAGGTTGCGCCATTCGAGGAAGCGATCGGCCTCAAGCCGCTTGCCCTCGGCCTGCGCCTTGAGGCGGTCGAGGTCCAGCGACAGGGCTTCGAGTTCGCGCTGGGCGTTCTTCTGTTCTTCACGCGCCGCCTGATAGTTGTCGAGCACTTCCTTGTCGCCGAACACGTCGAAGACCAGGTCGAGGAGCGCGCGTGGCGAGTATTCGCAGAGCTTGTCGGTGTCGCCTTGTTCGAGCGACAGCACCTTGGCGATGGCGGGTGTCAGGCCGGCGTAGGCGAGACGCGACTGGTAGTCGCGCAGGCCCAGCCACTGCGCCGATTCGTCGAGCTGCTCGACCGTGAGCAGGCCGTCTTCAATCGTGTACTCGCGCGTCCAGTCGCCGCCGGCGCGCTTCACGCGGCAGGCCAGGGTGATGTCGTCCTTGAGGCAGGGGAAGAAGGGACGCTTGCCCGTCGAGCCCGGCCGGTTGCTGACGGTTGCGCGAATCCACGCCACGCCTGCATTGGCGCGGCGCACATAGCGGCGGAAGTCGCGCTTGCCCGAGCAGCGCAGCGCGAACAGCGTGCGCATGGCATCGAGCAGCGTGGTTTTGCCCGAGCCGTTGGGGCCGACGATGGTGATGATCTGGGCATCCAGCGGCAGCGTGAAGCGGCGCCAGAAGTCCCAGTGAACCAGTTCGATGTCGCGGATATGGAACATGTATTCGTACTCGATTCGCTTTTGCCGTCATTCCCGCCCAGGCGGGAATCCAGCGTCGTTATTCAGTTCGTATGCACAGTCTCTGGGTTCCCGCTCTTGCCCTCTCCCCCAACCCCTCCCCCGCAAGCGGGGGAGGGGAGCGGAATGCAGCTTCGCCGGGCGTAAAGTTGGCGGGAACGACGGATCACCTTCGCGATTCGATTTCGTCTTCGTCAAACTCGTCCATCACGTCTTCGTCGAGTTCGGTCTGGCTGGGCACACTGCGACCCGCGGCGGCGAGCACGTCAGCCAGCGTGCCGTTGATGATGCGATCGGCGAGCACGCGGTAGTCGAGCAGCACATCGAGCAGCGGGCCTTCGAGCAGGTAGCCGCCGCGGCGTTCGATGAAGCCGAGCCGGGCGAGTTTGCCGAGCGCGAAGTTGCGGATCTTGGTCTTGCCGCCGAGTTGTGTGCCGAAGTCGGCGAGCAGCGAAGCTTCCGACACGGCGCCGGAGACTTCGTTGCCGTGCACGATCGGCTTCTCTTGCCCGAACATGTCGTTCTGGCCATCGTCCTCGCGCGTGCGGCGGCCGAGCTGGCGTTCGCGTTTGGGCAGGATGATCAGCGCCCACAGCACGATGAGCAGGGCCACCTCGTCGCGCGTGAGGCCCATGGTGCTGGCCTGGTAATCGCGGCCGCCGAACACGGCCTCGTGCACGTCGATCTTCAGGCCGACGGCGATGTGCTCGGCAAACGGGTTGTCGAGCAGTTCAAGGCCGACGCCGGCGAGCTTGCTTTCCAGCTCGGCGCGGAAGGCTTCATCGACCAGCGCACGGCGCACCTGTGCATCGTTGCGCGGCAGCCAGCGGTGCGCGAGCAGGCGGGCGGTGAGGGCGGTGATGTCGTGTTCCATGTCTGACTTCAGAGAGGGGCAAGGAGTGAGGAGTGAGGAGCGGGTGCTTGCTCACGTCCGGGCTCGGCAAACTCGATTTTTGGGGCGCGAGGGTTCGCGAACAACAGTTGTTTACTCATCACTCATATCTCCTTACGCCTCACCGCCGGACAACCTGTCCGGCCGACATGTGAGACACCTCGTCTTCCATCACTTCGACCAGGGTGGTGTCCAGTTGCAGGTCGTAGGGCATCTGGGTGAGGTCGGCGACCGGGCCTTCGGCCTGGGCTTCTTCGTTGCCAAGCAGGGACAGCAGGGACAGGCGATAGCTTGCGGGCCCGAAGCCGCCGCCCAGCACGAGCTTCTGTGCCGGGGTTGCGGTGGGAATGCCGGCAAGTTTCTCGGTGAGGCGGATCAAGAGGCCAAGGTCTTCCGATTCCGCAGCCTGATCGACCGGTGCGGCTTCTGCAGGGGGCAGGGCGGTGTTGGCTTCCATGCGCTGCACTTCTTCAGACAGCACGGACTCGGCACGGTCGAGCAATTCGTGGCCGCCGGCGAGGAACTGCGCGCGTGGCCCCGCGCCCAGTGCGCCATCGGCGAGTGCCGCGATGCGGCGGATGTCCAGGCTGCGCAGCCAGGCGGCCGCGTCAGACGACGAGACGCCCGAAGCCCCCAGCGTGACGCGCTGCGATTCGATCTTGTTGAGCGCACGCTGGAAGGCGGCATCGACACGTGCCAGACGGCTCTGCGCGAGGCCGATGGAATGCGCGACGCGGGCGATATCGGGCGTGATCTCTTCTTCTTTGGTGTCCCCACCGGCGAGCAGGCTGCGCAGGATCTGGGTGCCTTTCTCCAGCCAGCGCATGTTGCCCGAGAGGCGTGAGCGCGCATCGAGGATGCGGAACTCGGAGCCCGAGGCGATGGCATCTTCGAACGACGCAGTGAGCGCGTTGAGCTTGGCCAGCAGGTGCTGCAGCATGTCCGGCGTGACCGTGCCCGTGGCCTGCATGCCGGCGAGCTGCGTGGTCAGGAAACCCAGCTCGGCATCCTCCGACTCGCCGAAGCGCAGCAGTGCCGACACCGCCGCCACGGCGTTGCGGCCCGAATCGGACAGCTGATAGGTGCCGTCTTCACCGAACACCATGAGCCCGTTGCCGCGCAGGCGCCCCAGCACGGTTTCGAGCTTGACCGGGTCGATGTAGGCAAAGTGGCGGCGCAACTCGTCAGGCAGCCAGCGCGGCAGGTCGGCACGGGCGCCGATCTCGCGCAGCACATGCAGGCGCACGAAAACCTCTTCTTCGCCGCCACGGAACAGGGCGATGAAGGTGTCGACCAGCGGACGGGCGCGGACTAGCGCCCACAGCGTGGGCACATCGTCAGGCTCGACGCCGGGATTGAGGAATCCCGTCAGGTTGAAGTCGGCTGCGCTCGACATGCGCGGATCAGACGCCCTGCTTCAGGCTGGCCTGGATGAAGTCATCCAGGTCGCCGTCGAGCACGGCTTGCGTGTTGCCGACCTCGTAGTTGGTGCGCAGATCCTTGATGCGGCCCGAGTCGAGCACGTAGCTGCGGATCTGGTGGCCCCAGCCGATGTCGCTCTTGGCGTCTTCGAGCTTCTGCTGTTCGGCCTGACGCTTGCGCAGTTCCAGTTCGTACAGGCGGGCGCGCAGCATCTTCCAGGCTTCGTCACGGTTGCGGTGCTGCGAACGGTCGTTCTGGCACTGCACGACGATGCCGGTCGGAATGTGGGTCAGACGCACGGCGGAGTCGGTCTTGTTGATGTGCTGACCACCGGCGCCAGAGGCGCGGTAGGTGTCGGTGCGTACGTCGGCCGGATTGATGTCGATCTCGATCGAGTCATCGACCTCGGGGAACACGAAGACCGACACGAAGCTGGTGTGGCGGCGTGCGTTGGAGTCGAACGGCGACTTGCGCACGAGGCGGTGGATGCCCGTTTCAGTGCGCAGGTAGCCGTAGGCGTAGTCGCCGCTGACCTTGATCATGCAGCTCTTGATGCCGGCCACGTCGCCTTCGGACTCTTCCATGAGTTCGACGTTGAAGCCCTTCTTCTCGCAATAACGCAGGTACATACGCTCGAGCATCTGTGCCCAGTCCTGCGCTTCGGTGCCCCCGGCGCCGGACTGGATTTCGATGAAGGCCGTGCAGGGGTCCATCGGGTTGTTGAACATGCGACGGAATTCGAGGCCTTCGACGCTGCCGGCGATGTTGCGCACGTCAGCCTCGACCGAGGCGACCGTGTCTTCGTCTTCTTCCATGCGCGCGAGCTCGAACAGCTCGTCGGCATCCTTGAGGCCGTTGGCGATGGATTCGAGCGTGTGGACGATGTTTTCGAGCGCGCGCTTCTCCTTGCCGAGTTCCTGGGCGTTCTCCGGGTTGTCCCAGATCTTCGGGTCTTCGAGCTGCTTGCTGACTTCGATCAGCTTCTCGGCCTTGTTGTCGTAGTCAAAGATACCTCCGCAGCGAATCCGCGCGGTCGCGCAGGTCGCTGATGGCGTTGGCAATGGCGTTGATGCGTTCGGCTTCCATGTTCTTCCAGCTGAATTGGGCAATCGGCAATTATAGCGGCTCCGCCCGCCGCGCTCCGCGCCAAGTCAGCGCCGCGGGTCAGGGCAAACCGGGATTGCGGCCCGGCTTGACGGCACCGGGGTGATTGGCGCGCTATTCCGGCCCATATTGGGCTCCTGGCGGGGCCACAATGGCGCCGGCCTGTTTGCCGAGAGGAAACCATGCTGCGTTGCCTGTTCCTGCTGTGCCTGCTTGCCCCTGCTGTGTTGCGCGCGGCGGACGATCTGTTTCCGTACGCCATGCCGTGGAACGACAACACGCCCGGCCTCACCAGTCTTGCGGACTGGAACGAGCGGCCTGCCGGTGCGCAGGGATTCGTCAGCGTGCGTGACGGTCACCTGTTCGCGGGGGCCCGGCGTTTGCGCCTGCTGGGGGTGAACATCGTTTTCGGCAGCTGCTTTCCCTCGCATGCCGACGCCGACGGCGTAGCCGGGCGGCTGGCGCGGCTGGGCGTGAACATCGTGCGCTTCCACCACATGGATTCGGCGCCTGCACCACGCGGGCTGCTGCAGCGGGACATGCGCACGATGGATCCGGCCCAGCTCGAAAAGCTCGACTACTTCGTCGCCGCACTCAAGCGTGTGGGCATCTACAGCAACCTCAACCTGCACGTGGGGCGGATGTACCCCGGCTTTGCCGGCTGGGGCGAGACGACGCCGAAGTACTGGAAGGGCGTTGACCATTTCTTTCCGCCCATGATCGCGATGCAGAAGGACTACGCGCGAGACCTGCTCACCCACGTGAATGCCTACACCGGCAAGCGCTATGCCGATGAACCCGCGGTGGCGCTGGTCGAGATCAACAACGAGAATGGCTTGCTGCGCGAGTGGCGTGTCGGCTCGCTCAACGAGATCACCGGGCTCTACCGCGAGGCCTTGCAGCAGGGCTGGGTACGTTGGCTCAAGGCACGTTACGGCGATGATGCCGGGCTGGCCCGTGCCTGGGGTGCGCGCGAAGTGCCCGTGGGTGAGGAGATGTTCGGCGCCAGGATCAACGTGCGCGGCAACGAACCGGGCTGGAACCTGCAGCTCGTCGGGCAGGCGCAGGCCACCGCAACACCAATGGCTGAAGGCGTGGGCGAGGTGAAGGTGACGCGTGCCGGGGCCGAGCGCTGGCATGTGCAATGGCATCAGAACGGCCTGAAGTTCAAGGCCGGCGAGCCCTACACGCTCAGCTTGAGATTGCGTGCCGACCGGCCACTGCGCATCGCCTTGCAGGCCATGCAGAACCACGCACCCTGGCAGCACCTGTGGAGCACCGAGCTGGCCGTCGGCACCGGCTGGCAGGATTACCACATCACCTTTGCGCCAACGATGAGCGAGGAGGTCGCACGCTTCACGCTGGGCAACCTCGGGGCGGGTGAAGGCACGCTGTCAGTGGCGAAAGCGAGCCTGCGGCCGGGTGGCAATCTCGGCCTGGCCGAGGGCGAATCCCTGGCGCGCGGCAACGTGGCGATTTCGACAAGCAGCGACTTCCTGAGCCGCACGCTGGAAGCCCAGCGCGACTGGCTGCAGTACCTGTGGGACACGGAGAGCGCCTACTGGCGCGGCATGCAGGACTTTCTCAAGCGCGACCTGGGCGTCAAGTCGCTGATCATCGGCACGCAGGTCAGCTACAGCCCGGCGCCGCTGCAGGGCGAGCTCGACGTGGTCGACGGCCACGCCTACTGGCAGCACCCGCAATTTCCCGGCAAGCCCTGGGACATGGACAACTGGCGTATCGGCAACAGCCCCATGGCCGGCATTGACGGCGCCGGCACACTGGCCGAGCTCGCCATGCGCCGCCAGCCCGGCAAACCCTTCGTGGTGACGGAATACAACCACTCCGCACCGGCCGAGCATGCGGCCGAAGCCTTCCCGCTGCTGGCAGCCTACGCGGCGCTGCAGGACTGGGACGGCATCTTCATCTATTCCTACGGCGCCCACGACGCCAACTGGCAGCCTGACTACCAGGTCAACTTCTTCGACACGCATGGCGACCCGAACAAGATGAGCAGCCTGCTGGCCAGTGCGGCGCTGTTCCGGCGCGGTGATGTCAGCACGCCTGGCGCCGACCTCAGCCCGGTCCCCGAGCGGGCCACCCTCGTCGAATCCCTGCGACGCACCTATCAGATGCCCGCCGCCTATCTGTGGGGGGCGCCGCGCAACCTCGCGGCGCTGCGGCCCGTTTCGATCGGCACGCCAGCCGGTGATGGCGTGCCGCTGCCGCTGCGCAGCGTGGGTGGCGAGCTGGTGTGGGGTGTGGCCGGCCAGCAGACCGTGAGCGTCGACACGCGGCGCAGCAAGGGCCTCATCGGCAAGGCGCTGCCGCAGGCCTTTGACGCCGGCGGCATACAGCTGCAGGTGCTGAACGCGAGACTGGGGCACGCTGTGCTGCTGGCCACGCTGATCGAAGGGCGTGACTTCAGCAGTGCCGGCAGCCGCATGGTGGTGACGGTGCTGGGCACCTCGCAGAACACTGAGCAGCGTTGGCTCGACGCCGCACACACGACGCTGGGCCGCCGCTTCGGCAAAGGCCCGGTGCTGGTCGAGGGGCCGGTGGCCCGCATCAGCCTGCCGGTGGCGGCGGCGAGGGTCAAAGCCTGGGCGCTGGATGAGCGCGGCCAGCGGCGTACGCCGGTGACGGTGACAGGCCATGACACGGCCGTGCTGGAGACGGGCCCCCAGCATCGCGCGCTGTGGTACGAACTGCTCGTGCAGTGAAGCAGGCGCTGCGCGGAAGCGTCTGGTCAGAAGTTCTCGCGGATGCGCAGAAAGCTCGCAAAGCGCGGCAGGCCGGTGGCCGTGAGATCGCGGTAGCGGTAGGTGACCGTACTGCCAATGGGCGGTGGCTGTTCGCGCTGGGCCGCGCTGAAGCCGGTGCCAAGCCGGAAGCGGCGCCCCTCTGGCGTCTCGACGACCAGTGCGCCGAGCTTGCCGGCCAGACGCCCCTTGCCCTGCACATGCCCGACGACGGTGGCCTCGGTGTCCAGCATGGGCTTGAGCTTGAGCAGCGCGTCGCTGCGGCCGGTCACGTAAGGCGCGTCAGCCTTGTGCAGCATGAGGCCTTCGGCACCGTGTCGTACGCGCTCGTTGAGCAGGCTGGCGAGCGCCTTGCGGTCAGCGACGCGAAACTGCTCAACCGCTTGCAGCCAGGGGGTGCCCGCGTCGGCTACAAGCTGGCGCATGGCGGCTACGCGTGCGCTGAAGTCACCGGGCGCTGCGGGCATTTCGAAGATCATGTAACGCACTTCGCGCCACTCTTCGTCGAGCGGAGCTTCGCGCCGCACGATGGCCGAGAGACGGTCGAACTGGCGACGTGCGATCCACAGTTCGCCATCAAGAGGCACGGGCGGCAGGGCGCGCGTGAACCAGGCCGGAGCGGGCACCGGGTTGCCGCTGCGGAAGCGCAGGGTCTGGCCATCCCAGATGCCGCGCACACCGTCGAGTTTCTCGCTGACCCAGTAATCAGCCGGGTTGATGCCATCGCGCCAGACATTGGCAAGCAGGATGTCGGGCGCCGCTTGCGCGAGCGCCGCGAAGCAACAGCAAAGTGTGAGTACGAAGGCTCTGCAGAACGACATCGGACGGGCTCCGCGGTAGTGAGGCGGCGCCCATGCTGTCACCTGCTGTCGCCAGCGTCCTGCGGATTGCCCAGAAGGCTTGCATTGCCGCCCGCCGCGGCGGTATTGATGGTCACCACCTGTTCGCTGCAGAAGCGCAGCAGGTAGTGCGGGCCGCCGGCCTTGGGGCCGGTGCCGGACAGCGCTTCGCCGCCAAAAGGCTGCACGCCCACGACGGCGCCGATCATGTTGCGATTGACGTAGACGTTGCCTGCTCGCGAGCGCGCAGCAAGTGCGGCGGCGCGGCGGTCTATGCGCGTGTGGATGCCCAGGGTGAGGCCATAACCCAGAGCATTGATGGCGTCGATGACGGCGGCCGGGTCGCCCTTCCAGCGTACGACCTGCAGCACCGGGCCGAAGATCTCGTGCGTGGCGTCGGCGACGTTGCTGATCTCGAAGACATGCGCTGCCACGAGGTGGTGCGGCTGTGCGGGTACCGATGGTGCCAACAGCACGCGGCCACGTTCGCGCAGGCGGCCGATGTGACGCTTGACGTTGATGAAGGCTTCGCTGTCGATGAGCGGGCCGACATCGGTGGCGAAGTCGGCCGGGTCGCCCGCGCGCAGCTCGCTGGCGGCACCGACGACGAGTTCGAGCACGCGCGCGGCGATGCCTTCATGCAGGCACAGCAGACGCAGCGCAGAGCAGCGCTGCCCGGCCGAGCGGAAGGCGCTTTGCAGCACGGCGTCGGCCACCTGTTCGGGCAGGGCGCTGGCGTCGACGAGCATGGCGTTGATGCCGCCGGTTTCGGCAATCAGCGGCACGATGGGGCCGTCCCTGGCGGCCAGCGCGCGCTGGATGCCTTTCGCCACGCTGGTTGAGCCGGTGAACACCACACCGTCGACGCCCGGGTGGGCGACCAGCGCGGCGCCGACGGTCTCGCCGGTGCCGTGCAGCATCTGCAATACGCTGGTCGGGACACCTGCGGCATGCAGCAGGGAGAGCATCTCGGTGGCAACACGCGGCGTCTGTTCAGCCGGCTTGGCGACGACGCAGTTGCCGGTGACCAGGGCGGCGGCAATCTGGCCGGTGAAGATCGCCAGCGGAAAATTCCACGGGCTGATCGCGACCCACACACCGCGTGCGCGCAGCTGCAGGGTGTTGCGCTCGCCGGTCGGGCCAGGCATGGCTTGAGGCGCCTGCAGGCGCAGCGCTTCGTTGGCGTAATAGCGCAGGAAGTCGATCGTTTCGCGCACCTCGGCAATGGCGTCGGGCCAGCACTTGCGCGCTTCCTGTACGAGCAGGGCGGCAAAGCGCGGCAGGCCGAGCTCCAGCCGCTCGGCTGCGGCCTGCAACATGGCAGCACGTTCATCGACCGGGCGTGCGGCCCAGGCGGGGAAGGCGGCACGGGCGCGCTGCATGGCGGGCTCTACCTTGCCCGCTTCGTCCATCTGCACGACGACGACGGGCAAGGTGGTGAGGGCGTCGCCCAGGGTGTCACGCGTTTCGGCTTCGGCGAGGTCCAGCCCGGCCGAGTTGCGTCGCTGCGCGCCATAAAGCTGTGGCGGCAGGGGCAGGTTGTGGCCTTGCTGCAGCTGCAGGGGCGATTGCAGCAGCGTCTCGCTGCTGACGCTTTCGTCGGCGAGCTGGTGCACGAACGAGGCGTTGGCGCCGTTTTCGAGCAGACGCCGCACGAGGTAGGCGAGCAGGTCGCGATGCGCGCCGACCGGCGCATAGACGCGACAGTTCAGCGGCAGGGTTTTGAGCACTTCGCGATAGACGCCTTCGCCCATGCCGTGCAGGCGCTGCAGTTCGAAGGGCGCCTCGGCGTCGCGCGCCATCTGCACCAGCGCGGCGATGCTGCCGGCGTTATGGGTGGCGAACTGCGGAAAGATGCGGTCAGGCGCTTCGAGCAGGCGCGCCGCACAGGCGAGGTAGGAGATGTCGGTGTGCACCTTGTGCGTGAAAACGGGGTAGTGGGCGAGACCGAGCTCCTGCGCGCGCTTGATCTCGCTGTCCCAGTAGGCGCCCTTGACGAGGCGACACATCAGTTTCACATCGTGGCGCTGGGCGAGCAGGATCACGTGGTCGACAAGATCCAGCGCGCGTGTCTGGTAGGCCTGCATCGCCAGTCCGAACCCGTGCCAGTGCGGCGTGTGGCGCGCGATCTTCTGCAGCAGGGCTTCGAACACGTCGAGAGAAATTTCGAGCCGCTCGACTTCTTCGGCATCGATGGTGAGGTTCATGTTGGCCGCCGCTGCCTGTTCGCACAGTGACCACACACGCGGCACGAGTTCGTTCATCACGCGTCCGGCCTGTGCCCATTCGTAACGCGGATGCAGGGCGCTCAGCTTGATCGAGATGCCGTCCTGCTCGCGGCAGCTCGCGCCGGCCGTGCGTGCCGACGCGAGCTTGTCGATGGCAGCGCGATAGCTGTCGAGATAGCGTTGCGCGTCAGCCGCCGTGCGCGCGGCTTCGCCCAGCATGTCGTAAGAAAAGCGCAGGGCCGGCTGGTCCTTGCGCTGCGTCTGCGCCGCGCGCTGGGCGGCTTCGATGGTCTCGCCCATCACGAACTGGGTGCCCAGCAACTGCACCGCACGCAGCCCGGCGGCGACCACGCTGCGCGCACCGAGGCGCTGCCACAGGCCCTGATGCTCGCCCTCTTCGGGCAGACACTGGCGCGAGAGCTTCATGGCCATCGCGGAAATCTGGCCGAGCAGGGAGTCGTGCCCTGCGCCGAAGTCGGCACGGCCAAGCTGGTCGGCCGTCAGCGCAATGGCTGTTTCGAGGTCGGGGATGCGCGAGAGAGCCTCGGCCAGACGCATCAGCGCCAGACCTTCGGCGCTTGAGATGGGGAATTCGTGGAGCAGGCGCTCCATCGCCCAGAAAGGTGGCGGATGCGCCCGCACCTCGCGCACCCAGTCGTGCGCGGGACGGGTGGCTTGCATCCAGTCGAGCCGGCTGCCCAGCTGGATGAGGCGATCGGCGACGACGCCTTGTTCGTCACGGTAGGGCGATGGCAGACGCATGGGGGACTCCACACAGCTCGCTTGCTCTTATCATCTTAGGCAATCGATTTCCGTCTGCGTTCCTGCGTGCCCGAGTCTCCACCCCGCCGCATTGCTCACCTCGACATGGATGCCTTCTACGCATCGGTCGAGCTGCTGCGCTATCCCGATCTGCGCGGGCAAGCCGTCGTGATCGGCGGCCGGCGCGACCATCAGCCCATCACCTTGCCGGACGGCACGCGGCAGTACGCACGCTTGCGCGACTATGTCGGGCGCGGCGTGATCACGACTTCCACCTACGAGGCGCGCGCGCTGGGCGTGTTCTCGGCGATGGGCATGATGAAGGCCGCGCAGCTCGCGCCCGAGGCGATCCTGCTGCCAGTGGATTTCGACGCCTACAGGCATTACTCACGCCTGTTCAAGGCGGCCGTGCGCGCGATTGCGCCGCAGGTTGAAGACCGCGGCATCGACGAGATCTACATCGACCTGACGGACATTGCCGAAGACAGCCTGCCGCTTGCGCAACGTCTCAAGCAGGCGGTACGCCACGCGACGGGTCTGACCTGCTCGATCGGCATCACACCCAACAAGCTGCTCTCCAAGATCTGCTCCGAGCTCGACAAGCCCGACGGTATTACCTTGCTGTCACGCGAAGAGATTCCCGCGCGCATCTGGCCGCTGGCGGTACGCAAGATCAACGGCATCGGCCCCAAGGCCAGCGAGCGGCTGGCGGCGATGGGCATCGCCACCATCGGTCAGCTTGCCGCCGCTGCCCCGGAAGCGCTGCAGGCGCAGTTCGGCCGCAATTACGCGCTATGGCTGCATGAAGTCGCACACGGCATCGACGAACGCCCCGTCGTCACCGAATCCGAACCGAAATCCATCAGCCGCGAGACGACGTTCGAGCGAGACCTGCATCCGCAGCAGGATCGTATCCAGCTGGGCAGCATCCTGACCGATCTCTGCGAGCGCCTGGCTGCCGATCTTCTGCGCAAGGCTTATGTCGCGAAGACCATAGGCATCAAGCTGCGGTACGACGATTTCCGCTCGGTGACGCGCGACCTGACGCTCCCCGAGCCGGTACGCGACGCGGCGAGCATTTTGCGAGCAGCGAGGGAGTGCCTCAAGCGCGTACCGCTGGATCAACGCCTGCGATTGCTGGGAGTGCGTGCCAGCGCGCTGCTGCCATTCGACGATGTTGCGGAGAGCAGCAGTGTCGAGCAAGGCGAGCTGCCATTTTGAATCGCCCAAAAAACAAAGGCGCCCATCGGGCGCCTTTTCTTGAAGCACGGGCTGATTACTTCTTGCGGCGCGTCGCTGCCAGACCCATGATGCCGAGGCTGGCGAGCAGCAGGCTCATCGGTTCCGGCACCGAGGTGGCCACGTTGGTGAACACGAAGGTTTCGTCGTTGTAGTTGAAGTCACCGCCGCCAGCCAGATCTTCGAAAGCCACGAAGGTGCCTGCGCCGATCACGGAGTCGCCAGCAAAGTCCGTTGCATAAACGTGATTGACCTTGTCAGAGTTCATCGACGTGTCGGAGTACCAGGGGCCAACGCCGCCGGGGGAGACGTTGATCATCTTGAAGACCAGCGTGTCACCCGCGTTGGCGTAGCCCAGCACCAGCGACGCGCCGTAAGCCGAGGAATGGTTGTTCAGGCCCTGGATGCCGGTTGCGACGCCGTTGATCAGCAGGGTCAGTTCGTTGGTGTAGCCAGCAGTCGAACCGTAGAAGTAGGCCGTCACGGCACCCGTGGTGGCAGCGGTGAAGCTGTAGCTGGTTGCGTTCTGTACACCGGCGTTGGGGTAGGGGATCGGGCCGGCCACCGAGGCACCCGAGAAGCCGATTGCGGCGGCGGTCAGTGCTGCGAAGGCGATTTTCTTTGCGTTCATATTGGTTACTCGTCTCTGGATTCTGGTTGGCACCCACTGAATTGCGGGCTTGATCTTGCTTCTGGCGACTTATTAGCAGCTGCCGTGCCAGAATGTAAATTCTGTTTTTAAACAATGATTTATTGTTCTTCCGGGTGTTGCGCTGGCTGCGATGGTAAAAAATCCCGACGCGGCTGGCGGATCTGCGCAAGCCCGCTGTCCGTGGGTTCGCAAGGCAGGGCAGGGCGCGGTGGCAACGTATAATCCGCCCCTTCCCGCGCTGCCGCACGCCACGTTCTGACCATGCTCCGCATCACCGAAATCAAGCTTCCGCTGGACCACCCGGAAGAGGCTCTGCACGAGGCCATCCTCAAGCGCCTCGGTATTGCGCCAGCCGAGCTGCTGTCGTTCAAGGTGTTCAAGCGCAGCCCGGATGCCCGCAAGAAGTCCGACATTGCGTTGATCTATTCGGTCGACGTCGAGGTGCGCAACGAGGCGGCCCTGTTGGCGAAAGTGACGGCTGCGGATCGCAAGCGCAAGGCGCCTGGCATGGTGATGCCATCGCCGGACATGGCCTATCGCTTCGTCGGACATGCTCCTGCCGGCTTCAGCGAGCGCCCCGTCGTGATCGGCATGGGGCCGTGCGGCTTCATGGCGGCGCTGCTGCTGGCGCAGATGGGCTTCCGCCCCATCGTGCTGGAACGCGGCAAGCAGGTGCGCGAACGCACCCAGGACACCTGGGGCCTGTGGCGCAAGAAGACGCTCAATCCCGAGTCCAACGTGCAGTTTGGCGAGGGCGGGGCGGGTACGTTCTCCGACGGCAAGCTCTACAGCCAGATCAAGGACCCTCGCTACCTGGGCCGCAAGGTGCTGGAAGAGTTCGTCAAGGCCGGTGCGCCCGAGGAGATCCTCTATGTCAGCAAGCCGCACATCGGTACGTTCCGCCTGGTCGGCATGGTTGAAAAGATCCGCGCCGAGATCGAATCGCTGGGCGGGGAGATCCGTTTTCGCCACAAGGTCGAGGACGTGCTGATCGAAGGCGGGCAGGTCAAGGGGCTATTCGTCAGTGCGCCGGAGAAGGGCCCGGAGTTCCTCGCGGCCAGCCACGTTGTGCTGGCAGTGGGTCACAGCGCACGCGACACCTTCCAGATGCTGTTCGATCGTGGCGTGCATATCGAAGCCAAGCCTTTCTCGATCGGTTTCCGCATCGAGCATCCGCAGTCCCTCATCGACGAGGCGCGCTTCGGCAGGTTCACGGGCCACCCGATTCTCGGCGCGGCAGACTACAAGCACGTCTACCACGCCAGCAACGGGCGCTCGGTCTACAGCTTCTGCATGTGCCCGGGCGGCACCGTGGTTGCGGCAACCTCGGAAGAAGGCCGTGTCGTCACCAACGGAATGAGCCAGTACTCGCGCAACGAGCGCAATGCCAATGCTGGCTTCGTTGTCGGCATCACGCCCGAAGTGGACTATCCGGGCCACCCCCTTGCGGGCATCGCCTTCCAGCGCAAGTGGGAGAGCCGTGCTTTCGAGCTGGGCGGTGGCGAGTACATGGCGCCGGCACAACTGGTCGGTGACTTCATTGCGGGTCGCGCTTCGACGGCGCTGGGCGAGGTGGAGCCCTCGTACAAGCCCGGCGTGACGCCCTGCAGCCTGGCGACGGCTTTGCCCGACTATGCCATCGCGGCGATGCGCGAAGCTCTGCCGGCGCTGGACCGCCAGATCCGCGGCTATGCCATGCACGACGCCGTGCTCACCGGGGTGGAGACGCGCACTTCATCGCCGATCCGCATCCGGCGTGGCAAGGACTACCAGAGCGTCAACACGCGCGGCTTGTTTCCGGCGGGTGAGGGCGCGAGCTATGCGGGCGGCATCCTGTCTGCAGCGGTCGATGGCATCGAGGTGGCCGAAGCGGTGGTGAAGAGTTTGCTGGGATTGCCGGACTGAGTCTCGGCAGCAGCAATGCACAACGGGGTCGCAGCCCTGATGCCGTCCAATAAGCAATCCGGGGTGATGACTTCAGCCCAAAGGCCCTCATCCCCAACCCTTCTCCCGCAGGGAGAAGGGGGGTTCAGGCCCCTCGCCCTGCGGGAGAGGGGTGGGGTGAGGGTCGCTTTTGTCTTGACTGAACGGCGTTGGGGCGGCAGCCCCGTCTCTCATCTGCGCAGCCAGATTACTTGCGACGGCGTGCAGCAATGCCCGTCAGGCCAAGGCCGGCGATGAGCATGGCCCAGGTGCCGGGTTCGGGTACCGGGGCGGTCAGCACGATCAGCTTGGAGGCCGCGTTGGCCACAGCGTTGGCGGTCTGATCCTGCTCGGCGATGAGGTAGATGGTGCCGGACTCGTCGATGGTCACGCCTTCGATGCCGTTGTCGGGCAGCACGTTCGTCAAGTCGAGCGTGCTCAGCACGGTGCCCGTACGGGTCACTTCGATCAGCTTGCGCGAACCCAGGCTAAGAACCAGCAGGTTGTCGGCGGCGCTGGTGCCGACGAAGGCGTCGACACCCGACAGTGTGGCCACGTCGGACAGCGTAGCCAGCCCCATCAGCGAGGTGTTGAACAGGGTGCTCGTGTTGGCGACGCCGCTCAGGTTGTTGCCGAAGCTCAGTGTGCCGCTGCGGATGTCTTCGGGCGACTCCTGCTTCACCATGACAAAGCTGCCATTGCGGGAATCGTAGGCGATGCCTTCGAGGCCGCTGTTGCCTACGTTGTCATTGCTGATAGACACGCCGGCACTGACGAGACTGGCGGTGCCGCCAGCGAGGTAGCTGAAGCTGTAGGCGTCGTAGAGGCGTTCTTCGCTGACGACCAGCTGGCCGTTGCCAATGTAGGCGAGACCCTCGGTGTCGTGCTTGCTGCTGCCCGTGCCGCTCCAGTTGAAAGCCATGGCGCCCAGTGTTGCGCCGGTTTTCGATATCTCGACCACGCCCGTGCCTTCGTCACCGACGTAGAACAGGGTGCCGCGATCGCGGGCGTAGGTGATGGCTGAGCCTTCGAGGCCCGACACGCCGTTGCCCGGATTGATGGCCAGCGAATACACGCCGGACACGCTGTAGCTGCTCAGGTTCAACGAGGTGGCGCTGACTGCACCGCTCAGACCGATGGCCATCACTGCAGCGAAGAGTTTCGTGAAGTTCATGTTCGGAATCTTTCAGTAATCAAGCAGTGCGGCGACGCGACATCACGCCGATCATGCCGAGGCCGGCCAGCAGCATGGCGTAGGTGGAAGCTTCGGGCACGGCGGCGATGCTGCCGGGCGAGCCGATTTCAGCCGCGTCGTTGATGGCGACAAATGCGCCATTGACACCTGCCACGCTCAGTTGCGAGATCGTCACGTTGTTGAGGCCCGCCGCGTTGTCGAAGGTCTGGTACGGTGCCACGCTGTCCGACGCACCAAAGCTCACGCTGGCCTGCTTCACCCCGGCGGCGTTGAAGATGTTCACGGCGTCGCTGGTGGCGCTCAATCCCACGCCTGAGCCGCTGTAGTAACCGATCTGCAAGCTGCTGTTGCCGGCCGTGCCAAACCATGTCGAGAGGAAGCTCGCGGCGATGGAGGTCTCGGTGAAGATCACCGATTCGCCCGCCGCGATGGTGGTAATGCCAGTGAGCGCAACGGCCGCACTGAAGCTGTTGCTGTCGTCGTCCATCTTCCAGCCGGTGATGTCGACGGCACTGCTGCCCGTGTTGGTCAGCTCGAACCAGTCTTTGGCGTAGGGCGAATTGCCGCTTGCCCACGGAGCGACTTCGGTGATCACGATGGCGGCTTGCGCGCTGCCGAGGCCGATGAGGGCGACCGCTGCGGCGAGTGCCTTCAGCGATGTGCGGATGGTGTTCATTGCTCTACTCCGGTAGTCCGGCTTCGTCGTCTGGTGTCTCCGGCAGAGCGAAGCCTTGTCTTTGGAAAGGCCGGAGAACGCGCGAGCTTAGGTTGCGCGCATTGCAAGGGCATGACAGCTGTTCTGGCAGGCGACCCAAGGCAAAATCCGTGGCGACACCCGTGGCGGAACTTTCGCCGCCCTGCCGGACCAAAACCGCATGCCTCATCCTTCCCGGTGACGATGCGATGCTGCGACAGAGGTGCAGTTCAGCGGCCTTGAACTCAGGTTTTTTGCATCCATCTCCGGCATTACGCGCTTCGCCTCACTCTCGGCTCCTGTATGCCTCCCATCCGTTTCCTGCTCGCCGTTGTCGGTCT
This sequence comes from Viridibacterium curvum, assembly GCF_039544165.1. Classification (NCBI taxonomy): domain Bacteria; kingdom Pseudomonadati; phylum Pseudomonadota; class Betaproteobacteria; order Rhodocyclales; family Rhodocyclaceae; genus Viridibacterium; species Viridibacterium curvum. Next base: position 310,678 of record NZ_BAABLD010000005.1, read on the forward strand.
CATCGCGACTCTTCATCTGTACCTCGCGATTCGCCTCGTGCCCGATCTGCCCGTGTCTGGCGCAGTGCAGTTCGCAGCCATTGTCGTGTTGGTGCTGTCGACCCTGCTGCAGCCTCTTGGCCTGCTCTCGCGCAGCTTACCTGGCGAGGCCTGGCGCGACCGCTTCGCCTGGCTGGGCATGGGATTCATGGGTTTTTTCTCGTCGCTGTTTGTGCTGTCGCTGCTGCGCGATGTAATGCTTGTCATCGCTTTCGTCGTGGATGTCAGCGGTCTGTTCGAACTTGATTTCTCTGCGCTGGAAGCGATGTCGGCTGTGACCTGTCTTGTGCTCGCAGCCATCGTCACTGCGTGGGGCTTCATCAATGCGCGTCGTCTGGCGCGCGTCGTCGACATCAACGTGCCGATTGCCAACCTGCCTTCGGGTCTGAATGGTTTCCGCATTGCGCAGATCAGTGACATCCACGTCGGACCCACCATCAAGAAGGCCTATCTCGCGCGCATCGTGCAAGCCGTCAATCGTCTGCAGCCCGATGTGGTCGCCATAACCGGTGACCTCGTCGACGGTCGCGTCAGTGACCTGCGCGATCACGTCGCGCCGCTCGCTACGCTGCAGGCGCGGCATGGCAGCTTCTTCGTCACGGGCAATCACGAGTACTACTCCGGCGCGCATGAATGGATTGCCGAGCTGCGGCGTCTGGGCCTGCGCGTGCTGCTCAACGAGCATGTGCAGCTTGAACATGACGGAGCCGGCATCGTGCTTGCCGGTGTCACCGACTACAGCGCCGGCGCTTTCGATCCCGCGCATCGCAGTGACCCCAAGGCCGCCGTTGCTGGCGCGCCAAGCGGTGTTCCGCGCATCCTGCTCGCGCACCAGCCACGCACGGCCAACGCGGCAGCGGGTGCAGGTTTCCAGCTGCAGCTTTCGGGCCACACGCACGGCGGGCAATTCTGGCCGTGGAATCTCTTTGTGCCGCTGCAGCAGCCTTTCACGGCTGGCCTGCATCGTCTGCAGGACCTGTGGATCTACGTCAGCCGAGGCACCGGTTATTGGGGGCCGCCCAAGCGCTTTGGCGCGCCATCCGAGATCACTTGTTTGCGTCTGGTGGCAGCCTGAAGCGGCAATCGCCTCAAGTCTGCAGGGCGGTGCTGCAGCACTTGTCGCACATATCCCAAGGCAGGCAAGCGCAGACGCGAGTCAGCTCGACATAGCGGCTGCCTGCGACAAACGCACCTCCGACAGGTGCCTGCCCCCTGGATGCCGGGTGCTTGCTGGAGGAGGGCGCGGGCCTCGCTGCTGCATCGCGCGGCGTCGGCTGCCATTTAGCGAAAGCCGACATATCCGCCTTGTCCGCCACATACCAGAGCTTGTTCGCGGCATCCCAGCGCGCGCCCAGTGCCTTGGCTGCATCTTTCTCGGCGAAGGGGACTTTCAGATCGAATCTCATGGATGTGGCGTGGGGTGAAGACCGGGAGCGCGATCATACGGTGAAGGGCGCACGGCGGGCCAAAGCATTCCGGAAAACCCCTTGCCGCCTGCTTTGTGGGCGGTTGGCGTGATGGATTGCACGCTGCGCGGGGCGGATCGCTAATAGTCATGAACTACTGCACATCTGGCGACGCCTTGTTTGTTGGCTATATGTATTAATCAATAAAAATGCCAAAACCAACAACAAGGGAGTTTCCTGTGAAAGTTCGTGCGCTGGTTTCCATGCTCGGTTTTGCCCTGTCCCTCGCCGTGGCGGCTCCGGCCCAGGCGACCGTGATCAATGGCGGTTTCGAGAACAACTTCAGCGGCTGGACCGTTACCGGTGACGGCTACCTCGTCACCCAGACCGGCAACACCCGCACCCGTCACGACTACCAGACCTACCAGGGCTGGGAAGGTGCCGACGTCTGGTTCGGCAGCCCCGCCAAGGACGGCAGCACCTTCGCGGTTTTCGGCTCTTACGGCAACGAAAGCTCCGGGGGGGTCACGTCGTCGCTGTGGACCGCCACCAACCAGTACATCAGCTTCTGGACAGCTGGTAACTACACCGCCAACCAGGGGAACAATCGCGCTTACGCCGAGATCCTCAGCAGCACCGGCGCCGTGCTCGCCAAGCAATATCTCAACAGCTACAACGACAGCGTCTGGCGCGAGTTCACATTCGATCTTGCCGCGCTGGGCCTGAATGCCGGCGACCAGTTCAGCTTCCATTTTGAAGATGGCTACAGCTGGAGCGTCATCGACAACATCGCTGAGTCTGGCCCCGCACTGCCCGGTGGCAACGTGCCCGAGCCCGCCAGCCTTGCACTCGTTGGCGCAGGCATCGTGATGCTGGCACGTCGCCGTCGCCAGCGTTGATTGACGAGGCAAGCTCAAAGAAAAAGGCCACGCTGTGCGTGGCTTTTTTCTTGATGGGCGCGACTCCGACACGGAAGTTGCCGAGTTGTTGCCGGATGTCGCTGGCCAGGCCATTCAACTCGCCAGGGATTGGCGCCCGGCACGCTTGCGCTCCTCAAGGTCCTACAACGCCTTCGCTACCGCCATCAGCCAGTCGGCGTCCAGCGCTCGCCCGAGGCTCTCCACCAGCGACGTCATTGCAGCACGCCGTGCAGGCGCAGGAAATCCGAAGAACCCGAATCGCTGCGTCATGCAGGCCGCCACTGGTGCGGCGCGCTCAGGCTTGCGGCGAAGGCTTCGGCAGGCGTTGCGTTGGTGTGGGCGGGTGCGATGCTCAATCCGGAAATCGCTCCACGTGCGTCTCGCCCTTGCGGCCGAAGTAGGTGACATGGCGGCCCGCGATCCACACCGTGTAACCCGCGCAACCGGCAGCCTGCGTGAGCTGCTTGAATTCCGGGTACATCACCTTGCCCTGCTGTGCGCCGAGAATCGCAGCGCGCACGCCCTCGGCGCTGAAGTCGTTCGCGATGGCGTCGCTCGCGCGCTCGAAGCACTGATCCAGCGTGCTGCCATCGGGCAGGAAATAGCTCGTGCGACCCGAGCGGTAATCCACGTGATACGACTCAACCTGAACACTGCTGAGCTGGCCGATGACCTGGCCGAAATGGATGCGGCCAGCGTTGGACGCTTCGAAAGTCGAGGTGATGATGTCCTGGATATCTGCCTGCATGCGTGTTACTCAATGGGTGAGGTTTGAGTGGAAGAGGGCCTGACTTCAGGCCGTCGGGATTTCCTTGAGCTGGTGGTGCTGTACCAGACCCTGCATCAGGGCCATCAGCGTGGCGCGGTCAGCTTCGGGCAGATGCGCGAAGAAGTGTTCGTCATTCGCATCCGCCAGTGCCGCCAGTTGTGGCAGCAGTCTCTTGCCTGCTTGAGTGAGGCGCAGCGCCTGCGCGCGCCCATCCACGGCCAGCCGCTCGGCCAGACCCTTCTGCTCCAACCGGCTCATCACCTTCGACGCCGCGCCCTTGGTCATGCCCAGCGCCGTGATCAATGAGGCATGCGAGCTCTCCTCCTGATCCAGCAAGGTGCGCAATGCCACCCACTCTGTGACTGTCACATCGCGCGCTTCCAGCTGCTTCTGGAAGCGCTGCGACACATGGTTCGAAACAAAGCGCAGCCAGAAACCCAGATGTGCTTCCAGCGGCGCGGCAGCGATTGGCTTCCTTGTACGTGCCAAGATGGTTTCCTTGGAAACTTGATGGCGGGATCGTAGTTTCCGTGGAAACAAAAGTCAATGCTCCGGCCTGCAGCTATCCGCACAAGCTGTCGGGCTGCCTCTGCTCCAGGCGCTACCAGTCAGCGCCTGTCGTCCATCAATATCGTCGCGCGCCTCGACGCGTGGCGCTCGCAAGACGCCTGGCAAAAAAAAGGGCCACCGCATGGGTGGCCCTTTATCACTGCGTGGGTGCAGCGCCGCTGTTCGACGCGCTTACACCGCGAGTGTCGGGTAGTCGGTATAGCCCTCGGCGCCGGACGTGTAGAACGTCGCTGGGTTCGGTGTGTTGAGCGCGGCCTTGGCCTTGATGCGAGCGGGCAGGTCAGGGTTGGCCAGGAAGGCCGTGCCGAAGGCCACCGCGTCGAGCTTGCCGTCGGCAATCGCGGCTTCGGCCTCTTCTGCGCTGTAGCCCATGTTGCCAATCAGCACGCCCTTGTAGGCGGCCCGCACCGGCGTCATCAGGTCGCCAGTCTGCTGCTGGTAGAAGTCGCCGCGCATGAGGTGCAGATAAGCAAGATTGAAGGCATTCAGCTTTTCGGCCAGCCATGTGACAAGCCCGACCGGATCGCTGTCACGCATGTCGTTGTAACTGTTCAGTGGAGACAGGCGCAGGCCGACGCGATCACTGCCCCACACTTCGATCACCGCAGCCAGTATCTCGAACAACAGGCGCGCGCGGTTCTCACGGCTACCCCCGTACGCTCCTTCGCGTTTGTTCGAGCCGTCGCGCAGGAACTGATCGATCAGATAGCCATTGGCGCCATGCACCTCAACGCCATCAAAACCGGCTTCCTTCGCGTAAATCGCCGCCTGACGGAAGCCCGCCACAATGCCCGGAATCTCTTCGTCGAGCAGGGCGCGAGGCACGGTGTAGGGCAGCTTGCCCTGGGGGGTGTGCACTTCATCGTTGGCAATCGCAATGGCGCTGGCGCTGACCGGTTGTGCGCCGCCATTCAGTGCCGGGTGGCAAGCACGGCCGCCGTGCCAGATCTGCAGAAAAATGCGGCCACCCTTCGCGTGTACCGCATCAGTCACGAGCTTCCAGCCCGCTACGCAAGCGGGTGAGTAGATGCCCGGCTCTTTCCAGAATGCCGAGTTGCCCTCGACGGCCATGGTCGCTTCCGCAATCAGCAGACCACCCGTCGCGCGCTGCGCATAGTGTTCCGCCATCAGCGCATTGGCCAGGTGTTCTTCACCGGCACGAGCGCGCGTCAGCGGCGCCATGAAAATGCGGTTCGGCACGGTGAGCGCCCCGACTTTGAGTTCCGAAAACAGATTGGGCATGGCAGAACCTTTCCTGTGAGGGTTTGGGCCGGGATGCGTCAATGCGACGTACCCGGAGCAGCTCGGTATCTATAGGCCCTTGTACAGGAATTCAATCGCCCGACTCAAAATCTTTGGCGACCCGCGCGTCGGCTCGACGACAGGATTCGTGCCGCAGGATCGGCCCCGCCGCTTTGCGTTCCGCCCTCCGTCAGGGACGTATTCCGGGGTAGGCGAACCAAGCATGCCCAGCTGCATGACCGAGCGAGCAGGCGCTCGTGGATTGCTGCCCTGGCGTGCGTGAATGCGACTCTTTATCTCAGGCTAAGCAGAGCACCAACGGCAGCAGGATCAATCCGCGCTGGCTGAGTGTGGGGCAATAGGCGTCTTGCAGCTCTCGCAGTCGAATCCCTGCGCTTCCAGCCACTGCCATGCCTCATCGCATGTGTGGATGGTGATGATCGGCACGTTGATCCCGTCAAACACGCCTTGATTCTCGGTCACACGGGCGAGGAACTCGACGGCATGAATGCGGATGATGGCCTTCGCACCATTGGCGACCGCCCACGCCAGCAAGTCATGCGAGGCGGCGAAGCCGCTCTCGGTGCCGCCCTGCCACTGGTGCAGATCCATGACATGCGCCCAGCGGGCGGGTTGGCCCGCCTCCTGCCAGGCTTGCTGGATGCTCGCGGTCATCAGCAGGACACCCTCGCGATTGAAACTGCCTTCGAGAATCGCGAAGCACACCTGATCACACCATCGAACCCTGCACGTACCGTGCGGCTTGTTCTGCATACGATCAGTCTGTTGGATGAAACGATCCCGATTTATAGTCGAGTTGCGACAGGGCAGCAACAACGCCACGCGAACTATCCAGCCGCAAGCGTGCATTGTTTCGCTAACCGCGTGAGATCGCGCGGGGCCAACCCGGTGATGATCGAGCCCTTTCTACCGGCGCTTCGCTGGCACAGGCAAGTTGCCGCCTTGCCTGCCGCATGCTCACACCACCCCCGATGCGGCCATACTTTCGCATCCCGAATCGAGACCCGCCAGCCCATGCGCCGATTGCTCATCGCCAGCCTTTGCCTGCTCGCTGCCTGCAGCAGCGCTCCCGCTCCAGAAGCCACGCAACCCCCCGCGCGGCCCGCAGGCTGCAAGACGCCGCAGGTCTTTGCCAGCGTGCCCGGCTACACGCCCATCTACGCCGACCGTGGCCCCGGCGGGGCGTATAGCGAAGTCGACCCCGCTGCCTATGCCGCCATGAAGCAGCGCATGGAAGCCTTCTGGAACGACCTCAACGCCTGGCTCGCCATGAGCAATGCCGTCGCGGCCGGCAAACCTGGCACACAGAGCGCCTGCGCCATCCGCTGGCTCGAAGACTGGGCCGCTGGCGCGCACATGCTCAGCCCGCCAAAGGATGCGGACGTCGCCGCGCAATACCAGTCGCGTTATGAGATGAAATGGGCGCTGCAAGGCATCGCCACAGCCTACGCCCTCGTGCTGCGTCGTGAGGCTACGCCTGCCCAGCACGCCCGCATTGCGCCCTGGCTCCGCGCAGCGGGGCGCGAAGTCGCCGCCTTCAACATCGAGCGCCCCGGCGACGGCAAGCTCAACAACCACTACTACTGGGGCGGTGCGGCCGCGATGGCGGCAGGCGTCGCGACCGACGACGCCGACCTCATCCGCCTCGCACGCCGCACCTATGAAGCCGGCATCGACAGCATCGCCGCCGACGGCAGCCTGCCGCGCGAACGCACACGCCGTCAGCAGGCCCTGCATTACCACGGCTACTCACTCACGCCCCTCACCCTCATGGCCGAGCTCGCCCGCCTGCGCGGCGAAGACTGGTATGCCTACAAGCCCGAGCAATTGCCGAAACTCGTCGCAGTCGTCACACGCGGCATGCGCGACCCCGCCTGGGGCGCCGACTTCTTCGGTACGCCGCAATCCGCCGAGCTCATCAAGACCTGCTCCGACAATCGTGCCTGGAGTATTTTCTGGCGCAAGCGCGATCCCGATGGCATTGGGCCGCTAGCGCCACCGCCAGGTGAGTGCTCGTATCGCAGTCTGGGAGGGGATCTGGCGATGCTGATGCAGCGGGGGTATTTCAGGGGGAGGTGAGGTGGGAGGCTGCCACCCACAGTGTGTTCGTGGCCAGGCGAGTAGGGTGCGCACCGCGCACCATTCCAGCCCTCATTCATCAAACCCGTATTCCGGCAGGGACATATCGCCGCCGGCCCAATCTGCCGCATACACCCCGGCTCTGACGAGGCGGTGAAAGGTGGAATGCGGCCAGTCGGCCACGCTGCGCACCAGACCGTGCTTCACCGGATTGAAGTGCACGTAATCCATATGTGCGGCGTAATCGGCATCGTCGCGGATCTGGTGTTCCCAGAAGCGGCGTTGCCAGATCGTCGATTCGCGCCGGGCGATGCGCGAGGCATTGCGCCATTCAGCGCGTTCGTAATCAGCCGCCACGGTGCGCGTCACGAGGCTTTTTATTCGCCCCCAGCGCAGCCCGAAATCCGCGTCATTCGGTGGCAGTGTCCAGATGCAATGCAGGTGGTCCGGCAGCAGCACCCAGGCATCAATGGCAAAAGGCATATCCGTCCGCACCCGTCGCACTGCGTTACGCAAAGCCGCGCGCAAGGGTTCGTCGGTGAGGATGGTTTGGCGGCGATGCGTCACTACCGTGAAGAAAAAAGTAGCGCCCGTAGCATTCGAGCGACGATAGCGCGACATGGATCAGCCTAGACAAGAAAAGCCCCGATCATCGCCACCCGCCCGCCACCTCGCAAGCCGTCCGGAAGACCACCGTACGACACACGAGCGTAGGGTGCGCATTGCGCACCTTCCAGCTCATCCACGGCTGGGGCCGGTTAAAAGGTGTCGTGCGGGTGCGAGCGTGGGTTCCGCGTGCGCGGTGCGCACCCTACGTGGCTACGTGGCTGGATTTTCGTTAATCATTTCATCACTCACAAATGTCTCCTTACATCCATAGAATTACTGACAATTAACGTTGAACGGCCACTCTTTCATGACCGAACCAAATCTTTCCGCCGAAACTTTGTTTCTATGCATCTTTTCTGACTTTTCGACGTAAGGCTTTTCGCCCCCCAGATCAATGTCCGTCAGCACATTGGCGGACTTTCCAATCATTGAGTCACTCAATTCGACATATCGCCACACACCGCGACTTGTGCGGTATTCGAAATAGGGCAACCGGGGGCTACCCAATTTTCTCCACACATTGCAATCGTTCATGGTGGCGACGACCACCCACTCCTTAGAGGCTGCGTCGTAATCAAAAATTATAGGGATCACGTCCTCCGCCTCAAACATCTGTGGCGGATCCGCCGTTCTACTGCCCTTCACGAGCAATGTCATTTTCAACGTCCGGACATATCCAGAGCCTCCCAGTTCACCCAAACCAACGCCACTAACCGTACGCTTGAGGACAATCAATTCGCCACTAGCAAGCTCTACTTCTTCACTCCACGCAGCGCCCAAATCTCGCCTCCCGCAAGCGGAGATACAGAACGACAAAACCAGCATCAAACAGGCGTTAATCAACCACTTCATATAGCGTCACTCCAACTAGTAAATTGTGTTTGACTATTTGCCCAATTCGATGTTTTCAGCGTACAGCGAAACGGGGTCAGTTCTAACATTCATACATCATCCAAGCGATTAGCCCGGATGCAGCGTAGCGGAATCCGGGATGGGGCGTCACGTTGGGCGAGTGTCCCCGGATTCCGGCTTTGCCTGCATCCGGGCTACGAAATGAAAAGGCCACGCAAAGCGTGGCTTTCGTGTGGGTGCGGTCCTACGATTGCGTTAGCTGCCGTACTCCTCCATCGGCACACAAGCACAGAGCAGATTCCGGTCGCCATACACATCGTCGATGCGATTCACCGACGGCCAGAACTTGTTCTCGCGCACCCAGGGCAGCGGGAAGACGGCTTCGTCGCGGCCTAGGGGCGGTCCCCACTCGCGGCTGATGACGTCGGCCTGCGTGTGCGAGGGCCTCATTGCCTTGTGTAGCCCGCCTCCCGCTGGCTGCGCAGTGCCAGCACGAATACCGTGTCGATCTCGGTGATATATCGATACAAGGCCACATAGCCGCGCGCGCTGCGCCCAATGATGAGTTCCCGCATGTCACGATAGGCCGGTCGGCCAATCAAGGGGTTTTGTTCGAGGACGGCGATGGCCTGGATGATTTCCTGCATGCGTGCAGGGACGTTATCGACTTCGTACTTTTCCAGATGGTCGAAGATGCGATCAAGGTCTTCACCGACTTCGGGTGCCAGCTCAATACGCGCCATGCTCAGCGCGCCAGTTTCCTGGCGGCGGGCTTACGCACTTTCTTGTCTGCGAGGCGCTCTTCGAGGTAGCTGCGCATGGTGTTCCAGGGGATGGTCTTGCCGCTGCTGACAATGTTGGCATAGCGTTGCTCGGCCTCGTTCTGGAAATCGCTGCGGCGCTCTTCCTGGTCGGCTTTTTCGGCGATCGCTTCGAGGATGAGGTTGTGCGAAGTTGTGCCAAGGCGTTCAGCGGCGCTGGCGATGCGGGCCTTGAGATCTTCTGGCAAGCGGATCGTGGTGGTGGACATGGCAGGCTCCCGTGTAGATGCCTGACTGTAGCACATGCGTGCTACAGTCAGGCAAGTAAGGGGAGCACGCATGGCGCAGAGGAACTGCGCCGCATGTTGCGCCACGCCGAGATCCGGCGGAGTTGGCACTCCGCCCTGCGGTCTTTGGTCAATAGTCTTCCATCGGCACACAGGCACAGAACAGATTCCGGTCGCCATACACATCATCAATGCGATTCACCGACGGCCAGAACTTGTTGTCGCGCACATAGGGCAGAGGGAACACGGCTTCGTTGCAGCCTTAGGGGCGGTCCCACTCGCGGCTGATGACGTCGGCTTGGGTTTGTGGGGCGTTATTCAGCGGGTTGTTGTCGGCGGGCAGCTCGCCATTTTCGATGCGGCGCATCTCTTCGCAGATGGCGATCATGGCAGCCAAGACACGCGAGCAGGCTCTGCTGCTCAGGCTGTTGGCATTTTCTCGAATCTGGGCAGGGCGGGATCGAGTTTGTCCCAGGCCTGGCCCCGCACGGTGTAGGCGATCACTTGCGGTTTGAAGCGGCTAGGGTCGTCGAGGCTTGCGGCGTGAACCGTGAAGATGTCCGGCATTGCGGCGAATGTCATGTAGACCGGCGACCCGCAGGTTGGGCAGAACGCGCGGGTCTTCACGTTGCCGCTGTCGGCTAGGATGTCCCACAGCTTTGCATCGCCGGTCTGCTTCACGCCCTGTCGCGAAAAGCTCAGGTAGGAGCCATGCCCGGTGCCGCTTTTGCGTTGGCAGTCCAGGCATTGGCAATGGTTCTGGAACAGGGGTTCGCTCGCAATCTCGAAGCGTATGGCGCCGCAGGCGCATCCGCCGGTGTAGGGCTCGTTCATGTGCGCTCTCCGGGTAGAAGTGATTCGTGCGTTGCGCAGGGTTCAGCTCAGTTCGCCAGCGATGCTGCCGACGTTGGGGACGACCTTCTGCCAGCCACCGCTCATGGTGTTGAAAGCGGAGTCGTTCGTCGGCGTGATGAAGCCGGAATGCACGAGGCTCAGGCGGGTTCCTCCTTCGACCCTGGTCAGGGTCCAGGTGACGACGGTGTCGAGTTTTGAGCCGTAGCCGAGGTTCGCCTCGTCGCCGCCTCGCCAGGCATAGGCGAGGCGTTCATTCGGAATGACTTCCAGCACTTCGCAGTGAATGGTGCCGTCCCAATTGCCGGCCGCTTTTGTCTGGAAGGTGAATCGTGTGCCTCTGACGGCTTCGAATCCTGTTGGGGCCATCAGCCAGCGTGCGATCAGTTCGCCCGTGGTCAGCGCTTTCCAGATCAACTCCGGCGCGTGGGGGAAGACCGCTTCAACGACGATCTGCTGCGTGTCGGTCTTCGGGGTCGTGTCAGTCATGGATCCATTTCCTTCAACAGGCTTCGGAGTTCGGTGAAGCGATCGCTCCAGAACGCGCCGTAGTGGCTCATCCAGTCGATCAGCGGGGCGAGCCCTTTCTGCTCGACGCGGTAATAGACGTTGCGCCCCTGCGCGCGGTCGATGACCAGTCCAGCTTCTTTCAGCGAGCGCAGGTGCTGCGAGATGGCCGATTGCGTCACGCCGCTGTCGCGGGTCAGTTCCGCCACCGTGGTCTCTTCGGCACGCGCGATGCGCTCGAAGACAGCTCGCCGGGTCGGGTCGGCCAGGGATCGCATGACGGCGTCGAGAGGGGCGGTTTGCATCATGGGTTTGATATTAGTGACGGCTAATGAATTAGTCAACGCTAATGAATAAGGCGAAATGAGGTGGACGATGCGAGTCGCCCGGGATGGCGGCAAAAAAAGGCCACGCATCGCGTGGCCTTCTTCATTCCATCGACACCCCATCAAGTCTCAGCTCTCGTAGACGTCCACCGGCACACGCAGGCTTGCCCTGCGTGTGCCGGTTTCGCGTCTTCGGTCCTTGCCGCGCCTGAACTGCTGCGCATGCCAGGTCGGGGTGCTGGCTGCCCGCCAGAATCAGTGCACCGCCGAGGTGTCCACCGTCTTCGTGGCGCGCGGCGCGAGCCAGATGCTGAACGCTGCAACGAACAGGACCAGGGCAACCATGGCGAAGATCTGGTTGGTTGCCAGCATGACGGACTGCCCCTGGATCAGCCGGTCCAGCGACGAGAGGCTGCCGATGTCGCTGAGCGCACGTACGGCATCGCCGTTGGGGTCGAGCCTGGCGAGCAGCTCGGCCTGGTTCATGGGGTCGATTTTCGAGACCAGATCGGCATGGTTGATGTTGATGCGGTCGTCCCATGCGGCTGTGGTGATGGAGGTGGCGAATGCGCCTGCCAGTGTGCGCAGGAAGTTCATCAAGCCCGCTGCGGAGGCCACTTCGTGATCTTCGACAGATGCGAGGGCTTGCCCCGTGAGCGGAACGAAGAAGAAGGGCAGGCCCACGCCCATGACGAGCAGCGGCAGCGCTACCTCTGAGTAGCCCATGTCGGTGGTGCCGAATGCGCGCCACAAGGCGACGCCGCCGAGCCACGAGACGCCGAAGAACACGAGTTTGCGACCATCGATCTTCGTGAGCAGCGACGCCACGAGCGGCGCGCACAGCACGGCGAGTACGCCACTCCACGCGGTAGTGATGCCTGACCATGTGGAGGTGTAGCCCATGTACTGCTGTAGCCATTGTGGCGTGAGCACGTTGAGACCGAAGAAACCACCGAAGGCCAGCACCAGTGTGAGGACGCTGAAGGCGTAGCCACGGTGGCGGAATACGCGCAGGTCCACGATGGGGTGGCGTTCGGTGGTCTCCCAGATCATGAAGGCGGCGAAGCCGACGATGGCGACGATGGTGAGGCCGATGATGAGGGGTGAGGAGAACCAGTCGAGTTCCTTGCCTTCGTCGAGCATCAGTTGCAGCGCACCGACCCAGACGACGAGCAGGACCAGGCCGATCTTGTCGATGGGTGCCTTCAGCAGCGGGCTCTCGTAGCGCTTGAGCAGCCCCCACGCGAACCAGGCGCAGATCAGTGCGATCGGCACGTTGATGTAGAAGATCCAGGACCAGTGGTAGTTGTCGCAGATGAAGCCACCCGTGATGGGGCCGAGGATGGGGGCGACGAGGGTGGTCATGGCCCACAGGGCGGTGGCCATCGGTGCTTTCTCCTTGGGGAAGATGCGCAGCAGCAGGGTTTGCGACAGGGGCATCATCGGGCCGCCAGCGAGACCCTGCAGGATGCGGCCCGCGACGAGCATGCCGAGCGAGTTGGAGAAGCCGCAGATGAACGAGGCCATGCCGAACAGCGCCATGGCCGTGACGAAAGTGCGCACAGTGCCGAAGCGCCCGGCCAGCCAGCCGGTGAGCGGGACGATGATCGCCTCGGCCACCGCGTAGGAGGTGATGACCCAGGTGGCCTGGCTGTTGGTGACGCCGATGGCGCCGGCGATGGTGGCCACCGAGACGTTGGCGATGGTCATGTCCAGCACGGCCACGAAATTGGCCAGTGCCAGGACGAGTGCGGCCACGATCAGCATGCCCCCTTGCAGGGGGGCTTCTCCGTTGGCCAGGGTGTTGTCCTTGCTCATGTTCGAGCCCTCGTCGTGAATGGGTCAGTTGCTGTCGCGGGTGTCGATGGATGCGTGCATCGACAGGCCGACCTGGAGCGGATGCGCGGCGAGGTCTTGCGGATCGAGCGCGACACGCACAGGCAGGCGCTGCACGACCTTGATCCAGTTGCCCGTGGCGTTCTGCGCGGGAATTGCGGCGAAGGCGGCGCCAGTGCCGCCGGAGAAGCCCGTGACGTGACCGCGATAGGTGATCTTGCTGCCGTAGATATCGGCATGCAGTTCGACCGGTTGGCCCACGCGCACGTCGCGCAGCTGAACTTCCTTGAAGTTGGCGTCCACGTGGATGTCTCCGGTGGGCACCACCGAGAGCAATACGGCGCCGGATTGCACGCGCTGACCGACCTGCACGGCACGCCTGGCGACGACGCCGTCGATGGGCGCCCGCACCACGGTGCGATCCAGATCGACCTGGGCCTGGTCGCGGCGTGCGCGGGCCAGGGCGACCTCGGGGTTGCTCTCCAGCGTGCTCTGATCGATCAGCACGGCGTTGCTCTGGCGTGAGCCCAGTGCAGCCGTGCGGTTGGCGCGTGCCTGCTCTGCGCCAGCCTTGGCGGCGGCGAGGGCTGCACGGGCAGTGGCGAAGGCGTTCTGTGCGCGTGTCAGCTCGTCACCCGACACCGAACCCGATGCGGCCAGCGCCTCGCGACGGCGCAGATCGACCTGCGCACGCTCAAGGTCGGATTCGGCCGAGCTCAGTTGTGCGGCGGCGCGTTGTTCGTCGGCGGCGCGGGCGGCCACCTGGGCTGCCAGCCCTTCGTCGTTGGCCATGTAGCCTCGCACGCGGCGCACGGCACGGCCGTATTCCGCCTCAGCCTGGGCAACGGCCAGGCGGGCATCGGTGTCGTCGATGACGACCAGCACGTCGCCCTTCTTGACGGCCTGCGTGTCGGACACCTTGACTTCGCGCACTGTGCCGCTCACCGAGGGGGTGACCTGTGCAATTTCTGCCGCGGCGTAGGCGTTGTCGGTCTCCACGAAGTGCGAGGCATATGTCGCCCAGTAGCTGCCGTAGCCGATGGCTGCGAGTGCAACCACGCTGCCCAGCAGGGTGAAGAGGCGCTTGCGGCGGCTGGAGTTGTTGGCGGCCTCGGCAGTCAATGCCACGGCGGCAACGGATTCGGTTTCGATGATGGATGTGCTTGTCATGATGAAGCTCCTTGTCGGGTCGTAAGAGGGGGCGAAATGGGAGGTCAGGCTGCGCGGTAGCCGCCACCCAGTGCGCGGATGAGCGACACATCCAGGGTGAAGGCGCGTGACTGCAGATCGGTCACATTGCGCAGGGCGGTCAGCAGGCTGTCTTCCGCGGTGAGGACGTCGAGGTAGTTCGAGAGACCGCCTTCGTAGCGGTTGCGGGCAATCTGCCAGGCCTGGCGTGCGGCTTCTGCCGCGGCCTGGGTGCGATTGAGCTGGCCGGTCAGGGCTTGCTGGCTGGTGGCAGCGTTGGCCACGTCCTGCAGCGCTCGGGTGACGGTGGCGTCGTAGTTGGCGACGGCTTCGTCGTAGTCGGCACGCCGCGTGGTGTATTGCGCCTTGAGGCGGCCGCTGTTGAAGATCGGCAAAGAGATGGCCGGGCCGACCGAGCCGATGTCGCTGCCCGACGAGAACAGCTTGTCCAGCCCGAGCGCCTGAAGGCCGATGTAGGCCGACAGATTGACGTTGGGGTAGAAGTCGGCCTTCGCTGCATCGATGCGCTGGGCTGCGGCCTCGGCGCGCAGGCGGGCTGCCACCACGTCCGGGCGACGCCCCAGCAGATCCAGCGCCATGCTGCCCGGCAGACCCGGCACGTTCTCCAGGCGGATGCCCGGCCGCTGGATGCTTGCGGCACGCTCCGGCCCCTGACCCATCAGGGCGACGATCTGGTGGCGTTGCAGCGCGATCTGTTCATCCAGCGAGAGCAATTCGCTCTCGGTAGCTGCGCGTCGCGATTCGGCCTGGCGCAGGCTGCCCAGCGTCTCCAGGCCGTTGGCCTGACGCTCGCGGAACAGCTTCTCGGTCTTTTCACGCACGTTCAGGGCTTCAGCCGTCGTGTCTCGGGCTGCGTACAGACGCGCCAGCTCCGCGTAGGTCGAGGCGATTGAAGCGCTGAGAACCAGTTGCGCCTGGG
Source organism: Viridibacterium curvum (assembly GCF_039544165.1). Taxonomy (NCBI): domain Bacteria; kingdom Pseudomonadati; phylum Pseudomonadota; class Betaproteobacteria; order Rhodocyclales; family Rhodocyclaceae; genus Viridibacterium; species Viridibacterium curvum. The sequence goes on from NZ_BAABLD010000005.1 coordinate 325,882, forward strand.
CGACGTCCGCAGCAGCGGCAGCTTCTTCGCCACGTGACGCGGCCAGCGCTGCCCGGTTCTTGCCCCAGAGATCGAGTTCCCAGCTGAAGTCCAGGCTCAGGCGCCCATAGTCGTTGTAGCCCTCCGGGCTCATCGAGCGTGGGGTCAGGTAGTTGTAGCTCTGCTTGGTTTCGCTCACCGAGCCATTGGCCGAGACGCTGGGGCGCGTCGCGGCCTGGGCCGTGCCGGTGCCCGCCCGAGCGCGCAGCAGCCGTGCCTGCGCAGCGCGCATGTCGGGCGCGCCGCGCAGGGCCTCGTCGATCAACTGCCCGAGCTGGGCGTCGCCATAGCTTGTCCACCAGGCGTCTGTCGGCCAGGTGCGAGCGCTGGCCGTGTCGGCGGCTGGCACTGCCCAGGCGTCGATGCCGCGGAGTGCGGCCTTTTCAGGCAATTGGGGGACCTGAGCGCAACCTGCGGCGAGCAAGACGATGGCGGCAAGGCTGGCAAGGCGGGGGAGGGAGGTCTGGGGGGACGGCATGTCGGGCTCCTGTGTCGAACTAAACTGTACTGTACGGTTCAGTTTAGGTTTGACTTTCCGGGCTTGTCAAGCAAAACTGTACAGACGAGTTCAAAAAAGAAAGAAGGACTGCATGCGCCAGAAAACAGAAAGTCGACGACAGGCCTTTATTGAGGTCGCTCGTGGGGTATTCGATGAGTTCGGCTTCGAGGCTGCGTCCATGTCAGAGATCGCCGCGCGGGTCGGTGGCTCGAAGGCCACGCTTTACAGTTACTTCCCTTCCAAGGAAGAGCTTTTCCTGGCTGTGGTGCGCTCTGTTGCGGAGAATCATCTGCGCACCACCTTCGGCGACCTCGATGCCGGACGCAGCGTGCGTGAGAACCTCCTTCTCTTCAGCGAACGCTTCATCAGGCTGCTAGCGAGCAACGAGATCATCAATTCGCACCGCTACCTGGTGGGCGAAGCCGGGAAGTCGTCAGTCGGGCGGTTGTTCTACGAGCAGGGGCCGCGAGTGGGGCAGGACGAAACCTCACGTTTTCTCGCAACCGCCATGGGTAAGGGCGAGCTGCGCAAGTCAGATCCCGAAATAGCCGCCAAACAGCTGGTGGCACTGTGCAAGGCCGAACATTTCGAAGAGCGGCTGCTGGCAGTGCGTGAAGAGCTGAGCGAAGCCGAGGTTCGCGAAATGGCCGCACGCGCGGTCGATCTGTTCATGCGGGGTTACGCGCCCGACTGAGGTGGGGCACCGCTCCCGCAAGCCGCGTTGACCTGTGAGCGCGGCACGAATGGTGCGCTTCAAAGTACCAAGACCACGCATTGCGTGGCCTTTGTGCATCAACGGCGGGTGCCGCTTCTCAGAGCGTAGGGTGCGCATTGCGCACCATCCAGCATGGCGTCGTGCTGGCGCAAGCGTGGGTTCCGCGTGAGCGGTGCGCACCCTACCTGACTGCGTGAGTGGGCTTACGGCTTTGTGTATGAAGACTCCAGGCAGCGTGCAGACCTCCTGCAACACTGGTGCATCACTACAACTACCACCGCCCTCACCACGGCATCGGCCGCTCAACGCCCATCAGTCGCGCAAACAACCTCTTGCAACATCACACCCAGGGGCGATCCCTTTCGCGACTGACGCCATCAGCCTGCGCTTGCAGGGCATGCTTGAGCGGGTTGCTGTCGACGGGCAACGAGCAGGCCTCGAGGCGAAGACCTGGTGCTTCGGTGACTGTCATCACACGGCAAAATTGCCGCCATAGAGTCCATGCCTTTTTGCGGCACCGGACCAACTCAAATCATGAACACGACAAACTTGGCCTTTCTGGCCTGCCTGCTAAGCCTCTCGGCATGCGGAGGCGGCAGCACAAGTTCCGACTCTACAAGCAACGCTGCCAGCTCTGTGTCCAGCTCTTCCAGCTCCAGCTCGACGTCCAGTGCTGGCACCAGCACCAGCGCATCATCCAGCGCGAGCAGCCGCGTTGGCTACTACGCGACCAAAACGAACTACCAAGCCCAGCAAGCGACGGGCAGCTACAGCTCCGCGCCGGCAGGCTTCTCCCCCATCTATACACAACTGGTCGCACGCCACGGCACACGTGGTCTGTCGAGCATGAAATACGACGATGCCGTGCTGAACATGTGGACCAAGGCCAAGGCCGATGGCGCCCTTACGGCACTGGGCGAAAAACTCGGGCCCGATGTCGAGAAGATCATGAAGGCCAACTTCCTCATGGGTTATGGCGTCAGTGGCATCAGCACGCCGGGCTATGGCAACCTGACCCAGGTCGGCATCAACGAGCACAAGCAACTGGCCGCGCGCCTGCTCACGCGCCTGCCCGATCTCTTCAACAACCTGGGGACGCGGCAGATCCAGATCATGAACTCCGGTCAGGACCGCGCGGTCGACAGCTCGCAGTTCTTCGCCGGCTCCTTGGCGAGCAACAAGCCCGCCATCAGCGCACTGGTTACCACGCCCGTCATTGACCGCTTCCAGCTCTACTTCCACAAGCTCAAAGCCAGTACCGATCCGGTCAGCGATACCAGCAGCATCAACTACGCCACGCTGATGGCCAGCATCGATTACCAGGCCTTCGCCGCAGCGACAGACAGCACGGGATACGGCACCGAGGTTGCGACAAAGATCGCCGCAGTCCGCGCCACGGCCGCCATCAAGACGGCCGCCCGCGCGGTTCTGGAGCGCCTGTTCAGCACCGACTTCCTCGACAAGATCGACGCTGGCACCTACAGCTTCTCGAACAACAGCACGCGTAGCTACACCAGCGCTGACGGCCTGTTCACCAACACGCTGACCGGCGACGGCAAGACGAAGATCAAGTCTTCGGTCGACGCGGCAGCGCTGATCTATGAGCTCTACATCATCGCGCCGGGACTCGTGAACGAGACCGGTGTCGACTTCAGCGTCTACATGCCTCTGGAGCAGGCGCCGCAGTTTGCCTATCTGCAGGACATCGATGACTTCTACAACAAGGGGCCGTCGGCAAGCGAGTACGGCACGCTGACTTACAAGATGGCGGGCTCACTGCTGAAAGACTTCTTCAGCGAAGTCGACAATATCGCTGCTGGCACAACAGACCGCGCTGCGCGCCTGCGCTTCACGCATGCCGAGGTGATGATTCCGTTCGCGGCCATCGTCGGCCTGCCCGGCGCCAGCACACCGCTTCCCAAGGCGCAGACCTTCAGCTACGACAACAGCGACTGGCGCGGCGAAACTGTCTCGCCGATGGCGACAAACGTTCAGTGGGATGTGTTCCGCAACACCAGCGGAACCCTGCTCGTGCGCATGCTCTTCAACGAGAAGGAAGCCGACTTCAAGGCGGCCTGCGACAGCGCACGTTACACAACGGGCAGCCGCTACTACGACTTTGCAAAGCTGAAAGCCTGCTACTACCCATCCTGATGCGGCTCACCGGCACGTGGGTCGACGCCATCGATCCATGTGCCGGCTAGCTCGGCGACCAGTGTGCTGCCAAGGGATCGACCGCGCGGGAGGGGATGCATGGCCCGACTGGATGATGCATCCGGGCTATCTGCCTTGTCAGCGGACAGAGCGTAGGGTGCGCATTGCGCACCATCCAGCAATCCATCAACGGCTTAGACAAGTGAAATGGCGTCGTGCTGGCGCGAGCGTGGATTCCGCGTGCGCGGTGCGCACCCTACCTGCTGAAAGCCTGCTACTACCCATCCTGATGCGGCTCACCGGCACGTGGGTCGACGCCATCGATCCATGTGCCGGCTAGCTCGGCGATCAGTGTGCTGCCAAGGGATCAACTGCGCGGGAGGGGATGCATGGCCCGACTGGATGCTGCATCCGGGCGTGTATGTCCTGTCTGCGCTTTTGTGAAGCAGCGGATAAGGGTGTTGAGGTGGAGGGATGATCCGGGCTATCTGCCGTGTCAGCGGACAGAGCGTAGGGTGCGCATTGCGCACCATCCAGCAATCCATCAACGGCTTAGACAAGTGAAATGGCGTCGTGCTGGCGCGAGCGTGGATTCCGCGTGCGCGGTGCGCACCCTACCTGCTGGTGAGCGCGGCACGAATGGTGCTGTTTAAAGTACAAAGGCCACGCATTGCGTGGCCTTTGTGCATCAACTTCAGTTGCATTAAATCCTGGTGCCGCTGCTTAGCTTTCGTAAGCATCCATTGGCACACAGGCACAGAACAGATTCCGGTCGCCATACACATCGTCAATGCGATTCACCGACGGCCAGAACTTGTTGTCGCGCACGTAGGGCAGCGGGAACACTGCTTCGTCGCGGCTGTAAGGCTTGTCCCACTCACGGCTGATGACATCGGCCTGTGTGTGGGGTGCGTTCTTCAGCGGGTTGTTGTCGGCGGGCAGCTCGCCATTTTCGATGCGGCGGATTTCTTCGCGGATGCTGACCATCGCGGCGATGAAGCGGTCGAGCTCGGCCTTGGGTTCGGACTCGGTGGGTTCGACCATGATGGTGCCGGCGACGGGGAAGCTCATCGTGGGGGCGTGGAAGCCGTAGTCCATCAGGCGCTTGGCGATGTCGACTTCGGTCACGCCCGTTGCGGCCTTGATCTGGCGGATGTCGAGGATGCATTCGTGCGCAACGCGGCCGTGCGTGCCGGTGTAGAGCACGGGGTAATGCGCGCCCAGCTGGCTGGCGATGTAGTTGGCGTTGAGGATGGCGATCTCGGTGGCGCGCTTGAGGCCCTTGCCGCCCATCATGCGGATGTACATCCAGCTGATCGGCAGGATGCTGGCGGAACCAAACGGCGCGGCTGACACGGCGCCTTGCCCGGCGTGCGAACGACCTTCGGCGCCAGTGGCAGCCACTGCGTGGTCGGCCATGAAGGGCGCGAGGTGCGCGGCGAGACCGATGGGGCCCATGCCGGGTCCGCCGCCGCCGTGGGGGATGCAGAAGGTCTTGTGCAGGTTCATGTGGCTCACGTCGGCGCCGATGGTGGCGGGTGAGGTGAGGCCGACCTGAGCGTTGAGGTTGGCGCCGTCCATGTAGACCTGGCCGCCAGCGGCGTGCACCAGCGCGCAGATTTCCTTGACCGCCTCTTCGAACACGCCGTGCGTGGAGGGGTAGGTGATCATCAGCGCGGCGAGGCGGTCCTTGTACTGCTCGATCTTGGCCTTGAGGTCGCTGACCTCGACGTTGCCGCTGTCATCGCAGTTGACGACGACAACTTCGAGGCCGCACATCTGCGCGGTGGCAGGGTTGGTGCCGTGTGCGGACTTGGGGATGAGGCAGATGTCGCGATGCGCGTCGCCACGTGCAGCGTGATAGCGGCGGATGGCGACGAGACCTGCGTATTCGCCCTGCGCGCCGGAGTTGGGCTGCATGCAAATGGCGGGGAAGCCGGTGACGGCACGCAGGTACTCGGCGAGACCTTCGATCATTTCGAGATAACCGACAGCCTGATCGCGCGGCGCGAAGGGGTGCATGCGGCCGAACTCGGGCCAGGTGACGGGGATCATTTCGCTGGTGGCGTTGAGCTTCATCGTGCAGCTACCCAGCGAGATCATCGAGTGATCGAGTGCGAGGTCGCGGTTCTGCAGGCGCTTGAGGTAGCGCAGCATCTCGTGCTCGGTGTGATGCGCGTTGAACACGGGGTGGCTGAGGATGGCGCTGGTGCGTGCGAGCTCTGCAGGGATCGCTGTGGGCTGCGCTGCATCAAGCGCGGCGATTTCCTGTAGGTCGGGCTTCAGCCCGACATCGCTGCCATCGTGTCGGGCTGAAGCCCGACCTGCAAAAACGGCCAGCAGCGCGGCGACGTCTTCGCGCGTGGTGGTCTCGTCGAAGCTCACGCCCAGAGTCGTGGCGGAGACCTGGCGCAGGTTGTAGCCCGCTGCGAGTGCGGCTTGCAGGATGGCGGCTGTCTTTGCCTCGGTTGCGATGTCCAGGGTGTCGAAGAAGTGCGTGGTCTTCAGCGCGAAGCCGGCGCTCTTGAGGCCGGCGGCGAAGATGGCGGCAAGGCGATGGATGCGCGAAGCGATGGTCTTGAGGCCAGCGGGGCCGTGGTACACCGCGTACATGCCGGCCATGTTGGCGAGCAGCACTTGCGAGGTACAGATGTTGGAGTTGGCTTTCTCGCGGCGGATGTGTTGCTCGCGCGTCTGCAGGGCCATGCGCAGGGCTGTCTTGCCGGCGACGTCTTTCGACACACCGATGATGCGCCCAGCCATGCTGCGGGCATTCGATTCGTGCGTGGCGAAGAAGGCAGCGTGCGGGCCGCCGAAGCCCATGGGCACACCGAAGCGCTGGCCGGAGCCAAAGGCGATGTCGGCCCCCATCTCGCCGGGGCTCTTGAGCAGCACCAGGGCCATCAGGTCGGTGGCGACGGCGACACAGGCGCCGCGTGCCTTGGCGGCGGCGATCAGCGCGCTGTAGTCGGCGATCTCGCCTGTGACATTCGGGTATTGCAGCAGTACGCCGAAGCTGTCCTGATCCGCTGCCTGTGCGGCCGGGGCGATGAGCAGTTCGTAGCCGAAGTATTCGGCGCGGGTCCTCACCACGTCGATAGTCTGCGGGAAGCAGGCGGCGTCGACGAAGAAGACGTTCGACTTGGACTTGGATACGCGGCGCGCCATGGTCATGGCTTCGGCAGCGGCGGTGGCTTCGTCGAGCAGCGAGGCGTTGGCCAGCGTCATGCCGGTGAGGTCGACGACCATCTGTTGCCAGTTGAGCAGGGCTTCGAGGCGGCCCTGCGCGATCTCGGCCTGGTAGGGCGTGTAGGCGGTGTACCAGCCGGGGTTCTCCATCACGTTGCGCAGGATGACGCCGGGCGTCAGCGTGTCGTAGTAACCCATGCCGATCAGCGAGCGCTTGATCTGGTTCTTAGCCGCAATGGTCTTCAATTCGGCGAGCGCGACGTGCTCGGGCGAGGCATCGGCGATGGGAAGCGGCTGCGCGAGGCGGATCGCGGCAGGCACGGTCTGCTCAATCAGCGCGTCAACGCTGGGGGCGCCGATGGCGGCAAGCATTGCGGCGATTTCGGGCGCTTCGGAACCGATGTGGCGGGCGATGAAGGCGTCGCGTTGTTCGAGGGAGGAGAGGGGTTGCGTCATGGCAATGAGTCCTGCGTAGGGTGGGTTCGCGAAGCAACCCACCGGTCGTGAAGTGCAAAGGCGCAAAGCGCCTCAAATATCTGTCGTCATCCTCGCGAATGCGGGGATCCAGCGACGTTGTCGTGCGTTCGTAAAGTCACTGGATTCCCGCCTTCGCGGGAATGACGGTGTGTTCAGCGCGTATCGCGGTTTGCTCGTTTCAAGCGTACGAATATCGCCAGCAGCCAGATGGCCGCCAGCCCACCCATGAGCCACTTGCCCCGCGTGAGCATGAGCACCAGGAACACCATGCCGCCCGCGACAAGCGCGTAGCGGATGAGCTCCTGCACGGGGTCGCGCTCCTTGCGGGCCACGACGCGTCTTACTCGGCGTCGACTGCTGCCTTGTAACCGGCGGCGTCGAGGAGGGCATCGACGTCGTCGAGGTTTGCGGGCTTGATCTTGAACAGCCAAGCCCCGTAGGCGTCGGTGTTGACGCTCTCGGGCGCGTCGGTGGTGGCGCTGTTGCTCTCGATGATTTCACCGGCAACAGGTGCGTAGATGTCGGACGCGGCCTTGACGGACTCGACCACGGCGACTTCTTCACCAGCCTTCACGATGCGGCCGGCTTCCGGCAGTTCGAGGAAGACGATGTCGCCCAGTGCGTTCTGTGCGTGGTCGGTAATGCCGACCGTGAGGGTGTTATCCGGCTCCTTGCGGATCCATTCGTGGGAGGCGGTGTAGCGCAGGTTGGTCGGGAAACTCATGTCAGGCTCCTTGGGAGAATGTCTGTTTGAATGGATGCAGGGTGATGCTTAAACCAGAACCTTGCCGTTTCGCACGAAAGGCATTTTGACGACACGCGCCTTGAGGCGCTTGCCACGGATATCGACCTCAACCGTGTCGCCGACATTAACGCCGAGTGGCACGCGGGCGAAGGCGATGGAGGCATTCATGCTGGGCGCGAAGCTGCCGCTGGTCGTCTCGCCTTCGCCCTGTGCAGTGAAGACCTGCATATGGCTACGCAAAACGCCACGGTCTTCGAGCACGATGCCGACGAGGGTCTTTTGCGCAGGCTTGGCTTCGAGTGCAGCGCGGCCGACGAAGCTGCGGTCGGTCTTCATGTCGATGGTCCAGCCCAGGCCCGATTCGATGGGGTGGGTTGTGTCGTCCATGTCGGAACCGTAGAGGTTCATGCCGGCTTCGAGCCGCAGGGTGTCGCGTGCGCCGAGGCCGATGGGCTTGACGCCCTGAGCGGCCAGCGCGTTCCACACTTCGACGGCCTTGGGTGCGGGCAGGATGATTTCGAAACCCTGTTCGCCGGTATAGCCGGTGGCGCACAGGGTGAAGTCATTCCAGATCGCGGCCTGGAAGTACTTGAGCGGTTCCGACACGGCTTGCGAGCCGGGCAGGGCGGCCCATACCTTGGTCTTCGCGTTGGGGCCCTGCACGGCGATGATGGCGTAGTCGCGGCGCGGGGTAATGGTGACGTTGCCGCCGCCCGGCATGCTGGCAGCCTGCTTGCGCATCCAGGCAACGTCCTTGTCGGCGGTGCCGGCATTGACGACGATGCGGTAGAAGTCGGGACGGAAGAAGTAGGTGATGAGGTCGTCGACGACGCCACCTTCTTCGTTGAGCATGCAGGAGTAGAGCGCCTTGCCCGGCTCGGTGAGCTTGGCCACGTCGTTGGCGAGCAGGCGGCGCAGGAAGTCGGTGGCGCCAGCACCTTCAATGTCGACCGGCAGCATGTGCGAGACGTCGAACATGCCGGCATCGGCGCGCACGATCTTGTGCTCTTCAAGCTGTGAGCCGTAGTGGATCGGCATGTCCCAGCCTGCGAAGTCGACGATCTTGGCGCCGGCGGCGAGGTGGGTGGCGTACAGCGGGGTCTGTTTGGACAAGGGTCTCTCCGGGTTGAAGCTCATTCAGAGGCCCTCTCCCCCAGCCCCTCTCCCGCCAGCGGGCGAGGGGAGCGAAGAGTGTCTCTGCGCGACAGAAATAAAAATGGGGCCGGACTCCTCGTGTGAGTGCGGCCCCCATCTGTCCTTGGTACCTGAGAGATTTGGAAGCGCAGCTTCCAGTGCCCCTTCGGTGGATGCCCTCAATGCGGCATCGCTCTCCAGATTTGATCTTCCTTGTCCGGTCCTTTTGCCTGAGCGTTCCCGGGGGGTTGCGCCTTCGGCCGTTCAGTGAAGAACCGTCTCCCGAACAAGGGGTGCACGTTACCGAAGCGTGCCTGAATACTCAAGCCGGACGTGCTGGGGCGGGTCGTCATCCGAGCGGTGAGTCCATGCAAATCAACAGCATGGCGTTGGTGAGCCCGTGTGCGGCGATAGCCCGCCCCAGGCGCGGCGGATGTCCCGCAAACCAGCCATACAGGCCGCCCGCCAGCGTGGCGAGCAAGGCGAAACGCCAGCCCCAGTGCAGATGCACCATCCCGAAAAGCAGCGCCGCGATCGTGATGGCCAGTTGTGCTCCGTTGCGCAGGCGTGCCGACAATGCCTCGGCCAGAGCGCCCTGCAGCAGGCCGCGGAACAGAGCCTCTTCGGCAACCACGGTCAGGAAGAGGTTGCCGATGAACCAGACGGGCATGAGCGGCAGCCAGCGCGGGTCGGGCGTGGCGAGGCCAAGCGTCATGGCGAGCAGTGCGATGAGGAGCGTGCCGCAGGGCAGGAGCAGGTATTCCGGTGCCGGGCGCGGCGGGGCGTTCTGGCGACGCCAGACCATGAGGAGCAGCAACCCGGCCAGGCCTTTATCGAGATGCCAGTTCAGGGGCTGCCCGTGGCGACCGAAATCTGCGGTCCACTGCAGAGGCATGAAACCGGGCCACAGGTGCAGCATCGCAGCGACGCACCAGACGATGGCGGCCAGCAGCCAAAGCCTTGCGTGGAACGGGTTTGCGGCCCGCCAGTGGAGGACGGGCAATGCGATTGCGATGCCCAGCGGCAGGGCAGCGCGCTGGTCGAACAGGGTGCCGATGCCAGCCAGCAGCATCAGTGCGCACAGTACTGCGACAGCGATGGCGCCCGGCTTGCCGGGCAAGACGAGGCGTGTCGCCATCGCGGCGAACAGGGCCACGAAACTCAGCAGGGCGGGCAGGGGCGGCAGTGCTTCCATTTCTGGCGAGCATAACAAGCGGCCCCGGCTGCTAAACTTCAGGGATGTTTGAAAACGTTGATCTGCATTGTCATTCCACGGCGTCAGATGGGCTGCTGAGCCCGACGGCGCTGGTGCAGCGTGCCGCCCGGAACGGAGTGCAACTGCTCGCGCTGACCGACCATGACGAGCTGGCTGGCCTGCCCGAGGCCCGCATCACGGCCAATGCGCTGGGTGTGCGCTTCGTCGATGGTGTGGAAGTCTCGGTGTCGTATTGCGACCAGTCCGTGCACATCGTCGGGCTGGGTATCCGCGCGACCGAACCTCGCCTCGTCGAGGGGCTGGCGCGTGTGCGGGGCGGCCGCGACAACCGCGCCCTGCGCATGGCTGACGAGTTGGCGAAAATCGGTATTCGCGGGGCCTACGAAGGCGCGCTGAAGTATGCCGGCAACCCGGCGCTGGTAGGGCGTGCGCACTTTGCGCGCTACCTCGTCGAGATCGGCATTGCGCGTGACACGGCGTCCGTGTTCGACAACTACCTCGTGCGCGGCAAGCCCGGCTTTGTCGACCACGAATGGGCCACGCTGACGGATGCGGTGGAGTGGATTCACGCCGCAGGTGGCGTTGCCGTCATCGCGCACCCGGGGCGTTATCGATTGAGCAAGGCCGAGATGGGGGCCTTGTTCGGCATGTTTGCCGATCTCGGGGGCGAAGCCGTTGAAGTCGTGACCAGCGCGCACACGCCGCAGATGACTTCGGAATACGCGACGGTTGCGCGTCGCTATGGCTTCCTCGCCTCGCGCGCGACGGACTTCCACGGCCCGGGCGAGAGCCCGCTGGATATCGGTCGTGCGCCGCCGCTGCCGCCGGATCTGAAGCCGGTCTGGGATCGCTTGGTGTAGCTGTGTCCCAGTTCTTCGAGATACACCCCGAGCATCCGCAGCTGCGCCTTGTGCGTCAGGCTGCGAGCATCCTGCGCGACGGCGGGCTGATCGCCATGCCGACCGACGCGGCTTATTCGCTGGTCGGCCATATTGGCGACGCGGCGGTGCTCGATCGCATCCGGCGGATACGTGGCGTAGATGAACGCCACCACTTCACGCTGATGTGCCGTGACTTGTCCGAGATTGCAACGTACGCACGTGTCGACAACGCCCAGTTCCGTCTGCTGAAAGCCACCACGCCGGGGGCCTACACCTTCATCCTCGAAGGCACGAAAGAAGTGCCGCGTCGCCTGCTGCACCCCAAGCGCAAGACCATCGGCCTGCGCATTCCTGATCACGCCATCGTGCTGGCGCTGCTAGAAGATCTGGGCGAACCGGTGATTTCTTCGACTTTGCTGTTGCCGGACGAAGACGTGCCGCTCAACGACGCCGAGGACATCCGCGATCGGCTGGAGCGTCAGCTTGACCTCGTGATTGATGGCGGCGCGTGCGGCATGGCGCCTACGACTGTCGTGGACCTCAGCAGCGGCGGGCCCGAGCTGATCCGCGAAGGCTGCGGCCCGCTAGGCCCGCTGGGGCTGTGACAACCGGGGCGGCCCCATCAAGTAGAATCGCCGCCTGCAAACCTTTATCCCGTACCCATTACAACATGCACGCAGAACGAGTCCTCTCCGGCATGCGCCCCACCGGGCGCCTGCACATCGGCCACTATCACGGCGCCCTGACGAACTGGGTGCGTTTGCAGCAGGACAAGGAGTGCTTCTTCTTCGTCGCCGACTGGCACGCCCTGACCACCGCTTACGATGACGTGAGCGTGATCGGCAGCAGTGTGTGGGACATGGTCATCGACTGGCTCGCCGCCGGGGTGGACCCCGAGAAGTCGACCATCTTCCTGCAGTCGCGCCTGCCGCAGCATGCCGAGCTGCATGTGCTGCTGTCGATGATCACGCCGCTGGGCTGGCTGGAGCGTGTGCCGACCTACAAGGACCAGCAGGAGAAGCTGTCGGGCAAGGACCTCGCGACCTATGGTTTCCTCGGTTATCCGTTGCTGCAGAGTGCCGACATCCTGCTCTACCAGGCCAACCACGTGCCGGTCGGCGAAGACCAGGTGCCCCACATCGAGCTGACGCGCGAAGTGGCGCGCCGCTTCAACCACATCTTTGGCCGCGAGCCGGACTTTGAAGAGAAGGCCAGGGCCGCCGCCAAGAAGCTCGGCGGCAAGCGCGACAAGCAATTCTTTGATTTGCGCACGCGTTACCAGCAGGACGGTGACAAGGCTGCTCTGGAGCAGGGCCGTGCCCTCGTTTCCGATTCGGCGAGCCTGTCGAATGCGGACCGCGAACGCCTTCTCGGCTACATCGACGGCAGCAGCAAGCGCATCCTCACCGAGCCGGGCGCGCTGCTGACCGAAGCTTCACGCGTGGTGGGTCTGGACGGCCAGAAGATGTCCAAGTCCTACGGCAACACCATCATGATGCGTGAAGAGCCCGAGGCGCTGACCAGGAAGATCAAGACCATGCCGACCGACACGCAGCGCGTGCGCCGCACCGACCCGGGCGAGCCTGAGCGTTGCCCGGTGTGGCAGTTCCACCAGGTCTATTCCACGCCCGAAACGCGCGAATGGGTGCAGGCCGGTTGCCGCTCCGCCGGCATCGGCTGCCTCGAATGCAAGCAGCCTGTCATCGACGCCATGCTTGCCGAGCAGGCGCCGATGCACGAACGCGCCTTGCAATATGTGGCCAACCCCAAGCGCGTGCGCGAGGTCGTCGAGCACGGCAACGAACGCGCGCGCGTCGTCGCCGAGCAGACCATGCAGGATGTGCGTGCGGCGATGGGGCTGGCTTACAGCTGAGGCGCTGCGGACAAGTGAGTGGCATGGCTGACACAGCAACTCCCGCCCTGGATCTGCGCTTTCACGCGAAGATCCACGGCGAGCCGCTGATGGCGCTGCCGCAGGATCTCTACATTCCGCCCGACGCGTTGGAGGTTTTTCTCGAAACCTTTGAAGGGCCGCTCGACCTGTTGCTCTACCTCGTGCGGCGCGCGAATCTCGACATCCTCGATATTCCGATGGCGCCGCTGACGGCACAGTATCTCGAGTACATCGATGCGATGCGTGCCTCCAACCTCGAGCTGGCGGGAGAGTATCTATTGATGGCGGCGATGCTGCTCGACATCAAGTCGCGCATGTTGCTGCCCAAGCCGCCTCGCGAAGACGAGACGGTGGAAGAAGATCCGCGCGCCGAGCTGGTGCGCCGGCTTGTTGAGTACGAGCAGATCAAGCGTGCTTCGCAGGTGCTTGATACCTTGCCGCGGGTCGAGCGGGATTACGAGTGGACGGCGGTGCAGATTGCAATCGCTGCAGTGGAGCGAATGCCGGACGTAAACCTCGCCGATCTTCAGAGTGCATGGCTGGGCTTGTTGCAGCGTGCGCGCCTTAATTCGCATCACCACATCGGCCGCGAAACCTTGTCCGTACGTGAGTACATGACCGAGATCCTGCGCCGCCTGCAGGGTAACGACTACGTCGAATTCACCGCCCTGTTCGACATGAGCCACGGTATCTCCAGTCTCATCGTCGGGTTTCTGGCGGTGCTGGAGCTTGTCAAGGAGCGACTGGTACAGATTACGCAGAACGCCCCGATGGAAATGCTTTACGTCCGCCTGCCCGAACATGGAACCGAGCCCGAACCCCTCGCAGCCTGAAGGAATAGCGGAGAGCGAGATTGAGGCGCCGTCTCCGGGGGAGGCGGCTACGACCGACGTCGCGCTGGCCTTGCAGGTGCTTGAAGCCGCCTTGCTGTCCGCCGACGAGCCGTTGTCCAATACCGATCTGCGCCGCCTGTTCGAGCCGGATCTCGGGGCTGAACTGATTGGCCGCTTGCTTGCCGAGCTGCAGCAGAGCTGGCAGGGGCGTTCGGTAGAACTCAAGCGCCTGGCTTCGGGCTGGCGCTTTCAGACCCGTGAAGCCCTGCAGCCTTACCTGGAGCGGCTAAGGCAGACGCGGGCGCCCCGATATTCACGTGCAGTACTGGAAACCTTGGCCATCATCGTGTATCGTCAGCCAGTCACGCGTGGCGATATTGAAGAAATTCGCGGCGTGGCCGTTTCAGCAAACATCATCAAGTTGCTCGAAACGCGCGGTTGGATCGACACCATTGGTCACCGCGATACGCCGGGACGCCCGGCCCTCTACGCAACTACCCGCAAGTTTTTGGACGACCTCGGCCTGCGCAGCCTGACTGAGCTGCCGCCTTTGTCTTCCCTTTCCGACATCGAAGGAGTTCTCGATCTTGTCGAACCCGCAGAACACGCGTCGCCCGACGCGCCGGAGCCCCCGGAAGGCAGCTGACGGGGCTGCCAGTGCCGTGCCGGAAGGCGCATCGCCGCGTCGTAATCGACGCAATGGCAACGTCGCAGAAGTTGCTCCGGCCCCCGTGCCGGACTACTCCGGTCCCGATTACGACGATGATGACTTCCCGGCGTATGGCGGCGAGCGCGCCTATGACGACGAAGAGCATGACGAGCACGAAGACGATAGCCAGCTGGCCTTCCTCGGTCGTAAGGGCGGCAATCTGCACGCCAATGCCAAGCCTGAACTGGGCGGCGGCGAACGCCGTGGTGGGCGTCCTGGTGGGCGCGGCAAGGCTTCAGGTGAGTTGCTGGAAGACGGTGAGCGCATTCAGAAGGTGCTGGCTGCAGCCGGGTATGCATCGCGCCGCGAAGTCGAGGAGTGGATCGTTGCGGGCCGTGTAAGCGTCAACGGCCTGCCCAGTTTCCTCGGCCAGAAGATCTCTCAGGGCGACCGCGTCAAAGTCAATGGCAAGCTCATCAACGTGCGCTTTGCCGAGCGCGCCCCGCGCGTGCTGATCTATCACAAGCCTGACGGCGAGATCGTCTCGAAGGACGACCCTGAAGGTCGTCCCAGTGTGTTCGATCGTTTGCCGACGTTGCGTCGCGGCCGCTGGATCGCGATAGGTCGCCTCGACTTCAATACCAGCGGCCTGCTGCTGTTCACGGACAACGGTGACCTGGCCAACAAGCTGATGCACCCGCGCTACAACTTCGATCGCGAATACGCTGTGCGTATTCTTGGCGAGCTGAACGAAGAGCAGCGCAAGACGCTGACCACGGGTATCGAGCTCGAAGATGGCCCCGCCAAGTTCAACATGGTCCGCGAAGACGGTGGCGAAGGTGCCAACAAGTGGTATCGCGTTTCCATTTCCGAAGGGCGTAACCGTGAAGTGCGCCGCATGTTCGAAGCGCTGGGCCTGACGGTCAGCCGCCTCATGCGCGTGCGCTACGGCCCGGTGGCCTTGCCGCCGCGCCTCAAGCGCGGCATGTTCGAAGACATGGTGCCCGAGATGGTCAAGGCGTTGGTTGGCAAGGAAGGCGCCCGCGCCAGCAAGCCCGGCGCGGGTAGTCCGTCTCGTCGTAGTCGTAACCGTCGTGGCGGCAAAGCGCCGGGGCCGCGCCAGGCGGCACAGCAGATCGCACCAGGAGTCGATCTGGCTAGCTTGCCAACCCAGGAGGGGGCGCCTGCTGTTGCTCCGGGCGAAGCTGGCAAACCAGCCGGGCAGCGCCGGGGCAATCGTCGGCGTGGCGGCAATCGCCGCAAGCCGAAGGCGCCAGCGCCTGCGGGCGAGATCTGAGCCGTCGGGGGCGGCGCGCGGCGCGGCAGGCGGGAGCAGGGTGAGATCGCCCGGCTTCCAGCCTTGAGCGGCCCCGTTCCCGCTAATTGTTCTGTTCGTCGCATTTACTGCGGCAGGGCAGCATGCTATAGTCTGGCGGTTGTTTCGCTCGGCACTTTCAGCTTGAGCTGGCGCGGTTTGCCAGCGGTTGAAACCGGTGCTGGCGAGTCTTTCCGGTTGCATGGGTCGTAGTTTGATCCGGGGATGGGCGTTTCGCCCATTTTTTATTTGTGTCGTCGATTCGTGAAGGCGAGTCGGTGCGGGTTCGGTGTCGATGGATCTTTTTCGCGTTGTGGATGAGGCCGTGAGCGGTCTCGGTTTCGAACTGGTTGACCTGGAAATGTCGCCCAAGGCGAGGCTGCTGCGCGTGTTTATCGATATCGAACGTGGCATTACGGTGGATGACTGCGCGACGGTAAGTCATCACCTGCAGCGTGTATTTGAAGTTGAGGGCATCGATTACGATCGCCTCGAGATTTCATCGCCCGGCCTCGATCGTCCGCTCAAGAAGGCGGGAGATTTCGAGCGCTTTGCAGGTCAGGACGTGCAGGTCCGCATCCGCTTGCCGATTGCCAACCAGCGCAATTTTGCCGGCGAGCTGCTGGGCGTGCGCGATGGCAAGGTCGTCGTGAAAACCGAAAAAGGGGAACAGGCGTTTGATCTCGTGGATATCGAGAAGGCGCGTCTGGTGCCCAAGTTTGATTGAACTTTGTTGATTCAGTGCCTGCGAGAGAGGATTAAGCAATGAGCCGCGAAGTGCTGCTGCTTGTGGATGCGTTGTCGCGTGAAAAGAACGTGGCCAAAGAGACCGTGTTCATCGCGCTGGAAATGGCTTTGGCCTCCGCCACCAAGAAGCGTATCCATGACGACGCCGATGTGCGCGTGTCGATCAACCGCGAAACAGGCGAATATGAGTCGTTCCGTCGTTGGGTCGTGATGCTGGATGCTGAAGTCGAGAATGACGAAGCACAGATGGGCATCATAGATGCGCGTGAAGAAGATCCGGAAATCCAGATCGGCGATTTCATCGAAGAACCACTGGAGCCCATCGATTTCGGTCGTATCGGTGCCCAGGCTGCCAAGCAGGTCATCCTGCAGAAGATCCGCGACGCCGAGCGCGAGCAGATCCTCAACGACTTCCTGGAGCGTGGCGAACACCTAGTGACGGGCTCGGTCAAGCGCATCGAACGTGGCAACGCCATCATCGAAGCCGGCCGCCTCGAAGCTGTCTTGCCGCGTGACCAGCAGATCCCCAAGGAGAACCTGCGGGTCGGTGACCGCGTGCGCGCCTACCTGCTGCGCATTGATCGCAACGCTCGTGGTCCGCAACTGATCCTGTCGCGCAGCGCACCCGATTTCATCTCCAAGCTCTTCGAACTCGAAGTGCCGGAAATCGAAGATGGCCTGCTGGAAATCAAGGCGGCGGCTCGCGACCCTGGTCTGCGCGCCAAGATTGCGGTGAAAGCCAATGATGCACGCATTGATCCAATTGGGACTTGCGTCGGTCTGCGCGGTTCCCGCGTTACCGCAGTGCGTAACGAGCTGGGGGGTGAGAACGTCGACATCGTGCTGTGGTCCGCTGATGCCGCACAGTTCGTGATTGGTGCTCTCGCTCCTGCCGAAGTGAGCTCTATTGTCGTGGATGAAGAGACGCACACCATGGACGTGGTGGTCGATGAAGGTAACCTCGCCATGGCCATCGGTCGTGGCGGTCAGAACGTCAAGCTGGCGTCCGAACTGACCGGTTGGAACATCAATCTGATGACCGAGAGCGCAGCCGCGGAACGCAGCGAGCAGGAACAGGGTCGCCTGCGCAGCCTGTTCTGCGAAAAGCTGGACGTCGACGAAGAGGTCGCCGACATCCTCATCGAGGAAGGCTTCTCGTCGCTGGAGGAAATTGCCTACGTGCCCATCGCCGAGATGCTGGAAATCGAAGCGTTCGATGAAGACACGGTCAACGAGTTGCGTCAGCGTGCGCGTAACGTGCTGCTGACGGAAGCCATCGTCAATGAAGAGCAACTGGAAGGCGTGGAAGAAGCGCTGCTGGTGCTTGAGGGCATGGACAAGACCCTCGCGGCCAAGCTGGCTGCACAGGGCATCAAGACACGGGATGATCTCGCCGACCTCGCGGTTGACGAGCTGGTTGAAATGGCAGGGCTCGAAGATGCCCGTGCCAAGGATCTGATTACCAAGGCGCGCGCGCACTGGTTCGAGCAAGCGGGGGAGTAAGAGTACGATGGCTGACATGAGCGTGGCGGATTTCGCCACGGAACTGAAAATGCCCGCGTCTGCGCTGCTTGAGCAGTTCCAGAAAGCGGGCGTAAGCAAGGGCGCGCCGAGCGACAGCGTCAGCGAGCAGGACAAGACGCGTCTGCTCGATTATCTGCGCCGTTCCCATGGCGAAACCGAACCCAAGGCGAAGATCACGCTGACGCGCAAGCAGACCAGCGAGATCAAGGCAGTCGATTCGACCGGGAAGGCCCGCACCGTTAACGTCGAGGTTCGCAAGAAGCGTGTTTTCATCAAGCGCGACGAGTCCGATCTCGCTGCCGAGCCCGTACCGGAACCGGTTGTTGCTGCGCCGGAGCCGATTGTCGAGGCGCCCGCGCCGATTCCAGAACCGGTCGTTGAAGTGGCCCCTCCGCCTGCGCCCGAACCGGAGCCGGTGGTGGTCGCCGAAGTAGTGCCCGAGCCAGAACCTGAACCGGTTGTGGAGTTGCCCGTGGCGGCAGCGCCTGAGCCGGTACGTGAAGAGAAGCTGACGGCGCGTCAGCTCTCTGACAGGCGTCACTCCGAGCTGCTTGCTCGTCAGGCGGCAGAATTCGAAGAGAAGAAGCAGCGAGAAGCTGCGCGCAAGCTTGCTGAAGAAGCGCGCCGTGCTGCGGAAGAAGCGCAACGCAAACAGGCGGAGCAAGCGAAGGCCGCTGCAGCAGCCAAGCCAGAAGGCAAGACCGGCACACTGCACAAACCCAACAAGACGGACGAAAAGCCCAAGAAGGCCGCTCAGCCAGATCGCAACGCCAAGGTCGAAGAGGCCAACAAGCGTCGCACGATCAAGACGCGTGGCGACACCGGCACGGGTACGGGCTGGCGTGGTGCCAAGGGCGGCGGCCGCCACAAGCACCAAGATCAGCAACCGAGCTTCAACGCCCCGACTGAGCCGGTGGTGCGCGAAGTGCACGTGCCCGAGACGATCACCGTTTCCGATCTTGCACACAAGATGTCGGTCAAGGCCACCGAAGTCATCAAGAAGATGATGATGCTGGGCCAGATGGTCACCATCAACCAGGTGCTTGACCAGGAAACCGCGATGATCGTTGTGGAAGAGTTGGGTCACACCGCGATTGCGGCCAAGCTTGATGATCCGGAAGCATTCCTGGACGAAGGCGACGAGCAGAAGGACTTCGCGCTGGAGCCGCGTGCTCCGGTTGTGACCGTCATGGGTCACGTCGACCACGGCAAGACCTCGCTGCTTGACTACATCCGTCGCGCCAAGGTGGCTGCAGGTGAAGCTGGTGGCATTACGCAGCACATCGGTGCATATCACGTCGAGACGGCCAAGGGCATGATCAGCTTCCTCGACACCCCGGGTCACGAAGCCTTTACGGCAATGCGTGCTCGTGGTGCCAAGGCAACCGACATCGTCGTGCTGGTTGTTGCAGCGGACGACGGTGTGATGCCACAGACCAAGGAAGCCATCCACCACGCGAAGGCCGCAGGCGTGCCTATCGTTGTGGCGGTCAACAAGATCGACAAACCCGAAGCCAACCCCGAGCGCGTCAAGCAGGAGCTTGTTGCCGAAGGCGTTGTGCCGGAAGAGTACGGTGGCGATGCCATGTTCATGCCCGTGTCGGCCAAGACCGGCAAGGGGATTGATGAGCTGCTGGAAGGCATCCTGTTGCAAGCAGAAGTGCTGCAGCTCACGGCTCCCAAGGAGGCACCCGCAAAGGGCCTCATCATCGAAGCGCGTCTGGACAAGGGGCGCGGTGCGGTGGCAACCATGCTGGTGCAGAGCGGGACCTTGCGTCGCGGTGACGTGATCCTCGCTGGTGCGACCTTCGGTCGAATCCGCGCCATGCTCGACGAGAATGGCAAGAACATCAACGAGGCCGGCCCTTCGATTCCGGTCGAGATTCTTGGCTTGTCCGACGTCCCCGCTGCCGGTGACGAGGTCATGGCATTGGCCGATGAGCGCCGTGCGCGCGAAATCGCCCTGTTCCGCCAAGGCAAGTTCCGCGACGTCAAACTCGCCAAGCAGCAAGCTGCCAAGCTCGAATCGTTGATGGACCAGATGAAGGAAGGCGAAGTCAAGACGCTGCCCCTCATCGTCAAGGCCGACGTGCAGGGTTCGCAGGAAGCTTTGGTGGCTGCGCTTACCAAGCTCTCCAACGAAGAGGTTCGCGTGCAGGTCATCCACGGTGCGGTGGGCGCGATTTCCGAGTCGGACGTCAACCTTGCACAGGCCTCCAAGGCCGTCATCGTTGGTTTCAACATCCGTGCTGATGCCGGTGCGCGCAAGCTGGCCGAGAACTACGGTGTCGACATTCGCTACTACAACATCATCTATGACGCTGTCGATGAGGTGAAGGCTGCGCTGTCGGGCATGCTGGCGCCTGAGAAGCGTGAGCAGGTCACGGGGATGGTCGAGATCCGTCAGGTCTTCGTTATCTCGAAGATCGGCACCATCGCGGGTTGTTACGTGCTGGAAGGCGTCGTCAAGCGCAATTCGCGTGTCCGTGTTCTGCGCAGTAACGTGGTCATCCACGATGGCGAACTGGACTCGCTGAAGCGCTTCAAGGACGACGTGAAGGAAGTGAAGTCGAACTTCGAGTGCGGTCTGTCGATCAAGGGCTTCAACGACATCGCTGAAGGAGACCAGCTGGAAGTGTACGAAATCCAGGAAGTTGCACGTACGCTGTAAGCAGCATCGACGTTTTGATGTGATGACAACGGGCCGTGTGGCCCGTTGTTGTTTTGAACTGCAGAAAGGGCACTGACATGCCAAAAGACTATTCCCGCAGCTCGCGCGTTGTCGAACAGATCAAGCGCGAGCTGGCCGAACTCATCCGTCTCGAAGTGAAGGACCCTCGCGTTGGTTTCATTACCATCACCGACGTCGAGATCACGCCGGACTACGCGCATGCCAAGGTCTTCTTCTCTTCGTTCAAGGGTAAGGATGCGGCAGACGAGGCAATCAGGGGGCTGCGCAGTGCCAGTGCGTTCCTGCGCCGTGAACTCGGTCGTCGGGTGCGCATCCACACTACGCCTGAGTTGCACTTTCACTACGATAACTCCATCGAGGAGGGCACGCGTCTTTCGGCCATCATCGACAAGGCAATGGAAGACACCGCACCAGCAGATGATGAGGCTGGCAACGCTGCAGAGGACGACAAGTCGGTATGAACGAGCAGCGACCGCGCAAAGTCTGGCGGCAGGTGCATGGTGTGCTGCTGCTCGACAAACCGGATGGTATGACTTCCAACACAGCCTTGCAGAAAGCACGTCGTGCCTGCTCTGCGGCCAAAGCAGGCCACACGGGTACGCTGGATCCCATGGCAACAGGCCTGCTGCCGGTGTTGTTCGGCGAAGCGACCAAGTTCTCGCACATGCTGCTTGATGCAGACAAAACCTATCGCGCCACCTTGCGTCTGGGGAGTACGACCACGACGGGGGATCGTGAAGGCGAAGTGATTGTCGAGCGCGATGTGTCGTGCTGCGAAGCCGATGTGCGTGCTGCCGCCGCGAGTTTTCTGGGTGAGATCGAGCAGGTGCCGCCGATGTATTCGGCGCTCAAGCATGAAGGAAAAGCGCTCTACGACTACGCGCGACAAGGTATTGAAATCGAGCGCAAATCGCGCCGCATCACCATCTTCGAACTGGAGGTGGAATCTGTCGCCTTGCCTGATGTAACGATCCGGGTTCGGTGCAGCAAGGGCACCTACATTCGCACGCTGGCTGAAGACATCGGCAATACGCTTGGTTGCGGGGCGCATCTTGTTGCCTTGCGTCGCATTGCAACCGGCGACCTGATGCTGGAGCATGCGATCAGCCTTGCCGAGCTGGAAGCGCTCGATGAGCCGCTACGTGAGACACGCCTCTTGCCTCCGGACAGTCTGCTGGCGCATTTACCCGTAGTGCAGCTTATGGGTGAAATGGAGCAGCGTTTCTCGCACGGTAATCCGGTGCGCATGGAGCAAGGAGGCGTCCCACACGGTGAGGTTCGCGTCTATGGGCAGCACTTCATGGGTCTCGGCAGGATCCGGGAAGACGACACGTTACGTGCAGTGCGTCTCGTCGCGTGGCATGGCGGGCCGGATGTCGTTGCCTGACGCCAGCGTTTGCTGAGGTCTGTGGAAGGTCACCTCAATGTGGCGAGATGGCCGGTATCGTTCAGACTGTATTCCTTGAGGTGACCATCTTCGTCGAAGTGGAAACGGTTTATACAGCAGTTCTCCTGCTTGAAGCTCGTCCACTCTGATACTGGGCGGTGCAGGAGTTGCAGCGCAAGTGCGCGGTTGATGCCTTCGTGTGCGGCGATCAACACGCTACGAAAAGGGCGTGCGTGCAGGTCGGCGAGAAAGTTCGCGCAGCGTTGCCAGACGTCGCCAATCGTTTCTCCACCGGGCGGGCGATAGACCCAGCGCAGCTCACCGCTGGCGGCCAGGGCGTCCTGATAGACCTGCACGAGTTGGTCTTCAAAGAGTCCGAATGATCGTTCCTGCAGGCGTTGATCGATCTCTACGGACACGATCCTGTTCCGGGCAATCGCATTTGCGGTGCAGAGCGCACGTTGCAAGGGACTACTGATAACCTGATCGAATATGTTGTCGCGCAAGGCTTCTGCCAGCGCGTTTGCCTGCAGTGAGCCGAGTTCACTTAGCGCAATGTCGCGGCGGCCCTGCAGGAGTTTTGCCGCGTTGCTGGCGGTCTGGCCATGGCGGACTATGGTGATCTGGCGCATCGTGGTTGAAGATGGATGTCAGCGAATGGATGGCGGAGTCGAGCAATCGGACTGTTATATCAGGCTCCCTGATCCTTACTGCTCATGCTGATCTTCACGAGGTCCACTACATTGCTGATTCCCAGCTTGCTCATCAAACGCGTCTTATGGACCTCGACAGTTCGTACGCTGATGTCGAGCTTCTCAGCAATCTCGCGGTTGTGCCGGCCACTCACTACGTGCTGCATGACCTCACGTTCGCGTGGCGTCAGCTTGCCCAGTTCCTGTTGGCTACGCGCTCTTTCTGACAGCGCGTTACGGTGCTTGGTCTCACGCGCAAAGGCTTCGTTGATAGCTGCAATCAGGGCCTCGTCGTCAATGGGCTTCTCGAAGAAGTCATGGGCATTCGCTTTGAATGCTTGACGCGCGACGCTGGCATCACCGTGCCCCGTGATGACAATGATGGGTAACAGGCACTCCAGTTCGTTGAGGTGTGTTTGCAAGGCCAAGCCATCCATGCCTGGCATACGCAGGTCGATCAGCAGGCAGCCGGTCCAGCTCGATTTCCAGGCCTGCAGAAAGCCTTCTGCGCTGGCAAAAACCGCTGTGCGATAACCGCGCACTGCAAGCAGCAGACTCAGTGCGTCGCGTACCGAGGGATCGTCGTCGACGATGAAAACAGTCAACTCATGCGGTGACATGCGCGGTTTTCTCCGTGAATGGCAGTTCGAACGTGAATACGCCTTGTTTCCCTATCTCGGCCCACAGTTTGCCGCCATGAGTTTCGACAATGGCCTTACTGATGACCAGTCCCAGGCCCAGACCGCTAGACTTTGATGATACGAAAGGCTCGAAGAGTTTGCCTGCAATGGAGGCCGATACCCCCGGCCCGTTGTCACGTACGGTGATGCGTAGCCGGCCACCGGCCAGCACCCGCGCTGTCACCTCGATCAAACCGCGTATGCCTTGCTGCGATGAGATGGCATCGCTCGCGTTGGCGATCAGATTGCGCAGAACGAAGCCGATCTGCATGCGGTCGATCTGTGCGATGGCAGCGTCCGGCACATCAAGCACCATCTGTATTCCTTGCGCTGCCAGTTTTGCTTCGAAAGGTTCGATGGCTTCCTTCAACATTTCGTCAACCTCAACGATCTCCAGCTTCAGCGTGCCAGCCCGGAAAAACTCCTTGAGCCGTCGCACCACTTCGGCAGCGCGGGTCGATTCCGCGGCGAGGCGACGAATCGTATCTTGTAGCAGTTCGCCTGTCTGACCATTGTCGAGCAGATACTCGCAAGCCTTACCGTAAGCGGCGATTGCGGTGATGGGCTGGTTCAGCTCGTGTGCCAGCGCTGTGGCCATGTCGCCAGCAGCGGCGAGACGCAGCGAGCGTTTCATGTCCTCTTCCGCACGGCGCAGTTCATCTACCACCATGCCTAGAAAGAAGCCAACCAGCGCCAGTGCTGCGTCCAGCAGCTGGAACTCGATTACCGAATGCACGCCGCTGCGTCCCCACTCGGCGCCAATGATCACGCCAACCTGCATCAGCGTCGCCGCGCTGATAGCGCCGATGAATCCGTGCCGCGCAGCAGCCCACACCAGCGGCGGGAACAGGAAGTAAAAGTGACTGGATTTGGGGTGAAACGGCGGCAGGAAAACCAGAATCAGCATCAGCACCGACAGCAAGCCGTACCCCAATGCTTCCCATTGCAGCAGTGTGTCGCGTATGCGTTGGCGGCCCTCCCGACTTGACAGTGTCCAGATGATGGGCATCGCAACAATCAGACCGACCAGATCGCCGACAAGGAATTTGGCGAGAGCCGACAGCCATTCTCCGTCCGGAATCAAGCCGGTCAGGTCAAGAAACAGCAGATAGCCAAGGCTGTTGAATGTCGAACCAACGACGATGACGCCCAGCCATACCAGCAAGTCACGCCGGTTATTGAACAGAGCAATGTTGCAGAAACGTCGCAGAGCCGTTCCCATCGCGCCGTAGCCGGCAACCAGCCAGCATGACAAAGCGATAGTCACGATCCAGCCTTCCGGTAGCCCGCGTGTCACCCACTCGCTGAGCATCAGCGCCAGGAACCAGAAGGGGGCGATGCTGCCGCCGCGATGCAGCCAGAACACGATGCCCAGCGCAGGTGCCGGATTCCAGGGGGTGATGTTGAGGCCGAACAGCGGTTCGATATAGCTCAGGCGATCCAGCGCAACATAGGTTGCGACAAAGAGCAGCGACGGCAGGTGGCGGCGGGAAAATGCGTGCATGAGCGAATGGTGCGGGATGTCTGTCTGGCTGCCAACCCGGAACGCACGTACGGGAGGTGCTTAGTTCTGTTCGTCGGATCGGCAAACAGCCCTGCGATCAATGACTTGTGTTCGAACACCGGCTGAAGTGGTGGCTGG
Organism: Viridibacterium curvum; assembly: GCF_039544165.1. NCBI lineage: Bacteria > Pseudomonadati > Pseudomonadota > Betaproteobacteria > Rhodocyclales > Rhodocyclaceae > Viridibacterium > Viridibacterium curvum. The sequence goes on from NZ_BAABLD010000005.1 coordinate 350,986, forward strand.
GACCAACTTAAGGGAGGCCGCGAATTTTGCAGTCGGCCTGTCTTCCGTAGGATCAGTGCAGCGTTGAGCTAGCCGCCGCGCCGCATTCCAACAGGCCCTGTGATGACCGATCCGATACAGACCCTCCGTATTGAAGCCTCCATCGACGCAGTCAATGGTCGTGAGTCAGCTGCTCGGGGGAGCTGCCTCATACCCATGCGCCACCTGCTCGTACCTATCGCATCGCTGGAAGAGGTCGACAGCGCAGTGCGCTACGCCCGCTTGCTGGCCGAACGCCACATCACCGTCCGCATCACCTTGTTGAGCATCGAGCCGGAAACCTCCGGGGCGCTGGCGAGCTCCGGTAGCTCGATCGCGGTGAATGCTTGCGACCTTTCCAGCATCACCTTGCAGGCCGCAGTTGCGCGCGTGCTGGCCGCTGACGTCCCGTGTTGCCTGCTGATCCGCAGTGGTGAACGGGTGTTCACCATCCTCGACGTCGCTGAGCAGCTCAACTGCCAGGAGATCGTGGTGTCTGCGGCAAAGCCTGCATTCATTCTTGGCGCCATGTCCAGTGGTTGCCTGGATCGTCTGCTGCGCGCGCAACGCAGTATCCCTGTGATCCTCATCGAGAGTACCGGCGCTGCCGGCCCCGGACCAGCCAGCCCCGCCTCGCCTGAAGCGGGGTACGCGCCGAAGCTCGATGACGGCGACGAGGCGTCCATCCCCACCGCGCGGGTGTCCCCCTTTCCGCGCTGGTTGGTCTCACTGCGCAACTGGTCTTTCCCTCGCTGCTCACGCAATGCTGTCGCGGCCCTGGAGCGCTCATGAACTGGAGAGAGGTAGCAACAAAAGGCACCGGCGTACCGGGTGATGTCGGCCCGGTACGCAAGAGTGTCGTTGCGGCCATCGTGCCTGCTGAATGGATTGCATGACGAGCCGTATCGCTTCAATTAAACAGATACGCCTCCAGGCGTACGTACATGACGAGGAGACCGAAGTGTTCAGCATCACCATGAACGCTGTTCTTGGTCGCATCCAGCAGTGGGAGCAGCTGGTCCGACCGCGAGAGCAATTGGCACGGCGCAAGGACGCGCCCTGGAAGCGTAGCTATCAACCCGTGGTGGCAAATCTTTTACGTGAGCTCTCGCCGCGTAACGTGCTTGACGTGCCGAGCGGAGAGGGGTGGCTGAGACCGGAGCTGGACGACTGTTGCGTCCTCGACGGCATCGACCTGTATGCCGAGCGACCTGCGGGCTATCGCAGTTTCACGCGTCACAATCTCGATGACGGCCTGCCCGAGTCCTTGGGCCGCTATGAGGCCATCGTCAGTTGCGAAGGCATTGAGCATTTCGGCAACCCCGAGCTGTTCCTCCGCACCGCCCGTCGTCATCTGGTGCCGGGTGGCATGCTCGTCGTCAGCACCCCCAATACCTGGCATCCCGCTGCACGCCTGCAGTACCTGTTGCGTGGCTTCTTTCCCAGCTTTCCGTGCCTGGTCGGGCGCGTGCAGAGTGGTGATCACATGCATATCATGCCGTGGTCATTCCCGCAGCTATACCTGTACCTGCATCTCGCGGGTTTCAGAAATATCCGCCTGCACGGCATGCCTGAGCGAAAGCCCAAACATCTCTTCGAGTGGCTGTTCGGTTTGCCACAGGCACTCTATTGTCGTCACAAGTATCGTCGCGCGACGTCGCCGGTGCAGCGTGCCTTCTGGCGCCAGGCCGGGTCACGTCAATCAGTATTCGGGCGACGCCTGCTCGTTACGGCGACAGCCTGAGCGGAGTGGCGCTACGCATGCCCAGTCTTTCACGCCGACTTTTGCGTCTGACACGATCCGCAAAAGCTTCAATCGCCGCAGCATTGAATACTTCGCGCGGGTTCTCGCTAACGATCTTTTTCTGGATGGGCCTGCAGATCATGGCGCTGCTTGCCGTCAGTCTGTGGCTCAGCCCGCCGGAGTCCAAGCCGCTGCGCGCGCAGGTGTTCGAGAGGTTCGAAGCCGGTGCAGCACTTGAGCGGGCGTTGTTCGTCGTGTCTCTCCGAGTCTGCAATTTCAGTCTTCGCATCAGCATCAGTCCCGGCACGGCGGCATATAGTGCTGCGCATGAGGCAATTCCTGCGTTGGGCCGGCACATGCCGGTTATGCGCGCGGCCTCGGTGCCTGCATCGAAGCCCTCGATGATCAGCTTGCGGTTCCGCATCGACGCGGTGGATGCTGCGGGCGAACATAGCTTGACGGACCAGACAGTCAAACCCTGGCGCGCGACATCCGGTGACAAGAATCACATCGTTCTGCGCATGGGCGCTGTGGAGCTTCAGCCCGGCTACTACCGTCTCAGTGTCACGGTGCTCGACGCATCGTCCGCGTTGGCCACGACACGCGCCAGCCTTGAAGCCAGTTGGGAGCCCGGTTCGGCACTCAAGAGCCAGCAACGCATGCCAGACAGCATCGCCGCGCTGCTGCCTTTGCTGGAGCAGGACCACATTCTCGATATGGTCATCGAACAAGACTTGCTACAACAATTCACGCTGCAGCGCGTCTCGCCACAGCACAGTATGGACAGGGGGGTGTGGCGCACCGATTCCTATCTCATTCCGCGCGGCAGCGGCGTCCTCAGCGCCTGCGATTATCAGGCGCGCATTCATCGCGATACCGGCAACTTCTGGATCATCCGTCGTTGCGATGGCCAGTCCGCCACCGCCTACCAGGGAGCGCTCACTGGATGGCAGGCTCCAGTCATGGCGCAGCGTCCCTTGCTCCGGTTCTAAGCGCGCAGGTCGCGCATCGTCTGCTGCCTTGTTCCTGTTTTCAGTGAGCGAGGTCTTGAAAGGAGACTTCGGTCTCCTTCTTTTTCGGGGTTGTCAGGCAGGCATTCAGGTGCTGCCTGAGTTCAAGCCGCGATCTGTCAATGAGAGCTGCCTCAAGAACTGCCGCTTGAGCTGGTAGAGCTGGGCGGGGCGATGGGCCTTGCCACTTTCCATGGCGCCGGCAATCGGCTCCAGAATGTCGAGCTCCTCCATCTTGCGGCGAAAGCTGACCTTGTTGATGGGCTCGCCAAGGATCGTCTCGTATACCGCTTGCAACTGCGGCAGGGTGAATTGCTCACCACAAAGATGAACGGGCAGGGACGAATACGTGCTCTTTGCCCTCACCCGCTCGACAGCCATGCGTACGATATCGGCATGGTCAAAGGGTAGTCCCTTCACACGTTCTACCGGTGTCAGGATGCCGCCGCTCGCACCGATACCGGTCAGCGCTATCGCCGGAACCAGGGCGTAGTAAGCGATTGATACCGACCAGCCGCGCGGATCCCGTCCCCGACCTGAGAAGCAGGCGAGTTGCTCAAGATAGGGGCTGGCGATGCCAGTTTTATCCCGCAACATGCGCGCTGCAGCGTCTTGCGCGTCCTGGTCTTCCTGTTCGTGGATGAACCCGCCGGGTAGCGCCAGTGTGTTCTTGAAGGGTTCCTTGTCGCGCTGGAAAAGCGCCACTTTCAAAGCGTTGCCTTCCAGGGTCAGCAGAACGACATCGACAGTGCAGATAATGGCGGGCATGCGTGGTCAGGGCGGATGGCGGGGACGGACTGTTAGTATGCTATCTCAACGAAGTAGATCCTGCTAATTGCTGTATATAAAAACATCTAACACAATGTTAGATGCAAACATATACTAACAACCAAGGACGAGCTGTCCTTGCTCTCGAATCGAAGAGGAAGCCATGAACAAGATCAAGAACCATCTCGTGATCATCGATCCGCAAAACGATTTCTGTGATCTGCCCGATAATTACTGCCCTGATCGTGCCGGAGACAAGACCCGGCCAGCGCTGCCCGTTGCCGGCGCACATGCTGACATGCTGCGTGTCGCGGCACTGATTCGGCAGGCCGGTGCTGCGCTCACCGACATTTCCGTGACACTGGACTCTCACCAGCACCTGGATATCGCTCATCCGACCTTCTGGATGGGTGGTGACGGCTCGCCAGTGTCGCCTTTTACCGCCATTGCGGCGAGTGATGTTCGTGCGGGCACATACGTTCCGAAGCAGGCCGACGCATTGCCGCGTGTGCTGGACTATCTCGACGCGTTGGAGAAGGCTGGGCGTTACACCCACATGGTGTGGCCGGTGCATTGTGAAATCGGCACCTGGGGCCACAACGTTCATGACGATGTGCGGATGGCCTACAACGCCTGGGAAGAGGCCCGACTGGGAATCGTCAGCAAGGTTGTGAAGGGCACGAACCCCTGGACCGAGCACTACAGCGCCATCAAGGCCGAAGTGCCGGATCCGGACGATGCCGATACGCAACTCAACGCCGGATTTCTGGCGCGGCTGAAGCAAGCGGATCGCATCTACATTACCGGCGAAGCGGCTAGCCACTGTGTCAAGGCCACGACTGAGCACATCGTCGAGAATTTTGGATCGGCAGAAGTGGGCAAGCTGCTGATCGTCACCGATTGCATGAGTGCCGTGCCGGGCTTCGAGTCGCAGTACGATGCCTTCCTCGATGACATGCGGGGCAGGGGAGCGCGTCTTGCGACGTCGGCCGAAGTGATCGCAGAGCTGAATGCAGCCTGATCAGGAATCAAGACAAGGTATTGGAGATAAGCATGGCAAACAGGGAGCCGGTTGTTCGCAGTCTGCTGGAGAACGATCTTTACAAATTCACCATGTGGCAGGCTTTGCTGCACAGTCACCCTGGTGCCCAGGCCGAGTATGCGTTCGTGTGTCGCAATACGACCGCATTCCCGCTTGCTCTGCTCAAGGAAGAAGTTGAGGAAGAGCTGGAGCGACTCTGTTCATTGACCTTTGCCCAGGACGAACTCGACTACCTGCGCAGCCTGCGTTTCATGAAGAGCGACTTCGTGGATTTTCTCTCTGTCTTTCGCTTCCAGCGTCGCTTCATTGAGGTGCGTGCCGATGGTGACAGGCTGGTCATCAAGGCAAAGGGCCCGCTGGTGCATGTGATGGGGTTCGAGATCTTCGTGCTCTACATCGTCAACGAGCTTTATTTCCGGCGTCTACCTTCGGGCACCGAGGTACAGCAGGTGGCACGTGAGCGCCTGCGCGGAAAAATTGCCTATCTCAAAGAGCACAAGGCGGCGCTGACGCAGGATGCCGAGTTTCCGTTCATCTTCTTCGACTTCGGTTTGCGTCGTCGCTACTCGGGTGAGTGGCATGAAGAGGTCGTACGTACTTTTGCAGAGGAGGTGCCGGAGCACTTTCGCGGCACTTCGAATGTGCTCTTTGCCAAGCGCTACGGTTTGACACCTATCGGAACGATGGCGCACGAGTACCTGCAGGCCTACCAGGCTTTCGGTTTCCGTTTGCGTGACTTCCAGAAAGCAGCACTGGAGGGGTGGGTGCAGGAGTACCGAGGCGATCTGGGTACTGCACTGACCGACGTAGTGGGGATGGACGCCTTTCTCGACGATTTCGATCTGTACTTTGCCAAGCTGTTTGACGGCTTGCGTCATGACTCGGGCGATCCTGCCGAGTGGGGTGAGAAAGCGCTGGTGCACTACAAGAAGCTGCGCATCGACCCACGCACCAAGCGGCTCGTGTTTTCGGACGGGCTCGATATACCGCGCGCCGCTGGTTTGTACCGTCACTTCGCAGGACGTATCCCGACCAGCTTCGGCATTGGCACTGACTTGTCCAACGACACGCCGCACAAGGCGCTCAATATCGTGATGAAGATCATGTCGTGCAACGGGCAACCCGTAGCCAAGTTGTCGGATACGCCGGGCAAGACGTTGTGCGAGGACGAAACCTTCCTCGCCTATCTGCGCCAGGTCTTTCGTCACCCCGTGAAATCAGCCTGAACAAGATCAGACAATGACCGCAATCCGGATCACCCTCGCACAAATCAATCCCACTGCCGGCGATGTGGCCGGCAATCTCACCCTCATGCAGGGCGCTGCGCGCCAGGCACAGTCCGATGGTGCAAGGCTCGTCGTCTTCCCTGAACTGTCACTGACCGGCTATCACCCTGGCGACCTGCTGGACGACGCTGGCTTCATAGACCGCGTCGAGAGCGGCTTGTCTCAGCTGATGCTGGCGACGCGGGATACGCCTGACCTGTACTGGGTTGTCGGCTCACCGACGCGTCGCGAAGGGCCGGGCAAGCCTCTGCACAACAGCCTGCTGGTCGTCTGCAATGGCGAAATCGTCTTGCGCTACGCGAAGCAGCTGTTGCCGACCTACGACATCTTCGACGAGCGTCGTCACTTCGAGCCCGGTCCAGACGTGGCCAAGGTGCTGCGCATCGGCGACGCGCAGATCGGCTTCCTGATCTGCGAGGACGGCTGGAACGACAGCGGGACGGACTACCTCGTGAATCCCTTCAGCCGCCTGGCTGATGCGGCGCCTGACGTGGTTGTGTCGATCAACGCAAGTCCGTCCAACATCGGCAAGCGCGAGCAGCGCCATGCCCTGTTTGCGGCGTCGAGTCGCCGGCACAAACTTCCATTGGTGTATGTGAATCAGGTCGGCGGACATGATCAGCTGGTGTTTGACGGCGCGTCATTCGCGGTGAGCCCGGAAGAGGGTGTGGTGTTCGAGGCACAGCGTTTTTGCGAGGACGTCGTGACGCTGCAGTTCGAAGCGGGTGTTTTTCGTGACCTGTCCGGTCAGAGGTTGCAGCCCGTGTCCGCGGAAGGGCTGCCGGTCATGGAGTTCTATCGCCGCCAGATCGTTCTGGGCTTGCGCGACTATGCGCGCCGCTGCGGTTTCCGCAAGGCGGTGATCGGCTCCTCTGGCGGTATCGATAGCGCACTCACGATGGCATTGGCTGTGGAAGCGCTGGGCGCCGAGAACGTCGTCGGCATCACCATGCCTTCGAAATTCTCGACGGAGGGCAGCGTGAGCGATTCCGTCGCCCTGTGCCGCAATCTGGGCATCCAGCTGATCGAGCATCCGATCCGGGATCTGGTGGAGCAGTACAGCCGCGGCTTCTCTGCGGCATTCGATACGCCGCTGCAGGGGCTGCCGCTGGAAAATCTGCAGGCACGTGTGCGCGGCACGATCTTGATGGAGTACTCGAACGCCTTCGGTCATCTGCTGCTCACGACCGGCAACAAGAGCGAAATCTCTGTGGGCTACTGCACGCTCTATGGCGATACAAACGGTGGGCTGGGGCTCATCGGCGATTTGTACAAGACCGAAGTCTTCGAACTGTGCCGACATCTCAATGCCAGTGCGGGCAGGGAAATCGTGCCGGTCGCCATCATCGAGAAGGAGCCTTCCGCTGAATTGGCGCCGGGGCAGAGGGACACCGACAGCCTGCCGCCGTATCCCGTGCTCGACACCATCCTCAAGCAGCTCATCGAAGGGGAGCGTCTCGGGATAGGTGAGCGTGAGCAGGTGAGGCAGGAGTACGCACAGCTGACCGCCAGCGATGATGGCAAGGCGCTGGTGCGTCGCATTCGCCAGATGATCGCGCGCAACGAATACAAGCGTCGTCAGGCACCACCCATACTGCGCTTGCGTGGCCGGGCATTCGGTAGTGGCCGCCAGATGCCCATTGCAGCGAGATACGAATTCTGAAAACGGGGACGGAGATATGAGCTCTCACGATGTGGCAGTACTGATTGGTCGCTTCCAGCCATTCCACAAGGGCCACGCCGCCCTGCTTGAAAAGGCGCTAGCCACTGCGCCGCGTGTCATTGTTGTCTTGGGTTCGTCACTGCAAGCACGCAATGCCAAGAATCCCTTCACCTGGGAAGAGCGAGCCGCGATGATCGGCACCGTGCTCGACGATGAATTGAAGTCGCGCGTGAGTTTCGTGCCGATGCGCGATTACTACGACGATGCGCGCTGGAGCATGGCGGTGCTGTCAGCAATTGAAGGCATGACACAGCCGGGCCAGCGTGTTGCACTCGTGGGCTACCTCAAGGATGCGTCGAGTCAGTACCTCAACCGCTTTCCTGACTGGGAATTCATCGGCATGCCACAGCAGGGCGACTTCGATGCGACCAGCGTGCGCCAGATCTACTTCGAAGGCGAGGACGCTGCCGTCACAAGGGTCTTGCTCGAAGGTTTGCTACCGATCAGCGTCGTGCACTACCTGAAAGGCTGGGCGCGCTTGCCGCACTTTGCCAACATGCAGGCAGAACACCTCTCCATCGAAAGCAAGAAAAAGAAGTGGGGTACGGGCCCCTTCATCACGGTCGATGCTGTGGTCACCGCCGCAGATCACGTCTTGCTCGTCAAGCGCGGTTTCGCGCCGGGCAAGGACTTGTGGGCTCTGCCTGGCGGCTTTCTTGAATCACGAGAGCGCGTGATGCAGGGCGCCATCCGTGAGCTACGTGAGGAGACCGGATTGGCTTTGCTGGAGACGACGCTGGAGGGGGCATTCCGCTCCGCTGCCGTGTTCGACCACCCGGACCGCAGTCTGCGCGGGCGCACCATCACACATGCGCACCATTTCGATCTACGACAGGGCAAGTTGCCAGAGGTGGCCGGTGCAGACGATGCAGCGGAAGCGCGCTGGACGCCCATTGCAGAGCTGAAGGGGATGGAGGATCGCTTTTTCGAGGATCACTTCAACATCCTCAATCACTTTCTTGCATTGACGAACTAGCTGGCTTCTCTCGCCATGACACAAACAAAAACAAGAAAAATATTCCTACCCCATGAATCTGGAAACTGAAAACTACAAGACACAGACAGCACGCTGGCCCGAAGAGGGGCAGCACATCCTTGCCCAGTACGACACCGATTCCATCATCGTCTACCAGGCATATCGTCCTTCAATTGGCCAGTTTGCCATTGCCAACGGCTATCTCGGCGGCCCTGACTTCAGCCTCTCGCGCATGAGCTGGATAAAGCCCAACTTCCTGTGGATGATGTATCGCGCAGGCTGGGGGACCAAGGAAGGGCAGGAGATGATTCTTGGCTTGCGCATTCGTCGCACATTCTTTGATTCGCTGCTCGACGCGGCCGTCGCTTCATCGTTTGAGGCAAGCGGCATGGCGGATCGTGCAGCCTGGCAGGAGGCGGTGCAGGCTTCCGATGTCCGCTTGCAATGGGATCCAGATCATTCACCGTCAGGTGACAAGCTGAGCCGTCGCGCGGTGCAACTCGGTTTGCGTGGCGATACGCTGAAGGCGTTTGCACAAAGCGAACTGCTTGAAGTCATCGACATGTCTGATCTCGTATCAACCCAGCGTCAGCACGTTCATGACTGGCACACTTTGATGACGCCACGCGAAGACGTTTACGTGCCGGCGTCTCAGTCGGGTCAGGTCGGGAGTCAGTGATGGCAATGGACTTCCTGACGACTCCGGTCCTGACCTTCATGGGGATGCCCATGTCGTGGGGCGACATCAGCGGCTTCGCTACGGGTATCGCTTGCGTCTGGCTGACGGCACGCGCCAATGTCTGGAACTTTCCAGTGGGCATCGCCAATAGTGCCATCCTCGGACTGGTGTTCCTCTCACAGCGCCTCTTTGCCGATGCCTGCTTGCAGGTGGTTTTCATCGTCATGAGCGCGCTGGGCTTGTACCAGTGGCTACACGGTCATTATGCACGGGAGGATTCGCCTGTCTTCCGGGTTTCAGTGGCAGTGCAGCTGCGCCTCGGTGCGGTCGCTGTGGTGATGACCGTGTTGTTCTGGCAGGTGCTGCTGCACGTGAAGGGCAGTGCCCCGTTTGTGGATGCGCTCATCACGGCACTCAGCCTCTGTGCGCAGTGGCTGCTCAATCGTCGTGCGCTCGAAAGCTGGTGGTGGTGGATCGTCGTCGATCTCATTTCCATTCCGCTCTACTGGAGCCGTGAGCTGCCACTGATTGCGGTCCTGTACGTCGTCTTCCTGCTGATCTGTGTCCGCGGTTTGCTGTCATGGCGCAAGCTCGTGCCTGCAGGAGAGGTGGTGGCATGAGGCGCCCGTACCAGCATGGCCTCGTCGTTGGCAAGTTCTATCCGCCTCACGCAGGCCATCTCTACCTCATCCGTACGGCGGCACAGCATTGCCAGCTCGTTACAGTCACGTTGTTAGCGAGCAGTGTGGAAAGCATTCCCATGGCTGCGCGTCTGGCCTGGTTGCAGGATTGCTGCCGCGACTGGTTGAACGTGCGTGTAGTGGCTGAAATGGATGATGTGCGCGTCGATTACGACGATCCGGCCGTCTGGGAAGAGCATGTTGCGATCATGCTTGCAGCCATTGCCAGAGCAGATGCGGAGCGTGGTTTTTCAGAGCCGGTCGATGCGGTGTTCAGTTCAGAGGCCTATGGCGACGAACTGGCAAACCGCTTCCAGGCGGCTCACGTTTGTCTGGATCAGACGCGCAGCCTGTTCCCTGTCTCCGGCACTGCTGTGCGTGCCGATCTCTACGCGCACTGGAATGATTTGCCCTCGCCGGTTCGTGCTGGTCTTGCTGCGCGTGTCGTCATCGTCGGTGCGGAGTCGTCAGGCACCACGACGCTGGCCCGTGACATCGCCGCAGCACTGCGGGCCCGTGGTGATGTCTGGTTCCAGACGCGATATGTGCCGGAGTTTGGCCGGGAGTACAGCGCCAATCTCGTCGCGCTGGCCCGTGCCCGCGGACAGGCTGGTGTGCCTACCGACATTGAGTGGCAAGAGAGTGACTTCATTGCGATTGCGCATGAGCAGAACCGGCTGGAGCAGGATGCGGCCATGCAGGGCAGCCCGGTGCTGATCTGCGATACCGATGCGCTGGCGACGACGATTTGGCATGAGCGGTATCGTGCGTGTCGCAGTACGCAGGTTGAAGCCATCGCCGCCGCAATGCCGGCAAGGGCGCTGTACGTGCTGACTGATCATGCCGGCGTGCCTTTCGAAGACGACGGTCTGCGTGACGGTGAGCCCTTGCGGCCATGGATGACGGAGCGTTTCAGGCAGGTCCTGGCCGCACAGGCCATACCTTGGATCGAAGTGCGCGGAGACCGGGCGCAGCGTCTCGCGGCAACCATTCGCGAGGTCGACGCCGTGTTGGCAAGATGCCGGCAGTTTTCCGTGCCGCTTGAATACAGGAGCCCCGGAAGATGAATTCAGCAGGTAACCCGACTGCGCTGAGCAGGCTTGATCGCTATCGGGGCTGCCTCCTGGGATTGGCGTGCGGTGATGCCGTCGGTACGACCGTGGAGTTTTCTGCACGCGGATCGTTCACGCCGCTTACCGATATGGTGGGTGGCGGCCCCTTCGAGCTGCAGGCGGGGGAGTGGACGGATGACACGTCGATGGCCCTCTGTCTCGCGGCAAGCCTGATCTACCGGAACGGGTTTGATCCCGTCGATCAGATGAACCGCTACTGCAACTGGACTCGTGTGGGATACATGAGCAGCAACGGGCGTTGTTTTGACATCGGGGTGACGATCTCGCGAGCGCTTGATCGTTATCTCCAGACTGGCGACCCCTTCGCGGGTGACATCGATCCGGATACGGCCGGGAACGGCGGACTGATGCGTCTCGCGCCGATTCCGATGTTCTACGCCAATGATCTGCAGCTGACGTTCCTGTACGCCGGTGAAAGCACGCGGACAACGCATGCCGCACGGGAGGCAATCGAGTGCTCGCGATTGTTCGCCCTGCAGCTCAGGCTTGCGCTGCTTGGCGCATCGCGCGAAGAGATTCTGTCTGCTCCTTGTCCGGAACCTCTGTCGCCCGCTGTGCAGGCGATTGCTGATGGCGCGTATCGATCCAAGTCGCGCGACGAAATACGGGGGAGTGGTTACTGCGTGGCGTCGCTGGAGGCTGCGCTGTGGTGTTTCTGGCAGGCCAGCAGTTTCGAAGAGGCTGTGTTGCTGGCAACCAATCTGGGTGATGACGCGGATACTACGGCGGCAATTTGTGGGCAGCTTGCCGGCGCATGCTTCGGTGTGCAGGGGATACCGGAGGCGTGGCTGCAGAAGCTGGTCATGCGTACGGAAATCGAGGACATGGCCGTGCAGTTGCTCGCTCTTGCGGAGCAGCAGTAACAGGCAGTTGAGCTCCTGCAAGGTCCAGGCATTCGTGTGATGAGTAATCTTTCAACAGGCAGCACTGCGTCGCGGAATGTGATCAATGGTTGCGAACATGACGAATCAAAATGAGCAACACTGAAAAGACAAGCAAGTTCCTGAGTTTCATACTGCGCCACAAGCCGGAAGAAATCGGCCTGGTCCTTGACCCGCAGGGCTGGGCCAACATTGACGAGTTGATGGGCTGTGCTCGGCGGCACGGTACTCAGCTTGATCGCGAGCACATTGAGCAGGTCGTGGAGACCTCGGACAAGCGCCGCTTCATCATCAGTGACGATGGTGAGCGGATCCGTGCGAACCAGGGGCATTCCATTCCGGTGGACCTGGGGTTGGTTCCGGTCTCACCGCCAGATCATCTGTTCCATGGCACGGCGACACGCTTCATCGAGGCCATTCGCGCAGAAGGCCTGCTGCCCCGCGCTCGGCACCACGTTCACCTCTCTGCGAGCCGGGAGACTGCAGCGGCGGTCGGTACTCGCCATGGCAAGCTGGCCATGCTGGAGATCCGCTCGGGCGACATGGCGCGCGCCGGGCATCTCTTCTATGTGTCGGCCAACGGCGTCTGGCTGGTCGACGCGGTGCCGACGGTGTTCATTCGCTTTCCGGAATGAAAGGTGCATGGCGAAGTCCAGTTGGCCAGAACAGGAATTCTGACCGACTGCCGGTAAAGTGCCGACGCTAGAATTCCGTGACTCTTGCTGGCAAGGTGCGCCAGCGTGAATTTTCGCCCCCTTCAGAATCGCTTGCCCCTGATAAGACCCAAAATGAATTCACTGCAACAATCCGCCCAGCAAGTTCGTACCAGCATTCGCGCTGCGACTTCCGGTCTCATCGGTCGCGACCAGATGGCCGAGTTGATGATTCTCGCGGCTGTCGCTCAGGAGCATCTGCTCGTCATCGGCCCGCCCGGTACGGCCAAGAGCGCCGTGGTCCGCCGTGTGGCACAGACCATGGGGGGGCGTTACTTCGAGTATCTGCTTGGGCGCTTCACGGAGCCGTCCGAGCTCTTCGGAGCGGTCGATCTCAAGAAGCTGCGCGAGGGCACGGTAGAGACAGACGTGTCCGGCATGTTGCCGGAGGCCGAGATCGCCTTCCTCGACGAAGTCTTTCTCGGTTCGACAGCCATTCTGAACACGTTGCTTGGGGTGCTGAACGAGCGGCGTTTCCGTCGCGGTCACACGCAGATTGCGTGTCCGCTTCGGGTCTGCGTGGGGGCGGCCAACGGTTTGCCGGACGATGAGGCGCTGGCGGCTTTTGCCGACCGCTTCCTGCTTCATCTGTTCGTGCAGCCTGTGGCGGACCATCAGCTGGAAGCCATGTTGGCGGGGGGCTGGCAGTCGGATCAGAATCCGATCGAGGCGCGGGGCAGCATGGTGCATCTCGACGTATTGTGTCAGGCCGTGCGTTCGGTCAGCCTGGATGTCGCTCGCCCCGCACTCGTCAATGCCATACGCAAGTTGCGCGAAGCGGGTATCCAGCTCTCGGACCGTCGCATCGTAAAGGCGCAGCGCCTCATCGCGGCAGCGGCCGTGCTCGGAGGGCGGACGGAAGCAAGCCTGAACGATCTGTGGCCTTTGTTCTACACGCTGCCGACGCGTGAGAGCCAGCTGCAGGCGCGCGAAGTATTGCGCGACCAGTTGGCCGCCTCGGCCAACGAAAATCTGTTCACTGCGGTGGAAGAGGCGACATTGCAGCCCATGTCGCGTGTGGCCCGTCTTGTCGAGTCGGCCCGGCATTGTCTTGCCGGCAGCAATGGCAGCCAGCGTGCCCATGCAGAAAGTCTGCTGCGTGAGATCGATGCCAACTTCACGGCCGAGGCCATGCCTGAAGAACTGGCAGGCCTGCGTCTCCAGTTGGCTGAATTGCTCATCGTTCCGGCTTGACGATGGCTGCAGGCTTGCGCTGGCAATGGCGCCCGCGATCATTCGCGCTCACGCCTGAAGGCATGCTTGCCTGGGGCGACGCAGCGCTGCGTCTGCATCTCCGGCTGCAGGAGATGGACGAAGTGCGGCTGGCACGGCTCGCCCTGACGGCAAGTCGCGATGTGCTGATTGTGACCGGCGCCGTCGATGATTTGCCGTGGTCAGAGGGCGTAGGCTATTTCGCAAGTTGCCCGGAGGTTCCCGCACTGTGCATGCCTACAACGCTGGCGGCCGACGTGCCGGCAGACCTTCTGTTCAATGCGTTGTCCAGCATGCACGCGCGTGTTCCGCTACTTTTGTGGCCAGACCCGAGGGCGATCTTGCCGCTGGACAGACTACTGCCTGGGTCGCCAGCATTGCTGGCACGGATCCACGCGAATTGGCAATCAGTCGGGGCCCAGGCATGAACACCGAGTTGCCGGATGAACTTGCAGGATGGGGTGAGTGGTTGAGCTGGTTTCCAGCTGAGCTGGTGCCCGAAACGGGCGGGTTGTTGCGTCGCTTGCATCCATTGCTTGGGCCATATCACGGGTATCGGCCGGGGGGCACGCCTGAACCGGACGGCCTGGGGGATCTGCACCGGCGCGGTTCTTACGAGCGTCTGCTGAGTAGTGAATGGTTGTATGCCGATGAGATGCCGGACGAATTCTTGCGGCGCGCGGCAGCAGGCGAGCACCTGTTCCTCGCGCCGCGTCCGCGCGCCCGGCAGGCAGACAAGCTGATCGTTGCGGTGTTTGATGCGGGGCCGCGTCAGCTCGGGGCGCCGCGACTGGCACAGCTCGCCATGTGGATCCTGCTCGCACGTCGCGCGCGCGAGGCAGGTGGCGACTTGCGCTGGGGGGTGTTGCAAGAGCAACCTTCCTTGAGCGAAGCGAACCAGCTTGATCATCTGCGCAAGTTGTTGCGCGCGCGCAGCTATGTAGCCGAGACCGATGCACATCGCCAGCAATGGCTGGACTGGCTGGAGGCAGAGTCCTTGCAGCCGGCCGAGTGCTGGCTGATCGGCCCAGCTTTGCCGGAGACTCCGCGGCGTAACGATCCATGGAGTCATCGTGTCTCTTTGCGTTTGTCCATTAACGGCGCAACACTCGACGTTGCCGTGCGTGACGGGGCACTGAGACGTGGCATCCAGCTGCCGCTACCGAACGAGAAATCCGCGTCGCAACTGCTGCAAGGGCAGTTCACCAAGGCGGCCTTGACGGTGGCACCGCAACGCCTGTCGAGTCCGGACAGGCTGGCCATCACGCTGCCGCCGGTATTGGGCACGCAAGGCAACCATGTGGCGGTGCCCCTGCTGGAGGGGCACGGCGTCATGGTGTTTCACATTCCGCGCAAGCAGAGTCAGAAAGTCGGCAAGCCAAAGCGTCAGGCATGGCCATCTACATTCAATCCGCTGGCGCTGACTTTCTCCGGCAAGAAGGTGGGTGGTTTGTTGAGCGGCGCGGCAACGCTGGACTTCTGGCAGGTGGACCGGCTGCGGAGTGTTTCGCGCCCGCCGCGCGAGCAGTTCGAGGCGTCCTCCGGGCGTGCGGACCTGCTGGCCAGTGCCTGGTGCAAGGTGCACGGCAGCGATCAATTGTTCGTGCTGGACCAGGCTGGTCGTCTGATCCACTGGAAGGCGGATGCCAGCGGTCGAACGCAGATGACGCACTTCGACGTCAATGTGCTGGGTATGGCACAGATGGACATCGGAGGCGTCGTGTACCTGTGCGACGAGCGTGGGCAGCTCACGCTGCATCGTTCGAATTGGGCTGGCAAGCGCGAGTGGACTTGCACACTTGATCCCTCGTTCGGCAAGACGTGTGTGTTGTTTGCAGGCGCTTCGTTGTTCAGGAACGCCGTGGGTGGCTGTGCGGTCCGCTATGAAGAGGCGCCGGAACGCTGGCGGCTTTACACGCCCTCGGGCAAACCGGGGCAGCCGTTCGATTCGGCCGATGTCACCCTGCCGGCGGGATGGCAAGCCATAGGGTTCGTACTGGAGCGCAATGTCGCGCGCTTCTCGCTGGTGTTGCTTGGGCCGCAGCGGAATGCATTGGTGTTGTTCAGCGGAGGTCAGAGCGAAGCGCTGTACATGACCGCATCGCCGATCCGAAAGTTGTCCGTGTCGCCCGACAGCGGTGACGTCGCCATGCTGACGGACGAACGCGAGCTGATTGTTTATTCCGTTCGTGACCGTGCGGTCAGGTTGATCATGGATGGCAAGGGGGAGGCGCGCGATGCAAGCTGAACCCGTATTCCACGCCTCCAACGGCGCCAGCGTGCGTCGCCCTGTCTTGCAAGGGCGTCAGCCTGTCGCCGCTATCTGGTTTCCTGGCGGGCTGTTCGGCATTACTGAACGCAAGCTACGCATTCTCGACTCCTGGCGGGTGGGGGCGCGGCTGTACGCCTTCGCCGACGGTGATTTGCTGCGCTATGCGAGCAGCGAGGAGATGGATACCGAAGGCATGAAGGGCTGGCCCTTGCGTAACGATGATGGCGTGCTGTGCTCGGCCGTGCTTGAGCCTGTCGAGACGGCACATCTGCCTCTCGCTGACGTCCGCCTTGTCGTCGGGGGCAATATCGTGTCGCTGAAGTTCTCCGAGGGGAAGGTCGTCGATCCGGGAGAATGGCTGCACGTTGGCGACTATGCCCTGATCGATACCTATGACTGTCGCGCCACCTTGCCGCCACCAGAGATGGAAGTGCCGCAGGGCATGCCGGACGTACGTGAAGTGCTGGGGCCAGCCGTGCCATCCTCCAGCCCCGAGCGCGAGGGTTTTCTGCGCGCCATGCAGGCGCGGGGCGCTGCAGGTGACAAGGGCAGCTCGTCGGGCATGGCGGGCGGGGGGCGCGGCGGACTCGTCAGTAGTGTCCTTACTGGTTTGCTGTTTGGTGGGCTGGCTGCTGTGCTCGGGGCGCTAGGTATTGGGGGGCGTGGCGGCAATGCGCAGCAGGGCAGTGGTGCATTGAAGCAGCACGCATGGGGCGACGAAGTTGCGCCACGCCAGACTCAGCGCCCGTCGCAGCGCTGGCGCTCCTGGCTGGCAAAGCTGGCGATGACGACGCGCTTGTCCGGTCTGCTTGGCCGCCAACACGCAGCCTATCTGCAGCGCATGATCGAGATGTTCGAATCGGGCAAGCTCGATGAGGCCTTGCGTCATGCCATACCGCTGGGAGGTGACACGGATTCGCTGGGCCAGGCCTTCGGTACGCCGCAGGCGCGCAGCGATCTGTCGTTGAGCCAGCATCTCCGGCAGGCGCCCTCCGTCAACTACGGCGAGAGTGTCGACGACTACCTCAGGAAGCTTTATCGACAGAGCTTCCAGAAGCTCGACCGTGAGGGGCGCATAGAGGAGGCCGTCTTCATCCTGGCTGAGCTGCTGCAGAGTCGTCAGGAGGCGTTGGACTACCTCGAAAAGCATGGGCGCTTCAAACAGGCGGCTGATCTGGCACTGGCCTGGGACCGGCCATCCGATGTCATTGTCAGACTGAGCTGTCTCGCCGGAGACTGGCGGCGAGCCATTGCCGTAGCGCGTCGCGATGGTTCTTTCGCCAACGCCGTGTTAATGCTCGAGAAGAAGTACCCGGATCCGGCACGGCAGCTGCGTCTGGCATGGGGCGAGACGCTGGCGGCACAAGGCAGATGGCTGGAGGCTGTCGATGCAGTATGGTCTGTGGACGAGGCGCGTGAGATGGCCCGCCAGTGGCTGCTCGCGGCCGAGGCCAGCGGAGGCTTTCTCGCCGCGCGGGCATTGGTGAAGCGTGCGGCACTCTTGCCGGACACGCTGGATACCTATGCTGAGTACCTCATGGCGTTGCGTGACGAACCGGAGCGCAGCGAAGAGCGTGCAGCCCTGGCCGAGGCGCTGATTGCCATTCCGGCAAAGGGACGCACTGCGGGTCTTGCACGTGTCATCGTGAATGCCGTGCTGGAAGATCAGGCGATGGAAACGGGGCGACTCGACAAGAAGGCGCTGCAGCGCCTGCTGGACCTTTCCGGTGATCGCGTGCTGCAGTCAGACCTGCCCAACGCATCCTTGCCCGTGGCGAAGCTCAAACCACTGGCAAGCCTCACCAGATGTGGTGAATGGCAGGCACCACAAGCCGGGCTGAGAGCCATACTTGATGCCGTGCCGCTGGAGGCAGGGCGCTATCTGCTGGCATTGGGAGAGGCCGGTGTCGTTGTTGTCGGCAAGGATGGCGAGAGCATTTGCCGCTTCCCCGTGCCCGCAGAGCACTTCGTCATTGCCGGCAGCGGCCAGGTTGCACTGGCGCTTGTACGCCGCAGCGAAGTGTGGCGCGTCACGCGTCTTGATCTGAGCCTTCGCAGCGTCAGCGATCTGGGCGTCATCCAGTGTGACCACCATGCCAGACGATTCGATGGCAGCAACTGGAGTGTCGTGCAGGGCAAGTCCTTGCGTGTGCTCGACACCACGCGCTCACTGCAGTCCGTGCTGTGGCAGGTGAACGATCTGCCCGGCCCTGTCCACGCCCTGTTCTCTGACGGCAACATTGAGCAATTGCTGATCAGGGGCGCGGATGGTGCCTGTGAGTGGTGGCGCTACACCTTGCCGGAGCGTCGTCTGGCCGGTCGTGACGACGTGCGGCTCGAACCTGAGCAGTGGCCAATACTGGGGCGTCGCTTCGAAGTGACGCGGCTATCGCTTGCCGAGCCTGGTGATGGTCCAGTTGTGCTGAGCTATACCAGTCACACAGGAGCCCGCGTGTTACCCCTGCCTGTGATGGAGTGGGGAGAGGTTCTCAACCTGCAGGTCTATGGCGACTGGCTGGCGATTGCCATGCGTCTTCAGGACACCGCTGCCGTGTGGTTCATCCATATGCCCGACGGACAGTGCAAGGCCAGCGTCACCTGGCCATTAACGAATGGCATCGGACTGCGTGTCGAGGGCTCTCGCTGGTTGGCTTTCGACCAGCAGGGTCGCCTGTTTGCGCTGGACACAGACAGCTGCGCCAGCGCACGTATCGCTGTGCAATAAAGCGCCGCTGCGCATTAGCGCAGCGTCCCGTCACGCTTCCTCGACGTAGCCCTTGCGTAGTTTTTCAGCGACGAGCTTGTCCATCTCCCGTCTGGCGCGCTCGGCTGACTCGAACTGCTTGAGTGCGCTTTGTCCTGCTGTGCCGATACGGCCATAGCTGACATCAAGTTCGCAGCCCTTAACCCGCGCCCGCCAGAACTTCCGCGACCCGCCTTGCTCGAAGCGCAGCGCCACAACATGCTCTGCAGTATCCTCGGTCTCCTTGATGGAAGGGCCGGAGGTCGCTTCTTCAGGCGCGGCGGAACTGACAGGGGCGGGGCTCAGGGGCTCGACGGGGCTTTCCAGCTCGACATCGAGAGCCTTGTCCTCGCCGTTGGCAAGAAGGGTCTCGATGCGGGCGATCACCGCGTCCGGATCGTCCAGCCAGTCGCGGCCGGGAATGTCGAGTACCTGCCAGCCGAAGCTGCGCAGGATGCCCGGCCGGAACACGTAACGCTCCATCGTGTCGGCCACTGCATCATCAGGCCTGTCCAGCAGGATAGCGAGTGCATAGCCGGCGCCTGCCGGGTCGACGATGGCGAGATCGCAACGGAACTGCGAACGGCCGACGCTGACATGCACCGTGTGGCCCCGCGCCTGCAGGCCAGCTGCAATCGCGTCACGGATGCTGTCGGGCGGCACGTCGCGCGTGAAAGCACTGCGTGCCCCGTGGTTGAGGGCGCCGAGCACTGACTGCGCGCGTTCGAACTGTCCCACGGCGCTGGATTGCGCAAACTGCAGGAAGGCACGCAGTGCTGCGGCCCCATCGTTGTGAACGTTGGTGATGGCCTCTGCCTGGATGGTCGTGACGACGGCCATGCGGTGGCGCGCTCGGCTGAAGATGACGTTCAGCCGCTTCTCGCCGCCGCGCTGGTTGATCGGACCGAAGTTCATGAGCATCTTGCCGTCCGGACCTGGCGCGTAGCAGATGCTGAGAATGATCACGTCGCGTTCGTCGCCTTGCACGTTCTCGAGGTTCTTGACGAACAATCCGTTGAACTGATCGTCGTCCTCACGCACGTACTCGCGCTCCAGCTGCGTGGCGAATTCCTGATCCTGTGCGGCAAGAGCATCCAGGGCTGTCTCGATGGCACTCTGCTGTGCTTCCGAAAAAGCCACGATGCCGATGCTGAGCCCCGTATCCCTGCGCAGCATTTCGCGGACGACCTGCGCGATGTAGCGCGCCTCGGGCACGTTGCAACGCTCGGCATAGACGCCGTCTGCCAGTCGGTGGAAGCTGATTGGCCGGGCAAGCAAGGTGTCCGTACCCTGGATGCCAATCCCCTCGGTGTCCGAGAGCACGGGGGCGGGCTCGGCTTCCGTCTGTTCCAGTGCCCGGTCCGGAATGGTCACCAGGCGACCATCGTAGAAAGCTGCATTGGAGAAACTGATCAGCGATTCGTGGCGGCTGCGGTAGTGCCAGGCCAGCAGGGTGGCGGGCAGATTGCGAGCTGCCTGATTGAGCAGACTGTCTGAGTCGAGGTTTATCGCAATACGTTCTCCGTCTTCTTCGATGATGATTTCATCTTCACCTTCCGAACCGGAGGTGCTGAAGAAGCTGGTCGGCGGCAGCTGCATTTCGTCCCCCACGACCACGACCTGCTTTGCGCGACTGAGCGCCGGAACGGCTTCCTCGGTCGGGATCTGGCTGGCCTCGTCGAAGATCACCACGTCGAACAGGTCGTGGGACAGGGGCAGGGTGTCCGATACGGACAGCGGACTCATCAGCCAGATGGGCTTGATGTCGTTGATGACCATGCCGGTTTCGTCGTCGCAGAGATCGCGGATCGAGCGATATCGCATGCTCTTGCCGAATTCGTGTTCCAGCTCGCGACGTCCCGTCGAGTAGAGCTTCTTGAAGTTCTTGCCCTCGGTGTCGAGCTGCGTCGCAGACAGCGCAGTGGTGCGTACGTGCTCGGCAAACTGCCGATGCCAGGTGGCGCGTACGACTTGTGCGTTCAGGGCAAACAGATCGCGCTGGATGCGTGCGACCGCGCGCGCAGACTGCGCCAGGCCGGCGCCACCGAAACGCGCCAGGACCGGGCTTTCGCGTTCGAGCCGGCGCAGTGCTTCGTCGGCGATCAATGCGTCGAGCAGGGCCGGTGCGTGGTCGAGCCGTTGCAGTGCCATCGCGCAGGCTGGATCGGCGGCATGAACGGCGCGTAGCAGCGGCAGCAGATCTGGCAGGTCATCGAGCGCTTCGCGCAGGTCGCGCATCTGTTCAGCGATATCACCGAGGCGCACGCCTGTGTCCAGCACCAGAGACTCACTTGCCTGTGCGGCAAGCTGACGCAGCGACTCCTTAGCGGATGCCACGGCCCGAGTCGCGCCGACAGGGTCTGCTGAACGCGTGAGCTGATCGATCATCGTGCGCAAAGCGCCGCCGGATTGCAGTCTCTGGGTCAATTCGCCCAGTGCCTGCAGGAAGCCCTGCATGTCTGCCACACCGTAGTGTTTGCGTGCGGCGGCTTCGGCAGAGCGCAACGCGCTTGTTGCGGCGTGTTCCGCGGCAAGCGCATCCAGCACCTTGGTGTAACCGGGATGCACCGCATGTTTGGCAAAGTCATAGCGGCGCTTGATTTCGCCGCGCACGCGCCACCAGTCTGGCTGGAGCCAGCGCATTACGGATGATTCGTGGCGACGGACGACGGCCAGTGCGGAATCCGTGTCTTCCGGTGTCAGTTTTTCGCGCCAGTGGGTCGTCGCCACCTGCGTGTTGTTCAGGGCTTCCGTCAGATTTTCGAGATCGACTCGAGTTTCGCGCAGTGATGCTTGTGCGGCGGACTGGGCATTCAGCAGCTCAAGGTGCGCAGCCAGACCGGTTGCGAGCAACCAGTCCGCATCCTCCGTAATGTTTTTGGCATGTTCGAGGCTACTGTCGTGGCGGATCAGGCCGGTCTCGTCGTCGAGCAGTGGGTCCAGTGCATCGAAGAGTGCGTCCATGTCCTGGCATAGCTGCTCAGCGCGGCCGAACGCATGCTCGTCGGCGAGCAGGGCGGCTGACAGGAGTGCGAAGGGGTGCCCAGCCAGGCTTTCCAGACCGAAGCGTTCGCGCATTGCGCGATGGACGCGCTGTGTCAGGTCGCGCTGTCGGTCCCAATTGGCGAGTGATGGCAGGCGTTCGCGCCGGGCCTGTCCCAGTTCGGGCACTTCCGGAAGATCCTGCAGGCGGCGCAGCAGCGCACGTACGCTGCCTCCCAGGCTATCGCGTGCCGCCGCCATTGCCAATTCGAAGGCTTCCAGGCGTTGCTGGTGGGAGCCCAATTCATCGGTGAGCGTGCGCCGTTGCACCTGCAGATTGTCACCATTGTGTGGCGCTACAATCCAGCCTTCGTAACAGGTCTTGAGATCCGTGACGAAGGCCTTCTTGTCCGTTTGGGAGTCATGGATCAGGCAACACAGGGAATCGATGCCGCTCTGCTTGAGGCGGTGGAACACCACGTCGAGTGCCGCACGTTTTTCGCAAACAAACAGTACGCGCTTGCCGCGACCGGCGTAGTCGGCAATCAGGTTGGTGATGGTTTGCGACTTTCCCGTACCGGGCGGCCCCTGGATGATGAAGCTGCGCTCGGTGCGGGCCAGGCTGACGGCGGCGTTCTGGGTCGCGTCGGAAGCGACGACGCTCCACAGCGCGCTGGCAGGCAGTAGCGGAGCCGCGGCAGTTTCCAGTTCGCGCGGTTCAATCGAGAACACGCGATCAAACGATGGATTGGTCTCCGGGCTGTCCAGCAGTTGCGAATAATCGCGAACCAGAGACATCTTCTTGTAATTGAAGTTGGCCAGCGTCACCTGGGTCAGGTCGAGATCCCATGCGTAGCGATGGCCTTGCGACTCTTCCAGCACGTAGGCCGTGCGATCCGCGACATCTTCGACCACGTCGCTCATATGCGGCTGACGCAATCTGCTGCTCGGTGCTGCGCCAGCTTCGAGGCGTTGTGGCAGTTCGCTGGGGCGTACCCAGTGCTCGTACATGGCGCGTCCGAGCGGGCGGTAGTCATCCTGTGCGTAACTGTATGGCGGCAGCCAGCTGCCTTTGCTGGACACGACCTTGCTGGCCGGACGACGGCGCTGATATTGCTGCATGCGTTGCAGCGCCTTCTGGCGCACTAGCTTGATGGCAGCCTTGTTGATGAGCCGTAGTTCGACGGAAGGCTCGGAGCGACGGATCTGGCTCAGGATGTCGGCATGCACGTCAGACAGGCTGGTCTTGTCCAGATCGACGGTCTCGGGCAAGCGGATGTCGTAGAGCTGGTTCAGGTGATGCCGCAGCACCGGATTGAATTCCGCCTCACCACTGGCGCACTGGATCATGTACTGGTCACGTACACCTTTGCGTTTGACCAGCTCCACGGGGACCCAGAGCAAGGGGGTGGTGATGCGCTCTTCTGGCGCTTCCTTGAGGTTGTGCCAGCGCAGGAACGCGACGACCAGACGCAGATTGCTGAAGCCGAACTCGGCGCGGTCACGGCGTGTTTCGGAGACGAGGCGATCCAGTGCAGCGGGCAGATAGGGCTGGTCTTCAAAGCGCAGCCAGCGTTGCAGAGACACCGGTTTGCCAGCCACGATTTCAGCAGCAAAGGGGCCGCCCCAAGTACATATCTGTTCCGCGCGGATGCTGTCGACTTGTAGCATGAGGGGAACACTGGCAACCGTCAGATTGACGGCTGCTGCGGTCGGGCGGTAGTAGAGCAGGCGATTGCGGCGGGACAGGTCGAACAGCCTGTCGCGAAGGTGTGATAACACGGCTGTGCGGCGCGGCGCTGCACCTGAGGTGCCGGCCATCGCACGTTCGATGTCGAGCCCCAGTGGCTGGTCACGCCAGGTTCGCAGGCGCGTTGCAAGGGTTGCAACGTCGGTTGCCCGCTCGTGCCGGTTGAGTTCGGTCATCTCCACGATGACGGCCGCTACGATGGGGTGCAACCGGTTGTTCAGTATGAACAGGTCGCGTCGATGGGGGGCGAATCGATTCAAGTCGCCTTCGTCTGCGAAGTCCAGACCGCAGGCGAGGCTTGCGAGTACGCACCCGAGCATGAATATGTCGGTAATTTCGTCGTGGTGGCTGAGTTGTTGTTCCCAGCTTCTTGGGCCAGGCAGGTAGACCGGGCGTGTGATCTCGGCGTTCAGGTCGGGCTGCACGGCCAGATCGGAGACTTCGTGGCGGCCGTCCTCACGATGATGGCTCTGGAGCGTGCCCACGATGTTCAAGCCTGACGTCGCGTGCGGTTGTACGCGGCGGATGGCGTCGAGGTTCATGCGTGGTGCTTCGCCCTCGGCTCGGCGCAGACAGAGGCCTCCCTGGGCATCGACGAGGATGGCGTCGGGGTCCAGCGAGGCAACTTTGCCCTGGGCATGCAGCTCAGCGACTCGCTGGAACAGCGGCAGGACCAGAACCAGTACGTCATCCGTGCTCAATGCCTGTCCGCCTTGCGCAGAAATCAGTTCACGCAGAGTGCTTTCTGCCGCGGAGGGTGTGGTCTCGGGCGCGTTCATGCGCGCACCTCCTTGGTCAGTTGTCGCTTGAAGCGATCGATTTCCCGTTTGCCGAAGCCTGCGTCGCGTCGCAGATTGAGCAGCAGGGCCTCGAAACTGTCGAGAGCCTGCGCAACCTGGCCAGCGCGCTGCAATGCGGCGTCCTGCTGGTCAGGATCGGCCAGAGCAAGGTCCATCATCAGCGCGTTCAGATATCCGCGCACGCTGTCATCTACCTTATCTGCCACGAAGTGTTCCGGGCCGACAGCAGACTCGCTGTCGCTCCAGTCAGGGAACAGTGCACGTATTTGCGCCAGCACGGCGTCACTGCCTAGCGAGGTGCCGGTCAAATAATATGCGAGGAAACCCCGCGTCAGGGCCTGCAGTTTCGCCTGGTCAGGCAGGTCGAGTTGCTCCATGGCGAGCGGGCCGTGCAGGCGGGTGGCAAGCCAGGTCTCCAGATCAGGAGTTTCATCCCACCACAGCGCGAGCGCGCGGGCACGTATGAAGGTTTCAGGGTGCGACTGTGCGGCACTGGCCTTGGCATCACTGGATTCGATTTCGATGGCTTGCCGCAGGTAGGCAGCCGGATCAACCTTGCTGATGCCGGTCTGCACCTTCACGAGGGCCGAGATCGCTGGCCCGACGCTGCCTGCCGCGATGGCGCTGCCACGGTCAGCAAACAGTTCGGTGTGCAGCACGTAGCGACGGTAGGTTTCCAGATGGCTCGCCTGGACTGCGAAAGAGGCCTGAACGTCGTTGAGGATACGGTCGGCAACGAGAAACTTTCCCTCGTCCCGTGACCAGAGCAGATAGTGCGACAGCTCGTGCCCGAAGACGGCCAGCAACTCGTCTTCAGCAAGCCGTTCAAGAATCGGTCCGTGCAGGATGATGTGCACCTCACCCGGTACATAAACAAGCATGGCATTCATGTCGACGGCAGACGCCTGGTAGAGCGTCGCCGGTGCCGAGATGCCTAGTCTGTCCATGGCTTGAGACAGTGTGGCATGCACAGTCGGATGGGCGTCTGCATCGATGCGGTAGGTTTCGCGCAATAGGGCAGCACGCAGCTCTTCCAGCTGTTCCGCGTGGTTGGTCCGTTTGCGCCCCCATTCCCATACCTCTGGTTCGCGACACTGCAGGTAGGCCACGATGGTTGTGTGGTATTCGAGCGGCATCAACATGCCGAGCTGCGGGACCTGAGACATGCCGGTTTTCCGGTAGTGGGAACCGGAGGATTCTACAAGTGGATATGTTGTCCGGGTCCGGTATTCCGGCACAGGGGCGGAGAAGAGCAGGGGCGCTGGACTGATTGAGGCGCGCGATTGGCTGGCTTGTTTGCTGGACGGGCTTTCGGGGGGTCGAATTTTCGTAACAGTTCGGTAGGCCCCGGTTTTTCAAATGTTGAGTCGGCAACACGCAGGTCATCCGCAGGTCCCAACGGCGCCACAGGCCGTGCAGAAGTCACAGCCATCCTTGCGGATTACGGAAAGGTTGCCGCATTCGTTGCACAGTCGCCCTTGCATGACGCGGGCTTCGCTTTCGTCGCGTGGGGATTCGAGGATGCCCATGTCGCGCGTCGGGTAGCCGTTCTCGTCGAGCACGCCGAGCATGGCGTAGCGGTGGATGATGAGGCGCGCGAGGTAGGCGACGGTGCTGGGCCAGTTCTGCTGGCGGCGGGTGCCGGGGACGAAGGCCATGAAGTCGCCGAGGGGTTCGGGGTAGTTGAGCAGCTTGCGCAGCTTCATGCCGATCCAGGCGGGGTCGAGCACTCGCATGTCGAGCGAGAGAAGACGTGCCAAGCCATCCAGTGCGCGGGGGTAGTTGCCTGACAGCCACATCGAGTAGGGGCGCGTCATGCCATCGGGGAGGGTGATCTCCTTGAGGCCCAGCACGAAGTCCTCGCTGGTGGCGGGGTTGTTGATGTCGACGGTCCAGGAGAGGGTGCCGTCGGTGCCGGTCTTGGGCTCCTGCACGCTGAAGACGGCATCAAGTACCGGGGCATTGCTTGGCGTCGTGGTGTCGAAGCTGCCGAGTTTTTCGCAGCGGTAGCGCACGATCTGGGCGAATGCCGAGACCACGCCGGGGACGCGGCGACGTTCGCCATGCGGGGGGAAGGGCAGGTCAAAAGCACTATTGTGGCCAAACTCCCCAACGGTGAAGGCGAGCTGGTCGAGCTTGAGCTTGAGCCAGGCGCGGTCGTTGGCACGCATGTCCATCGACAGCGTCTTGGCGAGGGCGCCGAGGCCACGTGGCTGATCGGCGCCGTTGACCCAGACTTCGAACGGGTGGGCTCCACGGCCATCTTCAGGTTCGACATGGCCGACGAAGATGGCGAAGGAGCCGGCGGGGCTTTCCAGCATATAGGTCCAGGAGCTGTTGCCGTCGGGCAGCTCGGGGCGGCCGGGCCAGCGCAGGCTGGCAAGCACGGGCGCGGGCAGCGAGGGGATGCTGAGACGGCGGTTGGCGTCGCTGAGAGTGCCACTGAGGACCACGTCATGCGGAGCGCGTTTCTCCTCTGTCGTCGTGGATGCGGGTTCGACAGATAGCACTGAGCCCAGCACGCTGTTCGGGCGATACGTGGCGAGGCCTTTGAGCCCTGCTTTCCATGCCGACATGTAGAGGTCTTCGAAGTCGGAATAGGGATAGTCGGCGGGGACGTTGACGGTCTTGGAGATGCTGGTGTCGATGTAGGGGGCGACAGCGGCGACCATATTCTTGTGCGCCTGCGCGGAGATTTCGAGCGCGGTGACGAAGCTCTGCGGCAGCTTGTCCATGTCGCCACCGAGATGCTTGTAGAGGCGCCAGGCGTAGTCTTCGACGGCGTACTGTTTATGTGTGCCGTCGGCCATGCGTTTCTTGCGCTGGTAGGTCCACGAGAACGGGGGTTCGATCCCGTTGCTGGCGTTGTCGGCAAAGGCAAGCGAGATGGTGCCGGTGGGGGCGATGGACAGCAGGTGCGAGTTGCGGATGCCGTGCCTGCGGATGGCATCTTTGATCTCGGCAGGAAGACGCGAAGCGAAGTTGCCGCCGGAGAGATAGAGATCCGCGTTGAAGAGCGGGAAGGCGCCGCGCTCCTTGGCGAGTTCGACCGAAGCGAGGTAGGCGCAGTCGCGCATGAAGATGCTGATCTCGCTAGCCTTGGTTTGCGCCTCGGGCGTGTCATAACGCAGGCCCAGCATGATGAGGGCATCGCCGAGTCCGGTGAAGCCGAGGCCGACGCGGCGCTTGCTGGCGGCTTCCTGCGCTTGCTGCGGCAAGGGCCAGTGGGTGGCGTCGAGCACGTTGTCGAGCATGCGCACGGAGGTCTCGACGCACTTGCCGAAAGCGGCTTCGTCGAAGCGTGCCTTGCTGGTGAAGGGGTCGAGGACGAAGCGTGTGAGATTGATCGAGCCGAGGCAGCAGCAGCCATAAGGCGGCAGCGGTTGTTCGGCACAGGGGTTGGTGGCTTCGATGGTTTCGCAGTAGCCGAGGTTGTTGTCCTTGTTCATGCGGTCAAGGAACAGGATGCCGGGTTCGGCGTGATCATAGGTTGAGCGCATGATCTGGTCCCACAGGTCACGGGCGCGCACCTTGCGATAAACCCACCAGCCGTCTTCGCGTTGCCAGGCGCCGGTGGCCTTGATTTCGGCACCGGGCTCGGCGCGATGGGCGAGCTCGACGTCGCCATCAGCTTCGACAGCCTGCATGAAGGCGTCGGTCACGGCGACCGAGATGTTGAAGTTCGACAGGTCGCCTTCGTCCTTGGCGTGTATGAAGGCTTCTATGTCGGGATGGTCACAACGCAGCACGCCCATCTGCGCACCGCGGCGAGCGCCAGCCGATTCGACGGTTTCGCAGCTGCGGTCGAAAACACGCATGTAGCTGACAGGGCCGCTGGCACGTGATTGGGTGCCCCGCACGAGCGCACCTTCGGGACGGATGCTGGAGAAGTCGTAACCGACTCCGCCGCCACGGCGCATGGTCTCAGCAGCATGCGCCAGCGCGGTGTAGATGCCGGGGCGGCCATCGGTCTCTTCGGTGACGGCATCGCCGACTGGTTGCACGAAGCAGTTGATGAGTGTGGCGCTGAGGCTAGTGCCGGCAGCGGAATTGATGCGGCCGGCGGGGATGAAGCCGGCTTCCTGTGCAAGGAAAAAGCGCTCTTCCCAGGCGTTGCGTTGCTTGTCATCGGCTTCGACTGCAGCGAGCGCGCGCGCGACACGACGGCGGACATCCTGCACGCTGCCCTCGTTGCCCTTGGCATATTTTTCGAGGAGTACCTCGGCCGAGATTTCCTGGTCTTGCAGGGTCTGGATGGTTTGCTGGCTCATGGGGAGCCTCCTTGCAGATGGGGTGCGCCCGGTACGAGGCGCGAATGTCGGAAACGGGGTACCACAGAGAAACGCCAGGCGCGCGGCGTTAGTGCGCAAGCCCCATGGCGACGAGCATTTCGAGAAGGCTGGCTTCGGCAGCGGTGACAAGGGCGCTGACCGAGGCGTCTTCGGCGCCGGATAGTGCCCGCCACGTGGCGACGTGTTTTTGCGCGAGATCATCCAGCGCGACATCGGATTCGATGTCATCGTCGAGATGCCGTGCAAAGCGGATACAGGCTGCTTGGGGGGCAAGGTCACCGGCTTGCTCGGGTTGCAGCTGGGCGCCCAGTGTGACCCCCAGTGATACGGGCAGTCGCCAGCTGTGGGCCAGCGCGACGCCGACTTCGGCAAAGTCGCAGCCGATCACTTCGCGCTCCCGGGCCGCGCGCTGTTCGAGCGAGAGACCGCCGGTGGAGAGCACCAGGTCGCTGAGGTCGGGAATTGCCTGATACATGACGAGGTGACCCATGTCGGATAGCAGGCCGAGCAGGAACATGCGCTCGGCGAGTACATCGCCACGTTGCTCCGCCATCACACGGCAGAGCAGGGCGCAGCGCACCGAGCTGCGCCAGAAGCGCAGCATGTCCATGGTGCCGGCGTGGATGCCGCCGAAGGTGGTGGCGATGCTGCTGGTGAGCACAATGTCGCCAAGCGTGCGCAGACCGATGAGATTCAAGGCTTGACCAATACTGTCGACACGGCGTGGCAGGCCATACATGGCGCTGTTGGCGACGCGCAGAACAGCAGTGCTGAGTGCGGGGTCGCTGGCGATTTCCTGTGTCAGCTCGGCAATGGTGGCGTCAGGATCATCAAGCTTGTCGCGGATGCGGTAATAGACGCTGGGCAGACTGGCGAGCTTGTCGAGGCTCGCCACCAGTTCTTGCGCACGGTACATGGTGACTCCCGATCAGGTTACGGGAGCAGTGCGCGGGCCGCCTCGCAGTCAGACGCGCTTGAGTTGGGCGAGCTCGCAGGAGGCGAGCTTCTCAACAACGGCAACGACTTCGAAAGTGACGTTGCCTTCACGCTGTTCGACCGTAACGCGCACACCCGGTTTCAGGTCGCCATGTGGGGCCAGCAGACCGGGATTGCCTTCAAAACACTGCACCCGCGGCAACAGTAGCACAGGCAAGGTCTGGATGTTCCCGTCTGGAAGCTTCTTGTCGATGGTGTGCGGCAGGGCGGTGCCACACAGGCGTTCAAGCGAAATTTCCTTGCCGGTGGTCTCGTGGCTGCGGGCACGGCGAACGATGCTGAGATGGACGCTGGCGCGTTCCAGGGGGCGCATGGCGACGAGTTCGCCGACGTTGATGGGCAGGGTGTGCGGACCGGCTTCACGGAGGCCGAAGCCCGTGCGTGCCTGTTCGATGATGCGCCATTCGCAGGCAACGGCGGGAATGGCGCCGACGACGCGGGGGCGACCGTTCTGAAGCGACTTCCAGGCACCGCTGGAGAGGTACTGCCGCACGGGGTCGAAACCTGTGATCAGCGTGGCGAGCGGCTGGTAATCCTGCTTCATCTTGCGGCTGGAGCGCGAATCAGACCACTGTTCGGCGCAGCGTGTGAGCATGAAGGCGTAGGAAGCCTCGTTGGCCACCATGGGCAGCCCGAGCTTGGTGGCATGCAAACCCTGGCGCAGGCCGGCGAGTTGTTGGTGGATGCGATCAACGAGTTGCCGGCAATCGAGCAGTCGCTCCTTGTCCAGCAGGGCCTGGCCGGGCTTGAGCTTGCTGGGGCCACGTTCGGAGTCACTGAAGACGAACATGCCCGGGCCAAGGTCTTCGGGAGCCGGCGTTTCGGCTGAAAGTGCGGCGAGGTGACCGAAACGAGCGATGTAGAAGCGCAGGCGGGACAGCTCGGCACCTTCGAGGCTGGCTGGGTCACAGAGGGCCAGCAGGCAGTCGCGGACGACGACCTGTTCGACCGTTTCGGTGTCGTGGTCGAAGGCTGGTGTGCGGGAGAGACCGTGCGCTTCGGCCAGCAGCAAAAGCTTGCGCAGCATCTTCCAGCGGCGTGGCGAGCCGGCGGAGCGGGCGCGTTGCGCCACGGCGGCACGGCGGTGGATGAGTTGGGCCGCACGCAGGATGGCGGCGCCGAAGATCTTGCCGTGCAGGTGGCGTTGCAGAGCGCTGCCATCCATGGCCTGGACGATCTTGACGCAGGCTTCGGAGAGCGCCTTGAGCAGCCGGTCACAGGCTTCGGACGCGTGCCGGCTGGCAGTGTCGAGTGGCAGGCGGGATTGATCCAGCTGGGTTTCGAAGCGCTTGAGCAAGGGCTCCGCGTGGTTGAGTATTTGTTCTATTTGCCGGAATCGCTTGCTGGGCGACTCGGACGAACTGGCGATGCTGGCCGCGCGCTGCGTCAGGTTGTCGAGGATGACAAGGGGCTTGTCGGACGGCAGGTCGGCGAACCAGCGCGACATGTCCCGGCTGAGCGGTGCCACGCTGTGGCTGCCCGAGGGAAGCACGGCTTGCAGAAAGCTGAGGCGGGCAAGGCGCGCGGGAAGACGCATGGCGATGTTGAATTCCATTGGTTACAACCGAAAGCCGGCACCCCTTTGTGCCTTTCGGTGCACGTTACGGTTCGCGGCGGCAAATGAAGAGGGGTGGCCGCGAACCGGTCGTTGCAGACGGCTCAGCGGAGTCTATCCCTGTCCGGGCGCGAGAGGTGTGGGGCGGACGAGGTCGCGGTAGGCGTGCCAGGTAGCGTGGCCGACCAGGGGCATGGCGACGATCAGGCCAATGTGGAAGGTGGCGAACCCCAGAATCGTCAGCGCGGCGATCAGGAAGGCCCATAGCAGGCAGGGGCCGGGGTTGTGAGCCAGAGCCATGGCGCTGGAGAGCATGGCGGTGATGGCGTCCTGGTTACGGTCCAGCATCATGGGGATGGAGACGATGCTGACAGCGAACACGAAGAGGGCGAAGAAAAGGCCGACGCAGGTGTAGACCATGATGAACTCGAGGTTTTTCGGATCCGTGATCTGCAGCAGGAAGCCGCTGAGACTGGGCATCTCTTCGGTGTAGAACAAGGCAAAGACGACGAGCGAAGCACGTGCCCAGATCAGGAAGATAACCATCAACACCAGCGAGAAGATGCCGATGTTGCCGGCATTGCGGCGCCAGACCGTTAGCGTCTCGCTGAACGATCGGCGTTCCTGGCGAGCTTCCTGGCGGCTGATTTCGTAAAGGCCAATGGCCAGAAACGGACCCAGCAGCATGAAACCCGATGTCATGGCCGAGCTGTACTGGTAGGCATGCTCGAACACCTTGGTCACCGTCAGGCCCATGGCGGCAAAGCAGAAACCGAAGAAAAAGCTCTCCTGGGCACGGGTCATCATGTCTCGTGCGCCTTGCCTGAGCCAGCGGAAAGGCGCGCCAAGGCCGATCTCGGCGATGGGAGGAAAAAGACCGGGCGGGTTGATCGGCGCATTGTCGCCGACGCTGTGCGTGGCGGCATGTTCCGCAGGTTGCTGTGGGCTGCTGTTCTGGGTCACGCCTGTCTCCGTTGCGCAGCGGAAGGCGCAGGGCGCGTCAGGTCGCGCCCTTAGCTACTCCCGATACAGGTTTTTGCGCAGCATGGTGCCATGCGAAGCGGATCAGAGCCAGCAGGTGGAGGCTCAAGTCGAAGGCTCAAGTCCGGCCGGATCAGGCGCGAGCGTCCGGTTGCAGCATGCGTTCGATGAGATTGATGCGATCACGCACCATGAGCTTGCGCTTCTTGAGGCGGTGCAACGTCAGATCGTCGCTCCAGTTGCTCAGACCGAGGCTGGAAATGGTGTCGTCCAGTTGGCGATGCTCGTCGCGGAGCGATGCCAGCCGGATCTCAAGGCTCATGGACTGATCAACGGTTGCGGTCATCATCGTCCTCCAGCTTGTTTCAGTTCGACCGTTAACCAGTGCATGTGTCCGGTCGTCGTTAATTTGAGTCAATTTGTTAAATACGGCTTGAGTTTTCCCGGCTTGAATCCGATTTGAGTATCAGGCCCGGTGATTTCACCAGACCTAACCTGACCAGAGGAGGGCAAGCCATGATGGTGGTCCTGAATAACCCGATTCTTTACGTGGTTGATTACCCCTCCGTTGATGGGCTGGAGGCAATCGACAAGCGGCGAGCAAAAGGCGTCTTCCTGTATGGGACTGCCGCGCAGAAGTTTCGCGATGAGCTTGCCGATGCCCTGTCACACGGGGAAAGTGCCGACGAACTGGACATTTGCATCGACCAGTTCGACGCCCTCTTCACCCAGCCTGCGATTTACCAATGAGGCCCGTCACCAAGGGCTACAAGAATCAGCTTAGATACCCGCGCGTGAAATAGTTCATAGGGAAAAACCGCAAGTCCGGGCGCCGCGAGGCGCCCGTTTCATTTGGATTGTGCACTGCCGCGTGAAATGTTTGGGGCGAATACGCCCTAAAATCTGTAGCTCCCAGAAGGAAGCAGCATGAGCAAAGCCTTTACACGCGAAAACGATCAGGACGCCGATCAGGACGAAGAGGATGGCGCGACGGCCGGCTTGCCGCCCGGCACGAAGAACTACATGACTCGCCGAGGGTTCCAGACGCTTAAAGCGGAGCTGGACAATTTGCTGCGCGTCGAGCGGCCAGAGATCGTGTCGGTCGTATCCTGGGCTGCGAGCAACGGTGACCGTTCGGAAAATGGCGATTACATCTACGGCAAACGCCGCCTGCGCGAAATCGACCGTCGCATCCGCTTCCTCATCAAGCGTCTGGAGTCGGCGAGCGTGGTGGATCCTGAGGATCAGGAGAACCGGGACCAGGTCTTCTTCGGCGCCACGGTGCGGGTCAGCGACCAGGACGGCGTGGAGTCGGAATTCCAGATCGTTGGCGTGGACGAGGCCAACGCGTCCGAGGGCCGCATCAGCTGGATCTCGCCGATGGCGCGCACGCTCATCAAAGCCCGCGAAGGAGATACGGTGAAACTCGTGACGCCCGGTGGCGTGCGCGAGATCGACATCCTTGAAGTCCGCTACGTCTGAGGCGTAGCGGATTCAGGCCTGGGTGTCGGGCGTGGCAAGTGCGTGCCCGCGGCGGCGGCGCACCACGGCTACCTTGTGAGGCAGGGTGAACACGAAGCGCGCTCCTTCGCCAGGGCTGGACTCGGCCTGTATGCTGCCGCCATGGCGCTCGATGATGCGTCGCACAGAAGCCAGCCCGATGCCCATGCCGCCGTAGCCCTGGTCTGCGTGCAGTTGCTGGAAGGGCTGGAAAAGGCGCTTGGCATGCGCCATGTCGAAGCCCACGCCGTTATCGGCGACGGTGTAGCGCATGAATTCCGGTGTCGATTCGGCTGTGATGCTGATGTAGGTTGGCCAGGATTGCTGCGTGAACTTCCAGGCGTTGTGCAACAGGTTGCTGATCGCATTGCGCAGCAGCGATTCATCGCCCTCGGCGAACATCTCGTCCTGCACGTGCAGCTCGGCCTGGCGCTCGGGGTCTGTGATGCGCAGTTCGGCGAACACATCGTTGGCCAGCGCGGTGAGCGAAACTGTCTTGATGTTGAGCGGGCGGCGCAGCACGTTGGCCAGGTTGAGCAGCTCGTCAATCAGTTCGCCCATGCGCAGGCTGGCGCGCATGATCCGGCCCAGGTGGTCGCGCCCCTGCTCATCCAGCTGTTCGCCTGCGTCTTCCAGGAGTGCGTGGGAGAAACCGTTGATGGCGCGCAGCGGCGCCCGCAGGTCGTGCGAAATCGAATAGCTGAAACCGACGAGGTCACGGTTGGACTGTTCCAGCTCGGCAGTGCGCTGGCGCACACGGTCCTCCAGTGAGGCGTTGATCTCGGCGAGCTCCTGCTGATCCGCTTCGCGGCGCTGGCTGTCGCGGTAGATGATCCACAGCATGAAAGCCAGCATGCCGAGCAGGACGCCGGCGCCGGCGATGAGGCGGTTACGTTGCGTGCGATAGCCCTCCAGCGCTTCGGCTGGTGTCGGCGTCACACTGTGCAGGTTATCGATCATACGGGCTGTGGCGGGCGTCGCACCCAGCGTGGCAAGAATCTGCTCTTCCAACTGGTGGGCCGCGGCCTGGCGTGCGCTCTGGCTGGCCGTCTCGCCCCGGAAATCGCGGTCGATCAGCACGGCGGCCGTAACGATCAGTACCAGGGCCGTCAGGACATAGCCAATCAGCAGACGCCGGGCCAGCCGGGCGCTGTGGCCTGCCGGGTCCGGCGCAGGCCGCACGCGGGCGGCGGGGGGCGGGGCGGCAGTCATGGTTCGGGCCAACGGAAAAGGGGCTTGAAGTAGCACGATGGGGCCCCATATTAGGCGGGTCTTGTACAACACTCTTCCCGGAATAGAAGGAGCTTTTGCCATGTCCGACACCAGTCAAATCGAAAAGCGCGGCTTCCAGGCCGAGGTGAAGCAGCTGCTGCACCTGATGATCCATTCGCTGTATTCGAACCGCGAAATCTTTCTCCGCGAACTGGTTTCCAATGCTTCAGACGCTTGCGACAAGCTGCGCTTCGAGGCCCTCGACAATGGCGCGCTGTTCGAGAACGACAGTGAGCTGAAGATTCGCGTCAGCTTCGACAAGGCCTCGCGCACGGTCACGATTTCGGACAACGGCATCGGCATGAACCGTGACGAAGCCATCGCCCACCTCGGCACAATCGCCAAGTCCGGCACCAAGGAATTCTTCTCCAGGCTCTCTGGCGACAAACAGGCCGATGCCAACCTGATCGGCCAGTTCGGCGTGGGTTTCTACTCGGCCTTCATCGTGGCAGACAAGGTCACGGTTCTGACGCGCCGTGCGGGCGACGCGGCGGATGCCGGCGTCAAATGGGAATGCTCGATGGCCGGTGACGAAGCCGGCGAGTACTCGGTGGCGCAATACACCAAGGCCATCCGCGGCACCGACATCATCCTGCACCTGCGCGAGGGCGAAGACGACCTGCTGTCCGGCTGGAAACTGCGCAGCATCATCCGCAAGTACTCGGATCACATCGTCCAGCCCATCGTGATGCAGAAGGAAGAATGGGATCAGGAGAAGGCCGAGAACGTCGTCAAGGATGAAGAGGAAACCGTCAATCAGGCCAATGCGCTGTGGACGCGTTCGAAGAACGACATCTCTGAAGACGACTACAAGGCGTTCTACAAGCACGTCTCGCACGACTACGAAGACCCGGTGGCCTGGAGCCACGCCAAGGTCGAAGGGCGTCACGAATACACCCAGCTGCTGTATGTGCCCAAGCGCGCCCCGTTCGATCTGTACGACCGCACGCCGCGCCACGGCCTCAAGCTCTACGTGCGCCGCGTCTTCATCATGGACGATGCCGAGAAGCTGCTGCCGCACTACCTGCGCTTCGTGCGTGGTGTTGTCGACTCGGCTGACCTGCCGCTCAACGTGTCGCGCGAGATCCTGCAGGAGAGCAAGGACGTCGACACCATCCGCGGTGGCTGCACGAAGAAGGTTCTTGGCCTGCTCGAAGACCTCGCCGATAACCGCAAGGAGGACTACGCCGCTTTCTGGACAGAATTCGGCCGCGTGCTCAAGGAAGGCCTCGGCGAAGACCATGCGAACAAGGACAAGATCGCAGGCCTGCTGCGGTTTGCCTCCACGCATCTGGACTCGCCCGAAGAGTCCGTGTCACTCAAGGACTACATCGGCCGCATGAAGGAAGGCCAGGAGAAGATCTACTATGTGACGGCCGAGAGCTTCAACGCTGCGAAAAACAGCCCGCACCTCGAAGTCTTCCGCAAGAAAGGCATCGAAGTGCTGCTGCTGTCGGACCGCATCGATGAATGGGCCGTCGGCTACCTCCCTGAATTTGAGGGCAAGCAGATCGTTTCGGTCGCCAAGGGTGACCTCGATCTCGGTTCGCTCGAAGACGAAGCCGAGAAGAAGAAGGTCGAAGAGCAGGCTGAAGAATTCAAGCCCCTGCTCGAAAAGGTCAAGACTTCACTCGGCGACAAGGTCAAGGAAGTGCGCGTCACGCACCGCCTCACCGACAGCCCGGCCTGCCTCGTGGTCGACGAGCACGAAATGGGTGCCAATCTCGCGCGTTTGCTGAAAGCAGCCGGTCAGAACGTGCCTACCTCAGCCCCCATCCTCGAAATCAACCCTGAGCATCCGGTGGTGGCGCGCCTCAAGTCCGAAGAATCGAAATTCGACGACTGGGCTGCCGTGCTGTTCGACCAGGCACTGTTGGCAGAAGGCGGCACGCTCGACGATCCGGCGACCTTCATCAAGCGTATGAACCAGCTGATGCTCGACCTCAGCAAGTAAGCCTCACGATTCAACACAAGAATGACCCACCTGCAGCGAACTGCGGGTGGGCAATAGCTACCGGGGAAATTCAATGTCAGGACATGGTTTTCATGTTCATGGTCCGCATGACCACGAGCTGGAGCACGCAGGCGCCCATGGCGCTCAGGACGGTTTTGCAGGGCGAGTGGCGGTAACGACGGCGATCCTCGCGACGCTGGGAGCCCTGTTCGCCTATGAAGGCGGCGCGACTCAAGCCAACGCAATGCTCTACAAGAACAACGCGGCGATCCGCAAGACAGAGGCGTCCAATCAGTGGAACTTCTATCAGTCCAAGAGCAGCAAGCAGAACATTGCCGAGCTGGGATCGGTGTTAGCCAGCGGTGATCGCGCCGAGAAGTTCGCCAAGGATGTCGATCGCTACAAGACCGAGAAGGCGGAGATCCAGAAGCAGGCCGAGGTGCTGGAGGCAGAAGCGAAAGAGTGGGACGAGCGCTCGGAGCAGGAGATGCATCTGCACCACCGCTGGGCTCAGGCGACCACCGTGTTGCAGGTATCGATTGCGCTGTCTGCCATTGCGCTGCTGACGCGTAAGCGCTGGCTGCAGTACGCCGTCTATGTCGTGGCAACCTTGGGCGCTGCACTGGGGGCTGCGGCGTTGGCGCACATCTGACGCCCGACTCTCTCGGGCCTGAGCAAGGAAGAAGGGCCGCTTGTAGCGGACCTTTTCTATTGCTGCGTCAGTGCCAGCCCCTTGATGGCACGGAAGCGCGCTTTGGCAGGGAGCTCACCTAGCAGTGGCGTGCTGGGCGTCTCGGGTGAGATGCGCGGCCAGGGATTGCTGCCGAAGAAGGCGGGTTTGGCGCTGAG
This sequence comes from Viridibacterium curvum, assembly GCF_039544165.1. Taxonomy (NCBI): domain Bacteria; kingdom Pseudomonadati; phylum Pseudomonadota; class Betaproteobacteria; order Rhodocyclales; family Rhodocyclaceae; genus Viridibacterium; species Viridibacterium curvum. Next base: position 388,797 of record NZ_BAABLD010000005.1, read on the forward strand.
GTAGAGCGAGGCTGGCAAGCTGTGGTTGCTGGTGCCGCCATCCCACACCGTGGTCTGCGTGAAGTAGTCGTAGTTGCCGTGGCGGTAGGTGCGCGCCAGGGCCAGCGGGTCCGGTGCCGAGGTGTTGTCGCCGTCATGGCCGATATTCCAGACTGGCACTTTCGAGACCATGACGTTGTAGTTCGAATACCAGTTGGAATCAGTCTGGTAGATGAAGCCGGTCTGGTTGTAGGTGTCGCCGTGCGGGTCGGTGCCACTCAGCAAGGGCATGGCCGGGAAGCCCAGCACGTTGCCGACGAAAGAGAACCACCAGGCGTGTGCGTCGACGCCGACGATGCGCCGGCCGAACGCGTCGACCAGTGTCAGCGGTGAAGCCGAGATGCGCAGGCCGGTGAAGTGGTTGCGGTAGTAGGTGCCGTAGATGGCGTTGCCCCAGTAGGACTCGCTGTCGGCGTTGAAGCATTCGTTGCCTTCAAACAGCTCCATGTGCGCGCCGGCGTAGTGGTTGGCGCCGCTGCCGACTTCGGGAATCTGCACGTAACCGGCGCCGTAACCGTCCTGCAGGTAGTTGTAGCCGAAGACGTTGCCGCCGCCCGAGGCGCGGCCGATGGTGAGCTTGTTGAAGCCCCATACGATGTTGTTCTCGAACAGACAATCGGAGCTGTAGACGTTGAGGCCGATGCCGTAGCCTGCGCCGCCGGGGTTGGGGTCGCGCGTGCTGTGGAAGTAGGAGTCGCGTACTTCGCAGCGGAAGCTGTTTTCGAGGTTGCAGCTGTGGCCGATGCTGCCCGAGCTCTCGACGTTCTTGACCCAGCAGTAGGCGCAGGCCCAGAAGTGGATGTTGCCGCCACCATCGCCACCACCACCATTCACGACGGCGAGATCTTCGATGCCGGTGTAGCGCGTAGCGTCGACCTGGCTGGCCCACGGAGCGCTCCAGCCCTTGCTGTCCGGGTCTTGCGTCGAGAATCGGCAGATGTGGGCCGACAGTGCTGTCTCGAAGTCGATGTGTAGCGGCGTGTTGAAGGTGATCTGGTTGCCGTTGATGGCCGTGATTTCGAGCGACTGGCCGATGGGGCGATTGAGTTCGCAGAACCAGCGCCGTGTGTCGTCGGTGGGGGAGAGCGTGTTCTTGCCCCAATAGACCTTGCGCACGGGAGCTACGGTGTCGGAGCGCGTGTCGTCGGAGACCTGGTTGAGCGTAATGATCTCGCCGATCTTGAGACCGGCCGCGCTCGAAACGGTAATGCTGTAGCTTCCCTTCGCGCCATTAGCGGTAAGGGGGCGTGATTCAGTGTGCTTGACCCAGCGCGTACCGACGACGATGACCGGATAAGAGGCGTTGTCCGCCTGCACCAGGCGTGTCACGCTGGACCCGGCGCCACGTAGCGTGATGTTGGAGCGCGGTAGCTCCAGCCCCATACCGCTGATCTTGAAGGTGCCCGCAGCCAGGCGCACGACTTGTCCTGCAGGGCAGGTGTTGAGCGCAGCCTGGATGGCGGCCGTGTCGTCATTGCCGCTGGGGCTGAGGGTCTGGTAAATGGTGCTGCGCGCGGGGATGCCTCCGACTGCATTGAGGCCCGGGTTCCAGACGGTGCGGCGGTCGGCGGGCATGAAGTCACCGCCGACGCTGCTGCCAGCGCTGGAGCTGCTTACGGAAGACGACGCAGAGGACGCGGCGCTGCTGCTGGCGCTTGTTGAAACACTTGAAGTTGAGCTCGATGAGCTACTCCCTCCGCTGGTGCCACCTGAGCCGCCTCCTCCACCATTGCCACCACAGGCGGTGAGCAGGGTGAGCTGGCCAAGGGTTATGAGGGCGGCACGACGACTGGGCTGTGTTTTCATGCGCGGCACATTAGGGGGCTACGCCCTGTGCGGCCAGACAGCAATGATGACCGGATGCCTGTGCCGCTCCGGCGGTTATGCTGGTCCGGGAAACCTCAGAAATGCTTAACGTATAACGCCATGCACTGCCGCAATGTCCGCGTCGACATGCCCGGCCAGCAGTGCGCGCTTTAACGGTTCGTTGCTGGACGTCGCGGTGTGCAGGGTCTGTCCGAGTTCTTCACTGAGGGCGATGGCGAGCCTCAGATCCTTCTGCATGTGCTTGAGCGGGAAGCTGGTGCTGCAGTCGCCGGCGAGCAGCCAGGGTCCTTTGCCCTTGAACAACGGGCATGACTGGCGGGGGCCACCAAGTGGCGGGTGGCGAAGTGCTTTTGTGCGTTCCGTCTGTCGGAGTTTTTTGCCTTACATCCCAGCGTTTCGCCACGAAGACTGCTCGTTGCCGCCCGCAGAGCGCCAGTTAGTTCCTGGTTCTCAAGGAAAACTTGGGGCCAACGGACGCTTTGGTCCATTCGCTCCAAACGCCAAAATCGGGCTTTCTTGTGGAAAATTCCGCACAAACAAAAAAATACTAATGCGCGTATCAGAGTAGTTTTTGTACAATAGCCGAACATTTTGGTGATTTCTATCGCCATCTTGTTGGTGATTGTACAAAACTATGGAGACTACCATGCAACTGAACAAACTCGTTTTTGCTCTTCTGGTCGCTGCAGGCATGAGCACGGGTGCCCAGGCTGCTTCGTGCAAGGCTGGCGACAGCTACTCGAACACCACGGTTGATTGCGGCGGCGCCACGATCGGCCTGTCCTGCAAGGGTGACAGCGAAACGCAACCGGCGGTGCTGACGCTGAACAACGCAACGGTCAAGAACGTCACGATCTCGGCGACCGGCGCATCGGATGGTATCCATTGTGTTGGCGGCACCTGCACGCTGATCAACGTGAAGTGGCTGGAGGTCTGTGAGGATGCTGCCTCGGTGATCGCTGACAACGCCAAGATGGTTGTAACCGGTGGCTCCGCCGTGAATACGGCAACGACCGACAATGCCAAGGGCGGCAAGCCGGACAAGTTCTTCCAGATCAACAACGCCAACACCAGCCTGACCATCAACGGCGGCTTCACCGCCACGATCGCGGCTGGCGACATCTCGGGTTCGGTCGGCAAGCTGGCCCGTTCCTGCGGTGACTGCACGACCAACCTTGGCCCGCGCACCATCAATGTCAGCAACGTGACTGTGAAGGGCAAGATCGGCAGCATCGTCGGCGTGAACTCGCAGTACCGCGACGCCAACAAGAAGATCATCAGCGGTCGCCATGACACCGCGACGATCCGTTCGCTGAAGGTCGAAGGCTACAAGGTCTCCAGCACCACCCTTGATACCGGCGGCAACAAGACCACCCCCGCCATCTGCGACCAGTATGAAGGTGTGCAGAAGGGCAAGGGCAGCAGCGCCAAGGTGGGTGATGGTCAAGCCTGGAACACCACCAGCTGCAACGTCAGCATGTCCGACGTCAGCGCACTGTGATGGCTCTGATTGCATGATCTGACGCCGTATCATGCAGGCCCCGGCTCTCCCACGAGGCCGGGGCTTTTTGCTTGTATAAGCCCCGTTTTGACCCGGCGGGTCCGCCGACCTTGCTCTCGATCCCGGATACAACGCATGCTGTCCCGTTTCCTTAGCGCAGCCAGCGCTTGCTTCATTTTTTTCTGCAGCTGCGCGCAGGCTCAGCTGATTGCCAATCCGACCTGGCAGGATTTCCGACAAAACGAAAAAGCCGAGGTACTTCTCAGTGCCGACGGCATCCTGCAATGGCGCGCAGCCGGGAGTGAAGAGTGGCGGCAGGAGCGCGTGAGCAACCAGCCGCTGGAAGATGTGGCATTCGATCCATCGCTGCAGCGCTGGCTTGCGGTGGCGGATGGTGTCTTGCTGCTCAAACCCGCCGGCGGAGGACGCTGGCGCGCGATCACCCCCGACGTGCAGACTTACCGCGCGGCATACGATCCTGTCGGCCGGCGCTGGATCAGCTGGGTGTGCGCGCAGGAACCCTCGCAATGCAGCGTGCGTACGCTGGAAGACCGGGCAGCAATGAGCGAAGCGGACTGGGATGAGAGATCCTGGAAGGACTACCCGCAGCCGCAGATGCAGAACTGGTCGAACCTCTTCGTGGCGCAGACCCCCGGCAAAGCGCCGCAGGCGGTGGCCTATGCAAACGGGCAGACGCTTTACTTCACCCGAGACAACCCGCTGGACTGGCAGGTCGTCGAGTTGCCGCGCTTGCGTGGTCGGGTGCCGCGCCCTGAGACCATGGCGGCCCTGACCTACTGGCGCAAGCTGGGTGATCGCTGGCTGGCGTTTGGTCAGGGCCAGGACGCGCTGGAATTGGATACCGTGACCGGGCGCCTGATATGGATGCGCTTGCCGGGCAATACGGCAAGCCAGGGGCCGGTGTTGTGGAATGCCGCGTTTCGCGACCCGAGCAGCGCCATCCTGCTGGTCGGCAACAACGCGGGGCAGATTGCCCGATCAACCGACGAGGGTGGGCGTTTCACGCTGCACACCCTGCCCGTCAAGGGCATGCTGAGCGGCTTTGTGAAAGAGGCAGAGGTGCTCTATGCCGTGTTGAGCAGCGGTGAGGTTTTCCGGTCGACTGATGCGGGTCGCAGCTGGCAGCCCGAGCTCTCCAGCGGGCAGGACAATGTGCGCGGAATCGCGGCGACACAGCGTGGTCTGCTTTTATATGGCGAAGGCGGCATGCTCGCTGAGCGCGCGCCGCAATGGCAGGTGCGGGCCAATCTGAAACGCTACGTCAATGATCTGAAGCCGCTCGACAACGGCGGTGCGTTGCTTGTGGGCGCCAACGGCCTGATCGCCCGCGCCGCATCCGCGCAGGATCTGGCGACGCAGAACTGGCGATACGCGCGCCATTCGCTGCAATACAACCAGTACCTGCAAAGTCTTGCGCGTGTTTCGGCGGACACCTGGCTTGCCGCTGGCTCCGCGGCCACCATCGTGCGCAGCAGCGATGCCGGCGAGAGCTGGCAGGTTGTCTACAAGGGCGATGATGGTGAGTTGGGCAACTTCCAGCGCATCGTCGTGCATCCGCAAAGCGGCGTTGCCATCGCGGTGGCCAATCCTGGCTGGATCCTGCGCTCAGCCGATGGCGGCAAGAGCTGGGCGCCAGTAGACCGGGAGTCGCGCAAGCTCGACGACCTGGTTGCACTGCCCGAAGGGGGCTTCCTGGCGGCAGGCGCCGATGGGCTGGTGCTGCGGGCGCCAGCGTCTGGGGAGCGATGGGAGGTCGTGCACCAGGACGCACAGGTGCAGTGGAACAACATCAGCTTCGCGGCCGGCAAGGTCTGGTTGTTGGGCGCCGGGGCGACGCTCATGCAGCTGGATGCCAGAGGTGAAAACCCGAGGCCTGTCGCGTTGCCCGCTCGCTACTTCCTGCGTGACATCGTGGCGGATTCCGCTCAGCCCGATCTGCTGCTTGTCGCAGGGGCCGACGGTGCGTTGCTCAAAAGCACCGATGGTGGCAAGGCCTGGCGCGCGCTGGTGTTGCCACGCAAGGCCAACCTGCGGCGCATCCTCCGCACGCCCGATGGCACGACCTGGCTGACAGGGCGAGACGGCCTGCTGCTGAGCTCGCGCGACACCGAACACTGGACCGAGCATGACACGGGCACGCCGCGCCATTTCCGCTCGATGCAGTATCTGCCGGGCGACAAGACGCTGTGGCTCTTTGGCGAACGCCTGGTCAGTTATCCGGCGACGCGCTGAGGCTGGCGCTTTCGCGTTGACTCCCGCAGGCCGCAGTCCAGCGGCGTGGCTCAGCATCATGTCGATGTTGCCGTTTCTCGCGTTCAAGTGCGCGCAGTCGGCGTTGCCGGAGTCGACTAAGTCCTGCAACCGCTGCCAACACTTCGAGGGCGCTGATCGTAACGACAGGCTCCTTCAGCGAATGATGCTGTGCACGGCTGCAATGTCCGCTTCGCCATGCCCGGCGATGAGCGCGCGCTTGAAGATTTCATTCGTCGCTGCGGCCGTGTGCAGTGTTTGTCCGAGTTCTTCACTGAGGGCGATGGCGAGCCTCAGATCCTTCTGCATGTGTTTGAGCGGGAAGCTGGTGCTGTAGTCGCCGGCGAGCAGCATGGGCCCTTTGCCCTTGAACATTGGGCAGGCCATGGCGCCGGCTTCGAGCACTTCGAGGATCTGGGCACCGTCAAGATTGCCTTTCATACCCAGTGACAGGCCCTCGCTGAAAGCAGTGAGCATGCTGCCCATGATCATGTTTACGACCAGCTTCATGCGCGCGCCCTGGCCGACATCGCCAAGGTGCATGCGCTTCTTGCCGAGCTTGTCCAGTGCCGGGCCTGCGTCATCGAAAAGGCTGCGATCGCCGCCAGCGAGGATGACGAGGGTGCCGTCTTCGGCGGGCTTTTTTGTGCCGGAGACCGGAGCTTCGAGGAAGCGGCCACCGCGTGCGGCGATAGCTTCGCTGATGTCCCGCGCCGTCTGGTCGTCGACCGTGGACATGTCGATATAGCCGCGATTGCCGCCGATCCCGGCCAGGACGCCCTCAGCGCCGAAGCAGGTTTCGCGAGCCGCTGCGGGATCGGCGAGGATGGCGAAGGTGATGTCGCAGCGGGCAGCGACTTCGGCCGGCGTCGCGGCCTGCCTGGCACCGAGTGCAACGAGTGGGGCGCATCGCTCGGCTGTGCGATTCCAGACCGTTACATCGAAGCCGGCGCGGATAAGGTTGGTGGCCATGGCCCGGCCCATGATGCCGAGCCCGAGAAAACCATAGCGAATTGTATTAGGGGTCACGATCTGCGCTCTTCCATGCTGTGATGACGCGTCACAGTAAAGGAAACCGCGCTGCGCTGCGTACGTGCTGGCGCATGTTGCTTATTGCGTTGGAGGTGTGTGCGAAGCGATCAACCGAAGCGCAGCTTCATGATCAGAATGAAGCTGGCCAGCGCGAGGGTGATGGCGTTGGCGATAACAACGGGCAAGGCGCCGATCTGCAGGCCGTAAATGAGCCACAGGGCGACACCGGTGACGAATACGGAATACATGCCCAGCGACACACCCTTGGCGGAGCGCGTCTTCCAGGTGAGCCAGGCTTGAGGGACAAATGCGGCGGTGGTAAGGCTTGCTGCGGCGAAACCGATCAGGTCGTTAAGCGGTGGCATGGTCTAGGTGCGTGGCACCGCGCCATCGGCTTTGCGCGGGCAGATGACGGGCCAGAAAGTCCATCTGGTCAGTAAGGATATTGCGGTTGGAGAGAATCAGATACTCGGCCTTGTTGGGCACATAGGGCGCGTAGAGCAGCAGCATGTGCGCCTGCTCTGGCGTGCGCCCGGCCTTGCGCTGATTGCAGTTTCGGCAGGCGGTCACGACGTTCATCCAGATGTCCGCTCCGCCTTGTGAGACGGGTTTGATGTGGTCGCGCGTCAGGCGCGTTGTGCTGAAGGTGTCACCGCAGTAGCCGCAGATCTGTCGATCACGGTGGAACAACTCGCGGTTCGACAGAGGTGGTGTCTGGTGCAGGCTGCGCGGATGCAGTGCGCGGCCTTTGATGGCGATGATGCTGTTGGCGGTCATCTCCGAGCGTCGGCCGGTGAGGCGCGAGTACCCGCCGACGAAGGTGAAGCACTGTTCGCCGGCATCCCAGGCGACAAGGTTCTTGGAGTAGTAGAAGAGGGCATGTTGCCAGGTCACCCAGCGATGGGGCTGGCCGAACATGTCCAGCGTCAGGATCATCGGACGCCTGTTGGGGTGGAGTGGGCGCAGCTGCGTTGAGTGCATGATGTCACCGTCCTGCCGAGGGTACTGCTGTCGAAGATTCCTTGTTGCGTTGGGTGGTGGAACAATGAATCCGTACGTGACCCCCGGGGCCCGGAAGGCGCGTTGAAGCTAGCTTATCCGCTTGGGTGTATGCGCAGCAACCGGAATTTTGAAAGATGACAAGCCTGAGACACATGCCGCACTGGAAGAGACTGCTGGGTTGGGGGGTGTTGGCTTCACTGCTTCTGCACTGGGTGGTGCTGGATCTGCTGCGCGGCGCGGGTTTCGGGCCGTTTGAGGCTGGGTCGCCGGTTTTGCAGGTAAGACTGGATGGCGGCGCAACCGACCGCAAAGTCGATGCTGGGGTGCAGGAGGCTGCGGATGAGCGAGTATTGAAGCCGTCTGGTCATGTTGCTGCCGATCTGCCACTCAAGCCAGCTGTGGTGGCTTCGTCGACGGCCATGCCGTCTGCGCCGGATGTGGTGATACCGACGCAGGGCGCTGAGAGTGTTGAAATGCAGCGTACCGTCGCCCATGTCAGAGATATGCCCGCTGCCGATGGCTTGCGCTCAGGGTCTATTGATGAGGCCATGCTCGCCCTGCGTTTGCGCGTTGGGGAGATCTTGCGCGGATCGCCGCGCATCCTGGCCGGCTTGCCTGCCGGGCCGCGCACCTGGGCTGCGGAGTTCGATGCGTCGGGCCAGTTGGTGGCGATACACGGCGAGTTGCCAGAGGCTTTGCGTGCGGGCCTCGCGGCCGCAATCGGCAGTGTTGTGGTACCGGAAGCGCTGCGCGGCCGGCCGCTGATTTTGACGCTGGCGTTAGAGTGAGTCAGGCCCCGCGCCGGGCTCAGACGGTTCTATACGGGATCGGGCGGTGGCAGATTGATGCAGTGGCAACCGAACGGACCTGCGCTGCGGTCGGCGAAGTACTGCCGCAGGGAGGCGGCGACCGAGCGGAAGGCAATCTCCGCCCAGGGAATGTCGGCCTCGTCGAATAGCTGTACGTCTAGTGACTCTTCACCTGCCGCGAATTCAGGCACTTTCAGCGTGCCACGGAAGAAGATGTGCACCTGGTTGATGTGGGTGACATTGACGAGCGAGTACAGCGCGTCGATGTGCACATCGGCGCAGGCCTCTTCCCGGGTCTCGCGGCGTGCGCCCTCGGCCGTGGTCTCGTTCAGTTCCATAAAGCCCGCTGGCAACGTCCACAAACCGCGGCGCGGCTCGATGCCACGGCGGCACAGAAGGACCTTGCCCTGATACTCAGCGATGGTGCCGACCACCATTTTCGGGTTGATGTAATGGATCTCACCGCAGGCATCGCAAACGTGCCGGGGCAGCGAATCACCGGGTGGAACGCGCAGTACGACGGGCGCACCGCAGCATGAGCAGAAGTTCATGGTCTGGGGGAGATTGGGAGCGGCTTCGAGTGTAGCGCATGGCAGATTTGGCCTGTGGCGGCTGAAGACGGCGCGGGGGCGTTCTGGCACTGGGGGCGCAGATATGGCTCAAGGCAGGCAGGTAGCTGCCGATATGTGCACGCTGGGAGCTGGTTTCCGGCGATGCCTGCTTGCCGAGATGCGCGCAGGGCGGAGGCTGGAGATGAAGAGGGCGTGATCATGGCACCACCGATCGACACGGCGAGACTGGAAGAGCTGAAGGCCTCGGGCGATCTGCCTTCGCCGAAAGGCGTCGCTTTGGCCATCATGCGCCTGGCGACTCAGGAAGATGCGTCGATGGCCGAAATGGCGCGCATCATCCGTACCGACCCGGCTTTTGTCGGCCGTCTGATCAAGGCTGCCAATGGTGTGATCGGCTTTGGCCGTCGGCCTATTGCCTCGGTGCAGGATGCCCTGACCGTACTGGGCATGCCCGCTGTGCGCACCATGGCGCTGGGGTTCTCTCTCATGACCCACTTTCGCTCGGGTCCGTGCAAGGCGTTCAACTATGCCCGCTACTGGTCGGCTTGCCTCGTCAACGCCGTTGCGACTCAGGCAGTGACCCTGCGCACACGTGCAGCAGCGCCCGACGAGATCTATTGCCTCGGCTTGCTGTCCCGTGTGGGCGAGCTGGCGCTGGCGACGTTGTACCCGGTCGAGTACAGCGAGATCCTGACTGCCGCCGAGAAGACGCCTGGATTCGACATCTTCGAGGCAGAAAACAAGCGTTTCGGTATGGACCACGCCGAGCTTGGTGCCGCGATGCTGGCTGACTGGGGTATGCCACGTGTGTTCAGCGAGTCGGCCTATGTGGCGGCGCGTGGCATTGAAGGCACTTTCGTCGAAGGGTCCCGCGAGCGTACGGTCAGCAATACGGTGCTGTTCGCACAGGCAGTGGCTGAGCTGTGCCTCGCAAGTGATGCGACACGCCCCGGCACAATGCGTCGCGTGCTGACCCTGGGGTCCAGACTGGAGTTCGATGAGAGCGGCACACGGCAGCTGTGCAACGTGATTGCCAATGACTGGGCGGACTGGGGAGCCTTGCTCAGCGTGGAGGCGCATCGCATACCCCCTGCTGAGTCCATCGACACGAGTGAACCCGAAGTCGACGAGGATGCGCTTACCGTGCAGGAGGAGCCGGAAAGCCTGATCACTGACGAGAACAGCACAGGGAATGCATCCACTGCGACGCGTTTGCGCGCATTGACAGCGATGGCCGATCCCCTCGCGCGCGCAGCGATGCGTCAATTGCTCGGTAGCGCTGGTTACCATGTGGCGGAAGAGTCGGACATCGCACTCGCCGTCGAGCATGCGCTGGATCACGAGCCGGAGCTCATGATCATCGACTGGGCCATGGCGGGTGAAAGTACGAAGGAGTTCCTGTCGACCCTGCGCAAGACACGTGCAGGGCAGGGCATCTTCATCATCGTCGTCGCCGAATCGCCAGACGATGAGTTCCGCGTGCGCGCTTTCGAGTGTGGCGCGGACGATGTGCTGGCCAAGCCCGCCAGCCCGCGGCTGCTGCTGGCACGCTTGCAGGCCGGGCGTCGCATGTCGTCCCTGCAGCGAGAGATCGAACGTGACCGCGAAGAGATACGGCACTACGCAGCCGAGCTGGCCGTCAGCAATCGTCGCCTGCAGGAAGTGGCCATGCTGGATCCGCTGACTGGCTTCCCGAATCGTCGTTTCTTCATTGAACGTCTCGCACAGGAGTGGGCTGCGTCGACACGTAACAAACGCCCGCTGTCATGCGTGATGGTCGATGTTGACAGCTTCCGCGTCGTCAATGAATCCCATGGACATGAGGCTGGTGACGCAGCCTTGCGGCAGGTGGCTGCAGCGCTGCGTTCGGTGTTGCGTGCGCATGATGTGGTGGCGCGGACAGGGGCTGACGAATTCCTGATCCTGTGCCCGGACACATCGCTCGAAGCGGCCCAGGTCTGCGCAGACCGTGTGCGGGCCGCGGTGGAAAATGCCGACATCGTGGCCGGCATGCTGGCCTTGCGGCTGACGGTGAGTGTCGGCGTCGCCTGCCGTGACAGCTCGGTGACTGACGCGGACACGCTGGTACGCCGGGCGGAACAAGGCATGGAGATCGCCAAGCAGAGCGGGCGGAACCGGGTTTCGGCTGTCCAGTTGCGTCCGCAGTCGGCCTGAGTGCCTGAAAGAAGGCACCTGTTGGCGAAAAATTAACAGCTTGAAAACAATGATTTACATCAATTTTCGAGCCTGTTGCTAAAGCAGAGGGTGCGCTCCTCCGTAGAATCGCGGAACAGCAGCCTGAACCCCTTCCTGTTGTCCAGTTACCCCTTTGCCTGATGACTGTAGGACAAATTCCTACGGGCATCAGCGCACGCCTTGCTACATCATTTTCCGCTCCATCCTGATTGGATGTAGGCCCCCGGTTGGGAACAATGCGTTCCATGGCATCGCAGCTTGTGGTGCCACCAAATCGCCGGGAGTCGATGATGGAAGCAAACCTTCAGAACGAGATCAAGGAACTCAACCTCGCTTACCTGATGCTGGCGCAGCAAATGCTGCATGCTGATCGCGAGGCTGCAATGCTGAAGCTGGGTGTGGGCGAAGACATCGCCGCCCTGATCGTCAAACTCTCGCCGGGACAGATCCTGCGCATGGCGTCGAGCGACATGCTGCTGTGCCAGTTCCGCTTCGATGATGAATTGCTCCTTGGCCTGATGTCGAATCACGATCGCGACAACCAGGCTGCCCGTATCCACGCCACCATCCTCGCTGCTTCGCAGCCTGTCGGCCGTCTGGCCTGAAGGAGTACGCCATGCGCATGAAAAGCCTAGTCCAGGACGCCCGTGAAACCCAGTTGGCTATGGAAATGATCGAGCTGGGCGCCCGCATGCAGATGCTCGAATCCGAGACCGGCTTGTCGCGTGAGCGTTTGCTGAAGCTCTACAAGGAAATCCGCGGTGAGTCGCCCCCCAAGGGCATGCTCCCGTTCTCGACCGACTGGTTCATCCCCTGGCAGCAGAACGTACATGCGTCGCTCTTCATGTCCTTCCTGCGCTTCATCACCAAGAACACGCAGCTGAAGGGCCTGGATGCCACGCTGAAAGCCTTCCGCATGTATCGCGACCACGTCGTCTCGAACGATCTGGATCAGGTGCTGAGCCTGACCCGTGCCTGGACCCTGGTGCGCTTCTTTGACGCCAAGATGCTCCAGCTTGCGTGTTGCACCAAGTGCAGCGGCGGTTTCGTGGCCCATGCCTATGATCCGACGCAAGGCTATGTGTGCGGCCTCTGCCACATTCCGGCCCGCGCCGGCAAAGGCAAGCGCGTCACAACCCGCAGCAGCGAAGAACTGAAGATCGCCGTCTGAGTACGGCATCGCATCACCCGTTTTCCGAGTCGTCTCTCTCCGTCTGACCTCCTCCCTGCTTTGCAGGGGGTTATGAACCGCCGGCCTGCCTGGCGGTTTTTTTTCGACTTTCGGCGGTCAAGAGCGTCACCAGGCCGCCTCAGGACCACGGGGCTCCTCCGCGGCACACAAATCGTCAAGTTTTGCCAGCGAGTAGCCGATACCCAACAGGGGCGCCGAACATTGCGTGCGCGTACGGCAAAGCAATCAATCCTGGGGTTGGGAAATGTTCCTGATAATCGGTTATCTGGTGATCCTGGCGTCGGCTCTGGGCACCTACGCGGTGCACGGCAGCCTGGCGGCTCTGTGGGTGCCAACCGAATACATTGCAATCGTCGGCCTGACGATTGGCGGCTTCGTGGCTGGCAATGGCTCCAAGGCGATCAAGGCCACGATTGGCGCGCTGCCAAAAGTGTTCAAGGGCTCGGGCAAGAACAAGGCCCTGTACGTCGATCTGCTGGCCATGCTGTTCGAGATTCTCTCGAAAGTGCGCAAGGAGGGGCTGATGTCGATCGAGAACGACATCGAGAATCCGGAGGCCAGCGCCATCTTTTCCAAGTACCCCAAGTTTGTACATGACCACCATGCCGTCGAGTTTCTGACCGATTACCTGCGCATGATGGTGGGCGGCAACCTGAATGCTTTCGAGCTTGAGAACCTGATGGATATCGAGATCGAGACGCACCATCACGAAGCCCATATGGCGCCGCATATCGTTGCCAAGGTGGGTGATGCCACGCCAGCCTTCGGTATCGTCGTGGCGGTGATGGGGGTGGTGAACGTCATGGGCTCGGTGGGCGAACCCCCCGCCGTGCTGGGCAAGATGATCGGTGGCGCGCTGGTCGGCACCTTCCTCGGCATCCTGATTTCCTATGGCTTCGTGGCCCCTGTGGCGGGCCAGCTCGAACAGATCTGCGAAGAAGACGGCAAGATCTACCAGTGCATGAAGGTTGTGCTGCTGGCGAGCATGAACGGCTATGCGCCGCAGGTGGCGGTCGAATTCGGTCGCAAGGTGCTTTACTCGGGTGACCGGCCGGGCTTCAAGGAGCTCGAAGAAGAGATCAAGAACCGCAAAGGCAAGTAAGCCGGGACCATTGCCGTGGCCGACAACAATCAACAACCAATCGTCGTCAAACGCATCAAGAAGGGCGGAGGCGGTGCGCATGGTGGTGCCTGGAAGATTGCCTATGCCGACTTCGTGACGGCCATGATGGCCTTCTTTCTGTTGATGTGGCTGCTGGGTTCGACAACCCAGGGCGATCTCAAGGGCATCGCCGATTACTTCCAGAACCCGCTGCGCCTGTCGCTCAACGGCGGGCGTGGTACCGGTGCTTCAAGCAGTCCGATTGAAGGCGGTGGCAGTGATCTGACCAAAACCATTGGCGATGTTGCGAAGAGCGACTTCAAGGAGAAGCGCGCGATTTCCAAGATTGTCGTTACACCGCCCGAGCAGCAGCAGGTCGACAGCACCAAGTATGCGAAGGACCAGGGCCAATCGCGCGACAAAACTGATGCTGCTGCCAGTGACGCGCTCGCCGAACAGGAAAGGACAGAGCGCGGTCAGTTGCAGGAACTGAAAGGGCGAATCGAGGCGGTCATGGAAGCCAGCCCGACCTTGCGGAACCTGAAGAATCAGCTGTTGCTGGACATGACACCGGATGGACTACGGGTGCAGATTGTCGATGAGCAGAACCGGCCGATGTTCGACACCGCCAGCTCGGATCTCAAATCCTATACGCGTGACATCCTGCGGGCGCTGGGCAAGGAGCTCAATGGATTCAACAATCGTCTGAGCATCTCTGGCCATACCGATGCTGCGCAGTACGTTGGCAAAGCGAATGGCTTCACGAACTGGGAGCTTTCGGCCAATCGTGCCAATGCTTGCCGGAGGGAACTGGTTTCCGGAGGGCTGGAGAGTGATCGCATCATCCGGGTGGTGGGCATGGCCTCGTCCATTCCGCTGGATCGCAGCGACCCGTTCAGCCCGGCAAACCGGCGCATCAGCATCATTGTGCTCAACAAGCGTGCCGAGAACGAAATCCTGCAGGGAACGCCCAGCGAACAGCCCGAGGCGCAGGGCTCAGCGCCGCGCGAGCGAAAATTCATCGACCTGCCGACGCGCTGAGCCTTGGGTAGCCAAGCGTATTTGCCCGTTTGTCATGGCCGGACTGGCCGGGTGTGTGAACTTGCTGAGAATTCGCAGACTATCGCGGCTGCGAATGACGATAGCGTCAGCGCCCCCCCAAGTCGGTCCAGACCGATATTTTGTGGTGCAACCCTCAAGGCACAGCCTCTTGTGCCGATTTTGATGAACACAAGCCTCGCGCGTGTACGGCCCCATCCAGGTCTGGTTGGTCGCCCGGCCATGAAGGCCTGCGTGAGGGTGCATTTGTACGGAATATCTTGCTGAACGGGAGCGCTACATGGCCAAGACGGTACTGACAGTTGACGACTCGGCTTCCATCCGCCAGATGGTGGCATTCACGCTCAAGGGAGCGGGCTACGACGTTCTGGAGGCGGTGGATGGTCAGGACGGCCTGGAGAAGGCTTCGGCCCGCAGTGTCGACCTCGTACTGACTGATCAGAACATGCCGCGCATGGACGGCATTTCGCTGATCAAGAACCTGCGTGGCATGCCTTCGCACAAGAGTACCCCCATCCTGATGCTGACTACCGAGTCGTCGGACGACATGAAGAGTCAGGGGCGGGCGGCGGGCGCGACGGGCTGGCTGGTCAAACCCTTCGATCCGCAGAAACTCATTGAAGTGGTACGTAAAGTCATCGGCTGATATTCACTGCGGGGGCAGTATGGCTATCGACATGACACAGTTCTACCAGGTGTTCTTCGAGGAATCGCAGGAACATCTGGCAGCCATGGAGTCCTTGCTGGTCGCAATCGACCCGGCGGAACCGGATTCCGAGGATCTCAACGCCATTTTCCGGGCTGCACACTCCATCAAAGGCTCCAGCGCGACGTTCGGATTCTCCGATCTCGCCGAGGTGACGCATGTGATGGAGAACCTGCTTGATCGTGTGCGCAAGAATGAACTGCCACTGACTGACAGCATCGTTGATGCCTGCCTCAAGGCTGGCGATGTGCTGCGCAATCTGTTGGGCGCCCACCAGGGGCTGGAGACGGCAGACCATGCGGCGGCAGAGGTCGTGCGAGAGCGTCTTGAAGCATTGATGAAGGGCGATGGCGTGTCTGCCGCCGAGCCCGGTGATGCGGAACAGGCCGACGTGGGTTTCATCATTTCGTTCAAGCTCCAGTGCAAGGCGGACGAGCATCCGCGCGTGCTGGAAAACCTGTTGGTCGAGTTGCGCCAGCACGGTCGTCTGGTGCTTGAAGAAGCGGGCAGCGGCGGCCGTCACGGCAAGGCCACACGGCTTCGCCTGTGCACTGAGCATGACGAAATCTCGCTGCGTGCCCTGCTGGACTTCGTGGTGGGCAGCAGTCTCAAGATGGAAGGCGTTAAGGGCAAGGTGGGCTCGCTGGTGCAGGAGGAAGCTTATGGCTTCTTCGACGATGTGCCCGCACCTTCTTCTGACGCGCTGGAAGATCCGGACGGCGCCTATGGCCTGTTTGAACTGACGCCAGCGATGATCCCTGCCAATGCCGAGCCTGTAGGCATGGAGGCCGAGGACGGTTCCTTTGGGCTGTTCGATGTGTCGGGTCTGCCTGCGGCCGAACCGGACAAGCCTGCTGCAAGTGTTCACACTGACGAGTCAGCAAAACGCACCATGCTGTCGCCTGATGCCGGCAAGGCGGCAACCGCGCCGCGTGCCGCACCGGGCGGCGAGTCGGGATCGATCCGCGTCAGCGTCGACAAGGTCGACCAGATGATCAACCTGGTTGGCGAACTGGTCATCACCCAGGCGATGCTCGCGCAGGCCGCGTCCAAAGTCGATCCTGTGGTCTTTGAGTCCTTGCTGAACAGTCTCGGCCACCTCGAACGCAATACGCGCGACCTGCAGGAATCCGTCATGTCGGTGCGCATGCTGCCGATCTCCACGGTGTTCAGCCGCTTCCCGCGTGTGGTGCGTGATCTGTCGCAGAAGCTGGGCAAGAAGGTGCAGCTCGTCATGTCTGGCGAGCACACCGAGCTCGACAAGACCCTGATTGAACGCATCACCGATCCGCTCACGCACCTGATCCGCAACAGTCTCGACCACGGCATCGAATCGCCCGACAAGCGCGTTGCCGCAGGCAAGGTGGAACAGGGCACCGTGACACTGCGTGCCTACCATCAGAGCGGCAATATCGTTATCGAAGTCGGCGACGACGGTGGCGGCCTCAACCGTGACAAGATTCTTGGCAAGGCCCGCGAACGTGGCCTGATCGTGCACGACAACATGAGCGATCAGGAAGTCTGGATGCTCATTTTCGAACCGGGCTTCTCGACGGCCGATGTCGTTACCGACGTCTCGGGACGTGGTGTCGGCATGGATGTGGTGCGCAAGAACATCAATGCCCTCAACGGACGCATCGAGATCGATTCGGTGCTCGGCGTCGGTACGCGCGTAACGGTGCGTCTGCCGCTCACCCTGGCCATTCTCGACGGCATGTCTGTCGGTGTCGGGGAGGAGGTCTACATCATTCCGCTCGACTACGTTGTCGAGTCGCTGCAGCCTGCCGAAAGCATGCTCAAGAGCCTGGCTGGCGCTGAACGCGTGCTGCAAGTGCGTGGCGAGTACCTGCCTTTGATCAGCCTGCGACATATCTTCGGAGTGCCGGGCAACGACCCGCCGCACGCTTCGGGCATCGTCATCGTGGTCGAGTGCGACGGCATGAAGGCGGCGCTGTTCGTCGAGCAGATCCTCGGGCAGCAGCAGGTCGTCATCAAGAGTCTGGAAGCCAACTATCGCCGTGTCGTCGGCATCGCAGGTGCGACCATCATGGGCGACGGCCACGTAGCGCTGATCGTAGATGCGTCGGCTGTGGTCAGCATGGCGCGCCACAGTCTGCCGGTCGCGGCCTGACCCATCCGTCGTCATCGAAGCCACATCGCTTGTCGATGTGGCTTCTGTCTGCTGCGTTCAGCGTTTCTTCTTGCCCGCTTCGGGAGACGAAAGCCCCAGCCCTGCAAGGCGCCCTTCGATATCGCTGTCGACGGGCGCGCCTTTCTTGGCGCGCAGCCACAGATAGACCTTGGCCTGGACGGTCTGCGCAGCTTTCTCTTCGGCGTCGACTTCAAGCTGCGTCATTTTCTTGGTGGGGTTCTTCTTGCGCCACAGCGCATGAGCACCCTCGTGGGCCAGCTCGCAGGTTGTCGGGAAGACCTTGCCGATGTAGTTGTCGCTGACGAGGATGTCGGTACCGTCCCACGCTCCGCGCTCCTCAAGCGGTTCGTAGCGAATGCGTTGCTCCTTGTTGAAGGCGGTCAGCAAGGCGACGATTTCCTTGCCGTGTGGGGTGCTGCCGTAAGGCGACTGCTGGATCAACGTGATATCGAAATCGAACATGGCCTTGTGCTCGGCGGCGGTCTCTGGATCCAGGACATTTTTGGTGTCAGCCACGATAGCTCCTTGGTTCGCGCAGATAATTGACGCTGAATGTTGAAGGCGCGGAGCTGGTTGGACAAGCCGACGGAAGAGCAGGTTGCATGGGCAAGGAGCGCCCACCGCTCACCGTCCACTGGCAGCGGCGATGGGCATTCCGGGGATGGCTTTACTGCATGGGCTCTGGTTTCTGCGTCATATCGCGCACGTTGAGGAATTCGATTTCCGATAGCCGGCCGTCCCCGTCCCGGTCAGCTGTTTTCAGCCAGCTGCTGACGATCCCGAAGGCGCGGGCTTCCTTGCCGTCGTATCCATCGCGGTTTACGTCGAAGCGGGCGAAGCGCAAGGGCACGTCTTTCGGCTGGTTTGCAGCCTGTGCCGGGCTCAGGGCGAGGTATAGCGCCGAGACGATGAGGAATCTGCGGACGATCTGCGGACTGAGTGTGCCGGGGTTCATCGATGACTCCTTGTGACGACAGGGGATGAGACCGCAGGGGTCCCACAGGCTTCATCGCAGCTTGCGTGCCAGATGGAAAGTCTTGTGTTTTCAGGCGCTTGCCGAATCGTCTGTGTCGCTGGGCGTTGGCATCCCGGGACATCTCATAGCGCCAAGTCAGTAAAATCAACGGCTTGGCGTGTCGCCGTTGCCCAACGCCGATTGGCGAACAGGAAAGCTGCCGGGCGAACGGGAAAATCGCAATACGCATCAAGACAGTCGGAGGGGGTGGCTACAGCATGCCGCGCGAAGATGACGCCCGGAGGCCGTGATGAGAACAACGATATTTGTCTGCGCTGCAATGCTGTGGTTGGGAGGGTGTGCAATGGATGGTGCCCGCAAGGCATCCGGGCCCGTGTTGACGGGCGTCGTGTCGGTTGGCGGGCCACTGGTGGGAGCCAGTGTCACGGTGGCGGATGCCAATGGCCAGAAGCGCAGTACCAGGACGGATGCTGCCGGTGTCTATGTGATCGACACCGGCGGCCTCGTCGCGCCGGTGGTCGTGTCGGCCGTCGAAGCAGGCAACGACAACTGTACGGACAGTGGTCGCCTGTGGTCGCGTTGCATGGCTTCCGTGCTGGCGACCCTGTCGACAGGCGAGAGCCGCGCCAATATCAATGCGCTGACTGACAAGATCGTGTCGGACGTGGCGCAGGGCCTGAAGTACAAGGGCCCACAAGGCATTGTCAATGCCGGCACCGCCAAGGGCGTGACGGCGGAAGCCGTGCAGAAGGCCACCGAAGCTTTGCGCCCGGTGTTTGCGCAGGCTCTGCGCGACGCCGGTGTTGCCGAGGCAGAGCGCTTCGACCCGGTCAGCATTGCCATGAAGGCGGACCGCAAGGGCGTCGACGCCATCCTCGACGTGCTCGTGCACAACAGGGGTTACGACAACAACAGCGGTGTGCCTGGCGGCACCCTGTTGCTCGATGCTGACTATCGTTACGTCGGCAAGATGGACGCGATCAGCAGCGTCGAGCCGCTGGATCTGAAGTACGCTCAGGCAGCGAAAGCAAAAATCGTCGATCCAGCCTATACGCGCATTGTCATCGTCGGCGACTCGACCGCCAGCACCTACGAACTGGCACGTCTGCCGCGCATGGGCTGGGGCCAGGTGTTCGAGCCCTTGTTCAAGCCCGATGCGAAGGTGAAGGTACTCAACGGCGCGAAGTCGGGCCGCAGTGCACGGGCATTCCTCAACCAGGCCTACTTCGCGCAAATGGCGGCGTACCTGCGTGCCGGCGATTACGTGCTGATCCACATGGGGCACAACGACCAGAACTGCGAGAGCGACAAGAAGGATCGTGGTGCGGCGGACGTCGCCAACCTCTGCACCTATCCCAATGACGCTGCAGGCAAACCGCAGTTCCCGGTGGGCAGGCCAGAGATGTCGTTCCAGAAGACGCTGGAGACATATATCGAGATCGCGCGTGCCAGGGGCGCGATCCCTGTACTGATGACGCCGACCACACGTGTGTGGAACAAGGATCGCAAGGAAGGCTTCCCCGTCGTCCCCAATCACTTCACGCGCCAGAATGCGGCGGGCGGCATTGCGTACGTGGGTGACTACTCGCAGACCATCCGCGATACGGCGCAGGCCAACAAGCTGCCCCTGATCGATATCGAGGCGAAGACCATTCGTTTCGTTAACGCGCATGAGCAGGACTGGCGCGACTACTGGTTGGCGGCTGATCCGGTGAGGTTCCCCTGGTATGCCACGCAGTCGGTCGGCACGTTCGCAAAGCCCGATACCACGCACTTCCAGCAGAAGGGTGCGGAGGCGGTCGCAGCGATGGTTGTCGAAGGCATCCGCGAGACG
Organism: Viridibacterium curvum; assembly: GCF_039544165.1. NCBI lineage: Bacteria > Pseudomonadati > Pseudomonadota > Betaproteobacteria > Rhodocyclales > Rhodocyclaceae > Viridibacterium > Viridibacterium curvum. The sequence continues at coordinate 409,067 of NZ_BAABLD010000005.1, forward strand.
CCGGAGCTGAAGGCGCTGGCAGCGAAGCTCCGGTAGTTGGTTGCGTCGGCGCAGGGCGCAGCGGCAAATGCGCCGTCAAGATTCCTTTGCTCGAACCAGCATCCGGCGCAGTGACCACTGCGCCCCCCGGACTCACATCACCAACTCATTCCCGCGAAGGCGGGAATCCAGTGACTTTGCAGCGTATCGAGCGACGCTGGATTCCCCCCTGCGCGGGAATGACGGAAAAACAAGGAGACACCAAGCATGAACACCGTTCGCCGGATTCTCGTCACCAGCCTGCTTGCGGCACTCCTCGGCTGCGCAGGTAGCGGCTCAAGTGGCCCGCAACTGAGCGGCGTAGTCGCCATCGGCGGCCCGCTCGCCAACGCCGAGGTGACGGTTGTCGACGCCACGGGGCAGCGCCGCATGACGCGCACCGATGCACAAGGTGCGTACCGCATCGACGCGGCCGGACTCACGCCGCCGTTGTTGATCTCGGCCATCGAGGCTGGCAGCAACCGCAACTGCCGTTACAACGCCATGCTGCGTGCGCGCTGCCTCGCATCAGTACGGATGACGCTCGGTACGGGCGACAACATTGCCAACATCAATCCGCTGAGTGACCGCATCGTTTCCGACGTCGCGGTGGAGCTGAAGTACGTTGGCCCGCAGCAGCTAGTCGATGCGGGCAGGACGACGGGGCTCACGGCCGAAGCGTTGGCGGCAGCGCGGGGGCGCATGTTGGCCGGCTTTCGCAGTGCGTTGCAGATTGCGGGTGTAAAAGACGTGGACGCCTTTGACCCCGTCAGCACGCCCATGAAGGCTGACCACACGGGCTTTGACGCCGTGCTGGATGTCATCAATCACAACCGCAACTACGACAACCCGAGCAGTGAGTCTTCGCACACCGTGCTGACCGATATCAGCTTTCGGCCCATCGTTGGTCTGCAAGGTAACGGGCCTTACGAGCCGCTTGATTTCACCCGAGCCCAGCGCGAACTGAACGAGATCCGTAACGCGAAAATCCGCATCCTTGTGGTGGGCGATTCCACGGCTGCGACCTATGAACTGGAGCGCATGCCCCGCATGGGCTGGGGCCAGGTCTTCGAAGCGCAGTTCAAGCCCGGCAGCGGCATCAAGGTGCTCAACGCCGCGCGCGCAGGGCGCAGCTCCAGGGATTTCTACATGGGCGGCTGGCATCAGCAGATGGCGCGTTTCATGAAGGCCGGTGATTACGTGCTTATCAACCACGGCCACAACGACCAGAACTGCGAGAGCAAGAAGCCGCAGCGCGGGCTGGCTGATGTGGCGGGGCTATGCACTTACCCCAACGACGCCAGTGGCAAGAAGCAGTTCCCCGAAGGCCAGCCGCAGATGTCATTCCAGAACTCGCTGGAGCGTTACATCACTGAAGCGCGCGCTGCCGGCGCCATCCCTGTGATGATCACGCCCACCACCCGCGTCTGGAACAAGGACCGCAAGGAAGGCTTCCCCGTCGTACCCAACCATGTCACCACCGCAAACCTCGGTGCAGGCGGCTTCGCCTTCGTCGGCGATTACAGCCAGACCGTCAAGGACACCGCACGCGCCAACAGCCTGCCCCTCATCGATCTCGAAGCGAAGACCATCGCCTTCGTGAATGCCCACGAGAAGGACTGGAAGGACTACTGGCTCGCGATTGCCGACACCACGAAGTACCCGTACTACGCGACGCAGAGCAGCGGCACGTTCGCCAGGCCGGATACCACGCACTTCCAGCAGAAGGGGGCGGAGGCTGTGGCGGCAATGGTGGCGGAGGGGATTCGCGAGACGGCGGAGCTGAAGGCGCTGGCGTCGCAGCTCAGGTAGATGGGTGTGTTGACCGCAGGGCACGTCGGTACTCTCGGATCGAGTGCCAGACAAAAAGGATGCATAGGCCAAGTGCAAGAAGGCCGATGGCACCGAGCAAGATTTTTGCGCCTGTGGTGTTGTCGGACCGCGTTGTGTTGCTCGCGTCCGGCGCGAAAATTTCTTTGCCGTCCAGCTGAAGGCCGAAGACCTGGATTCGCGTGCCGTCAGAGCTTTGATTCAAGGCGTCCTTCGCCACTGTGAGGCGGGCATTCGTTTCGCCCACTTTAACGAAGCGTTTGTATTCGTCGGCGAAAGCGCTGGGAACGTCGAAAGTCCCTGCGTGGCTTGCGATACCAAAGCGCGTCACCAAGGGGTGGGCACGGTCGTAACGAGAATTCCCGCTCCCTTCAACGTTTAGCCATCTCACAACACCCTCGACATGAGCAAATTCAATTCTCTGTGACGAGTGGCCACCCAAAGCAAAGAAAAGAGTTGTTGCAGCAAGACCTGCGCCGAGTAGAAGTACGAGCAGCGACAGCCATAGGGCCGCTTTCTTGCCTTCGATGGTTTGGTGCAAAGGTATTGCCATACGCCGTTATTAACAGTCCTGTTTTTAAGGGCCCACGCGATCAGCTTCGTCGCGTAATTCCTTCCGCATCATAAGGCATGGAATTTTTGGACCCCATGTCTCCAGCGAAACGCTGACAGCTGCGAATCCAGCGCGTTCGTAAAAGCGCCGTGTTTCGGCGTATTCCGGACTGGGGTGGCTGGCGGCCAGTGTCCGGACATACAAGTGATGCTCGCCATGCGCACGTAACCAGTGCTCAGCAGTTGCGAGAAGTCTGCCGCCGAGTCCTTGCTGGCGGTAGTCCGCATGCATTGCCAGGCAGTAGATCTCGTAGGCGTCTGGCTCCTCGGGCATGGTTTCCAGCGTGAGGAAACCGAGCATCCGCATTGAGTCTCGCACTGCAAAGCCAGATTGTGCGGGCGCCTTGCTCGCATACTCTAGCAAGGCTTCTTCGATACCAAACCAACGCGGCAAGCTGCGCAGTACGGCCTCGCATTCAGCGGCATCCAGTTGCGCAGCGGTGATGATGGGTGAGTCGCTCAAGCGTCGCTCTTGAAAATTCCCGGCTCCAGCTGATGCCGCGATAGCAGGCGGTAAAACTCCGTGCGGTTGCGTTTCGCGAGCCGCGCAGCCTGGCTGACGTTGCCTTCGGTGAGACGCAGCAGGCGCACGAGGTAGTCGCGTTCGAAGCGTTTGCGGGCATCTTCGAAGGCTTCGATGGCGGGATTGTCTTCGTGGACGGCGCGTTGCACGAGCAGGGCGGGGATGATGGGGGTGGTCGACAGGGCGACGGTTTGCTCGATGACGTTGTAGAGCTGACGCACGTTGCCGGGCCAGGGGGCAGACACCAGTAGCTCCATGGCCTCGGGGGCCAGGGTGAGGTTGTCACGCTGGTAGCGTTCGGCGAGTTGCTGCAGGAAGTGGTTGGCGAGCAGTGGTATGTCTTCGCGGCGCTCCGCCAAGGCGGGCAGGGCGAGCGAGACGACATTGAGGCGGTAGTAGAGGTCGTCGCGGAAGCGGCCTTCCTGCCGGGCGACGTCGATATTGCGGTGAGTGGCGGAGATGATGCGCACGTTGGTGGGGATGCTGCGCGTGGCACCGACCGGGCGGACTTCGCGTTCTTCGAGCACACGCAAGAGTTTGACCTGCAATGGCAATGGCATGTCGCCGATCTCGTCGAGGAACAGGGTGCCGCCCCGTGCGGCCTGGAAGAGTCCGTCGTGATCGCGGTGTGCGCCGGTGAATGCGCCTTTGACGTGGCCGAAGAGTTCGGATTCGAGTAGCGCTTCGGGGATGGCGCCGCAGTTGATGCCTACGAAGGGCGCCTTGGCGCGAGGGCTGGCCTTGTGGATGGCGCGCGCGAGGAGTTCCTTGCCGGCGCCGCTGGGGCCCTGGATGAAGACGCTGACCTCGCTGCTGGCAATGAGGCGTGCCTGTTGCAGGAAGTCTTCCATCATCGGGCTGCGGGTGACGAACTCGGCGCGCCAGCTGTCGTCGGATTGTTCGGTGCGGACCGTGGAGGGTGAGGCGCCGGAGAGCTCGACGGCGCGACGGATCTGGCCGACCAGTTCGGCGGCGTCATAAGGCTTGGTGAGGTAGCCGAATACGCCGCGTTGCATGGCATCGACGGCCTCGGGGATGCTGCCGTGCGCGGTGAGCACGATGACGGGCAGGGTCGGGTGATCGCGTCGCACGGCGTCGAACAGGGCCATGCCGTCGAGGCCAGGCATGCGCAGGTCGGTGACGAGGATGTCGGGGCGCTGCATGGCGAGCTGGGCCAGGGCGTTCTCGCCACCGTTGGCGGGATTGACCTGGAAGCCGCTGGCACGCAGGCGTATGGACAGCAGGCGCAGCAGGTCGGTGTCGTCATCGACGAGCAGCACGCGTGGCTGGACGGCTGTGGCGTGGCCGGTGGCGAGAGCGGCTTGGGCGCTGAGACTCATTGCTGACTCCTCTTCAGCGAGCGGGGCGTTCGAGCATCTTTTTCTCGATGTCCCGAATCGCGTCCAGTTTCTGTTGCAGCTGTTCGCTGCGCTTCTGTTCGTCACGCAGCTTTTGCTGCGATTGTGTGGCGTTGTCGTCAGCGCGGTTGCGCTCTTGCAGCAAGGGGATCAGGAGCGCCGCCAGTGGGTGGTTACGGCCGCTGCCATGGGTTTCACCCGGGGCCACATCCAGCAGGGCCAGCGCACGGCTGCGGTCGCCTTGCGGTGTCAGGGCATGAAAGAGGGCCAGGCGCAGTCGGTGCTCTTCACTCTTTTGTGTGGTGTAAACGCGATTGAGGCGCTCCAGTTCGCTGGCCAGTTCGCCAGCGCTCTTTCCACGCCATTGCTGGGCTTGAGTGATCAGGGGCAGAAGCGTGGTCTCGATGGTGCTTGCCGGCTCTGCGTGCGTTGGCGCTGGCGTCGCTGCAGGCGGCGTGTTTGTAGGCCCGGCAGGCAGGAATTCTTTGAGCAGGCTGCAACCGCTGCTGAGGCAGATGCCCAGGAGCATGAGCAGGCGGCAGAAGGCGGTGACGGATGGAATCATTGAGATTGACTGTCGGGCTGTAGTGGCAGGCGCACGGTGATGCGGGTGCCGCAGGGTTTGTTGTCGCGGATGGTGACGCTTCCGCCATGTGCTGTCACCAGCTCCTGCACGATGGAAAGGCCCAGACCGGTGCCTTTGATCGATACGTCGTCGGGTGGTGGTGCGCCTTGTACGAAGGGTTCGAAGACGCGTTCGCGCTGATCGGGCGGGATGCCGGGGCCGAGATCGGCAATCTCGATATGCACGTCGTCATCGACCTGGCGGGCAATCATGTCGATGATGCTCTCTTCTGGGGCGTATTTGGCCGCGTTGGAGAGCAGGTTGTCGAGGACCACGCGCAGCTTTTCGCGGTCGGCCTCGACGGTCAGTCCTCCGTCGTCGGGCAACAGCGACAGTTTGCGTGCGGTGAGTGCCAGCTTCTGGTCGGCCGCGAGTTCCGCGAAGAGCGAGGCGAGCAGGACCGGCTCGCGTTTCAGCAGCATGGGCTTGAAGCGGATGCCGCTGTAGTCGAGCAGGTTTTCGATCAGCTGGCGCAGGCGGCCGGCATTGCTGCGCAGAATGGCGACAACCTCCTGCTGGTCTTCAGTGAGTTTGCCGGTGACTTCGTCGGACAGCAGATGGGTGCCTTCGTAGATGGCTGTGAGCGGCGTCTTGAGCTCGTGCGAGACATGGCGCAGGAAGCGCATCTTCTGGTCGTCCACCTCGGTGAGGCGCAGGCGCAGCCAGTCCAGCTGGTGGCCGAGTGCTTCGAGGTCGCGCGGCCCGCTCACGATGATGCGCTGCTGCAGCAGACCGTCCCCCAGATCGCGGATGCCGCGCCCAAGCTGGCGAATGGGGCGACGGATGAGGACGATGACGCCGCCGACGAGGATCAGCCCGACGGGGATGAGGATCAGCAGCCGCCACAGCAGCTGGGTACGTGCAAGATCTGCCTGGGCGCGCAGGGCGCGGATGTCGCGTTCAATGTGGATGTCGGCGCGTGACAGGACTTCGGCGGCGATGCTGTGCATGTGTCCGAACTCTTCGATGACCTTTCGGGTCTCGGCAGGGGTCAGCTTGTCCCGCTGCAGGCCTTCCCATGCCGTGGCTTCACTGTCGGCGAGGGCGTTCAGTTCCTGCGTCGTGTTGCTGGCGCGTGCGTTCTGCTGCAGTTGCTCGACTGTGTCGATGAATTGCGCGCGTCGCGTCGTGTAGGCGTCGATGAGGCCGCGCTCGCCCAGCACGAGTTGCTGGCGGGCAATGCGGTCCAGGCCCGTGATCTGCTCGTCGAGCTCGCGGCTCAACCGGGTGATGCGTACCGCTTGCGCGATGGCTTTCTCGCTGCGGTCGGTGAGTTTTTCGAGTGCGACGTAGGCATCGCCCAGTGCCAGGACAAGTGGCAGGGCGACCAGGCCGAAGCCGATCAGAAGGAGTTTCAGGAAGGAGCCGGGGTACCTGAGCTGCATGGCGTCATGATGCCAGCCACCCGGCGGGCGCTGGCGCGTAGACGTGCAGAGTCGTGAGGTGCCGCGACGAGCGGTGCCTGCAGCTCAGGCGCGCAGGGCGACTGCAGCGGTGTCGATATCGGCTGTGGGCAAGCCGAGGCAGGCATAGAGCTCTGCCAGCTCACGCTGCAGCAGCAGGCCTTCGCCAGGCTGCTGGTGTTTGACCGTTTCGAAGCCCAGCTCTGAGCGGAACAGCATGGCGTCGGCGTGGGCGCAGGAGACAGTAAGCAGGGTGGCTCCCCAGCCGTGCAGGGTGGGAGCAATGGCGCTCAGCAACAGCGGCAACAGGCTGGCAGGCTGCTCGAACTGGCGGCAGAGGGCCTGGGCGTCGATGTCGGCGACAACGTGGCCGGCGGTTTCCAGGTGCTCTGCTGCGCGCAGGAAGCCATCGTATTGGCGCAGGCTCGTCAGGCCGTCACGGCGCACTCGCCAGGCGCCCAGCGCACCGCAGCAGGGCTTGTGCAATGAGGTGTCTAGCACCAGGGCGACTTGCGCTGCATCGTCATCGCGGACGGCCGACCTGTTCATTTGAGGCCGTTCTGTGTTCAACAGGATTTGTGCCTGCTGGCGTTGCCAGGGGGTGACGGCAAGGCCGCTACGCAGCTTGCCCGCCGCAGTCAGGGTGGTCTGTTCGTCACCAAGACCGCGCAGGAACTCGACGAGCCCCGGACGCGATGCCGCATGACCGGTCCTCAACGGAGGCGCCGAGAGGCGGCTGCGTGAGGGCAGTGTGGGCGGCTTGGTGCCGCTTGTCTCCGGAGGCGTTGTCGAAAAATGGTAGGCCACGATGGTGATCCAGCAAACTTGTCGGACAGTATGTGCAACAAATATGCCCGTTTTTTTACAAGCAATGTAAACATGTACTTACGACGGTCCCGGTTATAACCTTAGGCCTAGATTTGTCGCTCGTTGACGACAGGCTGTACGGCCTTGCAAAGGGCGGGCTTCAACTTCCGTCAAAAGTGGTCGATAGACATCTGGCGGTGACGTCATCCTGCAGGCAGCGACCTGAGGGAGCTTGGTGATGGACACGAAAGGGAGTGCCATGCGGTATCTGATCTGCTTGCTTGCAGGATTGTTGAGTGCTTTGGCCACATCGGCCGGGGCCGCGCCGGATGTGTTCATCCTTGACGCGCCGGTCAATGCCATCGACAAGCGCAATGACTACACGGACAAGCTGCTGACGCAGATCCTGCGCAAGACGCAGGCGAAATACGGCCCTTTCCGCATCGAGTACGCCCCCGAATACATGCAGCGAGACCGTTTGCTGACCGAGTTGAAGAAGGGGGATGTCGTCAACATCACCGCCAAGGCAACGCGGCCGGATTGGGAGTCCAGTGAGTTGATCCCGATCTTCATCCCGGTCGACAAGGGCATTACCGAGTATCGCATCGCGCTGATCCGTCAGGGCGATCAGGAGCGTTTCAGCAAACTCAAGTCGCTGGACGAGTTGAAGAAGATTCCGCTGGGCGTAGGCAATGGCTGGTCAACGCGGCAGGTGTTCCAGAAGCTCGATTTCACCCTGGAAACGGGGTCGGACTGGGAGGGGCTCTACCAGATGCTGATGAGCAAGCGCTTCGACTACTTCCCGAGAGCGCTGTCCGAAGTGTTCGTGGAGTACGACGATCGCATCGGCAGATTTCCCGATATGGCCATCGAGAATTCATTCATGCTGTATTTCCCGCTACCCAAGTATTTCTTCGTCAGCCCGCAGCACCCGAGGCTGGCAAAGCGGGTGGAGGAGGGCTTCAAGATGATGATCAATGATGGCAGCTTCGACAAACTCTTCCTCGATCATCACCGCGAACTGATTGCACGCGCGAGCTTCTGTACGCGCAAGATTTTCCGTATGGAGAATCCGCTGCTGTCAGACAAGACGCCCCTGAATGTAGCCGAGTACTGGTTTGACCCCTTCAGCGGTCGCAAGGGCAGAGCGTCGGCTCGCGCCAGTTGCAACAGCGGCCCGCACGCAGGCGCGCGGGCCAATTGAAGATTCCTTGAGGCCTCATTTGCCCGATGCGGCAACCAGGTTCAGGCCCGCAGCCCTTCGACGATCTGATCTGTAGCCGGCACCAGCGTGCGGAATTTTTCCGCCAGCGTGTCGCAGCTCTGGCGCAGGCACAGTAGATCTGCGCCCGCCACGATCATCGCGGCACCCGCATCAACGCATTCCTGTGCGAAGGCCTGATCAGCGCTGACGATGCCAGCCGGCTTGCCACACGCACGTATGCGGCGAATGGTGTTGAGGTACAGCCGGCGCATGGCGGGGTGATTGGGCTGTCCGAGGTAACCGACCTCGCCCGCCAGGTCTCCGGGGCCGATGAACAGGCCATCTACGCCATCGACTCCGGCAATCTCCTCGAGGTTGCGCAACGCGCTGGCACTCTCGATCTGCACCAGCACGCAGATTTCCTGCGCCGCGCGATTGACATAATCCGTGATCCGTCCGTAGTTGGCGGCGCGGCTTACCGGCGCAATGCCACGGAGTCCGCCTTCGGGAAAACGCACAGCCTGGACGGCGGCCCTTGCTTCCTCAGCGCTGTCGACGTGGGGAATCAGCAAGGTTTGCACACCGGTGTCGAGCAAACGTTTGATGAGTACCTTGTCATTGGCTGCGGGGCGAACTGCCGCGTGCGTGCGGGAGCCTTGCATGGCTTGCAACTGGTGCATGACGGTGAGCACGTCGCCGGGACCATGCTCGGTGTCGATGATCATCCAGTCGAAACCGGATCCGGCCACCACTTCGGCCGAGATGGGATGCGCAAGCAGGGAGAACAGGCCCAGCTGAAGTTGATGCTGGGCGATGGCGGATTTGAATGTGTTTTGTGGCATTTGCATGACTCTTCACCTCTTGAGACTGTAGTGCCCTTGTGGGGTCGGATCGCATGCCAGTACGGGTCACGTCTGCAGCATGTACGCTGACCCAAGCAAGCACGGGGCCAGTCGTTTCATCAAAGAGTACAGATCTGCGATGACAGCAAGTCAGGGAAGAGAAGCACAAAAAGGCCGTGAATCAACAGAGTCGGAGTCGAAGCTGAAAGCAGAGAGGCCAAGCGGGGCAAATGCTCCGTTTGGCCCGGATCAGCAATGCGATCAGAGCTTTGCGCAGTCGGTGAGACGAAACTCGACGCGCCGGTCGATGGCATCCTGCAAGTCATCGGTGCCGGTACCGACGATGTTTTCGGTCCAACCGCGGCCAACGGCGCGCGAACGACGCTGGATCTGGGGGAAGTCCTTCTGCATGATCCGCTGCACGGTTGTAGCGCGCTGCAGGGAAAGCTGGTCATTGAAGTTCGCGCTACCAGTCTTGCTGCTATGGCCAGCGATGATCAGACAGCCCTCGCTGCGTGCAAACAGCTTGGCAATCTGCCGCAGCCAGATGCTGTATTGGGCCCGCAGCTCGTTGTCGTTGACGAAATCGGTCGACGCGACGCCGAAGATCAGCTTGGTGCTGATGTTGTTGTTCTGGTAACCAATATTGACCAGCTGGCCGAAGGCGATTTCGGCCTCGTTGAGTTTGCCGAGGCGGCGATTGGTCTGATAGAGGCCTGCGTAGGTCTTCATGATCTGGCCGTCAGGGCGCAGCGATGCCGTCTTGTACATGCCCAGTGCCTGCTCCAGCTGGCCGGCTTCATAGGCCTTGTCGGCTTCGGTAATCAGCGATGCCGTCGGAAGTGAATTGAAGTACTCCGGATCGGCCTGATTGCCGGGCGCCATCTGTGCCGTCTCGATCTGGCCCGCGACGCGTTTGTCTTTCAGGTACATCGGGCTGTCGGAATAGGACGCCGTCGGCGTGACGTCGATCTTTCTGTCAGCGATCCAGGCTTCCGAACTGGCAACGACCTTGCCCGATTTGCGCTCGACGGCCGCCAGCGCCAGCTTGTACATCTTGTGTTTGTCAGCCGCCTGCTCCGGATTGACCGTATAGAGGATGGCGCCGCTGATGACGTAGCGCGCCGAATCATAGGTCTCGAGGCTCAGTGGCAGCACTGACCACTGACCCTCCGAGATGCGCGTGGCTTCTTCTGCAAGGATGCGTTCGACGGCAAGACTCGACTGGTTGACCTCGGCCGTATTGGCGTCGACGACCGGATCCAGCATCAGTATGGTTTTGCCGCCCAGCCCGGCCATTCCGACAGCACGGCCGGTAATGCCCTCCTGGCGCTTGACCTGCGTGATCAGCGCGCTGGCTGCGGTGCGTACTGCGTCGTTGAAGCTTTGTGGAGCGGCGGTGGCTTTAGGTGCTGATTTGCACGCAGCCAGTTGCACGATGCACAGGGCGGCGAACAAGGCGCAGGACGCACGGAGGAATGACTTATTCACTTTTGGACTCTCTTGTCTGACCTGAGCCCTCATTGCGTCGTTTGCGCTGCCGGGACTCTTGTATGGCGAATGCATGAATGATCGGCCGAGTGTGCCAGCCAACTTCTGCAGCCTCTATTTTAGTCTTGGGACCGCCTGGTCAGTAAGTTCATGGACTTAGGGGCGGCTCCAGTCTTCGGAGCGTTGCTTCGCCAGGGGAAACGCGGTGGTCTTTGCGTCAGGCCTGTTGAAGTAAATGCATGGCCGCTCCAGCGCTGGCTGCGAGCAGTAGCCACCACAGCGGGTTGCGACGCGATGTGAAGCCTGCGATGGCACAGGCCCCGGCAATCGCCAGGTGTGAGGCGTCGATCGCGCTGACGCGGACCAATGCCGTACCGCTTCCCAGAACCAGCCCCGCCGATATCGGCGCCAGCGCGAACTCGATGGTACGGCGCCAGCGCGTACCGCTGAAGCGCTGCCAGAGGCGCCCGACCTGATACGACAGCAGTGCGGGTGGGGCACACATGCCCACCGTGCAGGCGAGAGCTCCGGTGAAGCCTGCCAGTTTCCAGCCGATCAGCGTGACGACAAGGACGTTCGGTCCCGGCGCCGCTTGTGCAATGGCGAACAACTGGGTGAAATCAGCATCCGTCATCCAGTGCCCGGTGGCGACGATGTCCTGGTGTATCTCGGGCAGCAGTGCGTTGGCCCCACCTACCGCCATCAGGGAGTAGAGCGCGAATTGCCACAACAGGGTTGTGGCGCCGGGGGAGTCGTTCATGTCTTGCCCCGAGTAGCGTACCAGCCAACGCCTATGCCGATGGGGGCCAGCAGGAGCAGCACGATGACCAGCGGCAGCTTGAGCCAGACCACGCCGGTCAGCCCCATCAGGGCAATCAGCAGCACTTCTGCGCGTCGCTTCAGGCGGCTCAGCAGGCGTATCCCCGTCGCAAGCACAAGTCCGGCAGCACCAGCCGCAACGGCCTGCAGGATGGCTGTCAGCAGGGCAGAGTCTGCCCATCGCTCGTACAGCAGCGCCAGGCTCAGCACGATGAAGAACGGAGCGCCCAGCAAACCCAGCGATGCGAGTATTGCGCCGGTGGCGCCGTGGAAGCGCTGGCCAACAACCACGGCCACATTGCAGATGTTGGGTCCCGGCAGGCATTGGCCGAGTCCCAGCAGATCGGCGAATTCGTCTTCGGTGAGCCACTTCCGGTCGTCGACCAGCATGCTGCGCGCGTGCGGCAGGACACCGCCGAAACCCGCCAGCCCGCATTGCAGGAAGCCGGTGAACAGGGCGAGTTTGCTCGGGGAATGGGCTTGCACTGGCGTCTCCAGCGGTCCGATGAAAAGGGCAGACGGAATGTACAGGGGATTACGGCGACCACGCTGTCTCCGCGGGAGGCTGCCCGCCCTTGCGGAACCGTGGATGTCTTGATTTGTCTAGGACAAAGTGGTTCATTCTGAGCTGCATTCGTTTTACCTGTGTCCGCCTCCTTAATTCGCCATGCCATCCACGCAGCTTCTCTGGTTCAAGCGTGACCTGCGCCTGCAGGATCACGCCGCCTTGCATGCCGCCTGTGAAGCGCCTGCGTTGTTGCCAATCTTCTGTATCGAACCCTCGCTATGGCAGGCTGAGGACGCTTCGCCACGCCAGTTCGCCTTTGTGCGCGAGGGTTTGCAGTCGCTGGACGCCGCTTTGCGCCTGCGCGGCTCGCGCCTGTGCGTGCTGCATGGTGAGGTGGTGGCCATGCTGGAACTGCTGTGGCAGCAATGTCGCTTTACGCAGCTGCTGAGTCATCAGGAGACGGGTAATGCGATCAGCTATGCGCGCGATCTGGCGGTGGCGGACTGGTGCCGTAGCCGTGGAGTGGTGTGGCAGGAATTCACGCAGGATGGTGTGGTTCGCCGTCTGCGGTCGCGCGATGGCTGGGCAGCGCGCTGGGCTGAGCGCATGGCGGGTGAGCCTCTGCCGCCGCCCGAAACCTTGCCGCCTTGGCCGCCGCTGGATCTGAGCCGCCTGCCGCGTCCGGAGGCCTGGTACAGCGCATTCCTGCAGGCGGATCCATGCACGCGCCAACCGGGCGGGCGCGCTGCGGCAGAGGCTACGCTGGAGAGCTTTCTCGCCACGCGCAGTGAGCGCTATCGCGGCGGTATCTCTTCGCCCAATCTGGCGGAGCAGGCCTGCTCGCGCCTGTCGCCGCATCTGGCCTGGGGCTTGGTGTCGATGCGTGAGGTGGTGTCGGCCGTCCGTGCGCGCCGTGCGGTGCTGCAGACGATGCCCGAGGCGGGTCGCCCCCCGCGCATCCTGAGCGGGCTTGCGGCTTTCGAGGCGCGTCTGCACTGGCATTGCCACTTCATGCAGAAGCTGGAGAGTGAGCCGGCCATCGAGCATCACAACATGCTGCGTAGCTTTGACGGTATGCGTGAAGAGGCTTTCAATCGTGAGCATTTCGAGCGCTGGTGCGCGGGCGAGACGGGTTATCCCTTGATCGATGCCTGCATGCGCAAGCTGCAGGCCACGGGCTGGCTGAATTTCCGCATGCGCGCCATGCTGGTCAGCTTCGCGGCTTTTCCGCTGTGGCTGCACTGGCGCGAGCCAGGTCTGCACCTGGCCCGGCTGTTTGTCGATTACGAGCCCGGCATTCACTGGTCGCAGATGCAGATGCAGTCCGGCACCACGGGCATCAACGCGCTGCGCATCTACAACCCGGTCAAGCAGGCGCGTGACCAGGACCCACAGGGCCGCTTTGTCCGTCACTGGCTGCCAGCCCTGGCGCAGGTGCCGGACGACTACATCTTCGAGCCCTGGTTGATGCCTGAGAGCCTGCAGGTGCGCGTGGGCTGTCGCATCGGGCGGGATTATCCGGCGCCCATCGTTGCGTTCGAGCAGGCCACGCGCGAAGCGAAAGCGCGTCTGGCCGAATACCGTCGGCTCGACGAGACGCACCAGGGCGCGCGTGCCGTACTCGAAAAACATGGCAGCCGCAAAAGTGGTCTGCGCCAGAGTGGGGCTGCTGCACGCGAGACGCGTCGCAAGCGACGCAGTGCCGAGGATGGCGCGCAACTGGAGCTCCTATGAAACGCGCCTTCCATGGCAACAAACAATGCCTTCCCAGCAAACCCTGCGTGCATTGCGGCCGCAGCATGAGCTGGCGGCGAAGCTGGGCAAAAAACTGGGATGCAGTGAAGTACTGCTCCGAACGCTGCCGGCAGCAGGGCAGGGCTGCCCATGCGTAATCTGGTACTGATACTGGGCGATCAGCTGGCCCGGGATTCTGCCGCCCTGGATGGCTTCGACCCTGCGCAGGATCGTTTGCTGATGATCGAGGCAGCGGGCGAGGCGCAAGCGGTCTGGAGCCACAAGGCGCGCATAGCGCTGTTTCTCGCCGCCATGCGTCATCACGCGGCGTGGTTGCGCGCGCAGGGCTGGCCGTTGGATTACCGCGCACTCGGTGAGCATGAACAGTCCGATCTCTCCGCTGTACTGGCGCAGGCCTTGCAGACCTATGCTCCGCGCGCCCTGGTGCTCGTCGAGCCCGGCGAGTGGCGCTTGCAGCAGGCGATTCTCGCTATTGCGCAGCAGGTCGGCGTCAGTGTGCAGATACGTGACGACACGCACTTCCTGATTTCACGACACGAATTTGCTGATTGGGCCCGTGGTTATCGCCAGCTGCGCATGGAGTTCTTCTACCGTTTCATGCGCAAGCGGCTCGACATCCTGATGCGCGATGGCGAACCCGAGGGCGGGCGCTGGAATTTCGACGTCGAGAATCGCAAGGGTTTCGGTCGCGCGGGCCCGGGCTGGGTGCCGACGCACCAGGGCTTTGCGCCGGATGCGCTCACGCGAGAGGTCCTCGACGAGGTGCAAACGCGCTTTGCCGGGCATCCGGGTTCGCTCGCGAACTTCGACTGGCCCGTGACGCGTGAGGCAGCGGTCGCCGCGCTGCAGGATTTCGTAGACCATCGACTCGCGCACTTCGGCACCTGGCAGGACGCGATGTGGCGTGATGCACCCGTGCTGTATCACGCCCGCATCAGCGCAGCGATGAATCTCAAGCTGCTCTCGCCGCGTGAGGTCGTTGATGCGGTGTTGAGTGCCTGGCGACAGCACAGCTTGCCACTCGCGGGGGTCGAAGGATTCGTACGCCAGGTGATCGGCTGGCGTGAGTTCATTCGTGGCATTTACTGGCTCGACATGCCCGGCTTGCGTGAGGCCAACCATTTCGGCCACAGCCGCGAGCTGCCGCGCTGGTACTGGACGGGTGAGACGCACATGCAGTGCATGCGCCAGGTGATCGGTCAGACGCTGGACTACGCCTATGCCCACCACATCCAGCGTCTGATGGTCACCGGCATGTTCGCCATGCTGGCCGAGATCAGGCCGCAAGCGGTGGAGGACTGGTATCTCGCCGTCTACGTTGATGCCGTCGAGTGGGTAGAGTTGCCCAACGTGGCTGGCATGGCGCTCTACGCCAATGGCGGACGCTTCACCAGCAAACCTTATGCAGCAAGTGGTGCCTACGTGGCGCGCATGAGCAACTACTGCGAGGGGTGCCGCTACAAGCCGGATCAGCGCACCGGCGACAAGGCCTGCCCGCTGACCACGCTCTACTGGCACTTTCTCGATCGCCACGAGGCGGCATTGGCCGGGGAGCCTCGCACCGCACTGATGGTGAAGAATCTGGCGCGCATCCCGGCGACTGAGCGCGAGGCGATACGCACGCGCGCACAAGCCATGTTGGATGGTCTCGACGAACTCTGACGGGCGCGAATTAACCGGCGCAAAAAAAGCCCGCCAACTTGCGCTGGCGGGCTGTTGGGTGACGCCTGCGAAGGGCTTGATCAGACCTTCACTTCGTCTGCCACTTCCTTGTACTCGGCGATCTGGTCGAAGTTCATGTAGCGGTAGATCTTGCCTGCATCGGCGTTGATGACGCCCATGTCGGCCTGATATTCCGCCACGGTCGGCAGGCGACCGAGCTTCGAGGCAATCGCCGCGACTTCGGCCGAGGACAGGAACACGTTGGTGTTCTTGCCCAGACGGTTCGGGAAGTTGCGCGTCGAGGTCGACACGACGGTCGCGCCTTCACGCACCTGCGCCTGGTTGCCCATGCACAGCGAGCAGCCGGGCATTTCGGTACGCGCGCCCGCTGTGCCGAACACGCCGTAGTGGCCTTCCTTGGTCAGCTCGGAAGCATCCATCTTGGTCGGCGGAGCGACCCACAGCTTGACGGGGATGTCGCGCTTGCCTTCGAGCAGCTTGGAGGCGGCACGGAAGTGGCCGATGTTGGTCATGCAGGATCCGATGAAGACTTCGTCGATCGGCGTGTTCTGCACTTCCGACAGCACCTTGGCATCGTCCGGATCGTTCGGGCAGCAGAGGATGGGTTCCTTGATGTCAGCCAGGTCGATCTCGATGATGTGTGCGTAGTCGGCGTTTGCATCGGGTTCGAGCAGCTTGCCGTTGGCGATCCAGTCTTCCATTTTCTGGATGCGGCGTTCGAGCGTGCGCTTGTCGGCGTAGCCGTCGGCGATCATGTTCTTGAGCAGCACAATGTTGGAGCGCATGTACTCGACGATGGGCTCCTTGTTGAGGCGCACCGTGCAGCCAGCGGCCGAGCGCTCTGCCGAAGCGTCAGACAGTTCGAAAGCCTGTTCGACCTTGAGGTCAGGCAGACCTTCGATTTCGAGGATGCGGCCCGAGAACTCGTTGATCTTGCCGGCCTTGGCGACGGTCAGCAGACCTTGCTTGATGCCGTACAGGGGGATGGCATGCACGAGGTCACGCAGCGTGACGCCGCGCTTCTGCGCTTCTTCCATCGAGCCCTTGAAGCGCACGAGCACCGATTCCGGCATGTCCAGCGGCATCACGCCGGTGGCCGCAGCAAAGGCGACCAGGCCCGAACCTGCCGGGAAGCTGATGCCGACCGGGAAGCGGGTGTGGCTGTCGCCACCGGTGCCGACGGTGTCGGGCAGCAGCATGCGGTTGAGCCAGGAGTGGATCACGCCGTCACCGGGGCGCAGCGAGATGCCGCCACGGTTCGAGATGAACTTGGGCAGTTCGCGGTGCGTCTTCACGTCGACGGGCTTCGGATACGCGGCGGTGTGGCAGAAGGATTGCATCACGAGGTCGGCCGAGAAGCCCAGGCAAGCCAAGTCCTTGAGCTCGTCGCGCGTCATCGGGCCGGTCGTGTCCTGCGAGCCGACCGAGGTCATCTTCGGTTCGCAGTAGGTGCCGGGGCGCATGCCCTTGCCTTCAGGCAGACCACAGGCGCGACCAACCATCTTCTGCGCCAGCGTGTAGCCCTTGCCGTTGTCGGCGGGGTTCTGCGGCAGGCGGAACAGGGTGGAGGCGGGCAGGCCGAGGAATTCACGTGCCTTGCCGGTCAGGCTGCGGCCGATGATGAGGTTGATGCGGCCGCCAGCGCGCACTTCGTCGAGCAGCACCAGGGTCTTGAGTTGCGATTCAGCAATCGTGGCGCCGCCCTTGGTGGCGGTGACCTTGCCAGTGGCATGGTCGACGCTCAGGACGATCTCGTCGCCCATGTCCATCTTGGCGACGTCGATTTCGATCGGCAGTGCGCCGGCATCTTCCTGCGTGTTGAAGAAGATCGGGGCAATCTTGCCGCCGAGGCAGACGCCACCGAACTTCTTGTTCGGCACGTAGGGGATGTCTTCACCGGTCCACCACAACACGGAGTTCGTTGCGGACTTGCGCGAGGAACCGGTACCGACCACGTCGCCGACGTAGGCCACGAGGTTACCTTTCGCGGCGAGGTCCTGGATCATCTTGATCGGGCCGCGCTTGCCGTCCTCTTCCGGCGTGATGCCGGGGCGGGTGTTCTTGAGCATGGCGAGTGCATGCAGGGGGATGTCCGGACGGCTCCACGCATCGGGTGCTGGGGAAAGATCGTCGGTGTTGGTTTCGCCAGTCACCTTCAGCACGGTCAGCTTGATGCTGCCAGGGAATTCGGGGCGCGAGGTGAACCACTCGGCATCCGCCCAGCTCTGCACGACGGACTTGGCGGCGGCATTGCCGGCCTTGGCCTTCTCGGCGACGTCGTGGAAGTAGTCGAACATCAGCAGCGTCTTCTTCAGCGCAGCGGCGGCGATGGGGGCGAGCGCTGCGTCATCGAGCAGGTCGATGAGGGGCTTGACGTTGTAACCGCCAACCATGGTGCCGAGTAGCTCGGTCGCCTTCTCTTTCGAGATCAGCGTGACGCTGAGGTCGCCGTGGGCGACAGCGGCAAGGAACGACGCCTTGACCTTCGCGGCGTCATCCACGCCGGGTGGTACGCGATGGGTCAGCAGTTCGACGAGGAAGGCTTCTTCACCAGCGGGCGGATTCTTGATCAGCTCGATGAGTTCTGCGGTCTGCTTGGCGTCCAGCGCAAGGGGCGGGATACCGAGGGCGGCGCGTTCAGCGACGTGTTGGCGATAGGCTACGAGCACGGTCTTTCCTCCAGCTTGGGGTATGTGTCAGTGAAGTTCAAAAAAGCGCTTGCGGGCTGCCGCCGGCATGTCGCAGCCGATGGCATGGGCCCGCTTGAGCAGGTTCCAGTAATAACGATAAGACGCGCGGTCGTGAAGCTGTCCGTCCCGCTGTGTCGGACCCCAGTCCGCGTCCTGCGCGGCGCCGAGGATGTCGGTGGCCTCCTGCAGTGCACCGCCATCGGGGCGCATGGCGGCGAGGATGGCCTCAACCTGGTTGGGATGAATGCTCCACATGCGCAGAAAACCAAACTCCTGCCGCGCACGTCCTGCATCTTGCAGAATCCGTGCCTGATCGCGCAGCTCGGTCGTAACGTTGTGCGTTGGTACGATGGCATGGGCCAGCGCGGCCGCAACGATGTCGGACTTCGCGCGACGCAGCAGGGGGTGATCGAACTGTCCGGGGCTTGTCATGGTGCTGGCGTCCAGCGCGCCATGATGGCTGCTGACGAAGTCCATGAGACCGAAGTCCAGCGACTCGACACCGGGCAGCGTGGCAATGGCCCACACATCACGCAGTGCACCATGCGTTTCGATCAGCACATGCAAGGGGATCGGGCGGGGCGCGTGGCGGACGATGTGGTGCTGCGCTTCACAGTCGCGCAGCGCATGCAGAGCCAGCTTGACGTCATCAAGGCTACGCGCCTTGGGTAGCGTGACATAAGCGATGCGCGGACCGGCTTTGCGAATCAGGCATTGCAGATCGGCCAGCCAGCATGGGTGCGTGACATCGTGGATGCGCACACCGATGCGACCGAACTGGTTCTCCGGGCTCATCAGCAGCGAAGCCACGAGTTCGGCATGCTGGCGCTCGTTGCCAACGGCAGCGCCGTCTTCGCAATCAAAGGTGATATCGATGGCCGGGATGCCGTCGCGCGAATATTCAACCTGCATGGCCATCGCGCGACGCATCAGCTTTTCGCTGCCGGCGTAGTGGTCGACTACGGGAAGCGAGGGGAGTTGCCGCCCCTCGGTGAGCAGCACGGTATCAGGATGCTGACGCGTGCTCATGTTCTTCCCGTTTCCCTCAGCGACCTCAGGCCAGCAAGTCTGCGACGCCAGCGCGCTCTTCTTCGAGTTCCTTCAGCGTGAAGTTCATCTTCTCGCGCGAGAACTCGTCGATTTCCAGACCTTGCACGCGGGTGTATTCACCGTTTGCGCAGATCACGGGCACGCCATAGATGATGCCGGCCGGGATGCCGTAGGAGCCATCGGATTCGATACCCATGGTGACCCATTCGCCGTTCGAGCCGAGGAACCAGTCGCGCATGTGATCAATGGCGGCGTTGGCGGCAGATGCGGCCGACGACAGACCACGTGCTTCGATGATCGCCGCGCCACGCTTGCCGACGGTGGGCAGGAAGGTTTCACGGTTCCAGGTTTCGTCATTGATCAGCGTCTTGACGTTGTCACCGTTGCTGGTGACGAAGCGGTAGTCGGCGTACATCGTCGGCGAGTGGTTGCCCCACACGACGAGGTTCTTCAGCGAAGCGACGTCGCGGCCCGACTTGGAGGCCAGTTGCGACAGGGCGCGGTTGTGGTCCAGGCGCAGCATGGCGGTGAAGTTCTTGGCAGGAACGCGGCCGAACTTCTTGGCGGTCTCCTTGGCGATGTAGGCGTTGGTGTTGCAGGGGTTGCCGACAACCAGCACGCGGCAGTTCGGGTCAGCGTACTGGCCGATGGCGGCGCCTTGTACGGTGAAGATCTTGGCGTTTTCAGCCAGCAGGTCCTTGCGTTCCATGCCGGGGCCGCGCGGACGCGCGCCGACGAGCAGGGCCGCTTGCGAATCCTTGAAGGCAACGTTGGGGTCGTCCGTGGCGATCATGCCGGCCAGCAGCGGGAAGGCACAGTCTTCCAGTTCCATCATCACGCCCTTGACCGCCTTTTGCGCTTGCGGCAGGTCGAGCAGCTGGAGGATCACCGGTTGGTCTTTGCCGAGCATTTCGCCACTGGCAATGCGGAACAGCAGGCTGTAACCAATTTGACCGGCAGCGCCGGTGACGGTGACGCGAATGGGGGACTTGGACATTGAAAACTCCTGGATCAGTGGATCGCTGGTCTAAAAATCATCGGGGAGAGACGCCGTTGCCGCAGATCGGGGGATGCGTTCCAGCTGCTGCTTCTCATATGACAACAGGAGAAGCGGAGCAGGTGGCACGGAACGGCACAGCTGTGAATGTAGCGCAGCATTTCTTGCCATGCAGCATTCCTTGTGCGGTTCGTTGCCTAGATTGCGAAACGTGCCGAGAATACACCCGTTCAGTCATGTTCGTCAAAAGCTAACATATGTCTTATATAAGACGCAAGAGTGAATGTGGATGTTTTGAATTTTTTGTGCTTCAATGCCGTCCATGGCACACCTGTCGCCGACTTTCAGTCCGTTGTACCAACAAATCAAGACCCTGATTCTTCAGGCACTTGAGGCAGGGGAGTGGACGCCGGGTCAGGCCATCCCGAGTGAGCAGGATCTGGCAACCCGGTTTGGTGTCAGCCAGGGGACCGTGCGCAAGGCCATTGACGAGCTCTCTTCAGAAAACATCCTGTTGCGTCGTCAAGGCAAAGGAACGTTTGTTGCCTCGCATCATGATCCGCGAGCATTATTCCGCTTCCTGCGCCTGGTGCCCCTGTCGGGCGGCGGCGCGCAGCCGGTGAGCATGCCGCTGGAATGCTGGAAGGCGCGGGCCGGACAGGAGGCGTCGAAGAATCTTCAGGTGGCGATGGGTAGTCCGCTGACCATTATCCGCCGTCTGTTGAAGTTCGATACCAAGCCGGTAGTGGTCGATGAGATCTACCTGCCGGGAGAAGTGTTTCAGGGCTTGTCCCTGGAGATGTTGCAGGACTGGGAGGGCTCGCTGTATAGCCTTTTCGAAACACGCTTCGGCTTGCGCATGATTCGTGCGTCCGAACGTATCCGTGCTGTGGCGGCCGAGCGCGCGCCGGCGGAGTTGCTGGGTGTGCCAGAACACACGCCCTTGTTGTCCGTAGAGCGTGTTGCTTATACGTATGGCGATAAGCCGGTCGAGTGGCGGCGGGGGCTGTATTCGACGGCAGAACATTTTTACCTGAACGAGCTCAGCTGAGGCTGAGGGCGCGCAGGGTGTTTGTGCAGGATCGTTTCAATAGAGCAGCGCGCGACGCTGCATGATTTGTGGAGGTGCAAGGTATGGCAGAAGCTAGCGTCAGCAAGCCACGGCCCAAGCATCTGGATCTGGTCAAGATCCGGTTGCCACTGCCAGGGTTTGTTTCGATTCTCCACCGTGTCAGCGGTGCAGGTCTCTTCCTCTGTTTGCCGCTGCTGGTGTGGCTCTTCGGCGCAAGCCTGGGCTCCCCCGAGCAGTTGGAGAGCTTCCGTGCCGTCATCGGCAATCCTTTCGTCAAGCTGATCCTTCTGGGTCTTCTCTGGGCCTACCTGCATCATTTCTGTGCAGGCATCCGCTTTCTCCTGCTTGATATGCACAAGGGCATCGAACTGCCGCAAGCGCGCTTCACCGCCGCTGTCGTGCTGGCTGTGAGCCTCGGCCTGACCGTTGCGATCGGAGTCTTCACATGGTGAAACGTCTTGTAGTCGGTGCCCACTACGGCTTCCGCGACTGGCTGATCCAGCGCCTGACCGCCGTCGTGATGGCGCTCTACACGCTGATCTTCGCGATCAACGTGATCTTCTTCATGCCAGCCTGGGATAACGCTTCGTGGCGCAGCCTGTTCGCTGGCGGCTTCATGCGTTTCATTACCTTCCTGTTCTTCCTGTCGCTGTTCTATCACGCCTGGATTGGCGTTCGCGACATCTGGATGGATTACGTGAAGCCCATCAGTGTGCGCCTGACCCTGCACGCCATTACCGCTCTTTTGCTCATCGGCTACGCCGGCTGGGCAGCCCAGATTCTGTGGAGGCTCTAATTGAAAGTCGCCAAGCGTACGTTTGATGCAGTGATCGTCGGTGCCGGTGGTGCCGGCATGCGCGCTGCGGTGACCCTGGCGGAGTCCGGTCTCAAGACCGCCGTCATTTCCAAGGTTTTTCCGACCCGTTCGCATACCGTTGCGGCGCAGGGTGGGGTGTCGGCTTCGCTGGGTAACTCCGAGCCTGACCACTGGACCTGGCACATGTATGACACGGTCAAGGGCTCCGACTGGCTCGGTGACCAGGACGCCATCGAGTTCATGTGCAAGCAGGCGCCGCAAGTCGTCGTCGAGCTTGAGCACTATGGCATGCCGTTTGACCGTACCGACGAAGGCAAGATTTACCAGCGTCCCTTCGGCGGTCATATGTCCAATTTCGGTGAGAAGCCTGTGCGCCGCGCCTGTGCGGCGGCTGACCGTACCGGTCACGCCATGTTGCACGCGCTGTATCAGCGCAACGTGCGTGCGAATACGCAGTTCTTCGTCGAATGGATGGCGCTCGATCTGCTGCGTGCTGCAGACGGCCGTGTGCTCGGCGTAATCGCCATGGAAATGGAAACCGGCGAGATCACCGTGTTCCAGGCCAAGGCTACGCTGTTCGCCACCGGCGGTGCCGGTCGCATCTACTACTCCTCGACCAATGCCTTCATCAACACCGGTGACGGCGTGGGCATGGCGGCGCGTGCCGGCATTCCGCTGGAAGACATGGAGTTCTGGCAGTTCCACCCGACCGGCGTGGCTGGCGCGGGCGTGCTGATTACCGAAGGCGTGCGTGGCGAGGGCGGAATCCTGCGCAACGCTTCGGGCGAGCGCTTCATGGAACGCTATGCACCGAATGCCAAGGACCTCGCTTCGCGTGACGTCGTCTCGCGTGCCATGGTCACGGAAATCAACGAAGGTCGCGGCTGTGGTCCCAACAAGGATCACGTGATGCTGGACATCACCCACCTTGATGCCGACGTGATCAACAAGCGTCTGCCGGGCATTCGCGAAATCTCCATCCAGTTCGCCGGTACCGACCCGATCAAGGCGCCGATCCCTGTCGTGCCGACCTGCCACTACCAGATGGGTGGTATCCCCACCAACTACCGTGGCGAAGTGGTTGATTACGGCAATGTCATCCCCGGTTTCTACGCTGCCGGCGAATGTGCCTGTGCCTCGGTGCACGGTGCCAACCGCCTTGGCACGAACTCGCTGCTCGACCTGCTGGTCTTCGGCAAGAGTTCGGGCGAATCGATGGTCGAGTTCATCCGCAACGAGCCCGCAGCGCTGCCCGAGATCCCGCAAGGCGAGATCGACAAGGCGCTGGCGCGCGTCAATCGCCTGAACACACAGACCAACGGCGCGGATGTGGCCGAGACGCGTCTGGCCATGCAGCGCACGATGCAGGCGCATGCCGGCGTGTTCCGCTTCAAGGACATGCTGCAACAGGGTGTCGACAAGATCCTCGAGATCGAAAAGGCTGTGCAGCAGACCGAGAT
Organism: Viridibacterium curvum; assembly: GCF_039544165.1. NCBI lineage: Bacteria > Pseudomonadati > Pseudomonadota > Betaproteobacteria > Rhodocyclales > Rhodocyclaceae > Viridibacterium > Viridibacterium curvum. Next base: position 432,631 of record NZ_BAABLD010000005.1, read on the forward strand.
CAAGGACAAATCCATGGTCTGGAATACCGCACGTATCGAGGCGCTGGAGCTGGAAAACCTGATCGAGGTTGCCAAGGCCACCATGTTGTCGGCCAACGCGCGTACCGAATCGCGTGGTGCCCACGTGCGTGACGATGCACCGGACACCCCGGAGAATCCGAACGGCCGCGATGACAAGAACTGGCTCAAGCACACCCTGTGGTATCGCGATGGCAACCGCCTCGAATACAAGCCGGTGAACCTCACGCCGCTGACCGTTGAAACCGTTGCGCTGAAGACGCGCGCGTACTGATCCCGGAGCCCATGAAATGACCAACCGCGTTGTCAATTTCAAGATCTACCGCTACGACCCGGACAAGGACGCAGCGCCCTACATGCAGGACATTTCGGTCGAGCTTGACCCGTCGGACCGCAAGCTGCTCGATGCCCTGACCAAGCTGAAGGCCAAGGACGATTCGATGTCCTACCGCCGTTCCTGCCGTGAAGGCGTGTGTGGTTCGGACGCGATGAACATCAACGGCAAGAACGGCCTGGCCTGCCTGACCGACATCGACAGTCTCGCGCAGCCGATCACGCTGCGTCCGCTGCCTGGCCTGCCGGTCATTCGCGACCTCATCGTCGATATGACTCAGTTCTTCAAGCAGTACCACTCGATCAAGCCCTACGTGGTCAACAACACGCCGGCACCGGAGCGCGAGCGCCTGCAGACGCCGGAAGAACGCGAGGAGCTCAACGGCCTCTACGAGTGCATCCTGTGCGCCTGCTGCTCGACGAGCTGCCCGAGCTTCTGGTGGAACCCTGACAAGTTCGTCGGCCCGGCTGGCCTGCTTGCTGCTTACCGTTTCATCGCTGATACGCGCGACGAAGAGACCAACGAGCGCCTCGATAACCTTGAAGACCCGTATCGCCTGTTCCGTTGCCACACGATCATGAACTGTGTGGATGTGTGCCCCAAGCACCTCAACCCGACCAAGGCGATCGGCAAGATCAAGGAATTGATGCTGTCGCGAGCTGTGTGAGCCATGAGCCTGCATGCCCAGCGTGAGAAGGTGAAATGGCGAGCCCGCCGTGGGTTGCTGGAGCTTGACCTCTTTTTCACCCGCTTTCTCCAGAATGACCTGGAGGCGCTGGATGCGGCTCAGCTGGACAACCTGCTTGATCTGCTGGTCTGCGATGACCACGAGCTCTGGGCGATGCTGAACGGCACGAAAGACTGTGAAGTAGAGCGCTGGAAATCGATGGTGACGCTGCTGAAGAGTCGCGCACCGGATTGTGCAGGAACTATTTAAACCTCGATGTAAACCTCGGTTCTGTTGAAGGGATAGAAATCATGACGACCCCGCGTAATGCCACCCTGACCCTGGACGGTCAGTCCTACGAGTTCCCCGTTCTTTCCGGCAGCGTCGGGCCGGATGTCATCGACATCCGTTCGCTCTATGCGAAGTCTGGCGCCTTCACCTTTGACCCCGGCTTCATGTCGACGGCCGCCTGCAAGTCCTCGATCACCTACATCGACGGTGACAAGGGCGAGCTGATGTATCGCGGCTACCCCATCGCCAACCTGGCTGAGAACTGCAACTTCCTCGAAACCTGCTACCTGCTCAAGAACGGCGAGCTGCCCAACAAGGTGCAGTACGACGAATTCGAAGGCACGGTGCGCAAGCACACCATGGTGCATGAGCAGCTGACACGTCTGTACCAGGGCTTCCGTCGCGATGCGCACCCGATGGCCATCCTCGTCGGCGTGGTGGGCGCGCTGTCTGCCTATTACCAAGACTCGCTGGACATCTCCAACCCCGAGCACCGCAACATCGCTGCGATCCGCCTGATCGCAAAGATGCCGACCATCGTTGCGATGGCCTACAAGTACACCGTGGGTCAGCCCTTCATGTTCCCGCGCAACGATCTGGGCTACGCCGAGAACTTCCTGCACATGATGTTCGCGACGCCGTGCGAAGAGTACAAGCCGAATCCCGTGCTGGCTCGCGCACTCGACCGCATCCTGATCCTGCACGCTGACCACGAGCAGAACGCTTCGACCTCGACCGTGCGTCTGTCCGGTTCGTCGGGCGCCAACCCCTTCGCCTGTATCGCAGCCGGCATCGCCTGTCTGTGGGGTCCGGCACACGGCGGCGCCAACGAAGCTTGCCTCGTGATGCTGGAAGACATCATGCAGCAGGGCGGTGTCGAGAAGATTGGTGAGTTCATCGCCAAGGTCAAGGACAAGAACTCCGGCGTCAAGCTGATGGGCTTCGGTCACCGTGTTTACAAGAACTACGATCCGCGCGCCACGCTGATGCGCGAGACCTGTCACGAAGTGCTGAGCGAACTGGGCCTGCAGGACGACCCGATGTTCAAGCTCGCCATGGCACTCGAAAAGATCGCGCTGGAAGACGAGTACTTCGTGTCCCGCAAGCTCTACCCGAACGTCGATTTCTACTCCGGCATCGTGCAGAAGGCCATGGGCATCCCCGTGCCGCTGTTCACCGGCATCTTTGCACTGGCCCGCACCATCGGCTGGATTGCGCAGTGGAACGAAATGATCGGTGACCCCGAACAGAAGATTGGCCGTCCCCGTCAGCTCTACACCGGCGCTACGCCTCGCAGCGTGACGCCGATGTCGCTGCGCTGAGCTGCACGCGGCCCTGATCACATAGAAGAGGTGAACAAATAATGATGAAACCCTTCCTCACGAACTCCTACCTGTTCGGCTCCAACGCGCCGTTCATTGAGGAGCTCTACGAGACCTATCTGGAGAATCCGGCCGGCGTGCCGGATCAGTGGCGCGATTACTTCGACCAGCTGCAGAACATGCCAGGCGCTGGCCGCGACGTGGCGCATGCGCCCGTCATCGCCTCGTTTGCGCAAATGGCCAAGCAAAGCAAGTTCGCCGCCAACACCAACGGCGTGGCCGACAAGCGTCAGGTCGGCGTGCTGCAGATGATCAACGCCTACCGCTTCCTTGGAAACCGCTGGGCGCAGATCGATCCGCTCAAGCGCCAGGAGCGCCCCGCGATCCCGGAGCTGGAGCCCTCGCACTACGGCTTCACCGAGGCTGATCTGTCGGCCCCGTTTGCCATCGGTTCCTTCCAGTTCCAGCAGAACCCGCAAGCCACGCTGCGCGAAATCCTCGAAGCCCTGCGCCAGACCTACTGCGGCTCGATCGGCGCCGAGTACATGTACATCTCGGACATCGCCCAGAAGCGCTGGATCCAGTCGCGCCTGGAGCCGATCCGTTCGACCGCCACGCTGCCGACCGAGCAGAAGAAGCGCATCCTCGAACGCCTGACCGCTGCCGAGACGCTTGAGAAGTACCTCCACACCCGCTACGTCGGCCAGAAGCGTTTCTCGCTCGAAGGCGGCGAATCGGCCATCGTCGCGATGGACAACCTGATCAACACTGCCGGTGCGCAAGGCGTGCAGGACATCGTGATCGGCATGGCCCACCGTGGTCGTCTGAACGTGCTGGTCAACACGCTGGGCAAGAGCCCCTCGACCCTGTTCTCCGAATTCGAAGGCAAGGCTGCAAGCGACCTCACCGCCGGTGACGTGAAGTACCACATGGGTTTCTCCAGCGACGTGAATACCGCTGGCGGCCCGGTACACCTCACGCTGGCGTTCAACCCGTCCCACCTCGAAATCGTCAATCCGGTCGTGCTGGGCTCGGTGTTCGCGCGCCAGAAGCGTCGTGACGGCAAGCAGGAACAGGCGCTGCCCATCCTCATCCACGGCGATGCCGCCGTGGCCGGCCAGGGCATCAACCAGGAAATCCTCAACTTCAGCCAGACGCGCGGTTACGGCGTTGGCGGTGCAGTGCACATCATCATCAACAACCAGATCGGTTTCACGACTTCCGATCCGCGTGATGCACGCTCCTCGATCTACTGCACGGACATCTTCAAGATGGCCGAAGCACCGATCTTCCACGTCAATGGTGACGATCCCGAAGCTGTGGCACTCGTTTGCCAACTGGCTGTCGAGTTCCGCCAGACCTTCAAGAAGGACGTGGTCATCGACCTGCTGTGCTACCGCAAGCTCGGCCACAACGAGGCCGACGAGCCCATGGTCACCCAGCCGCTGATGTACAAGAAGATCGGCCAGCACCCCGGTACGCGCAAGCTGTACGCCGACAAACTCGTCGGTCAGGGTGTCTGTGCGGCGGACGAGCCCGAGCAGATCATCGCCAGCTACCGCGAGCACCTCGACCGTGGTGAGCTGCTGTACAACCCGGCACTGTCGGGCCACACCCGCAAGTACGCACAGGACTGGACGCCCTTCCTCAAGAAGGACTACACCGATGCTGCCGATACGACCGTGCCGATGGCTGAGCTCAAGCGTCTGTCGGCCCGCCTGACCGACATCCCTGCAGGCTTCACGCTGCACCCCACCGTGTCGCGCGTCATCGAGAACCGCAAGGCCATGGGCGCCGGTGAGCGTCCGCTTGACTGGGGCATGGGCGAGAACCTTGCCTACGCCTCGCTGGTGGCGCAAGGCTACGGTGTGCGCGTGTCGGGCCAGGACTGCGGTCGCGGCACTTTCGTGCACCGCCATGCCGTGCTGCATGATCAGAACCGCGAGAAGTGGGACGCCGGCAGCCACGTTCCCCTGAAGAACATCCAGGAAGGCCAGGCACCGTTCGTGGTGATTGACTCCGTGCTGTCGGAAGCCGGCGTGCTCGGCTTCGAGTACGGCTACGCCACGGCCGAGCCGAATGAACTCGTGATCTGGGAAGCCCAGTTCGGCGATTTCGGCAATGGGGCGCAGGTTGTTATCGATCAGTTCATCAGCTCTGGTGAAGCCAAGTGGGGCCGTCTCGCCGGCATCACCATGCTGCTGCCGCACGGCTATGAAGGGCAGGGCCCGGAGCATTCGTCCGCACGTCTGGAGCGTTACATCCAGCTGTCGGCCGAGAATAACTGGCAGGTCACGGTGCCTTCCACACCGGCACAGATCTTTCACCTGCTGCGCCGTCAGATGATTCGTCCGCTGCGCAAGCCGCTGGTGGTCATGACGCCCAAGTCCCTGCTGCGCCACAAAGATGCTGTCTCGACCCTTGAGGAGCTGGCCAACGGCGGCTTCCAGACCGTCATCGGTGAAGTCGACAAACTCGATGCCAAGAAGGTCAAGCGCGTTGTGCTCTGCAGCGGCAAGATCTACTACGAGCTGGCAGCCGAGCGTCATGCCAAGGGCATCAAGGACGTCGCCATCGTGCGTATCGAACAGCTCTATCCCTTCCCGGATGAAGCGCTGACTGCCGAGCTGGCCAAGTTCCCCAATGCCAAGGAAGTCGTCTGGTGCCAGGAAGAGCCGGAAAACCAGGGTAGCTGGTACTTCTTCGTATCGCGTCAGCACTTGTCGCGCTCGCTGCCCAAGGGGGTCTCGCTGCACCTCGTCAGCCGCCCGGCCGCTGCATCGCCGGCCGTCGGTTACTACGCCAAGCACAACGCACAACAGAAGGAAGTGGTGGAAGGTGCGTTCGGACCGCTGGATCAAGGCACTGCCAACTGATCCGCCCGCGCACAATAAAAACCAAGGACAAATCAAATGATCATTGAAGTCAAAGTTCCGCAGCTTTCCGAATCCGTGTCGGAAGCCACACTCGTCAGCTGGCACGCCAAGGAAGGCCAGGCCGTCAAGCGTGACCAGAACCTCATCGACATCGAGACCGACAAGGTCGTGCTGGAAACCCCGGCGCCTGCCGATGGCGTGCTGGTCAAGATCATCATCGGCAACGGTACGACCGTGACCAGCGGTGATGTGCTGGCCCAGATCGACACCGAAGCCAAGGCTGGCGATACCGCACCGGCCGCTGCTGCAGCCCCCGCTGCTGCTCCGGCCTCGGCCCCCGCGGCTGCGGCATCGGCAGGTGGTGCTGGCGGTACCGGCCCCGCAGCACGCAAGATTCTCGCCGAGAAGGGCGTTGATGCAGCCAGCGTGCAAGGAACGGGCCCCGGCGGACGCGTCACCAAGGCTGACGCCCTCGGCGCCGGCAAGCCTGCCGCCCCCGGTAGCAGCGCCACCGTGTCGACCGTCGTGCCTGTCGTCGTCGGCGCCGGTCAGCCGCTGCCGCAACCGCCTGCACCGGTGTCGATCGAATCCGTGCTGGCCGACCGCCCTGAACAACGCGTGCCGATGAGCCGTCTGCGTGCCCGCGTTGCCGAGCGCCTGCTGCAATCGCAAGCTACCAACGCCATCCTGACCACGTTCAACGAAGTGAACATGGCCCCCGTGATGGAGCTGCGCAAGAAGTACGTCGAGAAGTTCGAGAAGGAACACGGCATCAAGCTCGGCTTCATGTCCTTCTTCGTCAAGGCCGCCTGTGCCGCACTCAAGAAGTTCCCGATCCTCAACGCCTCGGTCGATGGCAATGACATCGTCTATCACGGCTACATCGACATTGGTATCGCCGTCGGTTCGCCGCGTGGCCTCGTTGTGCCCATCCTGCGCAATGCAGACCAGATGAGCATTGCGGACATCGAGAAGAAGATCGCCGAGTACGGTGCCAAGGCCAAGGATGGCAAGCTCAGCATGGAAGAGCTCACCGGCGGCACCTTCTCCATCTCCAACGGTGGTGTGTTCGGTTCGATGCTGTCGACCCCGATCATCAACCCGCCGCAATCGGCGATCCTCGGTATCCACGCCACCAAGGACCGCGCAGTGGTTGAGAACGGTCAGGTTGTCGTCCGCCCGATCAACTACTTTGCCATGTCCTACGACCACCGCATCATCGACGGCCGTGAAGCCGTCCTGGGCCTGGTGGCCATGAAGGAAGCGCTGGAAGATCCGGCCCGCCTGCTGCTGGAAATCTGATAGCCGTTGTTTGAAGGGGCGCGCTGGTCGCGCCCCGTTGCCAAGGACAAGAAAATGTCGAAAGAGTTTGACGTCGTCGTCATCGGTGGTGGTCCCGCCGGCTATGTCGCCGCGATCCGTGCCTCGCAACTGGGCCTCAATACGGCCTGCTGCGAATCTGAAGCTTATGCCGACCCCAAGGGCGAACCGCGTCTGGGCGGCACCTGCCTCAACGTGGGTTGCATCCCCTCCAAGGCCCTGCTGCACTCCTCCGAGCTGTATGACCAGGCTGCCCACTCGTTCGTCATGCACGGCATCAAAGCCGACAAGGTCTCCATCGACGTGCCGACGATGATCCAGCGCAAGACGAATATCGTCACGCAGCTGGTCACCGGCATCAAGAGCCTGTTCAAGAAGTACAAGGTCACTTTCCTCCCCGGTCACGGCAGCTTTGTCGGTCAGGTCGATGGCAAGTGGCAAGTGAAAATTGCGGATGAAGTCGTGACGACCAAGCACGTCATCGTGGCGACGGGCTCGTCCGCACGTCACTTGCCGGGCATCGCGGTCGACCAGAAGCTGATCCTCGACAACGCTGGCGCACTCGATATCAACGCCGTGCCCAAGCGCCTTGGCGTCATCGGTGCCGGTGTCATCGGCCTCGAAATGGGCTCGGTGTGGAAGCGTCTCGGTTCCGACGTCACCATCCTCGAAGCTGCACCAGACTTTCTCGCTGCAGCCGATTCCGCTGTCGCCAAGGAAGCCTGGAAGATCTTCACGACCAAGCAAGGTCTCAAGATCAACCTCGGCATTCAGCTCAAGGAGGTCACGCCGGGCAAGGACAGCGTCACCATCAAGTATGAGAATGACGAAGGCGAACAAACGCTCGAAGTCGACAAGCTCATCGTTGCGGTCGGCCGCGTGCCCAACACCAACGGCCTCAACGCCAATGCGGTCGGCCTCGCGCTCGATGAGCGTGGCCGCATCAAGGTCGACGAGCACTGCGCTACCAACCTGCCCAATGTCTGGGCGGTCGGCGACGTAGTGCCCGGCCCGATGCTCGCGCACAAGGGTATGGAAGAGGGCGTGATGGTGGCTGAAGTGATTTCGGGTCAGGCCGGTCACATTAACCACAACACCATTCCCTGGGTCATCTACACCCACCCGGAAATTGCCTGGGTCGGCAAGACCGAGCAGGAGCTCAAGGCTGCCAACGTGCCGTTCAAGGAAGGCAAGATTCCCTTCCTCGCCAACGGTCGCGCACTGGGTCAGGGCGACACCACGGGCTTCGTCAAGGTCATCGCACATGCCGAAACCGACGAGATCCTCGGTGCCCACATCATCGGTACCAATGCTTCGGAGCTGATCGCCGAAGCCGTGGTCGCGATGGAGTTCGGTGCGTCGTCGGAAGACATCGCCCGTACCTGCCATGCGCACCCGACGCTGTCGGAAGCGTTCCACGAGGCTGCGCTCGCTGTCGACAAACGTTCGTTGCACTTCTGATCTTGACCGTCATTCCCGCGAAGGCGGGAATCCAGCGACTTTTTTGCGTACAGGCAACGACACTGGATTCCCGCCCTCGCGGGAATGACGCGAAGTTGTTCAGCGCTCCCTGAACAGATGTCCCACGAAATCCTCAACGTCCCCGAATTCGGCGTCATCGAAGCCTACGAGGCCCAGCTCGCCATGCGCGGCTACAAGGCCGACGTGGCGCAGCGCAAGGCGGTCAACCGCCTGCAAGCGATGTACACCGAACTGCTGGCGTTCAAGGCCGCGCGGCGTACGGCGTTGCGCAAGCTCTTCATCCATCCTGACCTGCCGCGCAGCATCTACCTGTGGGGTGGTGTGGGGCGCGGCAAGAGCTTCATCATGGACAGCTTCTTCGACGCCGTGCCCTATAAACGCAAGCGTCGCGCGCACTTCCACTCGTTCATGCAGAGCATCCACGCCCAGCTGCGTGCGGCGGCGAACGAGGACGACCCGCTCGCCAAGGTGGCCGACGAGATAGCGACCAAGACGCGGCTGCTGTGCTTCGACGAATTCCATGTGTCGGACATCGCCGATGCGATGATCCTCGGCCGTTTGCTGCAAGCCCTGTTCGAGCGTGGCGTGGTGTTCGTGATGACCTCCAACTACCCGCCGGATGGGCTGTACCCCAATGGCCTGCAACGTCAGAACTTCCTGCCCACCATCGAGCTCATGAAAGAGCGCTTCGATGTGGTCGAAGTTGACGACGGTACCGACTACCGCCTGCGTTCACTCGAACGCATGAATACCTTCATCGTGCCCAACGGCCCCGAGACCGACGCAAAATTGTCCGGCCATTTCGCCGAGATCGCCGGCGTGCCTGGCAAGCCTGCCGAGCTGGACGTGCTGGGCCGCAAGCTGCATGCGCGTCGGGCCGCGCCCGGCGTCGTGTGGTTCGACTTCGAAGTGCTGTGCGGGGGGCCGCGTTCGCAGAACGATTACCTGGAGCTGGCGCGCGAACACCACACCCTTCTGCTGTCAAACGTGCCGGTGATGAGCAAGGAGCAGGGCAACGAAGCGCGCCGCTTTACCTGGCTCATTGACGTGCTCTACGACGCTCGCGTCAAGCTCATCGTCAGCGCCGCCGCTGAAGCGCCCGAGCTTTATCGCGAAGGCCCTAATGCGCAGGAATTTCCGCGCACGGTCTCGCGTCTCATCGAGATGCGTACGCGGGAATATCTCGCTGAGCCGCACCGGCCAGAGTAGGGCGGAACTCCGAAGGAGGTTCCGCCAGCCGCCTGCAAGGCGGCATTGCGGTTTGCTACCTGGTGAAATGGCGGAACCTCCGTCGGAGTTCCGCCCTACGAATATCCGGGGTGCGCGGTAAAGTATGCTCGATGCACCGTGCGTTGATCACGCACAGGCAGTACAAAACGGCCATACAGCGATACGTAGCGGCAATTCAAATGCCTCGAATCGGGAGACTTACGATGCACTACCGGACGATCCTGGACGCACTGCGCGCCGGGTTTGCGTGGTTTGTTCTGCTTTGCGCGTGCACACTCAGTTTGTTTGGCGCAACTTCGGCCGCGGGGCAGACGCGCATGTACCGCATGAAAATCAGCCCGGAAGAGTATCAGCGCCTTCCGGTCGGCGCGGAGTACGAGGTCAACGGGGAGTTGCTCGCCAAAGGCAAGCCGGGTGAAGGAAATCGCCTCGTCAGCCACAAGCCAGGCTGCCGCATTCTCCCCAATCGTAAGCCTGGCGAACAGTACGCCCCTGCACAGAGCCCTGACTGCCGTGAGGAGGTTCCGGAGCCCAAATTGCCGTCCTGGGCGGCGCCGATCCCCTATCCCGCCGCCGTGCCGCAAACGCATGGTCTGGACCTCGCACGTCACGATGAAGCAACTGCAGCCGCCTACTTCAAGTGGCTGTGCGAGCACGACGCGGGCGAGTGGGTCTATCGGCGCGTCGACAATGTCGATGGCGTGTTCGAAATGCGTGACAGGCCTTATCACAGTGGAGGTCTTTGGGAGCAGTTTAATCGTTACTACCTTGAAGACCCCTGGGGACAGGTTAGCGATAGAAACTTGGGGCCAGAAACACTATCGCTGCACCGACTCTCCGGCGACAGGAGCTACGTGTTGCTGGATGGCAGGGGTTTCCTCGGTCCCGTCGGCTTCAATCAATACAGCTTGAAAGAGACCTATAACTACTACGAACGCCCCGTCACGCAAGAGGAGTACCTGAATGCTCTGAGGTATCCCCATGCGTACGGGCATCTCAATGGCCCCTCTTACCTGCGCTTCATGCGCCCCTGGCCAGAGGAGCCGTACTTCACCTCAGACAAGAAAGAACTGCGTCGCTACAGCGAGGTCTTGGCCCCCGGTTTGGAGGCTGCTCGTCCCTTTCAACAGCGCAAACCCGGCGAGGTCATGTTGTGGGCGCGCAATCGAGAGCACGCACGACTCATCAAGCTCGCGCCAGAGCCGACAAACGAGATTCGTAGTCGCTATGGCTTTACCTGGCGCGGCATCACCCGCTCCGAGAATGATCGTGCGCTAGGCATTGCGGGAACAGAAGAGCTCGTTGTCGATTTGCAGACTGGCGAGCTGCTGTTCTTGCGCCGCGTCTTCATCAAGGGGCCCTCGGTTGGCGCAAAGAACATGATTGCCTGGCGTGAACGCCAGCAGTGCCCGATGGCAAAAGAGGTTTTGGTGGACATTTTGCGCCCGGCCCTGCCGACACAGCTTCGCGGCCTCGATCTGGCAAAACTGCCCGCGCCAGACGAAGCGAACCCCAAGCCTTGAACACATAACAAACTTCATCTCCGGAGAGCTGGTGGCCTGGATGCAGCAATGCGAATTTCGGGGCGGCTATAAACGCCCCCGATTCCATCTGCGTCCGTATCCAGGCTAGGCGCTACCCACGGCTGCAACTCCAGCCAAATACAATCCAGCGGACAGGCTGAAAGAGGTGTCAGCCTTGGGGTGAGCCTGTCACAAAGGTTTTGCTGGGCGCGGGTTGGCGGGGCGGCTATCATGCCGCTCCCCTAGGGCGTGTTCACAGTAGGCGAGGGGTTGCGCTCGTACGCAATAGTCGCAGGGCAAGGCGCGGCGACGCGGTCAGGGTCGATTTTGTCCAATGAGCCTGACAAGGAGCCGTAACACCGCCATGCGGCTATTGCGTACGAGCCCTCCGGGTTGAGCTTTATGGCTCGCGATACTGCGTTGCACTCCTTGCGTGGGAGAACCACCCCACGCTGCGTCGTGCGCCTTGTCTCACAAGCCATAGAGCTCAACGCAATCCCCTCGCCTACTGTGAACACGCCCTAAGTCCCTCCCATGATTTCCGTCAAGAACGTAACGCTGCGTCGCGGCGTCAAGGTCGTGCTCGACCGTGCTTCCGTCAACTTCGCGCCCGGCGAGAAGATCGGGCTGATTGGCCGTAACGGCGCAGGCAAGTCCTCCTTTTTCGGTCTGCTTAATGGCACGCTGCACGAAGACAGCGGCGAGTTTTCGATTCCTGCGCAATGGCAGATGGCGCAGGTGGCGCAGGACATGCCGGAGACCGAGCAGGGCGCGACCGACTTCGTGATCGAAGGCGACAACGTGCTGATGGCAGCGCGGGCCGAAGTGGCGGCGGCGGAGGCGAGCGACGACGGCATGGCCATGGCGCATGCCTACATGGCGCTGCACGACGCGGGTGAGCACGATGCATCTGCGCGCGCGCAGGCTTTGATTCTCGGCCTGGGCTTCACGACGGCGCAGCTGGATCAGCCGGTGAACAGCTTTTCGGGCGGTTGGCGCATGCGCCTGCAGCTGGCGCGCGCGCTGATGTGTCCGTCAGATCTGTTGCTGCTCGACGAGCCGACCAACCACCTCGACCTCGATGCACTCGTCTGGCTCGAAGCCTGGCTCAAGCGCTACGCCGGCACCATGGTCGTCATCAGCCACGACCGCGAGTTTCTCGACGCCGTGACGCAGGTGACGGTGCATGTCGATAACGCCAAACTCGTGCGCTATGGCGGCAACTACAGCCGCTTTGAAGAAATGCGCGCCGAGCAGATGGCGCTGCAGACGGCCGCGATGGCGAAGCAGGCTGACAAGATCGCCCATCTGCAGAAATTCATCGACCGCTTCAAGGCCAAGGCCAGCAAGGCCAAGCAGGCGCAGAGCCGCGTCAAGGCGCTGGAACGCATGGAGAAGGTGGCGCCGGTACTGGCTGATGCGGAGTTCAGCTTCGAGTTCAAGGAGCCGCTCAACGTCCCCAACCCGATGCTGTCGATGCTCGACGCGAGTTTCGGTTACCCGCCGCCCGCAGAGACGCCCGACGCAGCGCCCACGGTCATCGTGCGCAACATCAATCGCTCGGTACTTGCGGGCCAGCGCATCGGCATTCTCGGTGCCAACGGGCAGGGCAAATCGACGCTGGTGAAGACGGTGGCGCATGCGCTCAAGCCGATTCTTGGCGAGATCAGCGAAGGCAAGGGCCTCAACATCGGCTACTTCGCCCAGCAGGAGCTCGACGTGCTGGATCCGGAGGCCTCACCGCTACTGCACATGATCCGTCTGGCGAAGGACACGCCCGCCCACATGCGCGCGCCGGGGCAGAGCGGCACCGAGCAATCGCTGCGCACCTTCCTCGGCACCTTCAACTTCAGCGGCGACATGGTGCACCAGGCGGTGGGCACCATGAGCGGCGGCGAGAAGGCGCGTCTCGTTCTCTGCATGATCGTCTGGCAACGCCCCAACCTGCTGCTGCTCGATGAGCCGACCAACCACCTCGACCTCGCCACGCGTGACGCGCTGGGCGTGGCGCTCAACGAATTTGAAGGCACGGTGATGCTGGTCAGCCATGACCGTGCGCTATTGCGAGCTGTGTGCGACGAGTTCTGGCTGGTGTCAAAGGGCGCCGTCGAGCCTTATGACGGCGATCTGGATGACTACCAGCAGTTCTTGCTGGATGAGGCGCGGCGAGTGCGGGAAGAGGCGGCTGCGGCGTTGAAAAAGCGTTGAGCAACCCGTACCCCGGAACACCGTCCTACGTAGGGCGGAACGCAAAGCGGTTCCGCCGATCCGGATTCACGAAGCCCATCATCAAGGCGCTCTTTGGGCGACTGGCGGAACCTCCTGCGGAGTTCCGCCCTACGCGTCGAACTCCTGCGTGACACCGCTGTCTGCCGCCTCCCGCGCCATCAAACTCGCATACGTCGCGCTGAACGCATCATCACTGCTGACAACGCACAGCCCCGTCCCTAGCACTTGATCGACAAAGCTCGCAAAGATCGAGCGCTCGGGCAGCAGGGGCAGGTTCTGCAGGCCCTGGGCTTCGTCGTTGAGCAGCCAGACATTTCCCTCACGCACTTCGAGCACGCCGCGCGTACCGGCGATGCGGATGCGGTCGTCATCGTGTGTCGGTGCCGTGCCGGGCCGCAGGTAGTCGATGCTGACGGTGGCGGCGATGTCGTTGCTCATCTGGAACAGGCATTGCGCGGAGACTTCGAGATCGCCATTGCCGCCGTTGTGTGCGCGGCTGTGGGAGGCGCTGACGCTGATGAAGGATTCGCCCGAGAGCCATTGCAGCCAGTCGATGGCATGACTGCCGACCCAGGGTATGAGACCGCCGCTGCGCTCGCGGCTGGCGAAGAAGGCGGGGCGCTTGCCGAGTTTGTAGGACTTCTGTGCGTGCATGAGCCGCACTTCGCCGATGCGGCCTGCCTGCACGGCAGCGTGCGCGGCGAGGAACCAGGGCTTGCAGCGGATGCCGAACATTGCAGCGAAGTGCTGGCTGCTGGCTTCGTGAGCGTCGATCAGTGTGGCGAGCTCGTCGAGGCGCGTGGCGACGGGCTTTTCGCTGAACACGTTGTGGCCGCGTTGCAGGCATTCGGTGCTGATGCGGGCGTGGTCGCCGAAGTGACAGTTGACGGCGACGATGTCAGGCTGCACGGCGTCGAGCATGTCGCTCCAGTCGTCGAAGCGCGGTGCTGCGATGCCGCGTTCCTGCAGCATGGTGGCGAGCTTGCTCAGGTCTTCACCGTCGGAGCCGGCTGCGAAGCCGACCAGCGCCACGCGTTCGTCGAGGCCTTCGAGTACATAGCGGTAGTGGCCGCTACCGCCGATAATGCAGAGTCGCAACATCGTTTGTGATCCGGTGATTGAAAGAGGAGCCTGCGTGAAACAGTTCTTCCTGGCTTGTGTGTTCGCCGTTTTGATGGGCAATGCCATGGCCCAGCAACGGCTCGAAATCATACCCTTGCAGCATCGTCTGCCAGATCAGGTCTTGCCCACCTTGCAAGGCTTGCTGGAGCCCGGTGCAACGCTGACTGCGGCGAACAACAAGTTGTTCTTGCGTGCTTCGCCGGCAAACATTGCGCAGATCCGCGAGGCGCTCGCGGCCCTGGATACGCCTTCGCGTCGCGTGATGATTTCGGTGCGGCAAGGCGGCACGAGCAGCGGCAATTCGCGTGACATGGGCGTGCAATCAGGGCGTGTCATCGTAGGGCCGGACGGCATCGTGCGTGCACAGGCCGATGTGCGCGTCGAGGCGCGCACGACGCAGGGCAGCCAGAGTGCGCAACAGCAGGTGCAGACAGTTGAGGGTGGTGAGGCGTCAATCTTCCTTGGTCGTTCGCTGCCGATTCCCATGCGTCAGACTTTTGTGCGGCCCGGGGGCGGCGTGCAGGTCGCGGAGGGTGTGCAGTATGTCGACGTCGGTACAGGCTTCACGGCACGGCCGGATCTGATCGGCGAACGCGTGCGGCTGACCATCTCGCCGCAGATGATGCAGGCGAACCCGGGCGGCGTGATCTCTGGCAGCCGGCTGAGCACGCAGATCGAGGGGCGTCTGGGCGAATGGATTTCACTGGGCGGCGGCAGCATTGAGCGCAGCAATCGTCAGCGTGGCATCGTGTCTGACGGATCGACCCAGGGCGAGCAGACCAGTGAGGTCTGGCTGAAGGTTGATGTGATCCAGTGACCACCTTCGTTGTTTTTTGAGGTGACTATGAGTGAACGCCGCAAGCGTGTGAGTCTGGTTGGAGCACCCACCGATATCGGTGCCGGCATGCGTGGCGCATCGATGGGGCCGGAAGCCTTGCGGGTCGCAGGTATCCATGCGGCGCTGGCTGCACGTGTTGCCGAGGTGGAAGATCGCGGCAATCTTGGTGGCCCGGGCAATCCCTGGCAGAAGCCGGTGAGTGGCTACCGCCATCTGCCCGAAGTGGTGAGCTGGAACCTGCTGGCTTTCGAAGCTTTGCATGACGTACTTGCCGCTGGGCGACTGCCGGTGTTGCTGGGCGGTGACCATTGTCTGGGCATCGGTTCGATCCGCGCGGCCATGCGGCATTGCCGCGAGACGGGTAAGCATCTGCGCGTGCTCTGGCTGGATGCACACGCCGACTTCAACACGCCCGCCATCACCCCCAGCGGCAACCTGCACGGCATGCCGCTGGCCTGCCTGTGCGGCATGGGGCCGACCGAGCTGGTGCACCTTGCTGGCGAACCAGGGCGCTTGCCTATCGAGGCCTTGCGCCTGATCGGTGTGCGCAGCGTCGATGAAGGTGAGCGCCGGCTGGTGCATGAGTCGCGGCTGGAGGTGTTCGACATGCGCTTCATTGATGAATGGGGCATGCGCCACACCATGGAGCAGGCCTTGTCGGGCATCGACGAGAACACGCATCTGCATGTCAGTTTTGATGTCGACTTCCTTGACCCCGATTTGGCCCCCGGGGTCGGGACGACCGTGCCCGGCGGACCGACTTATCGCGAGGCGCAGTTGTGCATGGAAATGATTGCGGACACGGGGCTGCTGGGCTCCCTCGACATCGTGGAGCTCAACCCTGCGCTGGACGAACGCAACCGCAGTGCGCTGGTGGTGGTGGATCTGGTCGAGAGCCTGTTCGGCAAGTCGACGCTGATGCGGATGGGCTGATAACCGAGGGCTGCTGGGGCGGTTTGCGGCGTGGCGTTGTGCGGATGAATCCGCACCTACGGGGTGGCGTGGCGCCTGAGCGTGGGGCTGGTTTTAATCGGCCACGGTGGTGAGTGTGGGTGACAAGGCGGTTTGCGACGTGGGGTTGTGCGGATGAATCCGCACCTACGGGGTGGCAGGGCGCCTGAGCGTGGGGCTGGTTTTAACCTGCCATGGTGGTGAGTGAGGGTGACAAGGCGGTTTGCGACGTGGGGTTGTGCGGATGAATCCGCACCTGCGTGGGCAGGTCGTGCCGGTTTCGTAGGGCGGGTTTTAACCCGCCAAGGTGGTGCGTATGGGGCTCGATCCCTCGATCTCAGCTTGCGGCAGTGTGTAAATTCCCTTCGGGATGACTAAAGGCTAAGAGTTTTCCCCTACGACTTCCGTATAATTCGCGACCTCGTTGATTCGTAATGCATGCTGCTTTGCAGAATGCGCCGTATTCAGGATGTCCCGTTCTTTCACAGGGCCGATGCAGGGGCTAGACGTCTTCAAAGCCGTCGCTGCACAACTGATCGTGCTTCATCACCTCGCTTTCTATGGCCCCATGCCCGACGCGGCCTGGTCGCTGGCGCCAGACCTGTTTGGTTGGCTGGCCAACCATGCGCGCATTGCCGTGCAGCTGTTCATCGTGATGGCCGGCTTTCTCACGGCCCACACGCTGGCGCCTGCGGGTCAGCTGTCCGTGCCGGCGAGCTTCGGTCTCGTCGCGCGGCGTTACCTTCGACTGGCTTTGCCTTTCTGTGTTGCCCTGCTGGTCTGCATGGCCTGTTCGGCCCTGGTGCGCGGCACGCTGGACCCGGCCCTGGTGCCGCATGCGCCCAGCGCGCGGCAGTTTCTCGCCCACGTCTTCCTGATGCATGACCTGTTCGGCTTTGATGCTCTGTCGGCTGGTGCCTGGTATGTCGCCATCGACCTGCAATTGTTCGTACTGTTCCTCGGTCTGATGCACTTCGGTGGCCGCATGGGTCAGTACGCAGGTGCGGTCCTGGTGTTCTGCGCTGCGCTGGCCGGCTTCTTCCATTTCAACCGCGACGCGTCTTGGGACGTGTTCGGCGTGTACTACTTCGGCGCCTATGGCCTGGGCGTGTATGCCCGCTGGGCGCTGAACTCGCTGGTGTGGCGTCGCGCCTTCGGTGTGCTGGCGGTGATTGCCGTGCTGGCGTTGATTGTTGACTACCGCGTGCGCCTGACCGTGGCAGTGGTGATGGCCTGCATGCTGTGCTGGTCCTTGCGCTGGCAGTTGGCACCATTGGCGGCGGCACTGAGCCGTTATCTGGCGCGCACCAGCTATGCGCTGTTCCTCACGCACTTCAGCGTGCTGTTGCTTACCAACATGGTGGCGAGCAAGTGGGTGGGCCAGTCGCGTGCCGGCAACTTCAGTGGCCTGCTGGTCGCCTGGGGGCTGGCAAATCTGGTGGCCCATGTCTTCCATCGCTGGGTGGAAGTGCCGGCGCTGCAGTGGATCTCGCGCGTGCGGCCGCGTGTGGCGACGGGCGCTGCAGCAGCGACGGCTTGAGCGCCGCTTCAGCGCACGTAGTGCACGCCGCCCGCTGTCGGGCCTGACGCAATCTCGGCTTCTTTCCGTGCGAGAAAATCTGCCGTTGTGCCGATGACGCGCGCGGGGTTGCCTGCGACGACCATGCCGTCCTGTACCGCGCCAGTCACCACGCTGCCTGCGCCGATGATGACGTCGCTGCCAATCTGCGCGCCGAGCAGTACGATCGCACCGGCACCGATGAAGACACGATCCCCGATGACTACCGGTGCAATGCGTACCTGACCGAGTGCGCGGTTCATGCTCGCATCGTGCGCCAGGATGATGACGCGCGGGCCCAGCGTGACGTCGTTGCCGATGCGTATGTGCTGGCAGTGCCAGGCATCGATGCAGCAATCGTCCTGCATGTAGAAGTTGTTGCCGATCTTGAGGCCACGCCGTAGAAGGCGCGGCAGTGGATCGCGGCTGAGCAGGGAGCGCAGCAGACTGCGCAACCAGGCGGGCATACGCTCAGTCCGCCACGAGGTCTTCGCCGCTGGCCAGCAGGCGCGCATAGGCGCCATTGGCAGCCAGCAGTTCGGCATGGTTGCCGATCTCGACGATGCGGCCGCGCTCCATCACCACGATACGGTGGGCGTCGCGGATGGTCGTCAGGCGGTGAGCGATGACCAGCACGGTGCGGTCGCGGCGCAGTTCGACAAGCTTTTCGCGCACGACGCGTTCGGACTCGTTGTCGAGCGCCGATGTCGCTTCGTCGAGCAGCAGGATGGGCGCGTTCTTGAGGAAGGCGCGCGCAATCGCGAGGCGCTGGCGCTGGCCGCCCGAGAGCTGGTTGCCATTGGTGCCGATGCGCGTGTCGAAACCTTGCGGCAGCTTCTGGATGAACTCCAGCGCATGTGCTTGCACGGCAGCCGCTTCGATGTCGGCTTGCGTAGCGCCCTGGCGGCCGTAGGCGATGTTGTGCGCCACGGTGTCGTCGAAGAGGGCGGCATGCTGTCCGATGAGCGCCAGTTGCTGGCGCAGGTCGTCGAGCGGCATGTCCTGCAGTGACACGCCGTCGATGAGGATGCGGCCGGAGTCCAGTTCGAAGAAGCGCGCCACCAGCGCCAGCAGCGTCGTCTTGCCGCTGCCCGAGGCGCCTACGAAGGCGACGGTCTCGCCGGGGGCAATGCTCAGCGTGAAGTCCTGCACGGCAGGCGTTTCCTGCCCCGGATAGCTGAAGCGCACCTGCTCGAAGCGGATCTCGCCACGTGCGCGTGGCAGCTTCAGCTGGCCCTGGTCTTTCTCTGCCGGCAAGTCGATCAGTTCGAAGATGCTCTGTGCACCAGCAAGGCCACGCTGTATCGTGCTGTTGATATTGGTGAGACGGCGGATCGGTTCGAAGATCAGCGAGGTCACCGTGACGTAGGCCATCAGGTCGCCGGGCGTCAGCATGCCGGTCGACACCAGGCTGCCCGCTGCGTAGAGCACGCCGGCAACGGCCGCGAACGCCAGTACCTGCACCATGGGCACGTTGACCGCCGAGATGCGCACGACGCGCATCGTCTCGCGGCGCAGGGCGTTGGAGATGTCGGCGAAGCGTCGCGATTCGTGTTCGCGCGTGCCGAAAATCTTGATCTCGCGAAGGCCTGTCAGCTGCTCCTCGACAGCATTGGTCATCTCCCCCATCTGCAATTGCTGCTGGCGGTTGGAGGCACGCATGCCGGCGCTGGCCTTGCGGATGATCCAGGCGATCACGGGGCCGATGGCGAGGATGATCAGGGTCAGGTGCCAGGCGCTGTAAAACAGCCAGGCGAACAGCGCGATGACGGTCAGCGTGTCCTGGATGACGATGATCCAGGCGTTCGACAGCGCGGCGCCCACTTGCGGGATGTCGTAGGTAACCCGCGACAGCATGCGGCCCGAGGTCTGCGCCTGATGCGTGCTGAGTGGCAGGGCCATGTGGTGGTCGAAGACGAGACGGCGCAGGTCGTCGATGGCCTTGTTGGCCACCCACTGGCTGGAGACGTTGGAGGCGTACTCCGCCAGGCTCTTGCACAGGACGATGCCCACCAGCATCAGCAGGATGGGGCCCAGCGCGCTGCGGTTCTGGGCAATCAGCACCTCGTCGACGAGGTATTTCATCTGCTGCCCCAGCAGCGGCGTGAGCCCCGCGACAGCCGCCATGGTTAGGATGGACAGCAGCGATACGCGCCAGTAGGGCTTGATGTAGCCCAGCAGGCGGCGGTAGAGGAGGACGGAGTCTTTCATGACCGGCTGCTTACTCGCGGTGCAAGACTTTGTCGACGAAGAAGTCCGACAAGCCCCGCACCTTGAAGGTCTGTTTCAGCTGCTCGCGGTCGTATTGCTTCGTCAGCCATTCTTCGAATGTGATCGGCGCATTCTGCGCATCGGCCAGGTACTTTTCGAAGAAGTAGTCCAGCACGCCGGTCTTGGAGCCCTTGAAGTGGCCGTACTTCCAGGACAGCTCGTCCATCGCGCTGGCAATGTCGTCCTTGCGGCGGAACACTCGGTACAACGCAGCAGCGAAGCCGGCACGGTCGGCGCCCGACTTGCAGTGCACGAGGGCGGGGTATTCGATGCGGTCGAACATGGCCTGCGTGGCCAGCACGGCGTCGACCTCGGGCGCGCTGCGCGACAGGATGCCCTTGTGGTTGACCAGGGTGATGCCCAGCTCGCGGCAGGTTTCTTCTTCAAGCGCGTAACGCAGAGTCTGGTCGGCACCGCGCAGGTTGATGATGGTCTTGATGCCGTACTTCTTCGCGTACTTGCGGATCTGGCTGGGGCTGGGCTGGCTGGAACGGAACAGGCCGCCGGGCAACGCGTACAGGTTGTTGTAGAAGACGCGAAAGATTCCATGGTCGACGAACAGCATGTCGAGCCAGGCGAGGAAGCGGCGAAAGGGGGTATTGATGCGGGCGGCAGTGTGCCCGGTTGAGTCGGTGCTCAAAAGTCGGTTCCGTCAGGCGAAGGGCCGGATTATCGCCGAATTCGGGGATGGGCGTCCGGTGTGCCGGCACTTCAACCCCTCCCCTCCCTCCCCTTGTCAGGGGAGGGCGATCATGCACGCCCATCCGGACGCCTCCCCTGACAAGGGGAGGTCGGGAGGGGTTTCGACGCGCTCAAATTTCATGCGCCGTCGTCGTCCGCAGGCGGTGCGATGCGCACTACTTCATCCATCGCAGTGAGGCCCTTGGCGATCTTCAGCGCGCCGGACACACGCATCGGCTTCATCCCCTCGCGGCAGGCCACGTTGCGGATCGCAGCGAGGTCGGCGTCGGGGCGCACGAGCTGGCGGATCGCGGGTGACATGAGCATGGTTTCGTAGATGCCCATGCGGCCCATGTAGCCGGTGTTGCGGCACTCCAGGCAGCCGACAGGGCGATAGACCTTGGCCGGTGGCGGCGCCTTGAAGGGCAGGGCCAGCTTGTCCCATTCGACGAGCTCTTCGGGTGTCATGTCGTCGGCGCGCTTGCAGTGCGGGCACAGGGTGCGCACCAGGCGCTGCCCCATGATGCCCAGCACGGTGGCGTTGAGCAGGTAGGACGGCACGCCCAGATCGAGCAGCCGCGTGATGGCGGCCGGGGCGTCGTTGGTGTGCACCGTGGACAGCACGAGGTGGCCGGTGAGCGAGGCCTGGATGGCCATGTCGGCGGTTTCGAGGTCGCGGATTTCACCGATCATGATGATGTCCGGGTCCTGCCGCATGAGCGCCCGCACGGCTTGCGCAAAGCCCAGGTCAATGTTGGCGAGCACCTGCATCTGGTTGAAGCTCTCTTCGACCATTTCGATCGGGTCTTCGACCGTACACACGTTCACTTCTGACGTGGCGAGCTGCTTGAGCGTGGAGTAAAGCGTGGTGGTCTTGCCGGAGCCGGTGGGGCCTGTGACGAGGATGATGCCGTTGGGCTGTTTGGTCATCGACTCCCAGCGCTGCAGGTCTTCGTCTGTGAAGCCCAGCTCGGCGAACGAGCGCACCAGTACCTCGGGGTCGAAGATGCGCATGACGAGCTTTTCGCCGAAGGCGGTCGGCAGCGTGGACAGACGCAGCTCGACTTCCATGCCGGCGGGTGTGCGCGTCTTGATACGGCCGTCCTGCGGGCGACGTTTCTCGACGACGTCCATGCGGCCGAGGATCTTGATGCGGCTGGTCATCGCGTTGATGACCGTCATCGGGAGCTGGTATACCTGATGCAGCACGCCGTCGATGCGGAATCGCACGAGGCCGACGTCGCGGCGCGGCTCGATGTGGATGTCAGACGCGCGCTGGTCGAAGGCGTACTGCCACAGCCAGTCGACGATGCGCACGATGTGCTGTTCGTTGGCATCGAACTGGCGGTCGGTTTCGCCGAGGTCGACGAGCTGCTCGAAGTTGGTGAGGCTTGAGCGTTGCTGCTGGTCGCCGGTGTTGGCCTTCTTGACTGACGCAGCGAGCTTGTAGAACTCGATCTGGAACTTTTCGATGTCCTGCGGGTTGGCCAGCACGCGGCGGATGTTCTTGTGCACGACCCGCTGCAGCTCGACTTCCCAGTCGCGCACATGCGGTTCGGCAGTGGCGATGACCACTTCGGCGCTGCTGACCTGCACCGGCAGCACCTTGAGTCGCGCCGCGTAGGCGCTGGACATGACCTCGGTGACGGTTGCGAAGTTGATCTTCAGCGGGTCGATGTGCATGTATTCCATGCACACCTTGCCGGCCAGCCACTCGGTCAGCCATTCCAGGTGCAGCAGGCGGTGTGGCGGTTGCATCGACTTGAACTTCTTGTCAGCGATGATCACCAGCGGGTGCGTGCCGGTCTTCTGCAGGTGGCGCGCTTCCATGGCCAGCTGCGCTTCGTCCCGTGTGATGAGCTGGTCCTCCAGCATCATCTTCAGGATGTCCTTGAGGACGAGGGGCTGGTCGCCCTGGTGGGCACGCGGCGCAAGGCTGGCTGGATTGGACATGGAGGACGGCGGTCTCGGTCGGGCGCAGGAAGAACGCAGGCAATGTAGCCCAAGCCGTGGGGGGCGGCAATTGCGGAGGGCCTCCGTCCGGCGGGCGCCAGGTAAGCGCGTGTTAAGATTTTCCCGCAGCCCGCCTTGGCGGGCGATCCTGCACTCCTCCCGCACCACCTTCCGGGCACGACGCTGGCATGCATGGCTGCTGCCGCGGTACTGCACGCCAGACGCTGTTCCATGTCCGACGACATCCTCCTGCACTTTGCTGAAGACGGCACGCTTGCCCAGACGATCCCCGGCTTCCGGCCGCGTCCGCAGCAAACCGAGATGGCCCAGGCCATTGCGCAGGCCATTCGTGGCTGCCGCGTGCTGGTGGCGGAGGCCGGCACGGGCACGGGCAAGACCTTCGCCTACCTCGTGCCGGCGCTGATGTCGGGCGGCAAGGTGATCGTCTCGACGGGTACCAAGACGCTGCAGGACCAGCTGTTCCACCGCGATCTGCCAGCCGTGCGCAAGGCGCTCAAGCTGCCTGTGACCGTGGCATTGCTCAAGGGGCGGCAGAACTACGCCTGTCATTACCACGTTGAGCAGGCCAAGACCGAGGGGCGCTTCATGAACCGCGAAGACGCCCACTACCTGCCGCGTATTGCGCGCTGGATGTTGCAGACGCAGACCGGCGACAAGTCCGAATGCGATGGTGTGCCAGAGGACGCGACGGTGTGGATTGCCGCGACCTCGACGCGCGACAACTGCCTGGGGCAGGAGTGTGCCTACGCCAAGGAATGCTTCGTGATGGCGGCGCGGCGCCGCGCGCAGGAGGCGGATGTGGTGGTGGTCAATCATCACCTGTTCTTCGCTGACGTGATGCTGCGCGACGGCGGCATGGCCGAGCTGCTGCCCAACTTCAACACGGTGATCTTCGATGAGGCGCACCAGTTGCCGGAGACCGCCAGCCTGTTCTTCGGCGAGAGCGTGTCGACCGGCCAGTTGCTGGACCTCGCGCGCGACACGCGCATGGAAGCCGTGCAGAACGCCAAGGACTACGCGCCGCTGCAGGACGCCACGCGTTCGCTGGAGAAGTGCGCCAAGGACCTGCGTCTTGCGGTGGCTGGCGAAAACGCGCGCCTCAGCTTTTCCCAGCTGGCCGACAACACGGCTCTGCACGGCGCATTGGACGTGCTGGAGAAAGAGCTCGACAGCTTCCTCGTGCATGCCGAATCGCAAGCGGAGCGTGCCGAGGGCCTGGAGAAGTGCTGGCAGCGGGCTACCGTGCTGGCCGAAGCGCTGACGCGCTGGCGGCGTGTCGATGCGCCGGACCTGATCCGCTGGGCGGAAGTGTTCAGCCATTCGCTGTCGCTCAATGTCACGCCCTTGAGAGTCGCCGAGATCTTCAAGAAGCAGGTCGAAGGCCAGGCCAAGAGCTGGATCTTCACCTCGGCGACGCTGGCGGTTGGCCGCAGCTTCGAGCACTACACGGGCGAGTTGGGGCTAAACCTGCTGGAGAACCCGCCCGAGACCGCCGTCTGGGGCAGTCCGTTCTCGTACGGCGAGCAGGCCATGCTCTACGCTCCCGAGGGCATGCCCGATCCCAACAGTCCCGGTTTCATCGAGGCCGTCGTGGACACGGCCTACCCGGTGATCTGTGCGGCACAGGGCCGTGCCTTCGTGCTCAGCACCTCGCTGCGCGCGATGAAGCAGATCCACGAAGGCCTGCAGTCGCGTTTCGAAAGCGACGGCAAGACCTTTCCGCTGCTGATGCAGGGGCAGGGCTCGCGCAGCGAGTTGCTGGAACGCTTCCGCCGCCTCGGCAACGCCGTGCTCGTCGCCAGTCAGAGTTTCTGGGAAGGTGTTGACGTGCCCGGGGATGCGCTGTCAGTGGTCATCATCGACAAGCTGCCCTTTGCCCCGCCCGACGATCCGGTGCTCAAGGCACGCGTCGAGTGGATGGAGAAGGAGGGCAAGAACCCCTTCATGGAATACCAGCTGCCGCGCGCCGTCATCAACATGAAGCAGGGCGCTGGCCGCCTGATCCGCACCGAGCAGGATCGTGGTGTGCTGGTGGTCTGTGACCCGCGCATGATTACCAAGCCTTACGGCAAACGCGTCTGGCAGAGCCTGCCGCCAATGCGCAGGACGCGTGTGCTGGACGAGGTGGTCGAGTTTCTGGAGCAGTTGCCGCCGCCGGCGACAGCGGGATTCTGAGGGTGTTGATGGATGCGCTGTGCTTATTCACCACGAGCAATCTCAGACCTCACAGCAGCTGATCCGACTGCGCCGGCAGGTCCTGGCAGGCCTCGATGCGCCAGGGCATGTCGGCGGCTTCGAGTGACAGTCGCGCCATGACCTTGGGGTCGAGGCTGGCGATGATCTCGTCTTGTGACAGGCCATTGCAGAGGCCCAAGGCGACGGCTGACGAGATGTTCACGACCGCAGCCAGCAAGCTGGCGTTGTTCTCGACGGGAGTGATGTAGCTGCGCAGGGCTTCCTGGATTTCGGTCGGGAAGTTCCAGCGCGCGGCGAGCTCGGCGCCGACTTCGCAGTGATCGGTTTCTGTCAGCGAGCGTTCGACCTTGAGCTGGTCGACGCCGCTGGGAGCCTTTTCGCGCGTCAGCTGCTTCGATGCGGCGGGGTAGGCAAGGTGCAGCAGCAGCTGGCCGACGCGGTGCATGAGGCCGGCGGTGTAGGCGAATTCGATGTTGACGCCGTCGCGCTTGCCGAACACGCGGGCAACGCCGGCCGTGACGAGGGCGTGGCGCCAGAAGAGGCGCATATCGACGCCCTCCACCTTGTTGAAGCTGCGCGACATGCCCGAGGCGATGACCAGTGATCTGAGTGCAGACAGGCCGATCAGGGTGACGGCCTGGTCGATGGCGCCGATCTTCTTGCTGACGCCGTACTGGCTGGAGTTGGCCATCTGCAGGACACGGGCTGACAGTGATTGGTCCTGCTTGACCTGCGCGACCAGCGCGCTGATGTCTACATCTTCCTTGCAAAGCGAGGCGATGAGCTCCTGCACGATCTTCGGGATGCTGGGCAGGCGGGGCAGGTTGGCGAACAGCTTGTCGATGGCGGCGGACATGTCGGGGTCTCTCACTTTTTGCGGCGATGCTTCCTTTACGGCGCGGCAAGGGGGTGGCTTGACCGTCAGGACCTGGGGCGAACCCTGATCAGGCTCAAGAACCTGATCGGGACGCGCCCCGACAATAGGGGCGTTCAATTCATTCCCCTTCTCTTCATTCCCCTTCTCATTTCCCTCAAGGCCCATTCATGGATACGCCACGGCAGCCCCTTCATTTCGCACAGGACTGGCCTTCGCTCGGCTTGCCCGCTCATGTCATCGAAGTCCTCAGTGCGGCACCCTCATTGGCCGTGGCCGAGACGCGTGAAGAGTTACTGGACTGGGCGCTGGGGCGTGCCAGCGGCAGCACCGACTGGAGCCCTGGCAATCGCGAGGACAAGGGCGAATTCGAAGCTGCCTTTGAGGTGCCGGGCATGGGGCGGGTGGTGGAAGCCGTGGTCACCAAGGCGCGCAACGGGCTGGCGGTGAATTTCCCCGATCCGCGCATGCGGCGTCGTGACCCTGATGCCATGGTTATCGGCGACAAGTTGCCAACCGACAAGCCGACCTATACCGAGCGTTTCGGCGAGAGCTTCGACAAGACGCGTCAGAAGACGCTGGACTGGCTCAAGACACAGGATCTCGTCGTGGTGCCGTTCTATGCCGGCCCGGCAGACCTGGGTTATGGCGCGCTGTTGATCTGTCCGCGTCAGGCAGCTTTCTTTGCGGGAGCCTTGGCGGACCTGCAAGGCATGATTCCCGGAAGCCAGGTGCCGGCTGGCTTCAAGCTGTCGGGTGGTGTCATCTTTATCGCGCCGCCGTTCCGGCACACCCATTACGACGGCAAACAGGTCGTTGTGCATTCGCGCTGCGAGACGCACCAGGAGATCTACGCCTACAACCTCTACCCCGGGCCCAGCGCGAAGAAGGGCGTGTATTCGTTGCTGCTGGATATTGGCGAGCGCGAGGGCTGGACGACCAACCACTGCGCGGCGGTGGGCGTGGTGACGCCTTACGACAACCAGCTGGTGATCATGCATGAGGGCGCTTCAGGCGGCGGCAAGAGCGAGATGACCGAGCACATCCACCGAATGGAGGATGGACGCCTGCTGATCGGCAAGAACGTCGTGACAGGGGAAGAGCGCACCCTGGTGCTGCCCGAGGCCTGCCACCTCCACCCCATGGCCGACGACATGGCCTGCGCGCATCCGCATTACAACGAGGGGCAGACCAAGCTTGCCATCCGCGACGCGGAGGCCGGCTGGTTCGTCCGTGTCGACCACATCAAACGCTACGGCACCGACCCGCACCTCGAACGCCTGTGCCTGCACCCGGACCGGCCGCTGATCTTCCTCAATCACTACATCGTGCCCGGCGGGCAGTGCCTGATCTGGGAGCACATCGAGGATGCGCCCGGAAAGCCTTGTACCAACCCGCGCGTCATCATTCCGCGCGACATGGTGGAGGGTATCCACACAGGCCCGGTGCAGATCAACATCCGCAGCTTCGGCGTGCGCTGCCCACCCACGCACAAGGACAGCCGTCAGTACGGCATCGTGGGCATGCTGCACATCCTCAGCCCGGCGCTGGCCTGGCTATGGCGTCTCGTGGCGCCGCGTGGTCATGCCAACCCCAGCATTCAGGACAGCAAGGGTATGCAGTCCGAAGGCGTGGGCTCGTATTGGGCCTTCGCGACCGGCAGACGTGTCGACCAGGCTAATCTGCTGTTGCGCCAGATCGTCGAGAACACCGACACACGCCACGTGCTGATCCCGAACCAGTACATCGGCGCGTGGAAGGTCGGCTTCATGGCTGAATG
Organism: Viridibacterium curvum; assembly: GCF_039544165.1. Lineage (NCBI taxonomy): Bacteria > Pseudomonadati > Pseudomonadota > Betaproteobacteria > Rhodocyclales > Rhodocyclaceae > Viridibacterium > Viridibacterium curvum. Next base: position 460,168 of record NZ_BAABLD010000005.1, read on the forward strand.
GGTCGCCCGCGAGTACCTCGCACGCCGTGGTAGCGCTCGCTTCTCGCGCGAACAGCTGGTTGAGAGCCCGTGCGCCTTGCTGGGATACGTGCCCAAACAGATCAAGGTCGAGGGTTCGCTGATTCCGCCAGTCTTCCTGCATGTGGGCAGTCAGCTCGAAGGCGGCGCGGAGGTGTATGAGGATGGGGCGCGTCAGTGGCAGGAGTTCTTCAAGCGCGAGCTGACGCCGTTCATGACGCCGGACCTCGACCCACTGGGCCGCAAGATCATTCAGGCCTGTCTGGACGATGCGACGCAGGAGGATTACTGGAAACTGATCCCCCACCAGATCTTCAAGGGCTGATGGCAGCGTGATCGGCGGCGTACGCTGTCTTTCCCTTCCGGTTGGCTTTGACGTTTCATAGCAAAAATCAATCGCCGGCTATTCGGCATTAGTTCCGGATAATTGAATGTCATCGCCCTGTCTGCCGTTGGCAACGGAAGGGTCGCAGCGCAGCATTCGTACCGCGACCTGGATGTGAGCAATGTGATCGTGACGAATGCATGTCACGAACCAGTCAACGGGGAGGCGGCATGAAATGGCTTGAAAGCTTGCTGGGCGGGACTCGGACAAAGGCAAACCAGTCCGTTGTAGCCAATGATGAGTTGGCGGATCTGCGGGGACAGATTGCGGCAATCGGCAAGTCCCAGGCGGTCATCGAGTTCCATCTCGATGGCTCCGTTATCACTGCCAACGACAATTTTCTGAAAGCGATGGGCTACCGGCTGGACGAGATCCGTGGCCAGCACCACCGCTTGTTTGTTGACGCTGAATACGCGCGCAGCGCCGAGTACCGCCAGTTCTGGGATCGTCTTGGCCGCGGTGAATACGACGCGGGTTTGTATCGTCGTGTCGGCAAGGGTGGTCGCGCGATCTGGATCCAGGCCAGCTACAACCCCATCCTCGATGCCTCCGGACGGCCATTCAAGGTCGTGAAGTACGCGACCGACGTCACGGTCGAGCGCATGCGCAATGCCGATTACCAGGGTCAGCTCGACGCCATAGGCAAGTCACAGGCTGTCATCGAGTTCAACCTCGATGGCAGCATCATCACTGCCAATCACAACTTCCTTGCCGTGCTGGGGTACACCCTGGAAGAGGTGCGTGGCCAGCACCATCGCATGTTCGTTGACGCCGAATATGCCCGCAGCGCTGAGTATCGCCAGTTCTGGGAGAAGCTCGGGCGGGGCGAATACGATGCGGGCCAGTACAAACGCATTTCGAGGACTGGCGACGAGGTCTGGATTCAGGCGAGTTACAACCCAATCTTCGATGTCGATGGCAAGCCCTGCAAAGTAGTCAAATATGCCAGCGACGTGACACGCAGCGTCAAGGAGGCGCATGCGCTGCAGGAGACCGTTGAACAGACGGCGCGCGTCGTCAGCGATGCGGCAGCAGGCAACCTCGCCGGCCGCATTCCGCTGGCGGGCAAAACGGGTCAGCTGGCAAGCTTGTGCGAATCGGTCAATATGCTGCTCGACGCCATGTCGGATATCGTGCGTCAGATCCAGCTGAGCGCCGAAGAAGTGCTCAACGGCGCCAGTGAAATCTCGCGCGGCAACGCTGACTTGTCGTCGCGCACGGAAGAGCAAGCCAGCAGCCTGGAAGAAACCGCCAGCACGATGGAAGAGCTCACAGCCACCGTGCGGCAGAATTCAGACGGCGCCGTTCAGGCCAATGAACTGGCCCGCCGCTCAAGCGACGATGTGGTGCGGGGCGGCGAGGTGGTCAAGCGCGTGGCGCAGACCATGGGCGAGATCAACGCCAGCTCGCGCAAGATTGCCGAGATCATCGGCGTCATCGACAGCATTGCTTTCCAGACCAACATCCTGGCCCTCAACGCCGCGGTCGAAGCCGCGCGTGCCGGTGAGCAGGGGCGGGGTTTCGCCGTGGTCGCTTCCGAGGTGCGCAGCCTCGCGCAACGCAGCGCCACTGCCGCCAAGGAGATCAAGACCCTGATTGGTGAATCGGTCAGCTGCGTCGAAGAAGGCGGCAGGCTCGCCGAACAGGCCTGCGCTGCAATGAGTGAGGTTGTGACTTCCTTCGAATCGGTCTCGCAACTCGTTACGGGAATTTCGAGTGCCAGCCGCGAACAGACAACCGGGATCGAACAGGTCAATAACGCCATCGTCCAGATGGAGCAGGTGACCCAGCAGAACGCCGCTCTTGTGGAAGAGGCGGCTGCGGCGGCCGAGAGTCTGGAAGATCAGGCGCGCACCCTGGTGCGCTCTGTTCAGCACTTCAAGCTGAGCTGATTCAGCCAAACGGAATCGGAGGTTTTTTTGTCGGGCCACGGACGGCCTGCCCCATGGATCTGGCACCGTCCGGGCAGGGCCAGGGTGAGGGACCCCGGTTTGGGGGATAATGCGCCTCCCCTGAACCCCTTTACCAGAGTCCAGAGATGACCCGCCTCAACGACCGCCTGACCGCCATGGAGCAGCACAACGCGCTGCTCGAAGACCAACTCCGCCAGCTGCCTTTGCCCATCGTGCCCGCCTTCAGGGCCGGTGATGGTGTGCGGGCCGTCAGTTTTGACGCGACCGGCGATGTGTTGAGCACGGCGGATGCGGCGCGTGTGGCCGAGATGTTCCCGCAGACCACGGTGGCTAACGCCGGCAAGGTGCTGCATGGCGGCGCGCCGCTGGCACAGCGCCCGAGCGGCAAGCGAGTCGCCGTGTTGTTCTCCGGTGGCCCGGCGCCGGGCGGTCACAACGTGGTTGTGGGTCTCAAGCAGATGCTGGGTAGCGACAACCTGCTGCTGGGCGTGCGTGGCGGCCCCAAGGGGCTGCTGAACGGTCGCCTGGAGCCCGTGACGGACGCCGACGTGGCGAAGATCCGCAACAGCGGCGGCTTTGACTACCTGGGCACGGATCGCACCAAGATCAAGACGGCCGAGCAGTTCGCCAAGGTGCGCGAGGTTGCAGTAAAAAATGCCCTCGATGCCATCGTGATCATCGGTGGAGACGACTCCAACACCAACGCCGCCGTGCTGGCCGAAGAGCTGTTTGCCAACGTGCATGCCGATGGCCGTGGCGTGCAGGTGATCGGCGTTCCCAAGACCATTGACGGCGACTTGCAGCTGGGCGACCTGCTGCCGATCTCGTTCGGGTTCGACACGGCGACGCGCATTTACGCCGAGATGGTCGGCAACATCCTGCAGGACTCGCGCTCGTCGCTGAAGTACTGGCATTTCGTGAAGCTGATGGGGCGTGCCGCTTCGCACGTGACGCTGGAAGTCGCGCTGCAGGCCAAGCCGGCCATCACGCTGATCTCGGAAGAAATCGCGGCGAAGAAGCTGTCGCTCGCCGACATCATCGAGCAGATTGCGCAGACGGTCGTCAGCCGTGCCGCCAAGGGCATCCACCATGGTGTGCTGCTGGTGCCTGAGGGCCTGATCGAGTTCGTGCCCGAGGTGAAGTCGCTCATCGATGCCCTCAATGAGGTGCTGGCCCACGCCGACGGCTTTGCTGCGCTGGACGAGGCCGCCAAGCGCGCCTTTGTTGCCGGCAAGCTCGATGCAGCACACGCAGCGCTGTTTGCCAGCCTGCCCGAATACATCCAGGACATGCTGCTGGCCGACCGCGATTCGCACGGCAATCTGCAACTGTCGCTGATCCCGACCGAACAGCTGCTGGTCGACATGACCCGCGCCCGCCTCAAGCAGATCGACGCCAAGATCCCGTTCGCGACGCAGTGTCATTTCTTCGGCTACGAAGGTCGTTGTGGTGCGCCGACCCTGTTCGACGCCGCTTACACCCTGAACCTGGGGCTCACGGCCGGCGCGCTGATCCTTGCGGGCAAGACCGGCTACATGGCCAGCATCGGCAACCTTTTTGGCGGTGGCGTGCCGCTGGCCATTCCGCTGGCCGGCCTGCTCAATATCGAACGTCGCCATGGCTCGGAGGCCGTGGTGATCGAAAAGGCACTGGTCAACATCGACGCGCCGGCCATGCAGTACTTCGTGAGCCGTCGTGCCGAGTGGGCGCAGGCCGACCTGTTCGCCTCACCCGGCCCGCGCCAGTTCTGGGGCCCGGTGGCCAGCCAGGTGCCGCTGTCGGTGGCGCTCAATCGCAAGGCGGACGATGTGTTGTTCCGCTTCGGCGAGGTCTGAGCCAGGGCGATCAGGAAAGTCGCCGGGCCGCCCCAAGACTTTCTTGGCCCCCACGGGGGGCGGCATGGACCTTTCGGGCCATGCCGGGGGCACACTGAATTCACGCTTTGACCAGGGAAGGCACTCAAGAAGTGCCGCGTTCCTGTCGTTGTCTTCCGAATGAGAAATCCCGCGTTCCGCGGGCTGCAGTCGAGACAAGGAACAGGAAAATGAGTCTGCGCAAGCGTTTGTGGCTGTCGTTCGGCCTGATGATCGCCCTCGTCGTGGTGCTGGGGGGCGTGTCGCTGACCGTGACGCGCCTGATCATCGCGGAAACGCACAACGTCGAAGAAGGCAAGGCGCGCAGTGACCTGGCGGCGGCGATCCGCCTCAAGGCCATGCGCCAGACCTTGCTGGCGACACAGATTGCCGGTGCGTCGGCAGGCTCGGTGGAGATCATCGATGGCTCCCGCCAGGAGCTGGTCGCCGCGACGGCAGCTGATGTGGACGCCCTCGGCAAGATGCTGACCGATCCGCAGTCGGCCGAGCTGATGCAGGCCATGGATTCAGCACGGGCTTCGTACAGCTCAGCCATTGAGCGCGTGGTCGACATGGCCAAGCAGGGCGATCAGGCGGGTGCGCAGCGCAGCCTGTCGGCCGAAGTGGGGGCGCGTTGGTCGCGCTATGAGCGTGCCATTGATGCGCTGGTTGCAGCCCAGGATGAGTTCGCCAAACAGTCCAGCGAGGATGCTGCGCGCTTCGAGAAGATCGGCAGCATCGTCATGCTGGCAGGCATTCTTGCCGCAGCCGCCATTGCGATGTTCAGCGCGGGTGTCGTCGTGCGTTCGATCATGAACCTGATGGGCGGTGAGCCCGAAGACGCTGTGCAGGTGGTGCGCCAGATTGCACAGGGCGACCTGACGCGCCGTGCTCAGGCTACGCGACCTGACAGTCTCATTGGCCAGCTCGAACAGATGCGCCAGAACCTCAATGCGACGCTGCAGGAACTCTCGGCCCGCGCGAGGGAGCTCAACGATCACGCGCGCGGCATGTCCGGCGCGGCCGAGCAGATGGCCAGTGCGGCCAGCAACGAATCGGATGCGGCATCGCGCATGGCAGCCACCATGCAGCAAATGACCGTCAGCATCACGCATGTGTCGGATGGCGCAGGTTCAGCCGCCCAGACCGTGAGCGAAGCGGGCGACGTGGCCACGCGTGGCAGCAAGGTCGTTCTGGATCTGGCCGACGGCATGGCGACGATTTCGCGCGGCGTAAAACAGTCGGCCGAGTCGGTGACCGAGTTGGGGCGCCAGTCCGAGCAGATCCGTTCGATTGTCGGTGTGATCCGCGAGATTGCCGACCAGACCAATTTGCTGGCGCTCAACGCAGCCATCGAGGCCGCGCGTGCAGGGGAGAGCGGTCGAGGCTTCGCGGTGGTGGCCGACGAGGTTCGCAAACTGGCCGAACGTACGGGCAAGTCCACGCAGGACATCGCGGCGATGATTGAAGCCATTCAGGGCAATGTCGACAGTGTCGTGGTGGCCATGAGCAAGAATGCGCAGGATGTTTCGCAAGGTGAGGTGCTGGCCGTTGAAGCCGGCAAATCGATGGGCGAGATCCGTGATGCCATGACAAACGTCGTCGACATCGTCTCCAGCATCAGTCACGCGACGCGCGAGAACTCTTCGGCGAGTCAGGATGTAGCGCGCACGGTCGAGCAGATCGCGCGCCTCTCGGAAGACAACAGCGGTGCCGCAGGCAAGGTGGCCGACACAGCGCGCCAGCTCAATGGCGTGGCCGGCAACATCAATCAGGCGATTTCGCGTTTCCGCACCGCCTGAGCCGACGACGCCCGGGGGCCGCCAAGGGCGTGCGCACGCATCCCCATTCCGTTCTGACGCTTACTCCAGATCGGCAGCCAGCTTCTTCAGCCAGGCGTCCACATCTTTCGGGATATCCAGCTTGCGGCGCGTCGATTCGGGGCGTGGATAGCCGCCGATCTCTTCCTGACTGTCAATGATGCGACCACCGCCGCTTTGTGCTTCGGCAACGATGCGGGCGTCGACGGCATCGCGGTCCCTGGGCCGTGCGCCAGCGCTGCGCAGCACAGCCGCTTCGGTGTCGGCAGCAGGGCGGGCCACAAGACCAGCGGGCCATAGAGGCGCCTTGTCGAGCGGGGTGACCTTGCCGAGCGTCATCGGCATGGGTTCGCCCTTGCGGTCGAAGGCGAGGTTGTCACTGAGGAAAGCATCTGCCCCGGCGTCATTGGCGCCGACACGCAGCAGCGCCAGATCCTTGCGCGTGTTGGGCCCGTGCCGCAGGACGTTGCCGACCACCGCAATCTGCGTGTTGGCGGGCATCGTCCGGCCGCTCCATTCGCTCGGCACACCGCCACCGCGCACGGCGTAGTCCCCCGGGTTATAGATCAGGTTGTTGACGACGACGCCGGTGGCATTGGTCTTGTACCAGGGGTTGCGGTCGCGGTTGTGTGCGTAGAGGTTGCCGATGATGGCGACCTCCTGCACGTTGTCGTGAATCAGCGAGCCCATCGAGTGCTTGCCTTTTTCGTGCGTGGCATCGAGCAGGCCCTCGGCAACGATGTTGTTCGACAGCGTGACGCGCCCCGCCGTGCCTTGCGGGCCGTAATAGCGCTCGCCACTGACCGACAGGTTTTCGTCAGTACCCCAGGCGAACGAGCAGTGATCGACCACCACGTTGCGGGCGTTCGGCCCGGTGATCGACACATCCCGCTCGAAGCCGCTCTTTTTCGCCATGCCTGCATCGCCAATGCGGAAGCGGATGTGCTGCATCAACACATCGTGCGTGCCGATATTCATGCCGCCACGAATCAGGGTGATGCCGGGGGAGGGCGCTGTTTGCCCCGCAATGGTGACGAAGGGCGAGCGGATCTTGAGGTCGGTCTTTTCGAGATCGATGACGCCACCGACTTCGAACACGATGATGCGCGGGCCCTGTGTGAGCAAAGCCTCCCGCAGACTGCCGCTGCCAAATCCATCCAGCGTGGTGACGCGAATGATCTCGCCACCGCTGCCAGCCCTGGTGTCCGTGCCGAAGCCGATCAGCTCGGCGGCATGAAGCCCCGGTAGGTGCATGAGTGCGACGAATAGTGTGAGTGATGTCCTCATGTTGTCCCCGGGTTCAGTTCCTCGCCGAAGCGAATGGCATTGCCATAGGGGTCATCAATCTGCATTTCACGCATACCCCAGGGCTGGTCGATGGGGCCATAGCGTGTCGAGATCCCTTCTTCGCCGAACTCGGCTGCCAGCTGATCAACGTTGACGACCCGGATGTAACAGCTGCTGGCGCCGCCAAAGTGCCGGGCCTGGTCTTCCGAGTCGGCGAGCCAGAAATGCAACTCTGCCTCGTCTCTCTGCATGATGAGGAATCCCTGCGTCGGGAAGTTTCCTGCTACAGCAAAGCCCAGTTGCTGGAAGAAGCTCGCGGTGAGGTCAAGATTGCCCGAGGGGAGTTGCGGTATGGCCGGGCCCAGCAGGATGCTTGCATTGCGTGGCACGTCAGAACCCCCGTTTGATCCGCCGATAGCGCCAGCGCAGCAGCCCAAGCAGAGCCAGTGCGCCGCCGACGATGATCGCTGCCGCGATCAGCCAGCCGTTCTCGCTGTTGGTCCACGGCAGGTGCTGGAAGTTCATGCCGAAGAAGCCTGTGACGATGGTGGCTGGCGCGAACAGGGTGGTGATGATGGTCAGCAGCCGCAGCTCCTTGTTGAGGCGGTTGCTGACCGTCGACAGGTAGAGATCGAGCAGGTCACCGATCTGCTCGCGCAGGGCGTCGAGCTGTTCGATGAGGTGCACGCAGTGTTCATACACATCGCGGAAGTAGGGGATGGTGTCGGGCTTCACCAGCCCGGCGGTGTTGCGCAGTACGCCGTTGGTGACTTCGCGCGTCGGCCAGATGCTGTGGCGCAGCTCGTACATCTCGCGCTTGAGGTGATTGATCTGCTCTACCGCATTGCGTGGCGGGTCAACGATGAGCTGGTCTTCGAGCTTCTCGATATCGGCTGAGAGTTTCTCGGTCACGACGAAGTAGCTGTCGACGATGGCGTCGGTGAGTGCGTGCAGCAAGCTGTCGGGCCCGCCACGGCGCAGCAGGCTACCGTTCTTGCGCAGACGCTCGCGGATCGGGTCGAAGAGGCCGGTCGAGCGCTCCTGGAAGCTGAGGATGAAGTCTGCGCCCATGACGAGGCTGATCTGCTCGGCCTGGCAGTCGTGATCGGCGCTGTTGTAGTCGAAGGACTTCAGCACCATGAACAGGTAGTCGCCGTAATCTTCGAGCTTGGGACGATGGTGGGTGTTGACGATGTCTTCGAGCACCAGCGGGTGCAGGCCGAAGCGCTGTCCGATCTCCTGCATGACAGACGGATCGTGCAGTCCATGTACGTTCAGCCAGTAGAGCCCGTGTTGTTTCTCGTAGCGGCGCGACTCTTCGAGCGACGAAAAGGTGATCTCGATGAGTTGCTGGGGGTCGTAGTCGAACAGGGTGATGGCGGCCTGTCGCACTTTCACCTGCCCGATGTGCTGGAGGCTGCCGGGGTCCATGCCGACCTTGTGTGCCTGCCGCGCACTGGCGAGTGGATCGGTACTGACGTCGGGGGAGTCAGTTGTTGACTTGTGACGTTTGTGCGAGAAGAGATGCACGTCGGGCGTCCTCACTGGGGCTGGCCGCGCGCCGTGATGCGGCGCGCGGTTCGGGTTCCGTATGATGCACTCCGCCTTCTTGCGCGCACAAGTGGCGTCGGCCCGCACAAAAACAAAGCGGCATGCGTATCAGGCATGCCGCTTCGGGAGACTTTAACCCGCCTGGTGTCAGGACTTCAGCGCGACCAGCACCTCGTCGAGCATCTTCTTGGCGTCGCCGAACAGCATGCGGTTGTTGTCCTTGTAGAACAGCGGATTGTCCACGCCCGCGTAGCCGGAGGCCATGCTGCGCTTCATGACGATGGAGGTCTTGGCCTTCCAGACTTCCAGCACCGGCATGCCGGCGATGGGGCTGGCGGGGTCTTCCTGTGCGGCCGGGTTCACGATGTCGTTGGCGCCGATGACCATGGCAACGTCCGTCTCCGGGAAGTCCTCGTTGATCTCGTCCATCTCCATCACGATGTCGTAGGGCACCTTGGCTTCGGCCAGCAGCACGTTCATGTGGCCGGGCATGCGGCCCGCGACCGGGTGGATCGCGAAGCGCACATTCACGCCCTTGGCGCGCAGGTGGCTGGTGATCTCGAAGACGGTGTGCTGGGCCTGTGCGACGGCCATGCCGTAGCCGGGCACGATCACCACGTTCTTGGCTTCGCGCAGCAGCTCGGCGGTCTCGGCCGCGAGGATGGGGCTCACTTCACCGGCCGGCTCGGCGCTGCCACCGGCAGGCTTGGCTGCCGGCGCGCCGCCATCGGAGCCGAAGCCACCTGCGATCACGCTGATGAAGTTGCGGTTCATCGCCGCGCACATGATGTACGAGAGGATGGCGCCCGACGAGCCGACCAGTGCGCCGGTCACGATCAGCAGGTCGTTGCTGAGCATGAAGCCCGTTGCCGCTGCCGCCCAGCCCGAGTAGCTGTTGAGCATCGAGACCACCACCGGCATGTCGGCACCACCGATGGCCATCACCATGTGAATGCCGAACAGCAGCGAGATCACCGTCATCACGATCAGCGGCGTCATGCCGGCCTGCACGGTCTCGGCCTGCAGGAAGGCGTAGCCGAAGTAGATGACGACCAGCAGGCCGATGAGGTTGATGAAGTGGCGGCCCGGCAGCAGCAGGGGCTTGCCGCCAACCTTGCCGGAGAGCTTGCCGAAGGCGATGACCGAGCCCGAGAAGGTGACGGCGCCAATGAGGATGCCGACGTAGATCTCGATTTCGTGAATGGCCTTCTCGGCACCGGTGAAGGTGATCGAGGTGTCGATGTAGCTCGCGAAACCGACGAGGCACGCCGCGAGGCCGACGAGGCTGTGCATGAAGGCAACCAGCTCGGGCATCTGCGTCATCTTCACGACGCGTGCGAGGTAGAGGCCGATGGCGCCGCCGACGACCGTCGCACCGATGATCCACGGCAAACCGGCAGATGCGACGCGCGGACCGAACACCGTAGCCAGCACGGCGATGGTCATGCCGATCATGCCGTAGAGATTGCCGCGGCGCGCGGTTTCCTGGTTGGACAGGCCGCCCAGACACAGGATGAAAAGAATGGTTGCTCCGAGGTAGGAGACCGTAGCCAGACTTGCGGACATTTTTATTCTTCCCCTTACTTGCGGAACATCGCCAGCATGCGCTGGGTGACGGCGAAGCCGCCGAACATGTTGATGGTGGCCAGCACGATGGCGCCGATGGCCAGTGCGCGAATCACCGTGTCAGGGCGCGAGATGTCTGCCGACAAGGGCGGTGCGATCTGCACCAGCGCGCCGATGGCGATGATCGACGAGACCGCATTGGTCACGCTCATCAGCGGCGTGTGCAGCGCAGGCTTCACGTTCCACACCACCATGTAGCCCACGAAGCAGGCCAGCACGAAGACTGTGAAATGGCTCAGGAAGGCAGCCGGCGCGTGGGCGCCGATCACCCAGAACAGCGCGGCTGCGATGCCGAAGACGACCGCCAGCTTCTGGTGCGACATGGGCTCCGAGGGCTCCCCGTGGCCATGCGCGGATTTCTTCGCAACCGGCGCAGCCGCAGCAGCCGGCTTGGCCGCAGCAGCGGGAATTTTGGGCGCCGGTGCTGGCCAGGTGATCTCGCCTTCCTTGATGACCGTGAGGCCACGGATAGCATCGTCTTCGAAGTTGACGTTGATCTGGCCGTCCTTGGTCTTGCACAGCTCTTCAGTCAGGCGGAAAAGGTTGGTGGCATACAGCGTCGAGGACTGACGTGCCAGGCGGCTCACCAGATCGGTGTAGCCCACGATGGTCACGCCATGGCGTACCACGGCTTCACCCGGAACAGTCAGCTCACAGTTGCCGCCTTGTTCGGCAGCCATGTCAACGATCACGCTACCCGGCTTCATGGACTTCACCATGTCGGCCGTGATGAGCTTGGGGGCCGGCTTGCCGGGGATCAGCGCGGTGGTGATGATGATGTCCACTTCGCGCGCCTGCTGTGCATACATCTCGCGCTGCGCCTGCTGGAAGCCCTCACTCATGACCTTGGCGTAACCGCCGCCGCCCGAGCCGTCTTCCTCGTAATCGACCTTGACGAACTCGCCGCCGAGCGATTTCACCTGGTCGGCCACCTCTGCGCGCGTATCGTTGGCGCGCACGATGGCGCCCAGGTTGGCCGCCGTGCCGATGGCCGCAAGGCCCGCCACACCAGCCCCCGCGATGAACACCTTCGCTGGCGGCACCTTGCCCGCGGCCGTGATCTGGCCATTGAAGAAGCGGCCGAAGGCGTTGGCTGCCTCGACCACCGCGCGATAACCGGCCACACCCGCCTGCGAGGTCAGCGCGTCCATCTTCTGAGCGCGGCTCAATTGGCGGGGCAGGGCATCGATAGCCAGCACGGTGGCCTTCTTCGCCGCGAGCTTCTGCATCAGATCGGGGTTCTGTGCGGGCCAGATGAAGGAGACCAGCGTGCCGCCTTCACGCAGCAGGCCGACCTCTTCGTCGTTCGGGCCGCGTACCTTGAACACGATGTCGGCTTGGTTCCACAACTGCGCTGTGCTGTCGACGATCTCGGCGCCAGCGGCACGGTACGCATCATCGTCAAGGTTCGCCTGCACGCCGGCGCCCGATTCGACCGCGACGCGGAAGCCCAGCTTGATCAGCTTCTCGACGACTTCGGGAACGGTTGCAACCCGTTTCTCACCGGCAAAAGTTTCGCGTGGCACTCCAACAATCAGTGACATGCACGGTTCTCCATTAAAAAGGGGCAAAAAATCGACAGACTTGAACCGCCTTGAGCTGCCAGCGGTATTTGACCATGCGCGACCATACTACAAAGCTGCAATCGGAGTCCGAACCCGCCTCAAATGCCTTGGTCTTCAGGGGGATGGGGTGCTTGGCGGTCGGGAATTGTTGCGATTGCAACGATCAGGCGCAACGCCCGGCGATGAGCACAGGGTATGCCAATGCCGCCTCGGTAGCAGGTGATTCGGCCAATGCGGTGGCAACGTGGCTCAGGCAGCGTGCGCGAGCCGCGCCTTCAGCAGCGGGGTGACGCTGGCCAGCCAGGCGTCGATGCGAGCGTCCGTCTGCATGCCTTGTGTGCGCTGGTCGATGACCAGGCCGACGAAATGCTGTTCGATGACCGAGGCTGAATGCTGGAACGTGTAGCCATCGACAGGCCAGTAGCCGACGAGCTCGGCCCCCAGTGCCTGCAAGGCATCGTGCAGGCGTCGCAGTGAGCTGGCGAAGCGCTCGGCGTAACGCTCCTGGGCGCCAAGGCCAAACAGCGCGATGCGCTTGCCGCTGAGGTCAGCGGGGCCGAGCAGGGCCAGAAACTCCTCCCAGTTCGACTCCAGGCAACCCGCGCTGCGGCCGGGCATCTGACCCACCCCGTAGCTGGGCGTGCCAAGAATGAGCGCGTCGTATTGCAGGAAGTCGGCTGCGCTGGTGCGATTGACGTTGAGGGGCCTGGCTGCGAGGGCTTCACCCAGGCGCGCGTGGATCTTTTTTGCGACGAGGCGGGTTGTGCCGGTTTCTGTGCCGAAGAAGATGCCGATCTTGTCCATGTGCGGTGTCCCATGTCGGGCTTGTCGCATGTGCGACAAGCAAACGCGATGGCAGTCCGGTTCGGACTGCCCCGGGCTCACTCAGGCAAAAAACGTGCTGTCTGCATGGTTGGGCGGCACGCACTCATGCGATGGACTAGTGGTTGGTTTGCGGAGACGGGGTTTGCAGCTGGTCAAGCGCGTGGCGCGTCATGGACAGAGCCAGCTCGTGTTCCCCCATGAACACCGGCCCAAGGCGATCTTTCAGGAAGCCGGCTTCCTCTTCTTCGGAATGCACGCGGGTGACGGTTTCGATGTCCCGCTTGAGCATGCGCGCCGTATCGATCATCGAGCGTGCCGCAATCGCATCGGGGATGGCGATGATCAGCATGCGCGCCCGTGCAACGTGGGCCTGGATCAGCACAGCAGGGTCGGCTGCATCGCCTGCCACGGCGGGTACGCCACTCCGCCGCAATGACTCGACCAGCTCGCGGTTCTGCTCGGCGATGACGACAGGAACCCCTTTGCCGAGCAAGGATTCGCCGATGCGGCGACCGACCCGGCCATAGCCGACGATCAACACATGGTCGGTCAGGCGATGAGACTCCACGCTCATCGGTAGTTCGGCCAGAGGATCATCGGGGCGCTCGAAAGCACGTGCGAGGGTGGAGCGAGAGCGGATCCAGGTTTGCACCGGCTCGATGGCGGCAAACAGCAGCGGATTGAGCGCGATAGAGATCAGCGCGCCAGCGAGGATGAGGTTCTGTCCTTCAAGCGGCAGAAGGTTCAGGGAGACGCCAAGGCCCGCCAGAATGAAGGAGAACTCGCCAATCTGCGCCAGACTGGCGGAGACCGTCAGCGCCGTATTGAGCGGATAGCGGAAGGCCAGCACAAGCAGGAAGGCGGCGAGCGTCTTGCCCAGCATGATGATGGCGACGACCCCCAGTACGTGCAGCGGCTCCTTGATGAGCATGGCCGGATCGAAGAGCATGCCCACCGACACGAAGAACAGCACGGAGAAGGCGTCCTGCAGCGGCAATGACTCGGTCGCCGCACGATGACTCAGGGCTGACTTGCCAACCACCATGCCGGCAAGGAAGGCTCCCAGCGCGAACGACACACCGAATACGGCCGCAGCGGCATAGGCAATGCCCACTGCCACGGCAATGACGCACAGCGTAAAGAGCTCGCGCGACCCGGTGCGCGCCACTTGCCAGAGAATCCACGGTAATACACGCGCGCCAACGACAAACATCAGCAAGGCAAAGACCGCCACCTTGCCAAGCGTGAAGCCGAATGTGGTCAGCAAATCGATGCCACTTGGTGTGCCTGTCGTCGTATCACCTCCACCCAGCCAACCCGCAAGCGGCGGCAGCAGCACCAGGACGAGCACCATCACGAGGTCTTCAACCACCAGCCAGCCAACTGCAATGCTGCCATTGATGGTGTCCAGCAAGCCACGCCCCTCCAGCGCGCGCAGCAGCACCACGGTACTCGCGACCGAGAGTGACAAGCCGAACACGATACCAGCGCCCAGACTCCAGCCCCAGAACCACGCCACGCCAGCCCCCATGGCAGTGGCAGCCACGATCTGCGCAATCGCACCGGGAAGAGCGATGCGGCGTACGGACATCAGATCGTCAAGCGAAAAGTGCAGCCCTACACCGAACATCAGCAGCATCACGCCGATTTCAGCCAGTTGCCCGGAAAGATGAACGTCAGCCACGAAGCCCGGCGTTGCGGGCCCGATCATGATGCCAGCAACCAGATAGCCCACCAGCGCGGGCAAGCGCAGGCGCGTCGCCGCAAAGCCCAGCACCAATGCCAGTCCCAGTGCGGCAGCGACGGTCGTGATCAAGGGAACATCATGTGGCACGCGGCTTCATCCTTCGTCTCTCTGCAGTTCCAGGGAATAACGCCCGAGGCTCGTAGCGCTGTCGCGTGGCTGCATTGTTGGCTCCGGCGATCAGGCGTGATCGTCTCATGCCCAGTGTCCGTGGACGTCACCCGAGCTCAGGCGAGATAAGGCATCTCAAGGATCTATTAGTTCCGGGCCGCCGCTTGAATCGCCCCGGGCTTTCTAGACAGCCCCGAGCCTCATGAAATACTGCTTTTCGTAGTCTAGCGGAGACATGCCATTTGCGTGGCTGTGTCGCCGCTTTGGGTTGTAAAACATCTCGATGTAATCGAACACATCACGCTGTGCATCTTCCCTTGTGGCGTAGATCTTCCGCTTGATCCGCTCGCGTTTTAGGTAGCTGAAAGAAACTCTCTGCCACAGCGTTGTCATGGCAGTTACCACGCCGACTCATGCTGCCCTTGAGCTTGTGCGCGCGCAGGAACGATTGCCAGTCCTCACTGCTGAACTGACTGCCTTGGTCTGAGTGGACCAGTACCTCGTGATCAGGCTTGCGCTTCCAGACGGCCATCAACAAGGCGTTCAGTACCAGATCGGTCGTCATCAGCGCATTCATCGACCAGCCCACGACTTGTCGTGAGAACAGATCCAGCACGGCGGCCAGGAACAACCCGCCTTCGTGCGTACGAATGTAGGTGATGTCCGTCACCCACACCCTGTTTGGTGCAGCCACGTCAAACTCGCGCTGCAGGATGTTGGGGGAGACGTTGGCAGGGCGACCACCGTAACGACCGGGACGACGACCATAGCCGGTCAGCGACTTCAATCCAGCCTGACGCATCAGTCGAGCAACGCGATGCTTGCCGCAGGATTCACCCATGTCGCGCAGGTCATGGTTGATCTTTCGATAGCCATACACCGCGCCACTTTCGAGCCAGCATTGCTTGATCAAGCCTTGGACGCGCTGGTCATCTTGCGATCGCGCAGAGTGGGGTTGTGCTTGCCAAGCGTAGTACCCGCTCGGATGCACTTGCTTCACCTTGCACATACGACGGATCGGCCAGAAGTGTTGATGCGTTTCAATGAAGGCGTACCTCACCCGGACTGCTTGGCAAAGTACGCTGCGGCCATTTTTTAGGATGTCGCGCTCCTCGGTTACCCGCTTGAGGTCGGCACGCAAGAGACGCAGTTCATCCTGCTGACTGCTCTGTTCTTGCTGCTCCTGCGGGCTCAGGCTGTAGCGCTTGACCCACGCGTAAAGGCTGTGGATGCTGACATCCAGTCGTGCCGACACGTCCGCCACGCTGTGGCCACGATCCGTGATCTGCTTGACCGCTTCAATCTTGAACTCTTCCGTGTAACGCTTGTTGCTCATAAACACCTCCATCTGCCTTTGATTTTAAGGCTTCAAGGTGTCTAGAAAACCCGGGGCGATTCATGTTCGCTTGCACGATTGAAACTGCGCCCGAGCGATGAACGACCAACTGTTTCTCATGCGCGGACAAGCCATCCTTGTCGTGCCAGATCGTCCGTGACTCAAACTCATCCCGAACGTTCGAACCCTCAAACCCCGCGTGCGATTGCGCCAAAGAAAGTGCGGNGCCGCGCGTTCATTCGATAGCCCTCGAACCCATTCATCTACGACGGAGTTACCAGTAGGTTGGACCTTCTCGGTCACTGCCCCCAAGTAGTCTTGCATTTCCTCGGATTTGCCTTCTTCTAGGAACAGGCGGCGAATTGACCACCATCGATCAAATATCTCAGTAGACACGTGTTCCGAACCGAGCAATTGCCTGGCGGCTTTGTCGTCCGCCAGTGGTGCGTATTCCCGTAACCTTGCTACAAATAGGAGCTTGACCGCGAGTTCGGCTTCATCCTCTCTCCAGTGCGACCGGTCCGCGTAGTCGCGACTTGTCAGAAGCGGGTCAAGAAGCACTTGCGCGAATTCACTTCCAGCACGGACTGGAAACTCGCGCAGCGCCTCTTCATTGGGCTCGATCAGGAAGAAAACGGTGTGCAGCATGGGGAGCGGCCTAACGTGGAAGTAAGCGGACGCCGGAGCGCGAAGCGCGGAGGGAACCACAAGCGTAGCTTGTGGCGGTCCGCTTGACTGTAGGGTTAGGCGATTTTTGCATCGTTGTATTGAACCGCAAATTCGAGATTGCGCGATATTTTTACTAAGGATGCTGAAGTTTAAGTTGCGTTGCCGTCGGTTAGCCCGCGGACTTTAAGCTTAGTAAGCAGGCTCTTGTTCGCTTGTCTCACTATGTTCGATGGAGAGTACTCTGGTACTAACGACACGATGAACTCCCAGTGCACCTGTAGATATTTTAATTACAGCAATCTTGCCGACTGCGGCGGAATTGAAAACCGAGTCAGGCACCACTACTTCGGGAAAGCAACTTGGGCTGCTCTTTCTTGACAAGATCAATATCTTGTCTTTGCTGAATCTATGTGACGTTTGCCTTTTTCCCGCTATCGAACACTCAACATTCTTGGATGCTCCGCTGCTTGCCTCCGCGTTTATTGACGCTAAAACAAGCAATAGAAGAAAGGCTGACAGCGGAACAATTGTTCCCGGGCCTCGGATGTCTTTTTTAATTACATTAATAATTATTCCGACAAATATGGAAAACCATAAAAAATACACAGAAAAATTTTTAGTGGTTTCTTCTACGTTTGTAATCCATGACTTGTCAAAGAAACCAAAAAACACCAATGCGGTTGATAAGAACCCAAACACCAACAATTTTCTGTGCAAGTCGAAGACCCCTGAATCAATGTGCCTAACGTGGAAGTAAGCGGACGCCGGAGCGCGAAGCGCGGAGGGAACCACAAGCGCAGCTTGTGGCGGTCCGCTTGACTGTAGGGTTAGGCGGATTTTTCATCTAGGCGCGTTTGCTTTAGAAGGCTTCATACACTGACGGCGCTAGTTTTTCGGTTTGTACTTCGGATTTGCTTGAAAACTTCCCGGCACTATTTTTCCTGAAGCATCTACTTTCCACGCCCCTGCGATCGCCTCAGGTGGGACAGCGTCTTTTGGTCCAAAATTTCCTTTGATCACGTACACCCAACCATTTGGGGTTCTTTGCGCCTCGCGAATCATTTCAGGTGTGGGACTCATTTTTGAGAGGTCTTCGTCCATCGCGACGGCTACTCCAGAGACAAGTGATTGAACAAGCAAACACACAACGAGAAATCTGCTTCGCATGCCTAGACGCCTAACGTAGAAGTGAGGGGCGGCCGGAGCGAAGCGTAGGGAACCAAAAGCGTAGCTTTTGGCCGTCCCTCTCGACTGCCGGGTTAGCCCGCATTTATTTCCACACCTCGCAAGACCACCAAACGGCCGATTGATTCGGAGCGTCCGGATTGTCGTGAGGCTCGAGTAATTTCGGTGCCGATGCCAGGTTCAGTTTTGGGATCTCACCGTATGTCGCATCGTACAGATAGGCAATCCCGGTCAAAAGCCCTGCAACAGAGTTGAGGGCGTTTTCAAGGTTTGCTGCTGCAAAGTGCTTGTCACGCTCATGTTTAATTTTGTTGTATCCCTTTGACCACCAACCCGGCCCGGCGCTATCTGTCCACTCTTTCCACGGTTGAAACTCGAGCTTCATACTTGGCACGAGAATCGTGTATTCGAGAAAGCGAGGGTACTTGCTAGTAATGATAGGGTGGTATGCATTTATGGACTGTGGGTTTGCTCCCGGATTGATCGCTTTACACAATATCTTGGCAACGGAATCAAACTCCGCGGAAGCGGCAACTATGATCCTAGCGAACTCAACCGAATAAGTAGAAAAATTACTCTTCTCAAATTCGACATACCTTGAGCAGCGAAGTAGATCTTCCTCAATAGACAGAAAGTACTGCCAGTGTGGGAGGCTCATGTGTATTGGCTAACGTTTGACGTGAGGGGCGGCCGGAATGCCGCAGGCATGGAGGGCATTTGCAAGCGCAGCTTGCAAACCGTCCCTCTCGACGGAATTGTTAGGGGACGCAGCGATGAATGAAAGTTGCAAGGACTTCAAGATTTCTTCCGCGATGGTTTCTGCGGGAACCCGAGTTCTACGCGAATCTGGTTTGTTAGTTGCCGAAGGGTCGGCGGACTCTTTGGTTGTTCATCGGATTCTGGAAAGGGCGCTGGCCGCCCACAAAGCATCTCGTGGACGTTGCAAAGCTGCGTTGTCAGAGCATGAAACTCCAGATGAAAAATTGCGAGATCGCGCAAGCAGATTGCTCCAGATGGCGGTTTTTCTCCATCAGCGTGCAGCAGTTCGCCATCTGCATGATGCAGAGGAACGATTGCCCATCGACGCCCAGCGGCATTGTTGATGTAGAGCCGATGCCATCCGTGAGCAATCTTATTCCGCTTGGCCGCCATTTGAGAGGTGCGATCTTTTGCAGATCGCCACTTTTGAAAGGCAGGAGACTTGCTGAATTTATGGGTTACCAAGTTGTCGCATACGTTCAGCTTGGAACGAAAGTTCTCAATCGAGTGATAGGTGATGGCGAATGCCGGTCTTTCTGGAATTGCTACACATTCCAGAACAATTCTAAGCAACTGCCCCTCGACGTAGCCCCACTGTGCGATGGCGTAGCCAAGTTCGTGCTTAAAGACGACGGTCTCTTCGGTCGCGTTCATAAGCGCTGGGTTGTTTCCCTAACGTGGAAGTGAGGGGCAGCCGGAGCGCGTAGCGCGGAGGGAACCAACAAGCGCAGCTTGTTGGCTGTCCCGCTCGACTGTAGGGTTGGGCGTCACTTTGCCGCGTGTTCTACGATAGCTGGATTTACTTTTCACCAAACGTTCCGGGGGAGGCTTTGATGAACGTGGACAACTCTCGGCACGTCTTTGGGTTCCACCGTTTGCCATTGATGAACAGGTTGCAGGAGTGATTGGCGCGCTTTTCCGCAGAGCGCCCCTCGATGGAGGCAGGGAGAACGCTTGCGTAGATCCTTGCACGTTCGATACCGTGAAGGCGCTTAGCTGTATAACTCCCCTCCTCGACACCCACCGCGTCTACGACTGCCCGGTCAAGAAGGTTTTCCTTGTAGCCCGGGTTTCCGGTCTCAATTGTGGTATTTGCGCCGTGCTCAATGAACAACGTAATGAGTTCTGGCTCGTTGCATTCTTGAAGTACTGTACGTCCGCGCCAAAGCGCATTTACGTTGGCTTTCCGCGTGTCAAGGATCAAGGCAAACGCAGCCCGGCGAAATGCTCGTTGTTCGTCGGTATGTAAGATGGAGTAGTCACAAGAGAACAAAATGTTTTCTGGAACCTTTAAGCTCAAGCCCATTGGCGATCCAAGTAGGAAGCGGACAACTTCCAGGTTGCCAGACCTAACTGCGGCTGGTAGTAACGGCCCTGGAGCACACACTGCATCTTTTTCATGCGAACCTTCAAGCAAATTACGGGTTTGCTGCTGACGCCATTGTTGTCTTGCTGTATCTCCGCCAGGCGCCAAGAACAATAGTTTTTTGGTCCAGGCAAGGTTTTTCTCCTTGTAGTCCACCCACCTCGCTATTTCGTGTTCCACCTCCTGGGGGGGGCCGGATTTAATGGCCTTGCCAAGGGGGCCTCCGAGCGGGTCACCGCAGCCGCCGCTATCGCCAATGGCGTGCGCAAACGACATCGGTGACAGCGCCGCTACGACAGAAAGAATCAGTTTCAGTGTGTGAGTCATGAATCGTCCCTGCTGTGTGACGCCCAACGTGGAAGTAAGCGGACGCCGGAGCGCGAAGCGCGGAGGGAACCGCAAGCGCAGCTTGTGGCGGTCCGCTTGACTGTAGGGTTAGGCATCGCGCCAAACCTCGATTCGAAAGATCACTCCATTACTATGAAATAAGCGAACCTTCTTGCCGGCGTCTATTGGCCCACCGAGAGATTTTGCGTTGTTAAAGCAGCCTCTTGATACATCAAAGTCGGAGTAAGAGAACTTATAGTCCCCCAGTCGAAAAGACTCTTCTTTGTGCCCACCGGCGGGCATGGGGTCGAACTCTGAGATTTCACCCTCGGTAACAAGATAGTGGCCTATCTCTCGCCAGTTTGTGCATGTCGATTTTTGCGAAGCAACGTTTGAAATGCCTATGCTCCCCAAGATGAGCCATATGACTGTGAATAGTGACAGGAAGACTCTTTTGACGATGGATCGTCGCCCATCCAGAACGATAAGAAATACAAATGTGGCCCCGATGAGCCAGCCAAATACCCAAAGGTAAGGTGAAGCGGGAGCGCTGCTGTTGACCGCGCTGTCGTACATGACTTCGTACATAGGGCCTAACGTTTGACGTGAGGGGCCGCCGCAGCGGCGAAGCCGCGAAGGGAACCCACAAGCGCAGCTTGTGGGCGGTCCCTCTCGACGGAATTGTTGGGCGTCATTCGGCAAACTCGCGCACTTCAAGTAGCCGAGGATCGCCAAGCCACACAGCATCGATTAGGTCTGTGGCCTGCTGCATTAATGCTCCGTTGTTGACTACCTCCTGACGGGTCAGCGCCTTGGCGCATAGCGTGGAGCGAGCAGCCGGGCGAGAGGCGCTATCGATTGCCATGAACGAACCGCCTCCTGAACTTGGATTGAATAGCCATGAAACCAGTTGCTTATCGTTAACCTCATCGTTACCCCAAGTACCAATCAGGAAGTCGAAGTTCGGCGGGTGGTCAGGACGGCTGGCAGTCCACTGAATCCAATAGCAGGCTAGAGGTAGCTCAGATGCGTAGACATAGCCCCAGACCGTACGCGTGCGGTTGCCGCAACAAGCACAAGTGCTTTCGTGCTCCTCTGCTGGTTCAACGCGAAAGGTGTCGCTCATGACGTCCAACGTTTGACGTGAGGGGCCGCCGTAGAGGCGAAGCCGCGAAGGGAACCTGCAAGCGCAGCTTGCAGGCGGTCCCTCTCGACGGAATTGTTAGAGCGAGGTGGTTGCATGCGATGGCTACCACATGACGGGTGGGCGACCACCGCTTGTGATTGTGGCCCCAATGAACGCGCCGGCTGGGAATGCTATAAACCACCAGACGCTTGCGCCGAAGTAAATCATCACAATGGAAACGAGAAGCCCAATGCAGGCGCCTAGAGCGGCATGCTTGCCGCTGCTTTTGACGCCTTCTTTCATTGGAACTGGCGCCAGCTCGGAAGGAGGAAAGAACTTCATTTTCTATACCTCCTCATCCGATAGCTCAACAAACTGATCTATGTGGTAGCCGGAATACGCACGGCCAGACTTGAAGCCTAAGAACACGCCATGCTCTGGAAGATTTGGGATCTCACCCAGGAAAACCAGAGGCAAATCTTCTGCGAAGGGATATGAGCCAAGATCGACGGCAAACTCCGACTTCAGTTTAACAAGGCTGAGAGACCGAATTGGTGCCATTGAGGTGCGCTCTAACGTGGAAGTAAGCGGACGCCGGAGCGCGCAGCGCGGAGGGAACTGCAAGCGCAGCTTGCAGCGGTCCGCTTGACTGCAGGGTTAGACGTCTTTTTCACGGCGCAATGTGGGGCTTTAAGGTTTTTCTTGAGCATCTGGATTTCCGCCTTGATCAAGGTAGCTCTTCCATAAGAGTGCCTTACCCTTTTGAAGCTCAGAGCCCGAGGCTTGAAAGCGCGAGAAGTAATAACCCTCATGCTTCTCAAAGCTAACGGTTAGTTGGCCACATTCACCTGATAAGTGCCATTCCTTTGCTTCCGCTGAGAGTGCGTGAAACTCTTCTTCCGCTCTGGCAAAAGAACCTGCCTCGTAATGAGCCCGAATGATGCGAGCCAACTCAGGAAGTAGCGGCTCGTAATCTGGGAGACAGATTTCGTAAGTGGCGATCATGAGACGTCTAACGTTTGAGGTAAGGGGCAGCCGGAGCGCGTAGCGCGGAGGGCACCTGCAAGCGCAGCTTGCAGGCTGTCCCGTTGACCGATTGGTTAGCCGCGACTGACTGTGACACCGGCATTGCCCTTGGGTTGGAAACTGCGCCCAGCATAGCGATTGGCTTTAATCGTCGCAATCATCTCGGTCACTGAAGCAGCCCGTGCCGCCACAGTGTTGCGTGCCTTTGCTCGCGGCGCTAGCCGCCTGGACTATAGAGCGCTCCTGACCCGCGAAGCTGACCGATGAAGCCAGTGAATTTTTGATTGTTTGCTTGCACGATTGAAACTGCGCCCGAGCGATGAACGCCCAACTGTTTCTCGTGCGCGGACAAGCCATCCTTGTTGTGCCAGATCGTCCGTGACTCAAACTCATCCCGAACGTTCGAACCCTCAAACCCCGCGTGCGATTGCGCCAAAGAAAGCACGAAAAACAGATGCCTGAAGAGCCGCACCAGTATTGGCTCTCCGGGCATGCCGTAGCGAGGTGCCCGCAACGAAACGAGCGGCTAACGTGGAAGTAAGCGGACGCCGGAGCGCGCTAGCGCGGAGGGAACCTGCAAGCGCAGCTTGCAGGCGGTCCGCTTGACTGCAGGGTTAGACATTTTTTTGAGCACGCCAATCCTCCGCCAGCAAACTGTAGCTATATGCATCATGGAATGCACCGTTTGCATACCAATACTGCCGCATCACTCCCTCTCGCACAAAGCCTAAGCGCTCAAGGAATTTTACGGACCTGAGGTTTTCCGTAGCCGTGCCGGCACCCACGCGATTAAGCTGAAGAGAGCTAAAACCGAAACTAAGCATGCTACTTACGGCCTCGCTCATGAAGCCACGCCCCCAGACATCCGGGGAAAGCTCATACCCGCACATGGCAGAACGGAATGACTGATTTCGGGCATAGACCGAACAGCTACCAATCAGGCGCCCTTGTTCCTTCTCAAATACGCTCCAAGCCATTAAAGCGCCGTTATCAAGCCCCCTCTGTCTTTGCTCGATCCACTTGAACGCATCTTCAAGCTTTTGCATCGGGGATTGACCGAAGTACTGAACAACATTCGGATCTGACTCCAATTCAAAGATGCCCTGTGCATGCGAAGCATCCACCAGAAGAAGTTCAAGACGAGCTGTGTAAATTGAACTTTCGGACATTGAGAGTCAGATGTCTAACGTGGAAGTAAGCGGACGCCGGAGCGCGAAGCGCGGAGGGAACCACAAGCGCAGCTTGTGGCGGTCCGCTTGACTGTAGGGTTAGGCGCCACGCTGGGCCTCCCACTTCTCCCTGGCCTCTCGACACAACTCACAGAAGAAGACTTTCCTTTCCGTTGGTGACTCATGCCAGCAAGGACCAAGAAAGACACTGTTTGCGTGGGGGAACAATGACTCCATCGTATCAATGTATTTGCCGGTTAGTTGGTGTGTGCCGTACAGAACTGGGACCAACTCAGACTTCAATTCTGATCCATGGACATGGCAGTGGCGAAAGAGGTTGGAAACCTCCTCAAAGTCAGTGATGTGTGTGCCAAGAGTCTTTTGTACCTGATCCCACATCGACTCCTGCCAATAGAAAAGACGCTTCTTTGCTTGACAGCGACCGTTCAGCTCGGAGACGAACTTTGCGTAGCGCTCTGCCCCGAAGGCTGATCGCATTGCTTCTCGCGCTGCTTGTGGATCAACGATATACATGGCGCCTAACGTGGAAGTAAGCGGACGCCGTAGCGCGAAGCGCGGAGGGAACCACAAGCGCAGCTTGTGGCGGTCCGCTTGACTGTAGTGTTAGATGCGTGGTGCATCTTGCGCCTAGTGAAGATCGCCGCTACCGAACCGCTCATTGAAACCCTCTTTAGCATCGCTGACAAAGACATCCAATTGTGACTCGGGAACGACACGGACAGAAATGCCAAGCCTTTCTGCCTTTTCAATCATGGCATCTACCGCTTGCCCACTTTGGCAGAGCAACAGCTTTGGCCATTCATGCTTGTGAGCGTGGGCTTCTTCCATCATTTTAATTACATCCTCCGCTGGAAGCGAAGTGGCCAGCACAGAGACAAAGGACGTGCTGAGAATGAAACCACTAGCCGCATCCATCAATGAAAAGCAATTGAACTCACCATCTTCCTTGGTGAAAATCGGCGAGGTGTTGAGCTTGAAAGCGACCCACGCTTCATTGATTTCAAACTGCTCGGGCAAAGGCAAATTGCTCATTGAGATTTCAAGCATCTAACGTGGAAGTAAGCGGACGCCGGAGCGCGAAGCGCGGAGGGAACCACAAGCGCAGCTTGTGGCGGTCCGCTTGACTGCAGGGTTAGGCGATTTTTGCATTGGGTATTGCACTTGAACGTTGAGACTATGTGCCTTTGTGCGCAGCATTATGGGAGACGGCCTATGCATTGGTTTGCGCATCTTGAAAGCGGTCTCGGTAAGCATATGTTGTCCACCGTATGCCAAGCAAAGTGCCCACGCCAAATGCCCCAGGAAATACCTCCCACGGCCATGATCCAAATGTGACGGATGAGGCACTTGAGAGCATAGCGAACAAGGCAAAGCAAACAAATGACACCCCTGCCAAGTGGAAAAACTGGAAGGGTTGGCGTGACATGAATGGATTTAGAAACCACGAAGGTTTAAGCCATGGGGCGTTAGATTTTTTGTAAGGACGGAATATCCAGTACCTAACCCCCAATGCGCCAAATGCACACGCGAAGATAAGAGTAAGCGGATCAGCAGTAGTCGGTGCGAAACTGCTGGAAAGACCTGAGTAGCACCAGAATCCAACAAAGAGAATCCGAACAGCGAGCCAAATATGCGGCGACATGTTGTTGCCTAACGTGGAAGTAAGCGGACGCCGGAGCGCGAAGCGCGGAGGGAACCACAAGCGCAGCTTGTGGCGGTCCGCTTGACTGCAGGGTTAGAGAACAGCTGCCGCAAATGCCTCATGGTTTTGAATAGTCAATGCGGGCGCCAGGGAAGAAAGATGCGACTGCCCGTGGCCGCCTGTCGGAGCAGTCTTCGTCTTTATCGATCTGATCGGGGTACTCGTGAGCAACAGAGAACTTTCCTGCCTCGACGGTGTACCGCATAACCGCCCAAGACTCTGGCTTGATTGGGCCTTGCCCACGCTCCCAGTACTCATAAACCATGTCTTTCATCTTCGCTGTGCAGAAGCGGAACTGAACATCGCCCCCGGAGACGGGAAGGTAGAAGAGATCACAGGAAATTACTCCATCCTCGACCTCTGCATAGATCAGTAACTTTTGAACGTCGGTGTTTGCAAATTCGACGGCTTCACTGCCAATGCGTTGGTAGTAATCGGACATTGAGAGTTCTCTAACGTTTGAGGTAAGGGGCAGCCGGAGCTGCGCAGCAGCGTAGGGAACCACAAGCGCAGCTTGTGGCTGTCCCTTTGACCGAATTGTTAGGCGATTTTTTCACGATGTGTGTTGCTCTTGTATCTTGAAACTAAACATGAGGTGCACGAAAAATCTAACTTATGCATACACCTAAGCCCTTTTGCTCCGCATGAGCACAGGCCGCTAGTGCATTGTGTAAGTGGAATTGCAAATCTTCCTCTGCAATTTTTAGCGCTCGGGCGATATCAGTGGAGTCGGACAAGATGGATTCGAGCTCGATTCGGAACGAGTGAATGTCTATCGGCCGAACGTATAAGTCGCTTTTCTTGAGATGCACTAAGAACTTACTTCCTCGTTTAACCAGCTCCTTGCTTCCCCAGACGCCACGCCATGACTCCCAACCGAACAAATCTCCTGGCATTTCAGCCATTCCACGAAAGGCTGCATCCTCATCTTCAACGGTAGGGTCAAAGAAGGAAATCGCTAGTGACATGGAAAAAGCCTAACGTGGAAGTGAGGGGCAGCCGGAGCGCGAAGCGCGGAGGGCACCAACAAGCGCAGCTTGTTGGCTGTCCCTCTCGACTGTAGTGTTAGACGGGCTACTTTGTCGCCTTTTCATTTCTCAATGCCTTGACTTCGGGAGAGTTTTCTAGAACCTCGACCTCGATTTTTTGACGCGTATTGGTGCCTACGTAAGGCTTCATAGCTGCAACCATGTAAGGTATGACCAAACGAAGATCGCCACTTGACCCAGTGCTAACAACGTTGGTTTTCCATACTTGGACCATCTTGTTTTCTTTTATGTACGTTGCTGTGTCGTATGCATCAAGAAACAAAAATCTAGAGTAGACCGTGTTCGTTCCTATCTGTGTTGTGGAGCCGGTTACTCCATAGGTCGGCGTATAGGTGGTTGTCCCGCTGTATGTAGCGGTACGGCCTGTAGAGGAAACAGTTCCGTATGTATTTGAGGAGGCAATGCCAGTTTGGCCCCACGTCGGAACTGAGTAGGAATATTGATAGGTTTGTGGATCTCCAATTGCATAAGTGAAGAAGATCGCGATTTCAGCCTCTTGAAAACTTGGAGCTTTAACGAACCCTTTTTCTGACAGTACTTTGTCGACGTATGCTGAGAACTCCATGAACTGAAGGTCTGCGGCATCTACTCCTTTGCTCCCCGGCATAAGAACATATCGCTTCTTTGTTGGAGCGTCGTCCCGAGAAAGGGAGTCAACATTGGACACGAAGCGCAATTGATTTGCACAACCTGCTAAGCAGGTGAGAAGAATCAGAGCTAGGGCACAGTTTTTGATGCACACGGTCGTTCCTTTGAAAGGGGATGTCTAACGTGGAAGTAAGCGGACGCCGGAGCGCGAAGCGCGGAGGGAACCACAAGCGCAGCTTGTGGCGGTCCGCTTGACTGTAGGGTTAGGCGATTTTTGCATCGGTGTATTGCACTTCAACTTTGAGACTGCGTTCGCTCCTTTTGCTGTTGTCGTTCTTGAGCAACGCATACTCACTACCCGAACACTTTGTATAGGAAAGTCAGGATGCCAAGAGCCAATAGAATTGACAGAGTGAACTTGGTATTTCGCCCTCTGTTGTAGTGCCTGTAATCGGGGAAGCTGTTCCTGAACTCCTCGTATTCCGCCCATGTGTGCCAACGGCCATTTGAGTCAAAGATGAAGCGATTACCGTCGGAGAGTCGCACTTGCTCGGCTATACCAAACAAGTTCCCGTGTAAGACAAGCTCGAAAGGAATCTTCTCAGTTCTATAGCAACAGCGGCCACCACGGATTGCTTCGTCTTTTCGTTCAAATGCACGAAGTTCAAACTCGCGGTCGCCAGAGTCACTTTCGATGAGCAACAGCACGTACTCCACGTTGCTCTTAATATCGGATCGTCGCCAAATCGGTCGCATATCAAATTTCTGGACTTTGAGCCACGGTCGCCCGGTGCGGCCTAACGTGGAAGTGAGGGGCAGCCGGAGCGCGTAGCGCGGAGGGAACCAACAAGCGCAGCTTGTTGGCTGTCCCTCTCGACTGTATGGTTAGGCGGTGGTTTGACCATTACATATTTAGCATCTGACGCAAAGGAGGCTTGGCTGCGCCTGACCACACAGAGGCTTGATGTAGTACCAATACTCTTCCGTCTGCCGTATGGATTGTGAATCGAAACACTTTCTCCGTGTCGCCGTTCTGCGCCAGCCATGCTATCGAAGGATCATTCGATTTTCTGGGCGTTGAAGATCCAATCCAGTAGCCATGTGCGACGAGCGCTGGTGTGTCGTCTTGTACCAACTGAACAGCTTCGGTTCCTGTTACGTCTTCAACGACAACCTTCTTTGGCGTGGATTTGTTCTTCTCCGTGAATCCAAAAGTGTAGACCAACTCCAATTTTTCCCTGTTGATTAGAAACCCTGCAACTTCAATGCGGATTTCTTTATCTTCTGTGGGAAGTGCGCCGCCCGCTGCCACAGGGAGTTGAATGATCTTACCGCCGGACACAGTGAAATTTTTCAATGTGGCCTGCGGCCCGGCGCATGCGCTAAGAAAAATTGATACGACAGCGACGAATGCGATTTTCATCTGGGAAGCCTAACGTGGAAGTAAGCGGACGCCGGAGCGCGAAGCGCGGAGGGAACCACAAGCGCAGCTTGTGGCGGTCCGCTTGACTGTAGGGTTAGACATCGTTTGCGGCAATACTTTCACACGATTTTCCTTGCCTATAATCACTTCAAGTGAAATTTCGTTGCCCGCCCTGAAATTCCCACGCCATAGGCGGCAAAGGCTCAGCTGGTGGCTGACAAACCCATTCGTATGCGTGATTGCCGAAATGATCGCTTTCCATGTGAACAATAGCTGTGACGCCCAACAGCGTTGACAAAAATCTCTCGAACTTCTGGAGCCACTCATCCCACTCGAACTCGATTTCCTTGTACGAGGCGCCGAAATGAAGCACTCGATACTCGTACGCCAGATTCACGTTTTGGTTTTCCGAAATGGAGAACATTGAGCGAACAAGAAATGGCCACTCATCCGTTTCAGGTAGCGCCTGAAGTGCATTCGCATTGATTTCATCTGCATTGGGNGCTCTCCGGGCATGCCGTAGCGAGGTGCCCGCAACGAAACGAGCGGCTAACGTTTGACGTGAGGGGCCGCCGTAGCGGCGAAGCCGCGAAGGGAACCTGCAAGCGCAGCTTGCAGGCGGTCCCTCTCGACGGAAGGGTTAGCCGCCGCGGATTCACAAACGAAGTGCAACGCCCCGCGAAGCTGGAGGGCGAGCTGAGATACTGAGAGCTTCCGTTTCCCGCGAAGAAAGAGGAAGCACTCATGAATAAGTNCAACTTTGAGACTGCGTTCGCTCCTTTTGCTGTTGTCGTTCTTGAGCAACGCATACTCACTACCCGAACACTTTGTATAGGAAAGTCAGGATGCCAAGAGCCAATAGAATTGACAGAGTGAACTTGGTATTTCGCCCTCTGTTGTAGTGCCTGTAATCGGGGAAGCTGTTCCTGAACTCCTCGTATTCCGCCCATGTGTGCCAACGGCCATTTGAGTCAAAGATGAAGCGATTACCGTCGGAGAGTCGCACTTGCTCGGCTATACCAAACAAGTTCCCGTGTAAGACAAGCTCGAAAGGAATCTTCTCAGTTCTATAGCAACAGCGGCCACCACGGATTGCTTCGTCTTTTCGTTCAAATGCACGAAGTTCAAACTCGCGGTCGCCAGAGTCACTTTCGATGAGCAACAGCACGTACTCCACGTTGCTCTTAATATCGGATCGTCGCCAAATCGGTCGCATATCAAATTTCTGGACTTTGAGCCACGGTCGCCCGGTGCGGCCTAACGTGGAAGTGAGGGGCAGCCGGAGCGCGTAGCGCGGAGGGAACCAACAAGCGCAGCTTGTTGGCTGTCCCTCTCGACTGTATGGTTAGGCGGTGGTTTGACCATTACATATTTAGCATCTGACGCAAAGGAGGCTTGGCTGCGCCTGACCACACAGAGGCTTGATGTAGTACCAATACTCTTCCGTCTGCCGTATGGATTGTGAATCGAAACACTTTCTCCGTGTCGCCGTTCTGCGCCAGCCATGCTATCGAAGGATCATTCGATTTTCTGGGCGTTGAAGATCCAATCCAGTAGCCATGTGCGACGAGCGCTGGTGTGTCGTCTTGTACCAACTGAACAGCTTCGGTTCCTGTTACGTCTTCAACGACAACCTTCTTTGGCGTGGATTTGTTCTTCTCCGTGAATCCAAAAGTGTAGACCAACTCCAATTTTTCCCTGTTGATTAGAAACCCTGCAACTTCAATGCGGATTTCTTTATCTTCTGTGGGAAGTGCGCCGCCCGCTGCCACAGGGAGTTGAATGATCTTACCGCCGGACACAGTGAAATTTTTCAATGTGGCCTGCGGCCCGGCGCATGCGCTAAGAAAAATTGATACGACAGCGACGAATGCGATTTTCATCTGGGAAGCCTAACGTGGAAGTAAGCGGACGCCGGAGCGCGAAGCGCGGAGGGAACCACAAGCGCAGCTTGTGGCGGTCCGCTTGACTGTAGGGTTAGACATCGTTTGCGGCAATACTTTCACACGATTTTCCTTGCCTATAATCACTTCAAGTGAAATTTCGTTGCCCGCCCTGAAATTCCCACGCCATAGGCGGCAAAGGCTCAGCTGGTGGCTGACAAACCCATTCGTATGCGTGATTGCCGAAATGATCGCTTTCCATGTGAACAATAGCTGTGACGCCCAACAGCGTTGACAAAAATCTCTCGAACTTCTGGAGCCACTCATCCCACTCGAACTCGATTTCCTTGTACGAGGCGCCGAAATGAAGCACTCGATACTCGTACGCCAGATTCACGTTTTGGTTTTCCGAAATGGAGAACATTGAGCGAACAAGAAATGGCCACTCATCCGTTTCAGGTAGCGCCTGAAGTGCATTCGCATTGATTTCATCTGCATTGGGCCAGGCCTCCCTTGAAGGAAAAAGTAGAACATGGCCGTAGACGATTGTTCGGTGACCCATATGCGATGTCTAACGTTTGACGTGAGGGGCCGCCGTAGCGGCGAAGCCGCGAAGGGAACCTGCAAGCGCAGCTTGCAGGCGGTCCCTCTCGACGGAATTGTTGGGCGTCGCGGATTCACAAACGAAGTGCAACGCCCCGCGAAGCTGGAGGGCGAGCTGAGATACTGAGAGCTTCCGTTTCCCGCGAAGAAAGAGGAAGCACTCATGAATAAGTACCACCAGCTCACCCGAGAGGAAAGATACTGCATAACGGGGCTGCAAAGTGCGGGCCTGTCTCAAGCCGCGATTGCCCGGCACATGGGACGCGCCGCCAGCACGATCAGCCGCGAGTTGCGGCGCAACCGCACGACTCACGACGGGCGCTACCGTGCGGAGAAAGCGCAGAAATACGCCAGCGCCAGACGCCGACGAGCACGGCGACGCTCCTGGTACAGCGCCTTGCAATGGCAGACCGTCGAAGCGCTGCTGCGCAAGAAGTGGAGCCCTGAACAGATCAGTGCGGTACTGCGACAAAAAGCAGTCTGCAGGATGAGTCACGAGACCATCTACCGGTACATCCTGCGAGACAAACGCGAAGGCGGAACGCTCTATAAACATATGCGCATCATGACCAAGGTGTGCCGCAAGCGGTACGCAGGCAAGGACTCGCGGGGCGTGCTGGCAGGCAAACGCCACATCAGCGAGCGGGGGGCGGCGATAGAACAGCGCCAGCAACTGGGGCACTGGGAGGGCGACACGGTCATTGGTTAGGACAAGCATCACTGCATCCTCACACTGCTTGAACGCAAATCCGGCTACGCCGTGATCAAGAAGATCAGCTCGCGGACTACCCGACAAGTGAACTGGGCAGCCAGCATCGCCTTGCGTGAGCATGCCGGCCGCTTCCATACGCTCACACTGGACAACGGTACCGAGTTCCACGACTACAAGGCGCTCGAAGAGCGCTTCCCGCTCACCTGCTACTTCGCCACGCCGTACCACTCCTGGGAGCGTGGGGCCAACGAAAACCTCAATGGCCTGATCCGGCAGTACATACCCAAGGGCACTTGCATGAGCACGCTCACGCAGAAACAGTGCGACTGGATCGCTAACGAATTAAATACCCGACCGAGAAAAAGACACCAGTTCAAAACCCCGAAGGAGATTTATTATGGTTCCAGATGATCGTTGCACTTCAACGTTGAGACTGCGCATCCTTCTTCATCCAGCCATCTTCAGTAACTACATAGATTCCATCAGCGGCTTGATATTCCAGACCTATAGATTCACCGATAGTCCCTGGAAATAGACGCTTCTCGTGCTCGGGAACGTCTTTGAGCATGTCCATTGCGTAAGAAAAAACATACTTTCCTTCGCCGAGAACATACGCTCGACCGATGTATTCGGCCGCTGAATGCAGTTTAAATTTTGTTAAGAACTCTTCTGCAATTGTTTGCTCTATTAATGAATGAGCCGCAGCCAACCGAAGCATAGATTTCGTAGCCCAATAAGCAGAAAATTTACTGTAAGCGAGCTCATGTTCGTTGTCACCGGAGTAAGCTCCGACAGGTAGGTCTGGAATCAGCGGGACCATAGCTCGATACCATGCTGCTGCCTCGCTCGCGCTCATTGAGAGAGGCAATGGAACAGCAATTGAATCTTTCATTTATATCTCCTGACTTTTTGTGGCAGAAACCTACATGGACCTGCTATGACCCTTCGGAATACGAACAACGCAAGTATTCCGGGCTAACGTGGAAGTAAGCGGACGCCGGAGCGCGTAGCGCGGAGGGAACCACAAGCGCAGCTTGTGGCGGTCCGCTTGACTGTAGGGTTAGGCCGCGGTTGCATTCTCGGCCCGCCAAAGAACGAAAGAGCCTTCCATTGCTGCAGAAGCCTCAATGATGACCTTAAATGTTTCGTCCGATTTGTAGCCCTTCACGTACTCGCTGAAACCATCGAAGAATAGCTCTGTTCCTCCGACTGCATCATTCGGAATGCGAAGCAAGTTGTCTTGGTTTCCAGCATACCAATAAGGAAAAGGAAGGAACTCATCTTCGATGCGGATTGCAATCAGATCAATTTCACCCCAAGCGACGGATTGCTTAACTTCACCTTCAAAGTACAACTGAACTCCCTGCTCGTTGTAGATGACCGAAATGGGTGAAGAAGGCTGATTTTTTGTGGGAGTACTTGTGGAGCGTGCGCCGCCGCTTTCGGATTTTGTGAAGAGACGCTGAAAGAAGCGGAGCATTTGGTAAGGCCTAACGTGGAAGTGAGGGGCAGCCGGAGCGCGTAGCGCGGAGGGAACCAACAAGCGCAGCTTGTTGGCTGTCCCGCTCGACTGCAGTGTTATGCATCTGTGCGTTGCTCAATGTGGATTGACTCGGCTTCATACGATGAAAAGCGGTGCACGGTTTCAACGTGTATTGTGCGTTCAGACATCACTACAAACTCTATTTCGCCGCCAATGCCTACTCTCTCAGCTAACGGCAGAAGGCGATCCTGACGTTGCTGCTCTAAGATGATTTCAATGAGAGAGTCGGGGAAGCGAATATTTCCGTTCAGCGTAACCGGTACAACGGGCTTGAACCCAAGGGCATCTTGCTGAATTCTATCGGAGCGAAAGTTCTGTTCTGAGCGATAGGCGTAACCAATATACCGCTCTTCTTGGGTTGAATAGCCGAAGTGATAGATTGTGGCAGTAAGGCCGCTCAGCCCCCCTTCGGCTTGGACCGATTCGCGAAAAATACTCGAAGCGTATGCATCCAACTCGTCAATCGTCGCTCTGCCGTAATTGGCTTGAAGATGCTGAAACCACCCATTGATAAACCCCGAATGTCCTGTGCCCGCGACCACCAGATCGGACTCTGGAACAGCCAAGAATTTGCGTTGAAAACACATCGGCATTCTGTCCTCGGCACCAATTACAAGGGTGTCCATGGCGATGCAAACTTGCTCAGGTTGGAGGGCGAAGACAAGAGCTGTCATTGGCGCAAATTAAGAGGCATAACGTTTGAGGTAAGGGGCAGCCGGAGCTGCGCAGCAGCGTAGGGAACCACAAGCGCAGCTTGTGGCTGTCCCTTTGACCGAATTGTTAGCCGCGACCGACTGTGACACCGGCATTGCCCTTGGGTTTGAAACTGCGCCCAGCATAACCATTGGATTTGCTCGTCGCAATCATCTCGGGTGCTGAAGTAGCACGTGCCGCCACAGGGTTGCGTGCCTTTGCTCGCGGCGCCAGCCGCCAAGCCCCATCGACGGGTGCAGCACTCACAGCCGGCACCTACGAAGTGACACCGCCTGATGGTTTTGCCTTTGTGCCCGGATACGCGTTGTGCTCGTGCCAGCGCGTTCGTGTGCCACCTGACCACTGAGTGTCCGTGCTCAAAATTCGTGTCGAGAACAGGCCCAAAACACCTGCCTGAAGAGCCGCACCGGTATTGGCTCTCCGGGCATGCCGTGGAGAGGGGCGCGGTGCGAAACGAGCGGCTAACGTTTGACGTGAGGGGCGGCCGGAGCCGAAGGCGGAGGGAACCCAAAGCGCAGCTTTGGGACGTCCCTCTCGACGGAATTGTTAGCCATTGAGCGCCTCAATGAAAGTACTGGCCGGCCACTTCTTTCGGTCTGACACCTGGCCGTCACCTAGCTCGATAAGCCTGGGCGTGCCCTCCCTGTTGAGCACGATATCAACGGAAAAGAAAGGACTTTCGATACGGCGCGCAATGTCTTTAACGAGTTCGGGGACAACACCATCGCGGGCGAACGCCTTGCCACGGAAGACGAAATACCGTTCTTCTGTTTCTGGCAATAAGTCTTCAAGCTCACGAATGCACACGCCACCCTCTAATTGGCCGCGGTAGCGCTCAATCAGGTCGACTACCTCTCGAACCTCGGCAACGCTCCGGGCGACAGACCCTCTTGAAGTGGTAAGTGATTTGACAAAGTCCTTTACGAAGTAAGCGCTCCAGCCAGTCGTGGAAAGCGAAGTCGTAAAATCGTCGTCCTTCGAGAGCACAATCGTTCTGGGTGTGACGTCTTTGCATTGTTCGTACCACTCGGGAAGATAGTGGCATCGTCGGTAGTCCTCGGCAGTTACGACAGCCGTTGCACCCTTTGACTCAATCGCCTCCTGCAATTGAGCGTAGCGAGCCGGCGTTAGCATCCAGCCGCGATAAAGGATTTCTCCTTCGAAAGCGTTCGTGGGACGCGGTTTGAACTCGCCAAGCTCGAAATCTTCAGAAGAGAACAGAAAGCAGGTAAATCCAGCGCTTTGAGCAGCCGAGAATTCTTCTTCGTATGCCTCGTCAGGCTTCTTCTTATCAAAGGGATCACACGGGTAGAGGAGGTGCATATTTGATATGGCTAACGTTTGAGGTAAGGGGCAGCCGGAGCGCGAAGCGCGGAGGGCACCTGCAAGCGCAGCTTGCAGGCTGTCCCGTTGACCGATTGGTTAGCCGCGACTGACTGTGACACCGGCATTGCCCTTGGGTTGGAAACTGCGCCCAGCATAACCATTGGCTTTGCTCGTCGCAATCATCTCGGTCACTGAAGCAGCCCGTGCCGCCACAGGGTTGCGTGCCTTCGCTCGCGGCGTGAGCCGCCTGACCCTACAGAGCTCTCATGACCCGCGAAGCTGACCGATGAAGCCAGTGAATTTTTTTTTGTTCGCTTGCACGATTGAAACTGCGCCAGAGCGATGAACGACCAACTGTTTCTCGTGCGCGGACAAGCCATTCTTGTCGCGCCAGATCGTCCGTGACTCACCCTCATCCCGAACGTCCGAGCCCTCAAACCCCGCGTGCGATTGCGCCAAAGAAAGTGCGGAAGAGGGCCTTGAAAAATGGTGCCTGAAGAGCCGCACCAGTATTGCCTCTCCGGGCAGACCGTAGCGAGAGGCCCGCACCGAAACAAGCGTCTAACGTGGAAGTAAGCGGACGCCGGAGCGCGCTAGCGCGGAGGGAACCTGCAAGCGCAGCTTGCAGGCGGTCCGCTTGACTGTAGGGTTAGGCAGAGCCTCCAGCGATGATCTCACGATCATCTCCTTTTGAATGGCCACCACCGCGATTTTGATTTCGCTGGAGTTGGTGCGTTGGTCTTGCTACACAACTGCTCTATGTAGGAACGGTCTATACAAACCGATCTTTCGGATGTTGCGCTGTTTAGCAAGACGCCATCACAGTCCTGCCAGTGAAGAACGGTGTCAAGTATGTGTTGTCCTGAGAGTGATCCATTGCATTTGGGGCCGTATTTGGCAATGAAATCGAGAGGGTCGGCAAACGCCAAGATCCGAGACTTTCCGTCTGGGTGACTTGTTCTTCCGAGTGACAAAGGAGGCAGGTCTGCCGTCTGAACTTTACCGGGAGATGTACCGGCTGGTACGCCAATGATGAACACGCCGATATCTGACTCTCGAAAAATTTCTACCAATTTTTCGTAGGTGGCTTCGCTCATAGAGCTGGAATTAGATATGAGATCGGAAAGCGAGAGTCGCGGATTCGGGAGCATGGGTAATGCGAGTTGGCCTAACGTGGAGATGAGGGGCGGCCGGAGCCGAAGGCGAAGGGAACCGCAAGCGCCAGCTTGCGGACGTCCCTCTCGATTGCAGGGTTAGACCCGCCATGAGAACGGCAAGGATTCACTGTTCGCGGGGCCGGAGAAGGGATGACGAGCCGAGATATGCCGAGTCCTTCACGCACCATGGGCCCTGCCCGTCGATTATTGGTTTCGTGCTCTCACGTTTGGTGAGCCTGACCGGGACTTGACTCTCTTGATCTTTCGTCAAACGAAAGACTTCAATCGAACACACGGAACTATTGTTGCCGATGCCTATCTTGTATTTGTCGCCGGACTGAATAGGGAAGGTCACGCTCCACAAGCATGACTCCGGGTGCTGAAAAGACATGCCAACATAATTAACTTCCACGGTTAAGAACTTTCTCCCCGCTGTTGGAATCACCTTGACTGCCGGCATCTCTGAAGCTCGCGTTCCCATTTTTGAGAATCCGTAGCAGTCATAGTCGTCTTGAAAGATTGCGAGGTGACCATACGCGTGACTTGAGTTTTGGGTTTCAAACAGATGCAGAGTGACTGACTCTCCTGTATCGGGTTTGAGCTGCAACTGTGCGGCGCAGCCGACAGTAAGCAGCACGGGGAGTAGAAAAATCAGGTTCTTAAGCATAGTGGTCTAACGTGGAGATGAGGGGCGGCCGGAGCCGAAGGCGGAGGGAACCGCAAGCGCCAGCTTGCGGACGTCCCTCTCGATTGCAGGGTTAGATTTTTGGATTGAGCCTAGTGGCATCAACAAGAGACCTCAAAGCAGACTGGTTTGAGAGAAGAGCATTAATCTCTGATCGGGGCTTTTTGATCCACACATCGAACAACGCCGACGTACCGCACACTACAACTACATAACCCATTTCGCCTTCTGCTAGGACGGCGAAATCGAAGGGATTGTTGACTAGGACTTCCATTGAACCTCCATCATGCCGCAGCTATCCAACGGCACCGGATCAATGACAGCCTGCTTAAAGCCGCTAGCATGTGACCCGCCGGGAACCCACATTGAATCCACCCCCGCTTCGTTACCACTGGAAATCCGCAAATTTCGAATCTGCTCTTGGGTGATCTGTACCAGAAATACGCGCTGATTGTTCCAAGAGGTCTCAGGCACACCCAAGACTCGACAAACCGAGGCAAGGTTGTAGTTGTTTGTTTCAAGAATGCGGAAGGCATCTTCTTCGAGCATGACGAATAGGCTGTTGTCTGGGTACCCGAGGGTACCTCCGCAGTTTCGCAAAATTGATTCGCTGGCGAACAAGACGGGCAATTGAGCCTCCGAAATCTAACGTTTGACGTGAGGGGCCGCCGTAGCGGCGAAGCCGCGAAGGGAACCCACAAGCGCAGCTTGTGGGCGGTCCCTCTCGACGGAATTGTTAGAGCGATGTGCCATTGCCGAGGGGGCGTTTTTGCTTTTAACCCGCATAACCATCAACCCATGGTTTGCTCTTTACGTCTTCAATGTGGCCCGAAGAGAGCAAGAGCCACAGTGACAAAGCCTGATCGATCTGGATGTTTGTCATGTGCCACGGACCTTCACCTGTTTCTACATTTTCAAATGCAATGTTCTTTGCCTTTGAGTAGGACAGGCTCCAGCCTTCTTCTGTATTCAGCGAAACATCGGGGTGCTCAGCATTCGCTGCGCCCACCGAAGAAAGCAACGACTGCATTTCATCTTTGCTAGGGTTGTGAACTACACCACCCATCAAATCGTATGCGAAGCAGGACATGTGAGAGCTCTAACGTAGAAGTGAGGGGCAGCCGGAGCGCGTAGCGCGGAGGGAACCAACAAGCGCAGCTTGTTGGCTGTCCCGCTCGACTGCAGGGTTAGGCATCTGGCCAA
>NZ_BAABLD010000006.1:0-1125 GCF_039544165.1 Viridibacterium curvum
CGCCTTCAGCAATGGCGTGACGATCTCTGGCGGCACGATCACCGTGCCGGCAGGGGTCACCAGCTTCACCGTCTCCGTGCCGACCACGGCTGACACCATCGACGAGCCGAACGAAACCTATACGCTGACCGTGGGTGGCGCTTCCGGCACCGGTACTATCAACGACGATGATGCCGCACCGACGATTGCCTCGGTTACCAGCAACAGCGCTACCGAAGCCAGCGCCATCGTCCATACGGTAACGCTGTCCAATCCGTCGGCCAGTGCCACCACCTACACCCTGTCGCTCGCCGATGTGACCGCCACGGGTGGCGGCACGGACTACACCTCCGCCCTGACCAACGCCGCGTTCTCGAATGGCGTGACGATCTCCGGTGGCACCATCACCGTGCCGGCAGGGGTCACGAGCTTCACGGTGTCGGTGCCCANACTGTCGATCAATGATGTGACCGTCAATGAGGCGGCCGGCACGGCCACCTTCACCGTCACGCTCTCGGCCGCTTCCGGCCAGACCGTCACCGTCGGCTACAACACCAGCAATGGCACGGCCACCGCAGGCAGCGACTACACCGGCACCACCGGTACCCTGACCTTCGCACCGGGCGTGACCACACAGACAATCACCGTTCCGATCACCAACGATACCGTCTACGAGATCGCCGAGACCTTCAACGTCAATCTGGTCACGCCGACCAATGCGACGATCAGTGACGCGCTGGGCATCGGCACCATCCGCGACGATGGCACCGGCCCCGGCGGCTCCGACGACGATATCCCGACGCTCGCTGTCTCCAGCCCCACCGTGCTGGAGAACGCCGGCTTCGCGCAATTTACCGTCAGCCTGACCAATCCGACGACCACCGCGACCACCGTGTCGCTCGCGCTCGCCAATGGCACCGCCACCGGTACGGGCACCGACTACGGTTCGGGCACGGCCACCAATCTGCAGGTCTCTACCGACGGTGGCACGACCTGGACCAATGCCACGTCGGCCACCATCGCTGCAGGCAGCACCTCGGTGCTGGTGCGCACCCCGATCACCGAGGATGCCATCGCCGAGTCGGCCGAGAACTTCACGCTCACCGCCACACGCACCGCCGGCACCACCAGCAATGCCAGCGCCAC
>NZ_BAABLD010000007.1:0-307540 GCF_039544165.1 Viridibacterium curvum
GGCAGGGGGCTAATCTAGGTTTTTCCGCAGAGCCGCCTCAAGGAAAAACCGCAACCCCCTTGGGGCGGGACGGCTACCGAAGTGTGCCGTCACCGGGGGTACATCACTCCCAGCGAATGCGCCCCATGTCGCGACGGTCGCGCTTGGTGGGGCGGCCACGGCCGCGCAGGTCGTCGGCGGGTTCGTGCTGCAGGCGGCGTTGCTCGCGTTTGGCTTCGCGGGCGGCGGTGCTGTCGGGTGTCTCTTCGTAGAGCGTGCGGGCCACCGTTGCGGGGCCGCGTTTTTCGGCAAGAGCGAGGACGATCAGTTCCCAGCGCTGCTCGCCGAGTACCAACTCGATACGGTCGCCGGGTTTGACGTTGCGTGAGGGTTTGACGGGCAGGTTGTTGAGTTTGACGTGACCGCCGTCGATGGCGTCGGTGGCGAGGGTGCGCGTCTTGAAAAAGCGCGCGGCCCACAGCCACTTGTCGATGCGTACGCCTTCGTGGTCGGACATGGTGCGTCAGGCGGGCAGGATGGATTCGAGGGCGTAAAGGCTCTCGATACTCTCGCGCTGACGCACGAGGTGTACAGCGTCGCCATCGACCAGCACTTCGGCACAGCGGCCGCGCGTGTTGTAGTTGGAGCTCATGGCCATGCCGTAGGCGCCGGCCGAGAGGATGGCGATGCTGTCGCCTTCGGCCAGCGATAGAGCGCGATCATGGCCGAGGAAGTCGCCGCTCTCGCAGATGGGACCGACGATTTCGTAGGGTACCGGTGGCGCGTTGCGCGGGGTGACGGCGAGCATCTCGTGGAAGGCGTCGTAGAGCGCGGGGCGCGCAAGGTCGTTCATCGCGGCGTCGACAATGGCGAAGTTCTTCGTTGCACCGGGCTTGAGGTACTCGACGCTCGTCAGCAAGAGGCCGGCGTTGCCGACCAGGGAGCGGCCGGGTTCGAAGTGCAGCTGTTCCTTGCGGCCTTCCATGGCACGTAGCAGGGGGGCGAGGTATTCGGTGCCGGTCGGCGGCACTTCGTCCTTGTAGCGGATGCCGAGGCCGCCGCCGAGGTCGATGTGGTCGAGAGAGATGCCTTCGCGTTCGAGCTGTTCAACGAGTTCGCGCACCTTGCCAGCCGCTTCGGCCATCGGCGCAGGGTCGAGCATCTGCGAGCCGATGTGGCAGGCGACGCCGCTGATCCGCAGGTGCTTCGATGCCGCGGCCTTGCGATAGAGGGCGAGGGCGTCTTCGAAAGCGACCCCGAACTTGTTGTCGCGCAGGCCTGTGGAGATGTAGGGGTGAGTCTTCGGGTCGACGGCCGGGTTCACGCGTACGGCGATAGGGGCGACGAGGCCCAGCTCGCTGGCGACGGATTCGAGGCGATCGAGTTCGGGCGTGGATTCGAGGTTGAAGCAGTGGATGCCGGCGCGCAATGCCTGCGCCATTTCCGCACGGCTCTTGCCGACACCGGAGAACACGACCTTGTCAGCGGTGCCTCCGGCGGCCAGCACGCGCGACAGTTCACCGCCCGATACGATGTCGAATCCCGCGCCGAGACGCGCGAACAGGTTGAGGATGGCGAGGTTGCTGTTGGCCTTGACGGCATAGCAAACCAGGGCATTGCGGCCGGCGAGGGCGGCATTCCAGTTTTGCCAGGCAGCCGTCAGGGCGGCACGCGAGTAGACGAAAGTGGGCGTACCAAAGCGTGTCGCAATGTCGACAAGGGCGACCGACTCCAGCGCGAGGCCTTTGTCGGTGTAGTGCAGACCGGGAACGGGAAAAGTCATTTCGAGGCAGGCGCCGCGCGGGGCGCGGACTGATTGGTGGCGTTGGCGGGGCTGCTGGACGAGGGCTTGCTATGATCGGGCGCGGCTTTTGCTGATTCAGGCTGCGGCAGGGGTTGGGGCAGGTAGAGCCCACCCTTGATGCCGCAGGCGGTCAGCGCGCCGGCCAGAACAATGGATAGCAGGACTGGGGCCGTGATCAGGCGCATGTCGGATCGTCTCAGTGCAAAGCGTGAATGGTAACAAGGAGTCAGGGCCCCATGGACGAGAAGACTTTTCTGGATCTGGCCGACGCCCAGATGGCGAAGCTGGAGCAGGTGATAGAGCAGGCGGCGGATGATGCTGACCTCGACCTCGACATCGAGGCGCGTCCGGGTGGCATCCTCGAACTGTCATTCCCGAATGGCAGCAAGATGGTCATCAACCGGCATGCCGCCGCCCGTGAGATCTGGGTGGCTGCGAAATCCGGCGGTTTCCACTACCGGCCCGAGGGCGGGCAGTGGCTCAACACGCGTGATGGCGAAGAGCTGCACGCCGCGCTGAGCCGTCTGCTGAGCGAGCAGGCCGGGCAGCCGCTCGCCATCTGATCATTCCTTGGCAGGCTCGCTCGCCGGAGTGGGCTCGCTGGGCATGTTCTCTTCGTAGATGAGGTCGTCCTCGCCCTTGTCGGTTTTCACGCGCAGCAGGCCGCCGGGCACCGGCATCGGGGTGTCCGGCACGCCCTTGAGCGCCTGCTCCATGTAGCCGATCCAGATTGGCAGGGCGAGCACGCCACCTGTCTCGCCTGACCCCAGCTTCTTTGGCTGGTCGTGACCGACCCAGGCGACGCCGACGAGGCCGGGGTTGTAGCCGCTGAACCAGGCATCCACGTAGTCGTTGGTCGTGCCGGTCTTGCCAGCGAGGTCGCTGCGACCCAGCGACATGGCCTTGCCCGCGGTGCCGCGGCGCACGACATCCTGCATCATGGTGTGCATCAGATAGACGTTGCGCGAGTCGAGCACCTTTTCGGCTTGCTGGCCGGCTACCGGCGGCGTGACACGGGCGACGACGCGATTGTTCTCGTCACGTATCTCGCTGACGATGTAGGGCTGGATGCGATAGCCGCCGTTGGCGAAGATGGCGTATGCCGATGCCATCTGCCAGGGCGTGACAGCGCCGGAGCCCAGCGCCAGTGTGAGGTAGGGCGGATTCTTGTCGGCATCGAAACCGAAGCGCGAGGTGACGTAGTCCTGCCCGTATGCCGGGCCGATGGCTTGCAGCAGGCGAATGGCGACCGAGTTCTTCGACTTGGCGAGCGCGGTGCGCAGGCTCATCGGGCCTTCGTACTTGCCGTCGTAGT
The DNA here is from genome assembly GCF_039544165.1 of Viridibacterium curvum. Classification (NCBI taxonomy): domain Bacteria; kingdom Pseudomonadati; phylum Pseudomonadota; class Betaproteobacteria; order Rhodocyclales; family Rhodocyclaceae; genus Viridibacterium; species Viridibacterium curvum. The sequence goes on from NZ_BAABLD010000007.1 coordinate 3,099, forward strand.
TGCCCGGCGACCAGGCCTGGCTACCGGTTTCCGCCGCAGTGAAGCTCAGTGGCCCGTCTTCGAAGATGCTGCCCGGCGTGTAGCCTTTCTCCAGCGCCGCCGAGAAGATGAATGGCTTGAAGCTGGAGCCTGGCTGGCGCCAGGCCTGCGTGACGTGGTTGAACTTGTTGCGGTTGAAGTCGAAGCCACCGACCAGCGCACGGATGGCGCCGTTGGAGGGGTCCAGTGAGACGAAAGCAGCCTCCACTTCCGGCGGTTGGGTGATCGCCCAGCCCTTGGCTGTCTTGACGACACGGATCAGCGCACCACGTCGCACCTGCTTCTGCTGCGGAGCGTTGCTGGCCAACATGGCCGCGGCGTACTTCAGACTGTCGCCGGTGACGTCTTCCACTTCGCCGCCGCGCAGGTATACACGGACTTTCTTGGCGGAGGCCTCCAGTACCAGCGCGGCACGGATTTCATCCTGATCCAGGACGTCTTCGAGCAGTTCTTCCAGCTGCTCATCCTGCTCGTTCTTCACGCCTGCGAGGTCAAACTGTGCTTCGGCGCCGCGATACCCATGGCGGCGCTCGTAGTCGAGCAGACCGCGGCGCAGCGAGCGGTAGGCCGCCTGCTGATCGTTCTTCATCACGGTGGTGATGACCTTGATGCCGCGTGTGTAAGCATCCTCCTTGAACTGCTCGTAGGCCATCTGTCGGGCCATTTCGGCCACGTACTCGGCATGCAACGAGATCAGCGGCTGTACTGAGGGGTGTGACTTGCTGATGGCGAGCTTCACCGGCTCCGCGACAGCCTTGTCGTGGGCGGCTTCGTCGATGTAGCCCAGCTCGGTCATGCGGCGCAGGACGTATTGCTGGCGCTGTTTGGCGCGCGGCGGATTGACGACGGGGTTGTACGTCGACGGGGCCTTGGGCAGGCCGGCGAGCATCGCACATTCCCCCACAGTCAAGTTGGACAGCTCCTTGCCGTAGTAAATCTGCGCAGCCGCAGCGAAGCCGTAGGCGCGCTGTCCGAGGTATATCTGGTTGAGATAAACCTCAAGAATCTGGTCCTTTGTCAGGTTTTTTTCGATCTTGATCGACAGCAGGATCTCGTAGAGTTTGCGTGTGATGGTCTTTTCGCGGCTGAGGTAAAAATTCCGCGCGACCTGCATGGTGATCGTGCTGCCGCCTTGCCGACGAGCGCCGCCCAGCAGGTTCAGCAGGGTCGCACGGGTGAGTCCGGCAAAATCGACACCACCGTGCTCGTAGAAGCGGTCATCCTCAGCAGCAAGGATGGCGTGTTTGAGGGAGTCCGGAACGGTTTTGATGGGGGCATAGCTGCGGCGCTCTTCGCCGTACTCCCCGATCAATTCGCCATCTGCGGTGTAGATGCGCAACGGGATGCGTGGTTTGTAGTCGGTCAGGGCGGAGAGCTCAGGCAGCTTCGGCCAGGCGAAAGCCACAGCGATGCCGACAGTGGAGCAGACGAGCAGCAGCACACCGACAAGGATGGCTGCACCGAAGAGAATGGATTTGCGCATGAAGGCGAGAGGTCAGATGGGCCGCAAGGCCGGGGTAGGCAGATGCCCGCCGGCATCTTAGCCGGGAGGCAGGGGGTACGCGACGCCCTCGGGGGGAAATGATTGACCGTTCGGCGCCAGTTTGCTTTACATATCTGATACCTAACTGCTAGGATTTAAAGTAATTTTGTGAATTTGCTCGTAACTGCCGGATTTTAAACGTTTTTTGATAGGACGGCCCGCGTGATTGACTTCTCTACCTTGCTGGGAGGACGTGCCAGACCCCTGATCGGGCTGGATATTTCGTCTTCTGCAGTGAAAATGGTTGAGCTCTCCGAAGCGTCCAACCAGTACCGGCTGGAACGCTATGCGATCGAGCCTTTGCCGCGCGATGCGGTGACCGACGGCAATATCGCCAGCCTCGAGCAGGTCGCGGACGCCATCAAGAAGGCTTGGAAGCGCTTGGGGACCAACACCAAGCAGGTGGCTTTGGCGCTGCCCGCCGCTGCGGTGATTACCAAGAAGATCACCCTTCCTGCCGGATTGCGTGAGCTCGACATGGAAGTGCAGGTCGAGTCCGAGGCGAACCAGTACATCCCGTTTGCCATCGAGGAAGTGAACCTCGATTTCCAGGTGATTGGTCAGACTCATGGCAGTGACGAGGAGGTCGATGTCCTGATCGCGGCCTCCCGCAAGGAAAAGGTTGAAGATCGTGTCGCGGCGGCTGAGTCCGCGGGTCTCAAGGCATCGGTCATGGATGTCGAGTCGTTCGCCGCCCAGGCCGCCTTTGACTTGGTGCGTCGCAAGCTCGACAAGGATGAAGGGGCCGGCAAGGTGATTGCGACGGTCGACATCGGCGCCAACACCATGAAGGTTTCGGTGATCCGCGACGACAACGTCCTTTATTCCCGCGAGCAGGCTTTCGGTGGTTACCAGCTGACGCAGGACATCATGCGGAATTACGGCATGAGCAGCGAGGAGGCAGAGGCGGCCAAGCGCTCTGGCAGCCTTCCCGAAAACTACGAGCACGAACTGCTGCGTCCGTTCATGGATAGCGTAGGCCTCGAAGTGTCGCGTGCGCTGCAGTTCTTCTTTACCTCTACCCAGTTCAACCAGGTTGATCAGATCATCCTGTCCGGTGGCTGTGCTGTCGTGCCGGGGCTGGATCAGATCGTGGCGGGACGCACGCAGGTGCCCACCCTGGTGGCCAACCCCTTCGTCGGCATGGCGCTATCGTCCCGCATCCGTCCGAAGAATCTGGCGATGGAAGCTCCGGCCCTGATTGTTGCCTGCGGACTTGCCATGCGGAGGTTTGACGCATGATTCGCATAAACCTTCTGCCTCACCGAGAAGAGGCACGCAAGCAAAGACGACAACAGTTCTACACGCTGCTCGGGCTGGTTGCCCTGTTGGCAGGAGCGATCTGGTTTGTCGGTCATACCATCATCGGTCAACAGATTTCGACGCAGGAAGCAACGAACGACTTTCTGAAGCGCGAGATCGCTGTGCTCGACAAGGAAATTGCCGAAATCAAGCGCTTGCAGGAGCAGACGCAGTCGCTGCTGTCGCGCAAGCAGGTGATTGAGTCTCTGCAGAGCAATCGTGCCGAGACCGTGCATGTGTTGAATGAACTTGGCAAGCAAGTTCCGGAAGGCGTGTTCATTCGCTCGATCAAGCAAAATGGCGCCCGGATCCAGCTCATGGGTTACGCACAGTCCAATGCCCGTGTATCGCAGTTGATGCGTAATCTGGACGCCTCGCCGATTTTCGAGAAACCTGATCTCGTCGAAATCAAGACGGCCGACCTCAACCGTCGCCGTGTAGGGGACTTCAACCTGTACGTGAGCATTGAGCGTGCGCCGGTGGAGCCGGCCGATTCGCCAGCGGCGGGTGGTACTACGAATAAGGAGCAAAAATAATGGCAGCTCCTGCACTGACGCAGCGTATGCGCGGCATCCAGCTGGACCAGATCATCAATGATTTCAAGCAGCTGGATCCTAATGACCCCGGCATGTGGCCGATTGCACCTCGCGTGCTTACCCTGGTGGCATTGCTGATTGTTCTGGTTGGTTGTGCTTACTGGTTTGACTGGAGTGATCAGCTGACGACGCTTGAGGATCGCAAACTGAGCGAGGTCAAGCTGCGTGAGGAGTGGGTGGGCAAGAAGCGCCAGGCTGTCAATCTGGAGGAGTACCAGAAGCAGCTCGCTGATATTGACCGGCAGTTCGGTGCTCTGCTCAAGCAGTTGCCGAACCGCTCGGAAATGGAAGCCCTCCTGGTTGACGTTAACCAGGCTGGCCGTGGCCGTGGCCTGCAGTTCGATCTCTGGAAGCCGGGCGCAGAGGCCGTCAAGGATTTCTACGCTGAGTTGCCAATCTCGCTGCGTGTGACGGGCAGCTACTCGGACCTCGGTAATTTTGCGGCTGACGTGGCGAAGCTGCCGCGGATCGTGTCGTTGCGTGACATCGTCATCGAGTCCAAGTCAGGAGTCCTGCAGCTGGACACTTCGGCTGTGACTTACCGCTATCTGGACGACGAGGAAATTGCCCAGAAGCGCCGTGAGAAGGCTCCGGGAGCGAAGAAATGAGCGCGCGCCTTTTGATGATTTTGAGCCTTGGTGGCTTGTGTGCCGTTCTTGCCGGATGCGGTGGGGATGAGCATCAGGACATCAAGAACTGGATGGCTTCCGAACAAGCCACCATGCGCGGACGCGTACCGCCGCTGCCGCAGATGAAGACATTCCCGGTGGTGGATTTTGACGCCGCCCAAGTGACTGATCCGTTCCAGGCTTCGAAGCTGGATCCGGACAAGCGGCAGAGCAATCGGCCGGATACCAACCGTCGTCGGGAGCCACTGGAAGCCTATCCGCTGGAATCGCTCAAGCTGGTCGGCATGATGGTTTCCAAGGATGGTCGTCCGATTGCGCTGGTGCAGGCGGACAGAACCGTGCATCAGATCCGGGTAGGTAACTACATCGGACAGAACTTTGGTCTGGTGACCAAGATTTCAGAAACTGAGTTGTCACTCAAGGAGTTGATCGAAGACTCCAACGGGGACTGGGTGGAGCGCATGAGCGCCATGCAAATGCAGGAGCAGGAGGTAAAACGATGAAACGCCAAGGAAAACTCGGCATCCTGATGACGTGCCTGACGCTTTGCATGTCCTTCGTGCCGGCTTACGCGCAGCAATCTGCGCCAGCTGCAGAGGTGCCTGCAGGCAAGAACGCTATCGAGTCGGTCCAGGCCAGCCAGAATGCCGGCAACCTGATCGTCAAGGTGACCTTGAAGGAGCCTCTCACGTCACAGGTTGGCAGCTTCAGTGTCTCCAGTCCGGCGCGTGTTGCTATCGACTTTCCCGGCACAGTGAATGCGACGGGCCAGACGTCATGGCAGATCAACGACGGCGATCTGCGGAGCATTAACGTCGCCCAGGTGGCCGATCGCACGCGTTTGGTCATCAACCTGCTGCGCCCCCTGACCTATGTCACGTCCGCGTCAGGCAAGGAAATTCTCATCACCTTGAGCCAGCTCGGTGCCAAGACGCAGGAGCCGGTTACGACGGCCCGCTTTGCCGAACAGCCCGGTGGTGCAGAGAGCCACAAGGTCCGCGACATCAATTTCCGTCGTGGCCGGGATGGTGAGGGGCGCGTAATCGTCGACCTGTCCGATGCCAACACCGGTATTGATATCCGTCAGCAAGGCAATGACCTGATCGTCGACTTCCTCAAGACCGCTCTGCCGGACAATCTCCGCCGCCGCCTTGATGTCACGGACTTTGCAACGCCGATCAACACTGTGTCGACGAGCACCCAAGGCAACACGGTGCGTATGGTCATCACGCCCAAGGGACTGTGGGAGCACAACGCCTACCAGACCGACAATCAGTTCGTCATCGAAGTGAAGTCGGTCAAGGAAGACCCGAGCAAGCTCGTTCAGGGCTCGCGCACCCAGAAATATGCGGGCGAGAAGCTGTCGCTGAACTTCCAGAACATTGATGTGCGTTCGGTGCTGCAAGTCATCGCAGACTTCACGAACTTCAACATTATCACCAGCGACGCAGTGAGCGGCACGCTGACCCTGCGCCTCAAGGACATTCCATGGGATCAGGCCTTGGAAATCATCCTCCAGGCCAAGGGTCTGGACATGCGCAAGAATGGCAGCGTGATCTGGATTGCGCCGCGTGACGAGCTGGCGGCTCGTGAGAAGCTTGAGCTCGACTCCAAGGTGCAGATCGCGGATCTGGAGCCCTTGCGCACGGAGACCTTCCAGGTCAATTACCACAGCGCCAAGTCGATTTTTGACGGCATCCTGAAGGATAAGGAAAAGACCATCCTGTCCAAACGCGGTGTGGTGGTGATGGATGAGCGCTCAAACAAGCTGATCATCTCTGACGTGCCGGCACGCCTCGACGACGTGCGTCGCATGCTGACTGAGATTGATGTACCGGTTAAGCAGGTATTGATCGAAGCGCAGATCGTGGAAGCCTCGGACAGTTTTGCGCGCAACCTTGGCGCTCGCCTGGGTTTCCTGGGATTGCTGGGCAACACGTACAGCGGCCGTCCCAAGGTGACTGTCGGTGCGGGTATCGAAGGCACGGGTTACCAGGCTGGTCTTACCGAAGACAAGGCCAAGTGGAACACGAGCAACGCGCAGAACGTCAATCTGGCCGCGCCGAACATCAACGGCCGTTCGCCTGGTGTGCTGTCGACTATTCTGTATAACGCCGCCGGCAGTCGTTTCATCAGTCTTGAACTGTCTGCCCTTGAGGCGGATGGGCGCGGTAAAGTGGTGTCCCGTCCTCGTGTGATGACTTCTGATCAGAACGAAGCAATCATCGAACAGGGTATCGAGCTGCCGTATCTGACGGCATCCAGCTCAGGCGCCACGACGATTTCTTACCGGAAGGCCGTTCTGTCCCTGAAGGTGCGGCCGCATGTGACGCCTGATGGCCGTATCTCGATGACCATCGACGTCAACAAGGACTCGGTAAACAGCCAAGTGTCCCTGAGCTACGGCTTGGCAATCGATACCAAACACGTGAGCACCCAGGTTCTGGTCGACAACGGCGGTACGGTGGTGCTGGGCGGTATCTATCAGCAAACGACCACCAACAACACGACCAAGATCCCGCTGTTGGGTGACGTACCGGTTCTCGGTTACCTGTTCCGTGAAAACGAAAAGGCAGACACCAAGACTGAGCTGATGATCTTCGTGACGCCGCGCATCATGGCTGACAACATGGCCAGCCGCTGAGCTAGCGATGCTGCAATAAAAAACCCGGGCTCGTCCCGGGTTTTTTATTGCCTGAAAGCTTCAGTCCAAGGCGACCAATGCGCTTTCAAGGAGCAAGTTCCAACGGCGTCTGGAACTCGAGGCTTCAGCCCATGTTGGCTTTGGTCCAACCGAGCGAAACCAGCTGTTTCAGCAAGGTATCGTTGGCCTCGCTCTTGCTGCATGTGCTTGGCATGGCGAAGTGCTCGGGTGCCATTAGGGTCTCACGGCGCGGTTGGCGATCGCCTTCGTGTTCGTAGAGGAACAAGCCTTTGCCATGCTCATCCGTGCCGACCAGCCCGAAGCGTTCGGTGCCGGCGATGCCGCGTACCCACCAGACCCAGCGCGGACTGATGCCGTTCTCGCAGAACGAGGTGGTTTCGATTTCGAATGACATGACCCTCTGACCTTGTTGTGATGCAGGCTTATCGCGGCCGTGGGCTGCCGCGTGCCTGTTTGATTATCGGGGAAGCAATTTTACTAAGGTCGTAGAATTTGGTGAATTTCGAAACTAACTGTGTCGTGAGGGAGGTCACGCACAGTTTTTGCGCTTATCGCAATGCAGCACCTCAAGCTTTGACAGGGGGCGTCGTTATGCATTCTGGAGCCTGTCGTCGCGGCAGGTGTCAACATCTTCCGGAGGCGAACCATGAGGCAATTTGCAGTCATTCGCGCAGCGCTGGCATTGATCATCACCCTGACAGGCGTCCCGGCTATCGGTGCCGAAGAGTTTGCGACGGCCAAAGAGGCTGAAGCCATGGTCGGCAAAGCGATTGTGGCCATCAAGGCTAACCGCGCCCAAGCGCTCAAGGAGATCACGGACAAAGATCCCAAATGGATCGATCGTGACCTCTACCCGGTCGTTTATGACATGACTGGCAAAGTGCTGGCACACGGCCAGAACCCCAAGATGGTCGACAAGGACCTGATTGATTTCAAGGATCCGGACGGCAAGCTATTCGTCAAAGAGCGGGTGGATCTCGCCAGGAGCAAGGGTAAGTTCTGGCAAGACTATGCCTTTACAGATCCGGTGACCAAGAAGGTGTTGCCCAAGCAGGCCTACTGCCAGCTGCAGGGCTCGGACATCGTCTGTGCCGGCATCTACAAGCGCTAGATCGTCTTCGCTGCAAACTGAACGCAGGAGACAGGCATGAAAATCGTCCACCGCATGCTGATTGCGCCGATGTGCTGTGTTGCCATGATTTTTGCCGTTGGCATCGCGACGGGTTATGCGCTCCGCAACACCAGCAATGCGTTGGAGAATCTTTTCGAGAACCAGTTTACCGGCGTTCAGCAAGCAACGGCTATAGAAACGGAGTTGCTGTCGGTGCATGCTGCTGCCTACGCCATGTTTACGGCCCTTGATGGTTTGAGCGAGAAGAAGGCGGCTGAACGCCTGAGAGCGCTCAATGATCGTCTTGATGCCGTGCGTGCGAAGTTGCCGACGCCGGATGCGGGCGCGCAGGAAGACAGTCTGGGCATGCTGGAGAAGCTGGCCCGTCATGTCGTGGCTTACCAGAAGGCGTTGAATACGGCCATCGATATGGCATCGATGGATGCCAACATGGGCCGATCCGGCATGCAGACTGCGGACGACAAATTCAAGCTGGTCTCGGCAACCGTCGCGGCGAGGGTGCAGCTGGAGGTTGAGGCTGCGCGTGAGGGTTATCAGTCGGCGCTGTCCGTGCGTAACACCGCCTACATGGTTTGCGGTTTGCTGTTTGTGGTCGCGGTCGTTGCCGCGGTGATGCTTAGTACCTATATGGCAGGTGCGATTGCCAAACCCGTTCACAGCGCCATCATGGTGGCCAAGCGGATTGCCGGCGGCGATCTCACACAGCCAGTGGCGCCTGGTGCGAATGATGAGGTGGGGCAGCTGGTTGGCGCGCTTTCCTCCATGCAGGACAGTTTGCGCCAGATGATTTCGAGTGCGAGTCGTTCGGCGTTGGAGCTTGAATCGGCGAGCCGCGATATGGCGCAGGCTGCCGATGTCGTGAGTGGCAATGTGGGGCGACAGTCAGATGCACTCAGCAGCGCAGCTGCTGTTGTGGAGGAACTGACAGTCAGCATCGCGCATGTGTCGGACAGCGCATCTGCCGTGACTGATGTCGCCGAGCAGACCTCCCGCACGGCCGAGCAAGGGGTAAGCCTTGTCATGAAAGTTACCGATGAGGTGCGCGGTATCGCCACTACGGTGGATGCCACGGCTGCCTCTATGGAGGCCCTGCGTGAGAGCGCCAACCAGATCAGCGGTATTGCCAATGTCATCCGCGAGATCGCAGATCAGACCAATCTGTTGGCATTGAATGCGGCTATCGAGGCTGCGCGTGCGGGTGAAAGCGGTCGTGGCTTCGCTGTGGTGGCTGACGAAGTACGCAAGCTTGCCGAGAAGACCAGCAACGCCACACAGGATATCAAGCAGGTCATTGAGCGCATCCAGACCCAGTCAGTCAGCGCTGCGACCGAAATGGGCGCCGCGCGTAGCCGCGTGGATGCGGGGGCTCAGCTCATGGAGCAGCTGCGCGACCCGCTGCACGCCATCGAAATCGGAGCCAACGAGGCAATGATGCGCATGCGTGAACTCAGCGTTGCAGCGCGCGAGCAATCGGCCGCCAGCGACAGCATCGCGCAAAACATGGAAAACATCGCCAGCATGGGCAGTGACAACGCCGGCTCCGCGCAGCGCTGTCAGACAACCGCTACAGCCTTGCAAGGGCTATCGCGTCAGCTGAGCGACGGCATAGGCAAGTTCAGGGTCTGAGCACGCCCGTCAGGCGCCGCGCGTGGGGCACGCGTCCTGCGCAATCTCCGCCACGCTTCCGGGCAACGTATTCCGCCTCTGGTCACTAACCCCGAGCGCGAGTCCCAGACCCAGCCACAGTGGTCGACTGCAATGTGGTCCTGCGGGCGGCAGCCCTGCCGTTGGCCCGGGCCTATGACTCCACTTTTTCCGCCGGCACCAAGTTGGCGAACTGGCCCGCCCTTGGTGCGGCCTTGGGCGCGCTGGAACAACGTTGGCCGCGCTGTGCGTTCCTTGCGGAATTCCCTCTAAGGCATTGCTGTAAATCATCTTTTCCGCCCCGATGCGGCAAGGTGGAGCCGATGGCATGGATGCTGCTTGACAAGGCTTGCTTGCAGGCGATGCAGCCTGGAAGCGAAGCCTCCGCCAACGACGGCGGAATCCGGATGGCAGCCTTATCCCCGTCATCCGGTCATTCCTAACCGACAATTAGCCGCGTCCGCGGGGGCCTTCTGCACGTGATTTCTGCGTGCCGTAGCAAGCTTTCGTCATGGCCGGTGAAGTGATACAGACCATGAAGATCATTCTTGCTGGCCACGGCATGGTGGGCCACAAATTCCTCGAAGAACTCCATCAACTGCAGCCGGGCGCCGACGTGACCGTGCTGTGCGAGGAGCCTCGTCCGGCCTACGACCGCGTGCATCTCTCCGAGTTCTTCTCCGGCAAGTCGGCGGAAGACCTGTCGCTCGTCCAGCCCGGCTTCTTTGAAGAGAGCGGATTCAAACTGCGTCTGAACAGCCGCGTAGTCGGCATCAACCGTTTCGACAAGACTGTCACTACGCAGGACGGCGAAGTCCTGCCCTACGACAAGCTGGTGATGGCCACGGGTTCGTCGCCCTTTGTCCCCGGTGTGAAGGGTAACGACCGGGAGTTCTGCTACGTTTATCGCACCATTGAAGACCTTGAGGCCATGACTGCCGGCGGCAAGGTCTCGCGCAGCGGTGTCGTGGTGGGCGGCGGCCTGCTGGGCCTGGAATGCGCGAAGGCGCTGCGTGATATGGGTCTCGACACCCACGTTGTCGAGTTTGCGCCGCGCCTGATGACCGTGCAGGTCGACGACGAAGGTGGCCGCATGCTGCGCACCAAGATCGAAGCACTGGGCGTGAATGTGCACACCAGCCGCAACACCACCGAAATCACCGATGGCATGACGGCGCGTCATCGCATGGTGTTCGCCGATGGCACACACCTTGAAACCGACATGATCGTGTTCTCGGCCGGCATCCGTGCGCGTGACGAGCTGGCGCGCCAGAACGCTTTTGCGGTTGGCCCGCGCGGCGGTTTCGTCATTGACGACCAGTGCCGCACGTCCGACGACAACATCTACGCCATCGGCGAATGTGCCTCCTGGCGCGATCAGCTGTTCGGCCTAGTTGCCCCAGGCTACGACATGGCCCGCATCGTGGCGCGTCAGCTCGCCGGTCAGAGCGACGCAGCTTTCGGTGGCGCTGATATGAGTACCAAACTCAAGCTGATGGGCGTCGATGTTGCGAGCATTGGTGACGCACAGGGCCGCACCGTCGGCTGCCGCAGCTATCGCTACACCGACGAGATCAAACAGATCTACAAGAAGATCGTCGTCAGCGAAGACGGCAAGCGCCTGCTGGGCGCTGTGCTGGTGGGCAATGCCGATGAATACGGCACCCTGCTGCAGATGGCACTCAACAGCATCACGCTGCCGGCTGACCCCGAATTCCTGATCCTGCCGTCCAGCGACGGCAAGGCCAAGCCGGGGCTCGGACCGGATGCACTGCCCGACGCTGCCCAGATCTGCTCGTGCAACAACGTCAGCAAGGGGCAGATCTGTGCCGCTGTGGGCGATGGCGCCACGACGATTGCCCAGATGAAGAGCTGCACCAAGGCTGGCGCCACCTGTGGCGGCTGCGTGCCGCTGGTGACGCAGATCATGAAGGCCGAAATGGCCAAGCGCGGCATGGCGGTGAACAACCACCTCTGCGAACACTTTCCTTACTCGCGACAGGAGATCTATCACCTCGTGCGCGTTGGCCAGATCAAGAGCTTCTCTGAGTTGCTGGCCAAGCACGGCAAGGGCCTGGGGTGCGACATCTGCAAGCCCGTGGCCGCATCGGTTCTCGCCTCGTGCTGGAACGACTTCGTGCTGCAAGGCGAGTTGGCCAGCCTGCAGGATTCCAACGACTACTTCCTCGGCAACATCCAGAAGGATGGCACCTACTCGGTCGTGCCGCGTATGCCTGGTGGTGAAGTGACGCCGGACGGCCTCATCGCTGTCGGCCAGGTCGCCAAGAAATACGGCCTCTACACCAAGGTCACAGGCGGTGCGCGCGTCGACATGTTCGGTGCGCGCCTGGAACAGCTGCCGCTGATCTGGGAAGAGCTGATCGCCGCCGGCTTCGAGTCGGGTCATGCCTATGGCAAGTCCCTGCGCACTGTGAAGAGCTGCGTCGGCTCGACCTGGTGTCGTTACGGCGTGGATGACTCGGTGGGCCTCGCCGTCGAGCTGGAGAACCGTTACAAGGGATTGCGCGCGCCGCACAAGATCAAGTTCGGTGTCTCGGGGTGCACGCGTGAATGTGCCGAAGCGCAAGGCAAGGACGTCGGCGTCATCGCCACCGAGCGCGGCTGGAATCTCTACGTGTGTGGCAACGGCGGGATGAAGCCGCGCCATGCCGAGCTGATTGCGTCTGACCTCACCAAACCGCAACTGATCGCCATGATCGACCGCTTCCTGATGTTCTACGTCAAGACTGCGGATCGCCTGCAACGCACCAGCACATGGCGCGACAACATGGAGGGCGGGCTGGAATACCTCAAGGACGTGATCATCAACGACTCGCTCGGTCTCGGCGCTGAACTCGAGGCGCAGATGCAACATGTGGTCGACACCTACCAGTGCGAGTGGAAGACCGCCGTGACGAACCCCGAGGTTCGCAAGCGCTTCCGCACCTTCGTCAATAGTGACAAGGCTGACCAGCGCATCGTCTTCGTGCAGGAGCGCGGCCAGATCCGACCCGCGCGCGAAGATGAAATCGCCGTCACCGTTGACGACAAAGCCACAGCCTGAGAGGAGACGTCACATGACGCAAGCACTGAACTGGACGAGCATCTGCGCAGTGGACGACATCGTTCCCAACACGGGCGTTTGTGCCCTCGTAGACGGCCGCCACGTTGCGGTTTTCCGCGTGGGGGCAGAGGTATTCCACGCCATCGACAACATTGACCCCAAGTCCAATGCCAGCGTGCTGTCGCGCGGCCTCATCGGCAGCATCGGCGAGCGCGTGGTGGTGGCCTCACCGCTGTACAAGAACCACTTTGATCTCAGCACGGGTGAATGCATTGAAGAGGCCCAGCACTCCGTTCGCGCGCATGCTGTGCGTGTTGAGGGCGGGCAGGTGCAGGTGGCGGTCAGCTGAGCAGGCAATCAAGGCCAAAGCAGAACGCCCGGCATTTGCCGGGCGTTCTGCTTTCCATCCTCAGCACGCTGCAGAAGCTCAGTTACGCATGAACAGCAGTAGCGCCAGCGCCACGTTGCCGAACAGCGACAGCGCGCACAGCAGCTTGAGCGCCAACTGCGGGTCGCGTTCCATCAGCGGACGTCTGCGCGCCACCTGCAGGGGGCGATGCGCGCCGCGCTGCAAGGCGAGCAGGACTTCTTCAGCCGTTTCAAAGCGCCGCACAGCCTCGCGCGCCACAGCCTTGAGCAGGATGGACTCCAGCCATTCCGGAATGTCAGGCCGATAGCGCGTTGCGGGGACCGGGTCACCGAATTTCGGGCGCTGAAAAGGTTCGATCTCGCCATAGGGATACTTTCGTGTGGCGAGCTCGTATAGCGTCACGCCAAACGCATACAGATCGCTCGATTCGTTGGCGCGGGGGCGCTCGTCACCCTGCGCGAAGAGTTCAGGCGCCATGTAGCTGGGCGTGCCGGGGTTGTTGATCTCGCCAAAGCGTTCGCCTTCGGTCTGGCCATCGGATGCCGCAACGCCCAGGTCCAGGATGCGCAGGCGGCCATCAGCGCCGAGGTGCAGGTTGTCCGGCTTGATGTCGCGATGGATGATGCCGAGACGGTGCAGTGACGAGAGGCCCTTGAGGATCTTTTCGCCCAGATCGGCCAGCTCTGCAGCGCTGAAGCGATGGCCGCGATTCAGACGCTGGCGGAGCGATTCGCCCTCGTGCCAGGTCATGAGGTAGTAGAGCTGGCTGCGGGCGGTCCAGGGAATCACTTGCGGGAACGCCGCGTCGGTGACTCGCCGGGCGATCCACTCTTCATGTGCCAACGCGGCGGCGTCCTGGGGGTCAGCGCTGTCGTGCAAAGTCTTCAGCACGGCCACGTCACCATTGGGCAAGCGCACCCGGTAGAGCAAGGTGACGCGCGAGTCGTGCATCACGTCGAGCACGGTCAGGCCGTCAATCTCCTGCCCCGGTTTGAGACGCGCCGGGATCGGCAGTTCGCGGATGCGCGCCAGCGAATCGCGCAAAGTGTCGCGGGGCAGTTCATTGACGTACAGGACCAGTGCAGTGCAGTTGTCCTGAGCGCCACCGTCGACCGCTGCTTCGACGAGGGCGAAGGCGGCCTCCTGCGGGTCTTCGAACTTTTCGACAATGGCCTGGATGCGGGCATCGCGCAGCGTGCCCCAGGCGCCATCGGTGAGGAGAATGAAGCAGTCGTCTTCCTGCAGCTCGCCTTCACTGAAATCCAGGGACAGACGCTGGTCGAGACCGACAGCGCGTGACAGCACCGTGTCGAGTTCCGGGTGCTCCCAGATGTGGTCTTGCGTCAGGCGCTTGAGTTCGCCATCGCGCAGCAGGTAGGTGCGCGAATCGCCGACGTGTGCGCTGACCCAGCGACGGCCACGCAGCACGACTGTGGACAGCGTGGTCGCCATTCCAGCCGTTTCGGCGCGCTTGGCCGACTGCGAGACCAGCCACCGGTTGGCTGCGCTGATGACCTTGTCGAGCGCTTTCGGGATGGCCCACGTGTCGGGCGTCGCGTAGTAGTCACAAAGCAGGCTGCGCACCGTGAACTCGGCGGCCTCGCGTCCGTTTGCGTGTCCGCCGACGCCATCGGCCACGACGGCGATGAGTCCCTTGTTGTCGAGCTCAGCCCCCTCGGGTGTGACAGCGCCAACGAAGTCTTCGTTGTTGGCGCGCGGGCCTTTGAGCGAGGCATGGCCGAGGGAGACGGTGAGCATGGAGTGAGGAGTGAGGAGTGAGGAGTGAGGAGTGAGGAGTGAGGAGTTTACAAGCGGTTGCCGGTGAGAGATGGTGCTTGCGCGCCCGACGTGTACTCCTCTCCCCTCACTTCTTCCTCATCACTAGATTTTTGCTGTGGTCAGGTGCGCTGCACCCCAGGTGGTGCGCCAGCGCGTCTTCACGCCAGTGAGGCCCAGCAGGGCCAGCACGGCGAGGCCGACAAAGATCAGCAGGCCGACCTGGTAGCTGCCGGTCTGTTGCTTGGCGTAACCGAGGCTGGAGGCCAGGTAGAAGCCGCCGATACCACCAGCCATGCCGACGAGGCCAGTCATGACGCCGATGTCCTTGCGGAAACGTTGCGGCAGCAGCTGGAATACGGCGCCGTTGCCCATACCCAGTGCCAGCATGGCAATGCTCAGCACCAGTGCGGCGAGCCATACGTTGTTGATGCCGAAGCTGACGATGGCGATGAAGATCGAAGCGACGACGTAGACGCCGGTCAGCATCTTGATACCGCCGATGCGGTCAGCGAAGTTGCCACCCAGCGCGCGCGACACGCTGCCAGCGAACACGCAGGCAGCGGCGAAGTAGCCGGCGGTCTTGGGGTCCAGGCCATATTCGGAGTTGAAGTAGATCACCAGCGAGCTGGCCAGACCCGAGAAGCCACCGAAGGTCACCGAGTAGAAGAACATGAACCACCACGAATCGCGGTCGGCCAGTACCTTCGCGTAGTCAGCGAAGCGCTTGGGCGGCGGCGCATCGGGCGCATCCTTGGCCATGATCAGGTAGAGCAGGAAGACCACGCCCAGCGGAATCAGCGCGAGGCCGAAGACGTTGTTCCAGCCCACTGCCATGGCGAGCCCTGGCGCGAACAGCGCGGCCAGCACGGTGCCCGAATTGCCGGCGCCGGCAATGCCCATGGCGGTGCCCTGATGCTCCGGCGGATACCAGCGCGAGGCCAACGGCAGGGCCACGGCAAACGAAGCGCCTGCGACACCGAGGAATACCGCCAGTGTGAGGATTTCGTTGTAGCTGTGGATGCCGAAGTGCCAGGCGAAGAACAGTGCAGCGAGGATGATGACCTGGCCGATGATGCCGGCCATCTTCGGCTTGAGCTGGTCGACCAGCACACCCATCACGAGGCGCAACAGGGCGCCCGCGAGTAGGGGGGTGGCGACCATGAAACCCTTCTGGGCGGCAGTGAGGCCGAGGTCTTTGGCGATCTGCACGCCCAGCGGGCCGAGCAGCACCCACACCATGAAGGCGAGGTCGAAATAGAGGAAGGCTGCAATCAGGGTCGGCAAATGGCCGGCATGCAAGAAGGACTTCTTGTCCATGGATGTCTCCGTTGAAGGCGTGCAGCGCGCTCCAACGTCGTTGCCGGAATGCTGCATAAGAGGGTGGGGCCACTCCGTCGCCGTTGACGGCGGCCACCAATTGGAATGCGGATCAGCTCAGTGCGGTGTAGAGACCCGTGAGCTTGTCCATGACCTGCAGGATATTTTCCGAGGTCGTGGCAACGTTACTGTCGTGATAGGCCTGCTCGCCACGATTCGGCGTCTGTGCGCGCACGGCGTCGTCGAAGAACGGCCACTGGGCCTCTGCCAGCTCGATCCAGTTGCGGATCTCGCTGGAGTTCTCCGGTGCGTTCTTGAGCGTATTGAGACCGGCAAGGAATTCACCGCGCGCTGTCTCCAGTCCCTTGCCCACGTCTGCCGAGTTGAGGCCGTTGCTGCGGAAGAAGTAGAACTTCGACATGCGCTGCGACAGCATGCGCTGGCGCCCAGAGATGTTCACCAGCTTGCCCAGCGAGCCACCGTGCAGCTTCTCCAGCATCAGGGTGGCCTGATGCGCGTTCGCGAGCACCTGTTCGTTGAGCTGGGCGACCTGGCGCAAGCCCTCGCCCGTTGGTTGTGCGCTCACCACGGCGCGATAGTCCTGCCAGCGCATGCCGAGCTCCTCGTAGCTTTTTGTGATCTCTGTGGCGCCCTGCTTTTGCGTGAAGGCGCGCAGCGTTGCGAGTTGCTGGTCGAACAGTGCGATCGACGTTGTCATCAGCCTGGTGGCGTCCGTGTTGCGTACGTTGCGAAGCTGCTGGCCGTACAGCTTGGCCATGCGCTGCGACAGCATGCGCTGGCGCCCAGCCTGGTTGATGGCTTCCAGCATGGAGATGCTTCCCTGGACAGGTGCTGCAAGGACAGAGCCTCCCATGGTGATAAGGGTGGCAGAACCGGCAAGCTGGAGGAAGCGACGACGTGAAGTGTGCGATGACATGATGAACGGCTGCTGAAAATATGAAACGGTTGCGGATTCGGTGCGTGCTACAGGGGGTCAGACCGACAGGAAGACCTCGCCGCCTTCAACCCTGGCGGCGAAAGACTTGCTGCAGCCGACGTCCGGCGCCACCGCGTTGCCGGTGTCGAGCTCGATCTTCCAGCTATGCAATGGGCATGTTACGATTTTGCCGTGCACGATGCCTTGCGACAGCGGGCCGCCTTTGTGCGGGCACTTGTCATGCACCGCAAAGACTTCATCGTCCGAGGTGCGAAAGATGGCGATATCGCCATGCTTCTCGCTTTTGACGACGCGTGACCCCAGTACGGGGATGTCGGTCAGGGGGCAGATTCTTTTCCAGTCGGTCATGGCGTGTCAGTGCAGAGGTGTGGAGTCAGGCGGCGGCAGGTTGCGCTCAGCCCTGTGTGTTTTCGTCGTCGTGCGTGAAGGTCTTTTCCCAGTCGTTCATGGCAGGCCTCACACCGCGAAATCTTCGAAGGGTTTCCTCAGCTCGGCTTCGCCAGCAACGTCGCTACGCTCCAGCCACGGATCCTTGTAGTTCTGGAAGGCGAACAGCATGCGTTCGTAGAGAGCCTTGCGATTCTCGGCGTCTTCGACAACCTTGCTCTTTACGTAATCGAGGCCCACGCGCTGCACGTAGTGCACTGTGCGCTCCAGGTAGTAGCCTTCTTCGCGATAGAGCTGCAGAAAGGCGCCCGAGTACTCCATGACTTCTTCGTCGGTCTTGACCTTGCAGAAGAACTCGGCAACTTCGGTCTTGATGCCGCCGTTACCGGCGACGTAGAGCTCGTAACCGGAATCCACACCGATCACGCCCACGTCCTTGATACCGGCTTCGGCACAGTTGCGCGGGCAACCGGAGACGGCCAGCTTGACCTTGTGCGGCGACCACATGCCGAACAACATCTTCTCAAGCTTGACGCCCATGTCCATCGAACGCTGCGTGCCGAAGCGGCAGTGCTCGGCGCCGACGCAGGTCTTCACTGTGCGCAGGCTTTTTCCATACGCATGGCCCGAGACCATGCCGGCCTTGGCGAAGTCACCCCACATCTTCGGCAGATCTTCCTTCTTCACGCCCAGCAAGTCGATACGCTGGCCGCCCGTGACCTTGATGGTCGGCACCTTGTACTTCTCGGCGGCGTCGGCGATGGCACGCAGTTCATCGGGCGTGGTGAGGCCGCCCCACATGCGCGGCACCACCGAATAGGTGCCGTCCTTCTGGATGTTGGCGTGCGCACGCTCGTTGATGAAGCGCGACTGCGGATCGTCCTGGGCCTCGTGCGGCCAGCTCGAGATCAGGTAGTAGTTCAGCGCAGGGCGGCAGGTCGCGCAGCCGTTGGGCGTCTTCCAGTTCATGGCGTGCATCACGGCAGGGATGCTCAGCAGCTTCTGGTCGTAGATGGCCTTGCGTACTTCGCCATGCGAGTGATCGGTGCAGGCGCAGACCGCCTTGTTGTTCGAATCGGCTGGCGTGTAGGCACCACCGATGGTTGACGCGAGGATCTGTTCGACAAGCCCCGTGCAGGATCCGCAGGAGCTGGAGGCCTTGGTGTGCTTGCGAACGTCCTCAAGCGTAAAGATGCCCTTTTCCTTGATCGCTCTCACGATGGTGCCCTTGCAGACACCGTTGCAGCCACAGACTTCAGCCGTGTCGGGGAGGGAAGCGGCCGAGTTCTGCCCCTTGTGACCTACGTCGCCCAGGTGGGACTTGCCGAACAGAAGGTGGTCGCGGATTTCGTGGATGTCCTGGCCGTCCTTCATCATCTGGAAGTACCAGGAGCCATCCACGGTGTCGCCATACATGACGGCACCCACGATCTTGTCTTGTTTGATCACCACGCGCTTGTAGACGCCCGCGCCGGGGTCAGACAGCACGATGTCTTCCGTGCCTTCGCCGCCCATGAAGTCGCCAGCCGAGAACACGTCGATGCCGGTGACCTTGAGCTTGGTGCTGGTGACCGAGCCTTGGTATCGACCTATGCCGTACATGGCGATATGGTTCGCGGCCACCTTGGCCTGTTCGAACAGTGGCGCAACGAGGCCGTAGGCGATACCGCGGTGGTTGGCGCATTCGCCAACCGAGTAAATGCGTGGATCGTAGGTCTGCATCGTGTCATTGACGACGATGCCACGGTTGCAGTGCAGGCCTGCTTTCTCGGCCAGTTCGGTATTGGGGCGGATGCCGGCAGCCATGACGACGAGGTCGGCCGGGATCTCTTCGCCGTCCTTGAACTTCACTGCGGCCACACGCCCACTTGCGCCGGCGACGAGCTCGGCCGTCTGCGCAGGCAGCTTGAACTTCATGCCCTTGGCTTCGAGCGCCTTCTGCAGCAGCAAACCAGCCGTCTTGTCGAGCTGGCGCTCCATGATCCAGTTGCCGATATGCACCACGGTCACATCCATGCCGCGGATCGCAAGGCCGTTGGCGGCTTCCAGGCCCAACAGGCCAGCGCCGATGACGACGGCATGTTTGTGCGTGGACGACGCAGCAATCATCGCGTCGGTGTCGGCAATGTCGCGGTAGGAAATGACACCCGGCAGGTCCTTACCCGGAACGGGCAGGATGAAGGGGTTGGATCCGGTGGCCAGCAACAGGCGGTCGTACTCGGCTTCGGTGCCGTCATCGGCAACGACCTTGCGTGCCTTGCGGTCGATCGTGGTGATCTTCTTGCCGGTGTGCAGGGTGATGCCGTTGTCCTTGTACCAGTCAAGGTCATTCAGGATGATGTCCTTGATGGTCATCTCGCCGGCGAGCACGGGCGAGAGCAGGATACGGTTGTAATTCGGGTGGGGCTCGGCGCCGAATACCGTGATGTCGTACATGTCGGGCGCAATCTTGATGAGTTCCTCAAGAGTGCGGACGCCGGCCATGCCGTTGCCGACCATGACGAGCTTGAGCTTGCGCATGTGATACCTCTGTTAGAAAGCCGGGGCAGGAGCCCCTGATGAATCGAATTCAGCTTTGACAGAGATCGCCATTGATCCGTAATTTCCAGCGCCGTTGCAGGAAACCACGCGCCCTGGGGCATTGTCGCGATTGATCTGAGGCAAGCAACGCGTGTGCCATGTAGACCGGCGATGCCAAGTCATTGATTATTATTGGTGGACAAGGGCGAGAGGGCGATCGCGCCGAAGCGATTTGCGCCTTGACGGTGCTGGCCGCACCAAGTTGGCGGTGCGGGGTTCAGGCCGGCGCGAGGCGGATGCAGACCTCGGCGCCCCCTTCGGTGGCGTTGCCCAGGCTGATCTCGCCGCGGTGCTCGTCGATGATTTTTTTGACGATGGCGAGGCCCAGGCCTGTGCCCTTGGGCTTGGTCGTTACATAGGGTTCGAAGGCGCGCGACAACATGGCTTGCGGGAAGCCCGGGCCGTTGTCGCGCAGCTGCAGTTCGACGCGGCGCCCATCGTGGCGGGTCGTCAGGTGGATCGCTGCGTCGGGTTTGTCGCCGAGTGCCTGCTGGGCGTTCTGCAACAGGTTGTGGATGACCTGGCGCAGCTGGCTGGCGTCGGCGCGCACCAGCGGCAGGCCGTCACCGAGTTGTATGCGGATGCGTTGCGGTGTGTTCTCGTAGAGCACCAGCACGTCACGCACCAGCTCATTCAGGTCGACGCTGGCCAGCGTTGGTGGTGGCAGGCGGGCGTAGTCGCGGAAGCTGTTCACCAGCGTCTTCATCGCCTCGACCTGGTTGACGATGGTGTGCGTGGCGCGCGTCAGCATGTCGCGGCCCTTGTCGTCGAGCTGTTCAGCGAGGCGCATCTCCAATCGTTCTGCAGCGAGCTGGATCGGCGTGAGCGGATTCTTGATTTCGTGTGCGAGGCGCCGGGCGACCTCGGCCCAGGCCGCATTGCGCTGGCCCGAGATGAGCTGCGTGATGTCGTCGAACACCACCACGAAGCCGCCATCGGCAGGCAGGCGCGAGCCGTGCAACAGCAGGGTTTGCACTTCGCCACCGCCGTGGTCGATGTCGATCTGCTGTTGCCAGTCGCCCTCGCGCTCGGCGAAGCCGGTCAGCACGGCGTCGCGGAAAGTTGTGTGCACTGGCCAGTCGGTGAGCGGAATGTCGGCGACGGTTTCGAGGTCGTCGCGCAGGCTGGTCAGGGCGCCGCGATTTGCGGCACGCAGGCGACCATCGGCCGAGAAGGCCAGCACGCCGGCCGAGAGGTTGGTCAGCACGCTTTCGAGGTAGGCACGTGCCGCGCTGACGGCAGCCGAGTTCTTCTCGGCGAGCGCGCGCGCCTCCAGCAGCTGGCGCGTCATGCGGTTGAAGCTTTGCGTCAGTACGCCCAGCTCGTCGCGCGCAGGCAAAGCCTGGCGTGGCGAGAAGTCGCCGGACGCGACGGCTTGCGTACCCTCGGCAATGATGGATAGCGGGGCGGACAGCGAGCGCGCGAATACGAATGCAATGGCCACGGCGGCGAACACGGCCAGCAGCAGCCCCAGGGTCAGGGTGATGATGTAGATCTGCTTGAGGCCTTGCCGCGCGAGCAGCAGCTCCTGGTATTCCTGGTGCAGGGTCTGGATGCCCTCGGCGCTGCTGGCCAGCGATTCTGGCACCGGCTGCATGACCTGCAGCAGCAGGCTGTCGGTAATGTAGTGGCGACTCGGGATGGGCACCACGACGCGCAGGATCAACCCTTCGCGGCCGTCTGACTCCACCGCGCGCCAGCCCTGTGTCTGCCGTGCCTGGCGCAGCTGTGCGGGTTCGGGGGACTCGACCTGCAGGCGCATCTCCTCACCAGCCGACACCATGACGCGGCCGCTGGAGGACAGCACGCTGATGTTGGCCACGTCGAGATTGCTGCGCAAACGGGTCAGGGCCGGCAGGCTGGGCGTCTGACCGCTCTCGCCGAGGTCGAGGGCGGCGCTGCGCGTGCGTTCGGCGAGCTGGTCAAGCAGCGCGTCGAGCGCGCTGCGGCCCAGCGACAGGCCGTTTTCGAGCGCCGTATCCACCTTCACGTTGTACCAGGACTCGACCGACTGCACGGCGAATTGCACCGACACGAAGTAGATGATGCTGCCCGGCAACACCGACAGCAGCACGAACATCCCGATCAGCTTGAGCTTGAGCCGTGAGCCGAATTGCCGCTGGCGATATTCCTGCCACAGCGTGCGCAGCTGCACGCTGACGAGGATGAACAGGGCCAGGGCGACGAGGCCGTTGGCACCCAGCAGGAGCGGATAGTTCTCGGCGAAGGCCGTGGTGTTGGCGCCGGCAAAGGCCAGCAACAGCAGCAGCACCGCGCCGAGCAGGGTAGTGAGGACGACGAGGCGGCGGATGTTGCGGTTACGCATCAGTATTTATAGTCGCCGCGAAGCGGCGCACGAAGCTCCCCTCCCCATGAGGGGGAGGGGTTGGGGGAGAGGGGGGGAAGGCGGCGATCTCCACAGGCGCTCTCGCTCTATCAACGCGGCCCGGCTAGGAAAGTCCAGCGCGACCAGGGCGTCATCACGGCGAGATCTTTCTTGCCGATGGCTGCGACCTGGAAGGGTTTGGGGAGCTGCCCGATATCCAGCCGCAAGCGCACTGCCGCGTTGTAGGACTCGCCCGGCGTCAGCTGGGTACGTTCGGCCACCTGCCAGTTGCGCAGTGCGCGCAAGGCCGCAAAAGCCTGCGGAAAGCTGCTGAAGCTGCGGTAAAGCCCGCCGGTGCTGAGGCGGTACTGGCGCGTCAGGGCGTGGTACGACAGCTTGATGTCCAGCGCGCGCTCGACGATGACCTCGTCGAACCAGTACCAGCGCGGTCGGCTCAGCACGAACTCGGCGACAAAGGGGATCACGACGCCGGCCTGCACCAGCTCTTCAACGCGTTGCGGCGCATCGCCCGACAGCGAGGCGTTGAGGAAGTAGGCGTTATCGACGAGCACGACTTCCGTGTAGTGGAAGTCCAGCGGCCGGGGAGTGTCCGCCAGCAGCCCCTGCGCGAACAGCAGGCACAGCAGCATGCCCAGCCAGCGCAGGATGCGATGGCGCCGGTTAGCGCTTCTGCAGCAGGGCGAAATAGAAACCGTCATGTTCCGGACCGGGCAGCAGGCGGCGCTCGGGCAGACCGTCATCGAAGGCCAGACGCTGGCAATCGTTATGACGCGCTGCAAAACGCGCAACTTGCAGGCTGTTCTCGTCAGCAAAGATGGAACAGGTCACATAAAGCATTTTCCCGCCCGGAGCCAGCCTTGCCCACAGCGCATCCAGAATTTCGGCTTGCAGCGTTGCAAAACCCGCAACATCCTCGCTTTGACGCAACCATTTGATGTCCGGGTGGCGGCGCACAACGCCTGAGGCTGAACAGGGCACGTCGGCGAGGATGCGGTCGTAGGCCTGGCCGTCCCACAGGCTGGCGTCGCGGCAGTCGGCGGCCTGCACCGTGGCATTCAGGCTGAGGCGCGCCAGCTGGTCGCTGACGCGGCGGGCGCGCTGCGGGTCTGCGTCCAGCGCGGTGAGTTCGATGTCGGCCAGTTCCAGCATGTGGGCGGTCTTGCCGCCGGGGGCAGCACAGGCATCGAGCACGCGCTGGCCGGCTTGCAGGTCGAGCAAGGTGGCCGCTTGCTGGGCGCCCCAATCCTGCACCGAGAGGCGGCCGTCGGCATAGCCGGGCAGGCTGGCGACGGGTATGGGTTTCTCAAGCAAGAGCGCCCAGTCACCCAGCGCGCGCGTGGCGATGCCGGCTTCCCGCAGCAGGGTCTGTTCTGCCGCAAGCGTGGTGACGCGCCGATTGATGCGCAGGCACATCGGCGGATGCGTGTTGGCAGCCTGCAGGATGGCTTGCCAGTGCTCCGGGTGGTTACGGCGCGTGGCATTGATCCACCAACGCGGATGACGGTAACGGCCCTCGTCGTCGCGATCTGCGGCAGCGATCAGGGTTGGCCACTGGCGCAGGGCGTTACGCAGCACGCCGTTGGTGAGGCCCTTGAGCCCGCCCCGTGCAATGCGTGCGGAGGCTTCGACGGCTTGATCGACGATGGTGTGGGCGGCATCCGGGCGCGCCTCCAGGCGATGCAGAGCGACTCTCAGGAGGCCGTCGATGACCGGCTCGGTGAGCGCCTGCTGCATCAGCTGGCGCAGCATGACCTCGCTGCGGGCATAGTCGCGCAGCGTGCCGTAGAGCATGTCCTGTGCAGCGCCACGCGTGCTGGCGGGCAGGTCCGGGTAGGGTGCCCACAGCGAGGCAAGGCCGTCATTGAGTGCCTGGCCGCCGCGCACCTTGGCAAGGCCTTCGGCCGCGATGGTGAGCGCGAGGGCCAGTGAGTCAGCGGGCAGCGGCGGCAGGGCAACGGTCTGGCGCTGATCGCGCGCCGCCTTGTTGGCCAGGCGACGTGCCGCGCCTTGCTCGGTGCGCGGACGGTCAGCTTGCGCTGAGCCGGGCTGACGCGGCGGGGCCGACCGCTTGGGTCCGGGTTTCTGCGGGCCGGCCATCAGGCGGCACGCAGGGCAGCGATCACCGGGGCCGTGTCGGGACGGATGCCGCGCCACAGGAAGAAGCACTCGGCGCCCTGCTCGACGACCATGCCGAGGCCGTCTGCCGTCTGCTTCACGCCCGCTTCACGCGCGGCGAGCACGAAGGCCGTCGGCTCCTTCTTGTAGGCCATGTCGTAGGCCAGCTGTGCGGCCTGCCAGACCGCAGGTGCCAGCGGCGGCACGTCGCCCGTCATGCTCGACGCCGAGCCGTTGATGATGATGTCGAAGCCACCGGGGATGTCCGCAAAGCCACCTCCGGCCAGCTTGGTGCTGCCCGCTTCGGCGCCAAATTCGTCGGCCAGCTCGACGGCCTTGCTGGCCGTGCGGTTGGCGATGAAAACTTCGGCGGGGGCTTCGGCGAACAAGGGCAGCAGCGTGCCGCGCACGGCACCGCCTGCGCCCAGCAGCAGCACCTTGCGGCCATGGATCGCGCAGCCCAGGTTGTGGGTGATGTCGCGCACGATGCCGAAACCATCCGTGTTGTCGCCAAGGATCGTGCCGTCGGCGCGCAGCGTGTACATGTTGATGGCGCCTGCCGCGCGGCCACGGGCGGTAAGTTCGTCAGCCAGCGCGAAGGCATCGAGCTTGAACGGCATGGTGATGTTCATGCCCTTGCCGCCTTGCCGCTGGAATTCACGTATCGCTTCGGCAAACTTGCCTGGCTCGCCGAGGATCGCGCCGTACTCCATGTCCTGCCCGTTCGCCTTGGCAAAGGCCATCTGCAATGCGGGAGATTTGGCCTGGGCGATGGGGTTGCCGATGATGGCGTAGCGGTCGGTCATGGGGGCGCTCCTGAAAAGAGGCGCCATTGTAGGCCACTCGCGGGCCGGGCAGCTTCGCGCCCGGCCGGGCTTGCGTCAGAACTGGCCGGTGCGAAGCAGCACCAGCGTACAGGCTTCGAAGTGTTCGATGCCGGCGGCGTCGAGCTTGTCGTACGAGGCCTGATTTTCGGTGCCCGGGTTGAAGATCACCCGGCGCGGAGCGAGCGCGATGATGCCGTCGATGAGAGCGCCCTGACGCGCGGGGCCGACGTACATCGTCACGGTGTCTACCTTGTCTGGCACGGCAGCGGGCGTGGCATAAGCCGGGCGCCCTTCGACCGTGGCCACGGCGGGCGCTACCGGCACGGGCTCGTGGCCGTAGTCGGCCAGCATCTTCATGGCCTTGTTGGCGTAGCGCTCGGGGTTGTTGCTGGCGCCGATGACGGCGACGCGTTCGCTGCGGGTTGGCATGGTGGCCTCGTATCAGGATGGTTCCCGCTCACCGATGCAGTTGGCGCTGCGGCTGGCGATTTCAAGCCCTGCAGCTGCCGGTGGCACTTGCACAGGCAGCTGCAGGGCAGGGGCTCACTTCTTCTGGATCAGGATGGTGCGCAGAACGACCTTGGCGCTGCGGTTGCCGGCTTCGCACTCGATATCTGTGGGCGAGGGGGCAATCTGGTTATTGAGATAGCTGCGCACGCGGATCAGTCCGTTGTAGCGGTTGGCGCGGGCATCCTTGATCATGCTGCGCAGGGTGGCGATGGCTGCCGCCTGGCAGGTTTCGGTCGGCGTCTTGCCGTTGCTGTCGGCCGATTCCGAGTAGGTGATCGGACCATAGCGCAGGGCGTAGGCGGGCGGGTTCTGGCTGCCGAGCACGAGGCTCACGTCGTTGCCGAGCAGATCGCGAATCTCAGGCGATTCGATAATGGGCGCAAACGGGATGTAAAGCGCGCCCTTGGCGGCTGGGCGATTGGCGTTGATGGCGAGGCGCTCGGCTTCGCGATCGATGCTGTCAGCGCGCGTGCGCGCGTTCTGGGTCATGCCCATCCTTGCGGTGAAGAACACGCGAGCCGTCGTCGGGCTGGTGCTGCAGAAGACGGCGGCAGTGCTGTTCGCAGGGCCATCCTTGAGCGCGGGGCGGATGTCGTAGATGACGTCGTAGCCGGCCGTGCGGGCGGTCTCCAGCATGTTCTTGAGGACGCGAACGAAGGCTTCGTGGCAGTGCGATTCGTCGACGTTGAACGGGATCACGCTGATGCCGGTGGCGTTGTAGTTCGCGACTGGCGTGCTTTCGACAAGGGCTGGAGGGGCTTCGTCCAGCCACAGCATGCGAATCGCGGGATCCAGCGTGGCCTGCACTTCAGGCAGCGACTGCAAGGTGCGCAAGCTGATGTTCTGGTCGGCATGAGCCGTTGTGGCAAGGCCGGCCAAGGCGGCAACGAGGCTGAGCAGGGTTCGAGCTTTGATGAGACGGGATGGCATCGGTTTCTCTCCTTCTGTTGTCTGGCAGGGCTGGGTGCGCGGCGGCGCCCCGAGGTTTTGGGCGCGTATTGTGCCGCCTGTGCATGCCCTGCGATAGGTCAGAACGCTGGAAGGCCGTCGGGTTCCCGCGTCATGCGGGCCTGGAGACGACAGCGTTTCGCTGCCCGCCCGGTTGCCTGCCCGCAGTCTTCCAAGTGATCAGCGTAAGGAGGTGAGCATCACCAGCTTCAGCTGCTCCTGTTCGACCGGACGCAGGGTCACCTGCAGGTAGCTGACGAGACCGCGTTTCGGGTGGCGGAAGTCACGCTGGCCGCCTTGGCGTTCGAGCACATCATGTTGCTTCCAGAAGCGTGCGAATTCTTCACTGCCTTGTGTGAGTTCATCGACGAGCTGTTGCAGCGCGGGCTCGTCGAGGCGCGTGCGGCAGTCGGCGCGGAACTCGGCGGTGTTCCGGCGCGCGCGCACGTCCCAGTCGACCAGCAGGCTGCGCGCGGCGGGGTCGAGGAAGACAAAACGCAGCAGGTTGGGCGTGCGTTCCTGCTTCTGGTCCAGCCAACCCGTGAAGAGCTGCGCTGCGGCTTTGTTCCAGGCCAGCAGGTCCCAGTAGCGCCCCATGATGTAGGCGGGTGCGGCGATGTCGTCGAGCACGGCAATGAGCGCGGCCGGGGCCGTGTCTTCGTGCGAGGCGTGTTCCTGCGCGTCGCGGCGGCCGGCCATCTCGAACAGGTAGGCGCGTTCGGAGCGGGTGAGCTGCAATGACTGGGCAAGCCGCCCCAGCACCTCGGCGGACACATTCACCTCGCGGCCCTGTTCCAGCCAGGTGTACCAGGTGGCGCTGATGCCGGCGAGCTGGGCGACCTCTTCGCGCCGCAGCCCGACCGTGCGGCGTCGGCTGCCGGCGGGAAAGCCGAAGGCCTCCGGCGCGCTGCGGGCTCTCAGCACCTGCAGGAATTCCCCCAGCTCCTTGCGCCGGGCCGTCACCTCACTCCTCACTCCTCACTCCTCACTCCTCACTCCTCACTCCTCACTCCTCACTCCTCACTCCTCACTCCTCACTCCTCACTCCTCACTCCTCACTGGTCACTCCTCACTCCTCACTCCTCACTCCTCACTCCTCACTCCTCACTCCTCACTCCTCACTCCTCACTCCTCACTCCTCACTCCTCACTCCTCACTCCTCACTCCTCACTCCTCACTCCTCACTCCTCACTCCTCACTCCTCACTCCTCACTCCTCACTCCTCACTCCTCACTCCTCACTCCTCACTCCTCACTCCTCACTCCTCACTCCTCACTCCTCACTCCTCACTCCTCACTCCTCACTCCTCACTCCTCACTCCTCACTCCTCACTCCTCACTCCTCACTCCTCACTCCTCACTCCTCACTCCTCACTCCTCACTCCTCACTCCTCACTCCTCACTCCTCACTCCTCACTGGTACTCTCAATACCAGTATAACCAATAGCCTTGTTCTGGTACTGGCGCAGTTCTACCATGCGCGCCTGCACTGTGCGGTCTATCGTGAATGCTCGATCCGGCGCACGGTTTTTCCCCCTGTTTTAGCCAAGGAGCTGCCATGGCAGGCAAGACGCTTTACGACAAGTTGTGGGACCCGCATGTGGTCCGTCAGGAACAGGACGGCACCTGCCTCCTCTACATCGACCGTCACCTCGTGCACGAAGTGACCAGCCCGCAAGCTTTCGAAGGCCTGCGTCTGGCCGGTCGCAAGGCCTGGCGCAACACCTCCGTGGTGGCTGTGCCCGACCACAACACGCCGACCAACAACTGGGATCGCGACATCGAAGACCCGATCTCGAAGACCCAGGTCGACACGCTGGACGCGAACATCAAGGAATTCGGTTCGCTGATGTACTTCCCGTTCAAGCACAAGAACCAGGGGATCATCCACGTCATCGCGCCCGAGAACGGCGCGATCATGCCCGGCATGACGGTGGTCTGTGGTGACAGCCACACCGCGACGCACGGCGCTTTCGGTGCGCTGGCGCACGGCATCGGCACCTCGGAAGTCGAACACGTGCTGGCGACGCAGACGCTCATTCAGAAAAAGTCCAAGGCCATGCTCGTCAAGGTCGAAGGCAAGCTGGGTCTGGGCGTCACCGCCAAGGATGTGGCGCTCGCCATCATCGGCAAGATCGGCACCGCCGGCGGCACGGGCTACTGCATCGAGTTCGCGGGCTCCGTGTTCCGCGAGCTCTCCATGGAAGGCCGCATGACGGTCTGCAACCTCGCCATCGAAGCGGGCGCGCGCGCCGGCATCATCGGTGTGGATGACAAGACCATCGCCTACCTCAAGGGTCGCAACAACATGCCCACGGGCGAAGCCTGGGACAAGGCCGTCGCCTACTGGAACACGCTGCACTCGGACGCGGATGCGAAGTTCGACGCCGTCGTCGAACTCGACGCCGCCAGCATCGAGCCGCAAGTCACCTGGGGCACTTCTCCCGAGCAGGTGCTGGCCGTCGGCGGCAAGGTGCCGAACCCTGCCAACGAGAAGGATGCTACGAAGCGCACCGGCATCGAGAACGCACTCAAGTACATGGGCCTCACGGCTGACATGCCAATCACCGACATCAAGATCGACAAGGTCTTCATCGGCTCCTGCACCAACTCGCGTATCGAAGACTTGCGCGCCGCGGCTGTCGTTGCCAAGGGCAAGAAGGTCGCTGGCAACGTGAAGCTGGCGATGGTTGTGCCGGGCTCCGGCATCGTCAAGCGTCAGGCCGAAGAGGAAGGTCTGGACAAGATCTTCATCGAAGCCGGTTTCGAATGGCGTGAGCCGGGCTGCTCGATGTGTCTCGCAATGAACGCAGACCGTCTCTCGCCGGGCGAGCGTTGTGCCTCGACCTCCAACCGCAACTTCGAAGGCCGTCAGGGCCCCGGTGGTCGCACCCACCTCGTGAGCCCCGCCATGGCTGCCGCTGCCGCCATCGCCGGTCACTTCGTCGACGTGCGTCAAGCATGAAAATCTGGCCCTCACCCGGTGCTTCGCACCACCCTCTCCCACAGGGCGAGGGTTTCAAAAGCCCCTCTCCCTGCGGGAGAGGGGTTGGGGTGAGGGCCTCATCATCAAGGAAAATACGATGAAAGCCTTCAAACAGATCAACGGCCTCGTGTGCCCGCTCGATCGCGCCAACGTCGATACCGACGCGATCATCCCGAAGCAGTTCTTGAAATCCATCAAGCGCTCGGGCTTCGGCCCCTACCTGTTCGACGAGTGGCGCTACCTCGACCACGGCGAGCCCGGCATGGACTGCACGAATCGTCCGAAGAACATGGACTTCGTGCTGAACAAGCCGCGCTACCAGGGCGCACAAGTGCTGCTCGCCCGCGACAACTTCGGTTGCGGCTCCTCGCGCGAACACGCGCCATGGGCCATCGAAGACTGCGGTTTCTCCGTGATGATCGCGCCGTCCTTTGCCGACATCTTCTTCTCGAACAGCTACAAGAACGGCCTGCTGCCCATCGTCGCATCTGCCGAGATCGTGGATCGCCTGTTCAAGGAGTGCGAAGCGACCGAGGGCTACAAGCTCGACGTGAACCTCGAAGCGCAAACCGTGACGACGCCCTCGGGCTTCTCGTTCGGCTTCGACATCACGCCGCACCGCAAGCACTGCCTGCTCAACGGCCTCGATGAGATCGGCCTGACGCTGCAGCACGCGGACGAAATCCGTGCGTTCGAAGCCAGGCACAAGGCCGCTCAACCCTGGCTGTTCGCGCAGTAACACCGGCATGAAGCGCGTGCGCAGCATCTGGCTGAACACCTTGAACAATCGCCCGTGGGTCACCTTCGTGCTCACGGGTGTTTTCTTCATCCTGTTCGGCGTGACGTCCTACAACCTGTTCGTCATCTTCCGCGCCAACCTCAACCTGTTCGTTGAGCATGGCTGGAGGGTGGTGCGGGACGGCGCGCTCGATCAGTTGCTCGGCCTGTTGCTCAACGCCTACCTCAGCGTTGCGTTCTATGCCTTGTTCAAGGCCTGTGAGCACGCGCTGGTCAAGCACCTGACGCACGAGAAAGAGTAGGGTGCGCACCGCGCACCATTCTGCCCACAACAAAAATCCGGTGCGCAGTGCGCACCCTACCCATTGAAGGATCACGAATGAAAATCTGTTATCTGCCCGGCGATGGCATCGGCCCGGAAATCATGGCGCAAGCCCTGCGCGTGCTGGATGTCTTCAAGAAGGAAGGCATGAACATCGAGCTCGAAGAAGCGCTGCTCGGTGGTGCCGCGGTCGACGCGACCGGCGAACCCTATCCGCCCGCCACGCAGAAGGCCGCCCGCGCTGCGGATGCCGTGCTGCTCGCTGCGGTCGGCGGCCCGAAGTGGGACGTGCTGCCGCGCCCGCAGCGCCCCGAGCGCGGCCTGCTGGGCATCCGCAAGGACCTGAACCTCTTCGCCAATCTGCGCCCGGCCGTGCTGTACCCCGAGCTGGCTAACGCATCGTCGCTCAAGCCCGAAATCGTTTCGGGTCTGGACATCATGATCGTGCGCGAACTGACCGGTGACATCTACTTCGGCGAGCCGCGTGGCATCAGCGAAGAAGGTGGTCTGCGCGTGGGTCGCAACACCATGATCTACAACGAGGAAGAAATCCGCCGCATCGGTCACGTGGCCTTCAAGGCTGCGCAGAAGCGCAACAAGAAGTTGTGCTCGGTCGACAAGATGAACGTGCTCGAAACCACGCAGCTGTGGCGCGACGTCATCATCGAGATCTCGAAGGAATATCCGGATGTCGAGCTCTCCCACATGCTCGTCGACAACTGCGCCATGCAGCTCGTGCGCGCACCGAAGCAGTTCGACGTGGTCGTCACCGGCAACATGTTCGGCGACATCCTGTCGGATGAGGCCTCGATGCTCACCGGCTCCATCGGCATGCTGCCGTCCGCATCGCTGGACGCCAACAACAAGGGCATGTACGAACCCTGCCACGGTTCGGCGCCCGACATCGCCGGCAAGAACCTCGCCAACCCGCTGGCGATGATCCTGTCGGTCGCCATGATGATGCGTTACACCTTCGCCAACGAAGCTGCGGCAACGCGCATCGAAACCGCCGTCAAGAAGGTGCTGGCCTCGGGCCTGCGTACCGGCGACATCTTCGAAGAGGGCACGAAGCGCGTGTCCTGCACCGAGATGGGCGACGCGGTGGTGGCTGCGCTGTAATCACTCGACAGACAGCGCAAAAAAGGGCGCCGTAAGGCGCCCTTTTCATTTGGCTGCCAGTCGGTGTCGCGCAATGAATGCGGTGAGCGCTGCTGCGGCCTCTGCAGGACAGGATTGCAGCAGCAGGTGAGGTGAGGGCGCGTACGCCACCTCGATATCCGGCCGCAGCTGCTGGATGCGATGCAGGTTGCGTGCGGGCACCACAAAGTCCTTTTCGCCGCGCAGGTACAACAGTGGGACATGGCAGCTGCGGAGCTGCTCGCGTGCATCGACGGCGAACAGCTCGCTGACGCGTCGTGCCCACACGGCAGGGCTGACCCTGCGCAGTGCCTGCTGTGACAGCTGCGCGACTTCGCTGTTGTCGTAGCCGCCGATGCGGCTGCGGATGCGCGAGATCAGCGGCATCAGCCGGAACGGTGCGCTGGGGATGATGTGCGCGACCATGCGCGGCACGAACCAGTATGGGCCGGTGACGAAGCTCGCGCACAGCACCACGGCACGCAAGCCGGTCGGCTTCAGCGCTGCGACGCGCAAGGCGAGTGGTCCGCCGAAAGATTCGCCGAGCAGCACGAAGGGTTCGTCGACCGGCAGGGCGGTCAACGCAATGGGCAGCAGCGCGTCGTAACCGAGTGGCTTGTCGACGGGATAGGTGACGACGATGGGCTCAATCTCCGGCGGCAGGGCGCGCAGCAGTGGCTTGAACAGCAAGCCCGTGCCGTCGAGGCCGGGCAGCAGGGCCAGCTTCATGCGCTTCAGCCCTGCCGGTCCGGGTTGCCGGTGATCAGTCGCGCACCGCGCTTGAAGGTCACGAATGACCAGGCCCAGTTAAGCATCACGGCGAGGCGATTGCGGAAGTCGATGAGGAAGAAGATGTGCACGAAGCCCCAGAACCACCAGGCAATCGTGCCGTGCAGGCGCAGCCAGCCGAAGTCGGCGACGGCGGCGCGGCGGCCGATGGTGGCGAGGTTGCCCCAGTTGAGGTAGCGGAAGGGTGCGGGTGCTGGGCTGCCATTGAGGCGCGCACGGATTACCTTGGCCACATGCACGCCGGCCTGCTTGGCGGCGGGTGCGACGCCGGGCACGACCTTCCCCGCAGCGTCGGTGAGCGTAGCGGTGTCGCCGATGACGAAGACATCCGGCTGCCCCGGCAGGCTGAAGTCGGCATTCACCTTCACACGGCCTGCGCGGTCGGCCTCAGCGCCCAGCCAGCTTGCTGCCGCAGAGGCTTGCACGCCGGCTGCCCATACCACGGTGGCGGCATCAATGCGTTCGCCACCGACCTCGACGCCTTGCGCATCGCATTGGGTGACGGCTTGGCCGAGGCGCACTTCGACGCCCAGCTTCTGCAGCGATTGCGCGGCTGCGGTGGACAGCGATTCGGGGAAGGTGGCAAGCACGCGTGGCGAGGCTTCGATGAGGATGATGCGCGCCTGACGCGGGTCGATGCGGCGGAAGTCGGTAGCGAGCGAAGCGCGTGCGAGTTCGGCGACGGCGCCGGCCATTTCGACACCGGTGGGTCCGCCGCCGATGATGACGATGGTGAGCAGACGACGACGCTCGGTTTCGTCGTCAATCATCTCGGCTTGCTCGAAGGCGACCAGCAGCCGGTGGCGAATCGCGGTGGCGTCTTCGACGGTCTTGAGGCCCGGCGCGTAAGCCTCCCAGTCATCGTGACCGAAGTAGGCGTGGCGCGCGCCGGTGGCGAGGATAAGGTAGTCGAAGCCGACGCGGCCGTCGCGCACGGCGTTGTGGCCGAGCACTTCGCGCGTCGCGAGGTCGATGCCCGTGACCTCACCGAGGATGACGCTGGCGTTCTTCTGCGAGGACAGCACGCCGCGAATCGGTGCTGCGATATCGGCGGGCGACAGGCCGGCGGTGGCGATCTGGTAGAGCAGGGGCTGGAACAGGTGGTGGTTGCGGCGGTCGATGACCAGTACGTCGACGGGGGCGTTGGCGAGGGCGCGTGCGGCAGAAAGACCGCCAAAACCGGCGCCGACGATGACCACGCGTGGTCTGTTGCGTGATGAAGGTGAGTCTGAAGAGGCAGGTTTCATGCCTTGAATCTCCATGATCAAGCGCGCAGGCGCAGTTCGAAGCAGCTACCGCCACCATCCCGCGCAAGACAGCGCACCTTACCACCATGCAGCTGGGCAATGCGGCGCACGAGGGCGAGACCGTAGCCCGAGCCCTCGCCTTTCTCGCGACTGCCGGCGAGGCGGTAGAAGGGCTCGAAGATCTTCTCGCTTTCGGCTTCGGGTACGCCGGGGCCTCGGTCGAGGACTTGCAGCACGACCTCGCCAGCCATCGTCGCGACTTCGATCTCTACAGCGCTGCCGGGCGCATGGCGACGCGCGTTTTCGAGCAGGTTGCGAATCAGATGGCGCAGCAGGCGTGGGTCCGCTTCGATGCGGACGGATTGTCCGCTGACTTCGGCGCCCGTGCGTGCCGCTTCCTCAGCCGCGAGGGCGAGCAGATCCAGTGACTGTCGGTCCATCTGCGGCTTGTCATCCGCGAGGCGGCTGGCGAGCAACAGGTCGCCGATGAGCAAGTCGAGTTCGGCGATGTCGTGTTCGATCTGCTGGTGCAGGTCGGGGCGCGGTGATTGTTCGCCCAGCAGGTCGACGGCCATGCGGATGCGCGCGAGCGGCGAGCGCAGTTCGTGCGATGCGGCAGCGAGCATGGCGCGCTGGCTGCTGACGAGGGCTTCGACGCGCGTTGCCGCGTCGTTGAAGCGACGCGCGAGTTCCGATATTTCATCGCAGCCGTCGACCGTCATGCGTGCTGACAGGTTGCCGCGTCCCCAGGCATCGGCCTGTGTCTGCAATCGTTCCAGCCGGCGTGTGAGGCGCCGTGCGACAGGCCAGGTGCCGATGGCGATGATGAGGACGACGCATACGATCCAGCCCAGCAGCGCTGTGCGTGGCGCGCCCCAGCGCAGCAGCAGCAGGCGTCCGTCGGGCAGGGGCAGCAGGTTGTTGAAGTGACGATGTTTGCTGCGGATCTCGTCCAGCGTGGTGGGCAGGCTGGCGTCCGTGGTGGCCAGTTGTTCGCCGCTGGCGGCATACAGCGCCACGCTGCCATGCACGGTGGCAGCCAGGTCGGCTAGCGTCTGCTGTTGCAGGGTTGGCGGCGCATCGGCGGGGAGCAATCGCGAGAGCAGGGGGACGAGATGGGTTTCGAAGCGAGTGTGCTCGTTCTCCTTCATCGACGAGAACAGCAGCGCGCCGCAGGCGACTACCAACAGCACGACGACGATGAAGCCGACATAGATCTGTCGCCACAATTGGTGACGCATGAAGCGCGGCGGGCGACGCCAGCGTGCCACGTCGGCGACCTGCGGATTGTCGGCCAGCCATTGCTGCCACTGCTCGCGTTTCTGCTGGCGCCGCAGGTGTCTGAGGAGTCCCATCAGATGTCGTCCTGCTTCAGCGTGAAGACGTAACCCGCCCCGCGGATGGTGAGGATGCGGCGTGGCGTCTTCGGGTCGTCTTCGATGGCGGCGCGAATGCGCGAGATGTGCACGTCGATGGAGCGGTCGAAGGCTTCGAGTGCGTCACCGCGTGCGAGTTCCAGCAGCGCATCGCGGGACAGCACGCGGCCCGGGTGGCGGGCGAGTGCGAGCAACAGAGCGAACTGATGCGCGGTGAGGCTGAGGTCTTTTCCATCGAGGCGCGCCACCATGGCAGCGACATCCACCTCCAGCCGGCCAAAGCGCAGGGTGTCGGCGGTGCGCGCCACGTTGCCCTGCGAACGACGCAGCAGGGCGCGCAGGCGCGCCAGCAACTCGCGCGGGCTGAAGGGTTTGGCGAGGTAGTCGTCAGCACCGATCTCAAGGCCAACGACGCGGTCCACTTCGTCGCCGCGTGCGGTGAGCATGAGGATGGGCAGTGTGGATGTGGCGCGCAGCTTGCGGCAGAGGTCGAGCCCGTCACCATCGGGCAGCATGCCGTCGAGTATCAGTGCATCGAAGGCCTGCTCGCGCAGCAGGCGCTCGCCTTCGGCGAGCGTGCCGGCGACGCTCAGCAGCAGGCCCTGGGCACCGAGGTACTCGCTGACCATGGTGGCCAGCGAGGCGTCGTCGTCGATCATCAGCAGGCGTTCAGCCACGTTGCGTTGCTTCCATTGTGGGTGCGGGTCGCGTGCATGGTGCCACGCATGGCGGCGCGTTGCATGGCGGCTGCGTCGTAGTGGCCGGGGCAGGCCGGGCAGGCGACGTAGAGGGTCAGCCCACCGGTCAGTCCGTCAGGTGCGTGCAGGGCACGTGTCTGCCCGCAGTGCGGGCAGATCAGCATGGCGGGCGCTTCCATCACAGGCTCACGGTCTGCCAGCGTTCGAGCAGGGCCTTGCGCTGCGCTGGCGTCAGGGTCTGGCCGGCGGAGATGATGCTGTCGGCGATATGGCGTGAGCTGGCGTCGAGCTGTTGCACGAGTGCGCTGCGCGCCTGTTCGACGCGTGCTGCGTCAATGTTGTCGCTGCTCAGTGCGGCGTAGAGCGTGGCGCGCGCGGCCCGGTGGGCAGCAATCAGCGGCTGCACTTCGCTGGCCAGTTCGCGTGAGCCGAGACGTAGCGCAGCGCGTTGTGCGTCGGTGGCGTCAACACGGCGCGCAACGTGGTCGGCCATGCGTTCGGCACGCGCCTGCACGACGGTGGGCTCAGCGGCGCGCGAGAACAGGCGTTCGCCGCAGTGGCCGTTGTGCGTGAAGATCGCCGCACCGATGAGACCGGCGATGACGAACAGGCGGACCCAGCGATAGGCGCCGCTGGCAGGCGCGCAGCAGTGATGATGGCGACCGAAGCGACCGCAGCGGCCCGGATGCTCAGGGGTTTCGGGGGTGTTGGTGGGGGTGGTGGATTGTTCGCTCATGGCAGGCTCCTTGCTGATCGACACATGCCGGGATTGGCATGGAGCACATGCTGGGGCGACCGGCTTGCGGGGAGTTTTCGCCAACGTAAAGTTTTATGAAGCCGCAAACGATGATGCAGAAGGCATGAAAAAGGCCGGCATCACGCCGGCCTTCTGGCTCACTCCTGCCGCTGGGTTACCAGCGGTCGTAGTCACGATGATGGTGGTGGTAGTGACGCGGCGGCGGGCCGTAGTAGTAAGGCGGCGGGCGACGGTCATAGCGCCAGTCATCGCGGGCACGCTCACGACGCCATTCGTCATCGCGATCGCGTTCGCGGCGCCAGTCTTCATGGCGGTAACCTCCATCGCGATAACCGCCGTCGCGACGGTCATCGACGATGACGACACCCGGCAGGGGCGGCGCGGGCAGGCGGACGCTCACGCCTGGCAGAAGCGGGGGGGCGGGCAGCCGGATGCTGGCGCCCGGCACGGATATCTCGACGTGCTCGCGGGCCTGACCCGGCAGACTGACAAACAGACTCGCAGCGCCAAGGGCGGCGATGACAATGCTGCGGACTGACTTCATGGTTGAACTCCTTGCGGTGTTGTGGGCGCTGCCCGAACTGCGGCAGCCCTTCCATTAACGAAGGACCCGGCAAGCCGCCGACTGCAAGGTGTAAGTGATTGTAAGAGCCGCGACCAAGTCGCTGATCCCTCAGGGTTTCAGGAAGTACTGTTGCGGCAGGGAAGGGCCGGGTGTAGGCCAGATCCATGCGCCGGGCATGCTGTCAGGAACGCCGCGCAAACGTGCGCTACGGATGCCGGTCTGGGCCGGTGAGGTGACGGTGCCGATGACTTCGAACTCCTCTGCAGCGATGGCGAGGATGTCGCGGAACAGCGCATCGGCGGTGGCTTCATCCGGCGCGGCCTTCCAGCGGTCCCACAGTGCGTAGCGAGCCTGCATCGCGGTAGAAGGCTCTTCGCCTTGCTTGCCTTGCGAGTTGTACCAGCGCGTCCAGGGCAGGCTCTGGCGTGAGTCGCTTGGGTGGATGGCGAGGTAGGCGCGCGGGTTCTGTGTGGGGTCGATGCCGCCGGAGGCGACGTCGACGCTGATGTCGTAGTCGTTGCGGAAGGCGCGCTCGAAGTTCTGCGTGCGCTCGACCGCGTCGATCTGCAGCTCGACACCGATGGCGGCCCAGTCGGCCTGGATGAGCTTGAGTGCTTCGACCATCACCGGGGGCTGCATATTGACGATGGCACGCAGGCGCAGGCGCTGGTTGCGCAGCAGGCGGTAACCGGCTTCGTCATGGTAGGTGCCACCGAGCTCGTCGAGCAGGCGATTGGCGCTGGCCGGGTCGTAGTTGCTGAACTGGTGCGCCAGCGTAGCGTTGTAGAGGCGGTGACCTTCGGGTGGGCCGACCTGCCAGGGCTGCACCTTGCCGTCGAAGAGCTTGTCAGCAATCGCCTGACGATTGATGGCCTGCGATAACGCGGCCTTGAACTGGCGGCTGGCGAAGCGCAGGCGCAACGGCAGGTTGAGCGTGCTGTGGTTGAGGTAGAGGCCGACCGCGGAGGCATTGACGTCGGGCAGGCGCAGCCAGGCGTGGCTGCCGCTGGCAATCAGGGGCGTGAGTTGACGCGTGGCCTGCACGCCGGTCATGCCGCGGATCTGCAGATCGAAGCGGCCTGTCGCGGCGGCGTCGATGAGGGCTTGCGGGCTGCTGAATAGGTCGAAGTGCAGCGTGTCGATGTAGGGCAGCTGACGGCCTGCTGTGTCGACTTGCCAGTAGTACGGATTGCGTGTCAGCAGTACGGGCGCAGTCTTGTCCTTGTTGGGCGGAAAGACGTAGGGCTGTGTGATGACCCAGGGGTCGAGCGTGGGCTTGTCGGGGTTGGACCAGCGTGTCTCATAATCGCTGCAGCGCTGACGCAGCAAGGCCGGCCAGTTCGCGAGGCCAGCCTGTGTGGCGAGTTCGGCAGCCTGCGGGTTGATGTCGGCGTGGAACTGGCCGCAGTAGTGTTTCGGGTAGAGCACAGGGTGGTGGCCGTAGGGCCCGGCGAGCTCTTCGGGGAAGCTGCGCGCGCCGGCCGCGAAGTGGATGCGCACGGTCTGTGCGTCGAGCTTCTCGGCACGCATGCGTTCGCCACCGGCTTGATAGCGATCGGGCAGTGTGCGGAACACGTCGCGATTGCCCAGCACATCGTTGATTGCGAAGACGATGTCATCTGCCGTGAACGGTGTGCCGTCGGACCAGCGCATGCCGGCGCGCAGGCGGAAGGTGAAGAGGGTGGCGTCGGCATTGCTCTGCCAGGACTCGGCGATGTTGGGGATGACGCGTTCGAACTTTGCATCCCAGCGGAGCAAGCCCTGCGCGACGAAGCGCAGAATGCCGTTCTGGTCGCCATCGGCGAGCAGGCCGCTACGCAGCGTGCCGCCGTATTGCGCGTCGGCAAGCGTGACGATGACTTCCGGTTTGGCAGGCAGGCGCTGTGCGATGGGACGCAAACCAGCGTTGTCGACGCGCGTCTGCAGCGCAGGGGTCTCCTGCGCGAAAGCGTTCGTGAGGGGCAGCAGGCCAATCAGCAAGCCGCAGAAAAGGCGGGTCAGGGGCATCGTCGCGTCTCCGGTATGAGACCTCATTGTCGCGACGCGCGATACGCCGGCTTGATTGCGATCAGCGTTTCAGGCGTGCATCGTGCAGCGGGTAGACCGGCACGTAGAGAGCGATGCGGCGCTCCTGTGGCGCGGTGTAGCCATTACAGGTGATTTCCCGGCGCAAGATATGCTTTCCGGTGTAGCCACACAGCAATTCGCGTTCGATGCGTTCGAGCAGGAATTGCAGCGAACGCGGGCGCTCGATTTCCAGGCAGTCGTACATGGCGTACAGGCCGCCGGGCAGGATGATGTGATCGACGTTGCGCACGCCGTGGGGCTGACCGTTTGCAGGCACGAAAAACTGCATGTCGACGCGATCAAATGCGGTCGCATTGAACGGGCGGTCCAGGTCCAGCGTCTGCCAGGTGCGCCAGCGTGTGGCACCGGCAACCGACAGCTCGCCCATCATGCGATGCACGCCGGGCCAGGCTTGCGACAGCACGCCGCTGTGGGGGATGCGCATGATGGGCTGGTCTTCCAGCACGACGAGGCGCAGGGTAGTTGGTCTTGCGATGGCTG
This sequence comes from Viridibacterium curvum, assembly GCF_039544165.1. Classification (NCBI taxonomy): domain Bacteria; kingdom Pseudomonadati; phylum Pseudomonadota; class Betaproteobacteria; order Rhodocyclales; family Rhodocyclaceae; genus Viridibacterium; species Viridibacterium curvum. The sequence continues at coordinate 43,033 of NZ_BAABLD010000007.1, forward strand.
CGCGCCCAGGCTGGTGGCGGGCGATGGTGGGGGAACAGCCGAATTGACGCACGAAGGCGTGGGTGAAGGCCGCTTGCGAGCCGTAACCCGCAGCAAGACCTATGTCCTGCAGCGACAGATTGCTGTTGCGCATCTGCTCGACGGCGCGCTTGAGACGCAGACGTCGCAAGGTGGTGAAGGGGGTCTCACCGGTCTTGCGCTGGTACAGGCGGTCCGTCTGTGACGTCGACAGGCAGGCAACGTCGGCGAGCCGGGCGAGCGTGAAGTCTTCGTCGATGTGCTGGCCGATGTAGTCGGTCACGCGTCGCACGCTGTTCATCTGGCGGACGAAGGATTCGACGGTGACGCGCATGTCTGTTCCGGTCAGAAAAATGACTTCATGCTAACGATCGGCTGGTGGCTGATTTGATCGCAATCCGCATCATCAGGGGATGGCGGGCGGCTGGCTGCCACGTGGCCACAGCACCCACATGCGGCCCTGCTGGCGCATGCGGCCGGCGATGGCGCCGGCTTCGGCGCCGAAGCCCCAGTAGAAGTCGGCACGTATGCGGCCACGAATGGCACCGCCCGTGTCCTGCGCCAGCATCAGGCGCTGCACGGGCTTGCCATCCAGGGTGTTGAAGGCGAGGAAGACCGGGGTGCCCATGGCGATGCTGCGCGGGTCGACGGCGATGGAGCGGCCGGCTGTCAGCGGCAGGCCCTGCGCGCCCTTGGGGCCCTCGCCATTGGCAGCTTCTTCACGGAAGAAGACGTAGCTGGGGTTGGCGGCGATCAGCTCGGGGATGCGCTTGGGATTGTTGCGCGCCCAGGCCTGGATGCCCTGCATGCTGGCCTTGTCGACGGTGAGCTCGCCCTGGTTGATGAGCCAGCGTGCGATGGACTTGAAGGGGTGCCCGTTCTGGTCGGCGTAGGCGATGCGCACGCGACTGCCGTCTTCGAGCTGCACCTGGCCCGAGCCCTGGATCTGCAGGAAGACGTACTCGACAAGATCATCGGTCCACAGCAGGGTTTTTGCTGGCAGGGTGCCGGTCTTGGCGTCGAGTTCGGCACTGGTCCAGTAAGGCACGAGCTTGCGGCCTTCGATGCGGCCGCGCAGGCGCATGTTCTTCAGCTCGGGGTAGAGCTCGCCGAGGTCCACGACGATGAGGTCGTCCGGTACGCCGAGCACGGGCGTGGCGTACTTGCTGGTGGCAGTGCGGCTGCCGCGGATCAGGGGCTCGTAGTAGCCGGTGATGAGGCCGGTCTCGCTGGCGTCGGCGTTGATGAGTTGCCATGGCGCAAGGTTGGCCTGCAGGAACTCGCGGATGTTCGCCGTGCTGGCTGTGGGGCCCAGTTGCGCTGCGGCTGTACAGCTTGTGCCCCATGCCTTCTGCATATCGCCTTTGAGCACGCGGCAGCTGGCGAGCAGCGCAGGCCACATCTGCGATAGGTCGTCACTCTGCCAGCCGGGCAGTGCTTCCCATTCGGCAGCGCGCCAGGGGGCTGCAGGTGGTGGTTTTTGCGGTTCGGGCTGGCAGACGGGGGCTGCTGCGGGGGGCGGACAGTTCAGCGGCGCGGTCGTGCCCGTGGTGGGCTCGGCTGCCGGGACCGAGGCTGTGACCGGCGGTGTTGCGGATGCCGTAGCCGTTGCAGTGGTTGCTGGTGCTGAGGGAACGTTGACGGACGGCGTGGTGCTGCAGGCGCCGAGCAGGAGCAGGGCTGGCACAGACAGCAGCAGGCGGGAGAGCGGGAGGTGCAGTGGAAGGTGCAGCGGGCGGGTGCGTGACGCAGGAGTCATGTCGGGCTTCGGGCGGCCGGGGAGGCCGTTGCCACAGCGTTGAGGAGCCCGCATTGTGGAGGCTTGCCAGCCCCTTGGAAAGTGGCTGGGACTGGCAAGGGCGACGACCGGCGCAGCCGGTCGTCGTGTGGCGGCTTACTTGGTGAAGTAGTACTGCTGCAGCAGGGACGGGCCCGGCGTCGGGTAGGTCCAGCCCCAGGGCATCTTTTCATACACGTTCTGCAGGCGTGCACTGCGGATACCGTTGGCCTTGGGCGGCGAGACCGTGCCCAGCACTTCGAGCTCGTCAGCAGCAATGGCGAGGATCTGGCGGAACAGGGCGTCGGCTTCCTTCTCGGTCTTCGCGTCCTTCCATTGATCGTAGAGCTGCAGGCGCTTTTTCATGCTGGCCGGCGGCTCTTCACCCTGCTTGCCGCCGCTTTCGTACCACTTGACCCACAGCAGGCTCTGACGCGATTCCTGCGGGTGGATGGCGAGGAAGCCACGCGGGTTCTGCGTGGGGTCGTAACCACCGGCAAGGCTGTCTACGCTGAGGTCGTAGTCATTCGAGTTGGCACGGTCGTAGTACAGCGTGCGCTCGGACGACTGGATCTGCAGGTCGAGGCCGATCTTCGCGTATTGCTTGCGCAGCAGTTCGAGCAAGTCGATCTGGTATTGCGAAGCGAGGCTCACAATGACGCCCATGCTGATCTTGCCGCCGCCGGGGTACTGGCGGAAGCCATCCTTGTCGCGCTGGGTGAAGCCCATCTTGTCGAGGATCTCGTTGGCGGCCTTCGGATCGTAGTTCGTGTATTGCTTGGCCAGTTTTTCGTTGTAGAACTTGTTGGCGCGTGCCGGTCCGATCTGCCAGGGCTCACCTTGACCCAGGAAGACGATGTCGTTGATCTCCTTGCGGTCCATGCCCAGCGACAGAGCAATGCGGAAGTCCTTGTTGCGGAACAGGGCGCGCAACTTCTCGTTCTTCGTCGACTGGTTGATGAACACTGCGGTGCCGGTGGCGTTGATGTCCGGCAGCAGCAACATCTTGTACTTGCCCTTGGCTGCGTTGTCGGTCAGCAGGGGCAGGTTCTGCGTGTTGTAGATGTGGCGGATCTGCATGTCGATCTGGCCGTTGATCACCGCGAGGATGATGGTCTCGATGTCCGAGATCACCTTGAACTCAAGCTTGTCGATGTAGGGCAGCTGGTTGCCAGCGGTGTCGACCTGCCAGAAGTAGGGGTTGCGGCGCATCAGCACGCGTGTGGCACCACCGTTGTAGGGTTCTGCGATGACCCACGGATCCATTGTGGGCTTGTCCGGATTGCCCCAGCGCGTCACCACTTCCAGATCGCCACACTTCAGGCGCATCAGTGCGGGCCAGTCGGCGACACGTGCGGCCTTGATGTCTTCATCGATCTTGGTGTTGTACTTGGGGTGGAACTTCTGGCAGTAGTGCTTCGGGTACATCACCGGATGCTGACCAAGCGGCGTGGCAAGCTCTTCGGTGAAGGTGCGATACGACTTGGTGAATTTGAAGCGCACCGTGTTGTCGTCGACTTTCTCGACCTTCACGAATTTGCCTTCTGTGGTGTAGCGGCTCGGTGCGGACGGGAAGAACTGCGGGTTGCCGACCAGATCGTTGACGGCGAAGAGGATGTCTTCGACCGAGAAGGGCGTGCCGTCCGACCACTTCATGCCACTGCGCAGCTTGAAGGTGAATTCGGTGGCATCGGGATTGACGCTCCAGCTTTCGGCGAGGTTCGGCTCGACGGTAGAGAAGTCTTTGTCCCAGCGCACCAGGCCTTGCGGGCTGATGAAGCGCAGGATGGCGTTGCCGTCACCATTGCCGCGCAGTGCCGAGCGCAGCACGCCACCGTAGGTGCCGACGTGTTGCACGGGCTTGATGACTTCAGGCTGCGCAGGCAGGCGCTTGGCGACGGGAGGCAGCTTGCCGGCTTTGACTTCAGCGGCGAGTTCGGGCGCCTCGTTGAAGGCGGCAGCGGACTGACTCAGTATCAGCAATCCCAGACACGTGACCCCCCAGTTCAGGACTCGCCTGTCCTTTTTGTCCAGCGTGAAACGCATGATTTCTCCTTGATTTTTGAGTAGGCATTCAATGGAACGTGCGAAGCTGTCTCGTGACGCTCGTGTGGTGTCGAACGTCTTGCGAAGCAGGCAGAACCTGTGGATGCATTTATGGTTATGGAATGCAGCGCGCGAGACCCTAGCACTCGCGTTTGTGGTTGAACAGTTATGGTTTATGCCAAGTGCCGCAGGGCTTGCCCGCGCCAGCCCGCGTGGTTGGCTTTATGGCACGAGCGCAAAGCGAGATGCCGTGCGGGTCTACGGGCCCCATGCTGGCGGGGTGTGAGAGATCCTGTGTCGCGCGATGCCGTTGCACATTGGTCGGGGACATACGGCGACTGCGCTGACATTTGTTGTGATTTCTTGCGAGTTTGTCGTTGTGACCGGAAATTCGCGAGTATCGAGGCAGGGCCTATACTCGCGCCTTTGTGCTGGAAGCGAGTGCGCCATGCTGGAGAGCGGTTCCTGGATTCTTTTTGTCGAAGCCGGCGTGGCTTTGAGCCTGCTGGTGATCATCGTCTGGGCGACCTGGCCGAGGAACAGGTCGCGCGGAGACCAACCCCAGCGCACAGAGCAATCGCCAGTTGAGCCGGAGAAGCAAGATGAACCCCGCTGACCTCGAGCGCCTGCTGCTGCGCGCTGAGCATCTGATGGCGCGCTTCGAGGCCATCCTGCCACCCTCGCCGCCAACGCCGGACTGGTCGGCGCATGCGCATCGCTGGCGTACGTATCAGCGACGCGGCTGGCTGGAGCCTCTGCACGATCTGCACGCCATCCATCTGGCGGACCTGCAGGACGTCGATCAGCAGAAAGCGCGCGTCGATGCCAACACGCGTCAGTTCGTGCGTGGTCACCGCGCCAACAATGTCTTGCTGACCGGCGCGCGCGGCACCGGCAAGAGCTCGCTGGTGCGTGCCGTGCTGACTGAGTACGCCGAAGAGGGGCTGCGAGTCATTGAGGTCGACAAGGGCGATCTCGTGGATTTGCCGCACATCGTGGATATCGTGCGGAAGCGCACCGAGCGTTTCATCCTGTTCTGCGACGATCTCAGTTTCGAGGATGGTGAGCCGGGTTACAAAGCGCTGAAGAGCGTGCTCGATGGCAGCTTCGCAGCGGTGCCGGACAACGTGCTTATCTACGCGACCAGCAATCGTCGCCACCTGATGCCCGAGTATTTTTCGGAGAACCTGCAGACGCGTCATGGCGAGGCCGAGCTGCATCCGGGCGAGGCCGTCGAGGAAAAGGTGTCGCTATCCGACCGCTTCGGCTTGTGGGTGAGCTTCTACAGCTTTGACCAGGAGGCCTACTTGCAGATTGTGCGTCACTGGCTCACGGTATTTGGCGTATCGCTGGCAGCCTGGGATGACAGCATTCGTCGCGAGGCGCTGCAATGGTCGCAGATGCGCGCCTCGCGCAGTGGCCGCGTAGCCTGGCAGTTTGCGCGTGATTACTCGGGGCGCCAGAGCGACGCCTGAGCCCCGTTGTTCAGGCCTTTGTTGTCTTGTTGACCTTGAGCCCCGCGGGCGCCTGGCACACCGGCATCATCGAGATGTGGTTGATGTTGACGTGCGCCGGGCGATTGACCAGCCACTCCACGGTGTCGGCAATGTCTTCCGGATTCAGCGGCGTCGTGTCGGCGTACACGTCGGCCGCTTTCGATTCGTTGCCGTGGAAGCGCACCTGCGAGAATTCGCTGCCACCCGATAGCCCCGGCGCGATGTTGGTGACGCGGATGGTCGTGCCCAGCAGGTCTGTCTTCAGATTCAGCGTGAACTGATCGACGAAGGCCTTGGTGGCACCATAGACGTTGCCGCCGAAGTAGGGGTACTGACCAGCGGTGGAGCCGATGTTGATGACTTGGCCGCGGTCACGTTCGACCATGCCCGGCAGCACCGCGCGCGTCACGGCGACGAGGCCAAGGCAGTTGGTCTCGATCATGCGCAGCCAGTCGTCGAGGCTGGCCTCGTGCGCGGCTTCAAGGCCCAATGCGAGGCCTGCGTTATTCACCAGCAGATCAATTTCACGGAAGGCTGCCGGCAACGAGGCCACCGCAGCTGCGATGGCGGAGATGTCGCGCACGTCGAGCGCCAGCGGATGGATCAGATCGGGGAAGGTCTGGCGCAGGGCTTCGAGGCGATCGACGCGGCGTGCGGCGGCGATGACTTTCCAGCCGGCCTGTGCAAGGCGGCGGGCGATGGCTTCACCGAAGCCGGAGCTGGCACCGGTAACGAGGGCAATACGTACTTGGGAGGTTTGAGGCATGACAGGCTTTCGCAACAGGGATGCTGCGAGTGTGCCCGGCGGCCGGATACAAAAAAAGCCCCGGATCGGGGCTTTCTTGCGATACCGCTTATTACGAGGCTTGGTATCAGGCGCGACGACGGCGCGCGATGAGCGCCATGGCCAGACCGGCCAGTGCCAGCGTGCCCGGTTCCGGCACCTTGCTCGAGCTGGAGGACGCCGCCGAAGACGACGAGCCGTAGTGACCGCCGTTGAGCTGAGCGGCGCCGGTGTAGTTCTTGGCGATGATGGTGCCGTTCTCGTTGCCCCAAGTCGTTGTTACGTCGGCGTTGTAGGCCAGCACGGCGGCGTCGGCGTTGAGACTGCCCAGCGTCAGCTTGCTGACGTTGCTGGCGAAGTTCAGCAGGGTCTGGTGGCCCGAGAAGCCGAGGAGGCTGTTCATGTTGCTCAGCGCGATGTCGGTGGCCGAACCCGTGATGTTGAGGACGATGGTCGAACCGGCCGCGACACCTGTGAGGTTGAACTCGTTGAAGATGTTGGCGGTCAGGCGGCTGCTATCGATGGTGAAGTACTCGACCGCGCCGCCGCTGCCTTGCAGGTACAGGGTGCTGGCCGAACCGCCAGCCTTGCCGCCGGTGGCGGTGTTGTTGCCATACAGCGTGGTGCCAGTGGCGGCCTTGCCGAGCAGGGCTGCGTTTTCGGCAACCAGTTGAGCCTTGACGGCGGCGAAGTCGACCGGCGAGGTGCCGCCCTTCTGCACGGGGCCGAGAGTGGGGTCGTAGGCGCTGCCCGTCGTCATGGTGCCGCCAACGTAGACCGATTCAGTCTTGTCGGACACCGAGCCGCTGGTCCAGTTAACGTTGCCGCCAACCACCAGGGCCCATTCCTTGCCGCCGCTGGAGTAGGTGGCGCCGCCCTGAGCGGCTGTCCAGGCGCCCGAGGTGGCGGTCAGGTTGCCTTGCACGGCGACGGAGTGCTCGGCGTCGGTCGAGCCGGTCACCGTCATGTTGCCGAACACGAAGGCACTGAAGTTGTCAGCGACGCCCAAGTTAAAGGCACTGGAGGCAAACACGGCGCCACTGCTGCAGGCCAGTACCGCGGCCGCAATAAGGGAACGGAATTTCATCAGACAAATCTCCAAACTTCGGGGTGCCTCCCACGCGGGGGGCACAAGGGTTGAGTGGCTTCAAGCAAGCATCGGGCCGGCGGATGCAAGTGCTTGATGTGTTTACGCGAAATGCGCTCGTTTGTGCGTCGCCACAGACCCACTGTAAGAATCGTTGACAGGCATTCTGCTACCGCAACATGACGTTGCGGCGGGCATACTGCACAATCGCTCGCCTTCGGGATGCGGCATTGCCCTGTAAGGCCTGTTTCTCCCTGCAATACGCCCTGCAATACTTCATGGAATTTGACCTTCTGATTGTCGGTGGTGGCCTGGCGGGAGCCAGCCTTGCCTGTGCCTTGCGTGGTAGCCGACTGCGCATTGCCTTGCTGGATCGTGCAGCGCCGGTCGTCGCTGCCGGTTGGGACGCGCGCATCTACGCGGTCAGCCCCGCCAATGTCGGCTTTCTGCAGCAATGCGGGGTGTGGCAGCACATAGACTCCGCACGCTTGCAGCGCGTCGAGCGCATGGCCGTGTTTGGCGACGCAGAGGGCGCGAGTCGTGGCCGGTTGGCATTTTCGGCCTACGAGGCCGGTCTGGACGCGCTGGCCTGGATTGTGGAAGGTGGCCGGTTGGGTGACGAGTTGTGGCAGACCGCCAGGCGCCAGCCGAACATCACTGTCGTGACGCCGGCCGATCCGCAATCGCTGGAGCTTGGCTCGGAGGGCGCTGTTCTGGCGCTCGCCGACGGACAGCGACTGCACGCTTCGCTGGTGGTTGGCGCTGACGGCGTGAACTCCTGGGTGCGTCAGCAGGCCGGCCTGACTGCCGACCTGCAGCCCTATGCCGACATGGGGCTGGTCGCCAACTTTGCGTGCGAACGACCTCACGCCGCAACGGCAAGCCAGTGGTTCCGTGCTGATGGGGTGCTGGCCTGTTTGCCATTGCCCGGAAACCTTGTGTCGATTGTCTGGTCAACGCCCCAAGCGCATGCGGAAGCCTTGCTGGCGCTGAGTGCTGAAGCTCTGGCGGACAAAGTGTCGGAAGCATCGGAAGGTGTGCTTGGCAAGCTGGAGTTGCTGGCGCCTGCAGCGGCATTCCCGTTGCGACTGATGCGCGTGCCCGAGTGGGTGGCACCGCGTGTTGCGTTGATTGGTGATGCGGCGCACGCCATCCACCCCTTGTCGGGGCATGGCGTCAATCTGGGTTTCCAGGACGCGCAGGTGCTCGCGGGCAAATTGCTGGCACTGCCGGCGTTCCGGGATTGTGGTGAGCTGTCCGTGCTGCGTCAGTACGAACGGGCGAGAGTGGAAGAGGTGGCAATGTTGCAGGGCGTGACACACGGTCTGCATCAGCTGTTTGGTGTGCAATCGGCGCCGCTGGCCTGGTTGCGCAATGCGGGCATGAGCCTTACGGGCAGACTGCCGTTTGTGCGTGCAGCGATGACACGATACGCTGCGGGCCTTCTGTAGTCAGATTTGGAAAAGAACTGGAGAACAGAGTGAAGAGCAAGACTTGGCGGGCACTGCTCGCAGCAATCAGCGTAGCGGTGAGCATGCCGGCTGCCATGGCGGACACGAAGAAGCCGCTGACGCCGCAGGAACAGGAAATCCGCAAGGCCGTGGAGCAGGTGGTCAGCAATCCTGACGTCATCGACTCTGTTACCAAGACCAGTTACGGCAATTTTTACGAAGTCGTGCTGACCAATGGCGACATTCTCTATGTTGAACCGAACGGCGGCTTTCTCATTTCGGGCTCGCTCGTCGACATCAAGGCCAAGCGCAACGTGACGGCGGATCGCCTCAAGGAGCTGTCGCAGATCAATTTCGCCGATCTGCCGCTCGCCAACGCGATCAAGCAGGTCAAGGGCAATGGCAAGCGCGTGCTGGTGACTTTCGAGGACCCCAACTGCTCGTACTGCAAGAAGCTGGCGCGTGATCTGGTCAACATCAAGGACACGACGGTCTACACCTTCCTGATTCCCATCCTCGCCGAAGATTCGAAGAAGAAGTCGGAGGCCATCTGGTGCTCGCAGGATCGTGCCAAGGCCTGGAATGACTGGATGGTCGATAACAAGATGCCGGTCGGCGGTACCAAGGCGTGCGACACGCCGATTGCCAAGAACATGGATCTGCAGAAGCGCTTCCGCATCAATGGCACGCCAACGATGTTCCTTGTCGATGGCAGCCGTCTGGGCGGGTACGTGCAACCGGCTGAATTGGAGCGCTCGATCACTGAGGCGACCGACAAGGTGGCGAAGAAGTAAGCGCTGTCCGTCGGTACAAAAGAAAAGGGGCCATTGGCCCCTTTTTTCATGACGTCGCCAGAATTCCCATGGCCTCGCCAACGCGCACCGCGCCAGCGGGATCCCAGCCCGCATTGAACTCGATCTGGTGTTGCGGAATGAGCAACACAACGGTCGAGCCGAGCAGGAAGCGGCCCATCTCTTCACCCTTGTGCAGTACGACGTCCTGCTTGTCGTAATGCCACTCGCGGATCTTGCCGGGGCGCGGCGGATTGACCACGCCGTGCCACACCGTGGACATGCTGCCGACGATGGTGGCGCCAACCAGCACCAGCGCCAGCGGACCGTGCGAAGTGTCGAACATGCACACCACGCGCTCGTTGCGTGCGAACAGACCGGGCACGCCTTGCGCCGTGGTCGGATTCACCGAGAACAGCTCGCCCGGCACATGGATCATCCGCGTCAGGCGACCGCTGCAGGGCATATGGATGCGGTGGTAGTCGCGCGGCGAGAGGTAGAGCGTGGCGAAGCTGCCGTTCTCGAACTTGGCGGCCAGCTCGGCGTCACCGCCAAGCAGTGCGGTGGTGGAGTAGCTGTGCCCCTTGGCCTGGAAGATCTGGTCGCTCTTGATCGCGCCGAACTGGCTGATTGCGCCATCCACCGGGCAGACCCATGGCGCATCGGCGATGGGGCGCGCATCCTTGCGCAAGGCCCGCGTGAAGAAGTCGTTGAAGCTCTTGTAGGCAGTGATATCCGGCTGGGCGGCTTCGGACATGTTGACGCCATATTTGCCGACGAACCATTCGATGATGCGGGTTGTCACCCAGCCCATGCGGCTGGACGCAACAAAGCGGCCGAAATCCGTGATGGCGCGCTTGGGCAGGACGTACTGCAGGGCAACGGAGCGGGGCGGCAAGGCAGGACTTTCGACAGATAAAGGCCCGCCATTGTAGCGATGAACCCGGCTGTGTTCAGAAACCCCGAAGTATCAGCCCCGGTATGTTCCGCGCCCAACGGCTGAGGGCCGGCAAGCGGTACGCTGCGCGTTCGCCGGGATAGCCCGACCGGCCCGGCAGACGGCCAGCCTGCAGTGCGATACGCGGCACGTTTGCGGCGGCGAGCTGTTCGAGCAGCTGATCCAGCATGTCTTCGGGCAGCCAGTCGGGGTGGGCGGTTACACGTACTTCGTAGTCAATACCCGCAGCCTGCACAAGCCCCAGCGATGTCCAGGCACGATGCCCGCTATCGGGCACGCCGGTGATGGCATCGTAGCCGCCGGGCAGAGCCTTGATGTCCAGCCCGACCCAGTCCAGCAGCGGCAGCGCATGCGCGAGCCGGTGCGGGTAGCAGCCCGCAGTATGCAAACCGGTTGCCATGCCGACGGCGCGCAAGCTGCGCAGTGCATCGGGCAGGTGGCTGTCGATGGTCGGTTCCCCACCGGAGAACACGACGCCATCAAGCAAGGTTTTGCGAGCGACGATTTGTGGCAACAGGTCCGCCCAATGCAAGGCCTCGTCTCCGCGCCCGGTTTGCAGATGCGGGTTGTGGCAGTAGTTGCAGCGCCAGGGGCAGCCGGCAATGAACACAACGGCGGCAAGCTGGTCGGGCCAGTCCTGCGTGCTGCAGGGAACGAAGCCGCCGATGCGCAGCGATACTCTGCTGGATTCAGTTCCCGGCAGGCTCTGCAAAGAATGCACGTTCATTGTGCTCTCCCTGTTTGCCGACGTTGAACGAGGCAACCGGCCGGTGGTAGCCCATTACGCGGGTCCAGACCTCGCAACGCGTGCGCTCCTCGTCACGCAGAAGTATTGGTGTATTGGCCTGCAGGATGTGGGCCGGAAGCGTGCAGTCATGCAATTCGTTCATTCTCTATTTCCTTGTTAGCAGGGGCGGTGACGATGCGTTGCAAGCCGTCGCAACGCATTGATGTAAATCAGTTGCAGCAAGCCTGTTTCTTCGCGATCAGCTCCTCGTCGCACTTCGGGCAGAACTTGTGTTCGCCCTTGAGGTAGCCGTGCCTGGGGCAGATCGAGAAGGTCGGGGTAACCGTGATGTAAGGCAGGCGGAAGTTCTCGAGTGAGCGGCGCACGAGCTTCTTGCAGGCTGTGACGCTGGACACATGCTCGTTCATGTACAGGTGCAGCACGGTGCCGCCGGTGTAACGCGTCTGCAGCGGCTCTTGCCGGCGCAGGGCTTCGAAGGGGTCGTCGGTGAAGCCCACCGGTAGCTGCGAGGAGTTGGTGTAGTAGGGCTGATCCTTGCTGCCGGCTTGCAGGATGTCGGGCCAGCGCTTGCGGTCCTCCTTGGCGAAGCGGTAGGTCGTGCCTTCGGCAGGCGTGGCTTCGAGGTTGTAGAGGTGGCCCGTTTCTTCCTGGAACTCGGTCATGCGACCGCGGATGTGGTTGAGCAGGCGCAACGCGAAAGCCTCCCCCCAGCGCGTCGTGATGTCTTCGCGGTCTGCCGTGAAATTACGGATCATCTCGTTGATGCCATTCACGCCCAGCGTGCTGAAGTGATTGCGCAGCGTACCGAGGTAGCGCTTGGTGTAGGGGAAGAGACCCGCATCGATGAGTTGCTGGATGATCTGACGCTTCACCTCCAGGCTGTCGCGGCCGAGTTCGAGCAGGCGGTCGACGCGTGCAAAGAGCGCGGTTTCATCGCCCTGACACAGGTAGCCGATGCGTGCGCAGTTGATTGTCACCACACCCAGCGAGCCGGTTTGCTCGGCCGAGCCGAACAGGCCATTGCCGCGCTTCAAGAGCTCGCGCAGATCAAGCTGCAGGCGGCAGCACATGCTGCGCACCATGTTCGGTGTGAGCTCGGAATTGAGGAAATTCTGGAAGTAGGGCAGGCCGTACTTGGCCGTCATCTCGAACAGGCGATTGGCGTTGTCGCTATCCCAGTCGAAATCCGGCGTGATGTTGTAGGTCGGGATAGGGAAGGTGAACACGCGACCAAACTTGTCACCCGCCGTCATCACGTCGATGTAGGCGCGGTTGATCATGTCCATTTCGGCCTGCAGCTCCCCGTAGCTGAAAGGCATCTCTTCGCCGCCGATGTAGGGAATCTGCTCGCGCAGATCTTCCGGGCACACCCAGTCGAAGGTCAGGTTGGTGAAGGGGGTCTGCGTGCCCCAGCGGCTCGGCACATTGAGGTTGTAGATCAGCTCCTGGATGCACTGGCGTACTTGCGCGTAGGACAGATTGTCCTTGCGGATGAAGGGCGCGAGATAGGTGTCGAAAGAGCTGAAAGCCTGCGCGCCGGCCCATTCGTTCTGCAGCGTGCCGAGGAAGTTCACGATCTGGCCGACCGCCGAGCCGAGGTGCCTGGGCGGTGCAGACTCCACCTTGCCGGGCACGCCATTGAAGCCCTCGGTGAGCAGGGTGCGAAGCGACCAGCCGGCGCAGTAGCCGGACAGCATGTCCAGATCGTGGATGTGCACGTCACCTTCGCGATGCGCTTCGCCGATCTCCCTGGCGTAGACATGGTTGAGCCAGTAGTTGGCGATCACTTTGCCGGAGACGTTGAGGATCAATCCGCCCAGCGAATAGCCCTGGTTGGCGTTGGCATTGACACGCCAGTCGCGGCGGTCGAGGTATTCGTTGATGGCGTGCTCGACGTCGACAACGGTCTTGTGGTCGGTGCGCAGGCGGGCACGCTGTTCGCGATAGACGATGTAGGCGCGTGAGGTGCGATACCAGCCGGCGGCCATCAGCGAGATCTCCACCGTGTCCTGCACGCGCTCGATGGTGGGCACCAGCTCGCCCTGTGCGCTGAGCCGGTCGACCACGAGGCGCGTGATGCGCTCTGCTTCCGAAGGCTGGAACTCCCCGCTGGCCTGGCCCGCCTTGGCGATGGCGGCCTCGATCTTGGCCGCATCAAAGGTCAGCAGACGGCCGTCACGCTTGATGACTCCTGTCAATCCGGGCATCGCTATCTCCTACTAGATATAGTTGTTTGCGTCGTTGTGACGCCTATATCTAGTAATCCATGGCGATGGGGTGCCCGGTTTGACCGAGGTCAATTCCGCGCCGCCGGGGATGCGCCGACGCTATCGACGAATCAGATTTCGCCGATCTCTTCGAGCTCGGTCTGGATCTCCAGCCAGCGCTCTTCGCTCTGATCGATGCTGGCGGCGAGCTCGCCCTGGCGCTTTAGGAAGCCCTGCAGTTGCGCGCTGTCACCGCTCGCATACAAGGCAGGGTCGGCAAGACGTTCGTCGAGCAACTTCTTCTCGCCCTGCCAGCCTTGCAGTTTGCGTTCGAGCTGTTCGAGCTCCTTGAGCAGCGGGCGACGGCGTTGCAGCTTCGCTTGCCGGTCGGCGGCTGCATCGGCGCGTGCTTGCAGGCGGCTGGCCTTATCGGCAGCAGCGTCCTGATCGATGCTGGCGGCGGTCTGTGAGGCGCGGCGTGCGTCCAGCCATTGCAGGTAGTCGTCAAGGTCGCCATCGAAGGGCTGGGCCTTGCCATCGGCGACCAGCAGAAAGTCGTCGCAGACGGTGCGCAGCAAGGCGCGATCATGACTGACGAGGACCATGCTGCCTTCGTATTCCGACAGCGCCAGCGTCAGTGCGTGGCGCATTTCGAGGTCGAGGTGGTTGGTCGGTTCGTCAAGCAGCAGCAGATTGGGTTTGTGGCGGATCAGCAGGGCCAGGGCGAGGCGGGATTTCTCACCGCCGGAGAAGGGACCGACCTTGGCATCGACCTGTGCGCCACGGAAGTCGAAGCCGCCAAGGTAGTCGCGCAGATCCTGTTCGCGCGTCATCGGCTCCTGACGGATGAGGTGCTGCAGCGGGCTCTCGTCGGGGCGCAATTGTTCGAGTTGGTGCTGGGCGAAGTAGCCCAGCTGCACACCCTTGCCGAATAGCGCTGTCCCGCTTTGCGCAGCAAGGTCGCCAGCGAGCAGCTTGATCAGCGTGGATTTGCCGGCGCCATTGGGACCCAAGAGGCCCAGCCGCGCGCCGGGGCGCAGTTCGAGCTTGAGCTTGTCGATGATGACCTTGTCACCGTAGCCCAGGCTGACTTCCTTGAGCGTGACCATGGGGTCGGGCGCGCGATCAGGCTCGGGAAAGCTGAACGAGAAGGGTGTGTCGACGTGCGCAGCGGTGACACGTTCCATGCGCGCGAGCGCCTTGATGCGGCTCTGTGCCTGGCGGGCCTTGGTGGCCTGGGCGCGAAAGCGATCAATGTACTTCTGCAGGTGCGCAACTTCGCGTTGCTGCTTGGCGAACATGGCCTGTTGCTGCGCGAGTTGGGCGGCGTGCTGGTCTTCGAAGCTGTCGTAGTTGCCGGTGTAGAGCGTGAGTTTCTGAGCGTCGAGGTGGGCGATGTGGGTCACGCAGGCATTCAGGAAATCGCGATCGTGCGAGATCAGTACCAGCGTGCCGCGATAGCTGAGCAACCATTTTTCGAGCCAGATGACGGCGTCGAGGTCGAGGTGGTTGGTCGGTTCATCGAGCAGCAGCAGGTCTGAGCGGCACATCAGTGCCTGCGCGAGATTCAGCCGCATGCGCCAGCCGCCCGAGAAGGCGGACACGGGTCGCGTGAAGTCGGCATCCGCGAAGCCGAGTCCAGCCAGCAGAGCGCTGGCGCGTGCGCGGGCGCCGTAGCCGTCGATTTCGGCCAGGCGCGCATGTAGCTCACCGATATGATGTGCATCGGGTTCGCTGGACAGTTCGCGTTCGATGCGCATCAACTCGGCGTCGCCTTCGAGCACGTAGTCGATGGCAGGTGTGGCGAGCGCAGGTGTCTCCTGGGCCACGTTGGCGATCACCCAGTGCGCAGGCATGTCGAGATCGCCTTGCTCTTGATGCAGCTCGCCACGCAACAGCGCGAAAAGTGTCGATTTGCCCGTGCCGTTGGCGCCGACCAGGCCGATGCGCCAGCCTGGGTGAATCTGCAACGAGAGGTTTTCTATAAGGCGGCGGGCGCCGCGCGCGAGCGCGAGCGAACGGAACTGGATCACTTTAGTCAGAGTTGCGAGAATGCGGACTTCGCATTTTACGTGGCGTCAGCGCCACGACCGGAGAATTCGCGCCATGAGCGTGTTGTACAAGGTTTTGCTCGCTGGACTGTTCCTGATGTCTGCGGCGGCATTTGCGCAGCAGTCCGAACCCATGGAGGAAGGGCCCGAGGTCTGGAAGGCCCGCGCCGAGCGGGCGGCGATGTTGCGGAAGGATGCCGGTGCCTTGCAGAAGAAGGCCGATGAGCGCCGCAAGCAGGACGACATCGAGTGCCGCAAGAGCTTCTTCGAGAACGCCTGTCGTGACTCTGCGCGTGAGACCTGGCTGGAGCAGGTCAATACCGCGAGAGCGATGGAAATGGAGGCGGTGGGGCTGGAGCGCTCGATCCGTGCCCATGAACTGGCGTTGCGCGAACGCAATCGTCCCAAGCCCAGGGTACCCAAGGCGGGCGACTGGGTCATTGAGCCTGGTCGCGCCGGGAGTGCGCCGGTCAGTGGCGATGCTTCGGGGCCACGAGGCGCGACGCCGCGTGCGCCAGCCGCGCCGCATCCGCTGAAGCGCGAGACCGAGGCCGACAAGGCTGACAAAGCGGCC
Source organism: Viridibacterium curvum (assembly GCF_039544165.1). NCBI lineage: Bacteria > Pseudomonadati > Pseudomonadota > Betaproteobacteria > Rhodocyclales > Rhodocyclaceae > Viridibacterium > Viridibacterium curvum. The sequence continues at coordinate 59,021 of NZ_BAABLD010000007.1, forward strand.
CGCCGCGCGAGTGAGGCGGAGGCCGCCAAGGCAAGGGCCGAGCAGGCGCAGAAGGATGCTGCGCGTTATGCCGAGCGGCGCAAAGCCCATGCGGCGCGCCAGTCCTCAGCCAGTTCAGCGAAAAAACCGTAACGGGCAGCCCACGCGCCGCAGTTCATCGGGACATAAAAAAACGGGAAGCCGCGGTGGCTTCCCGTTCCCAATTCAGGAAATCCGAAACCGGACTTCCCTCCCCCTAAACTTTCTGTGCCGCATGAGGCATCGGGCGAGTGACCTTTCATGCCGACTTCGTGTCGGTCAGGGCGCTTGCCGGATGTCTCTTGTTGAAGGCTGGGGGTGCGGTGCTGCGAGGGGGTGCTACTAGCCGGGCCTGCGGGGCCCGGCTTGCTACAGCGACTACTGCTTGGCCATCGCTTTGGTTGCTGATTTCCGGGCGTTGGTCCCGGCCGCAACTCATCGGCTCACTGTCATTGCAGGGCCTTGTCTGTCTCCAGTTTCCTCCCGGTGTGCTTGGCGCATTCCTGCGCGGAGCTCAGTCCGGACGCGAATTCTCACACATCACAAAAGTTTATGTGGAGATTAATGCGGTTTTTTCCTTAAAAGTTTTTGATGGTGCACTGCATGTAAGGGTAACTACCTATATGGCGCCAATGCTTGTTCTACGGGGTGGTGCGCCGCATCAATCTGACCCTCATTCGAGGATGCGCCAGAACATTTTGACGGCCAGTAACGCCAGCAAAAGGGCGAAGGCGCGTTTCAGCGTAGTGACCGGCAGGCGGTGGGCGAGCCGGGCACCGGAGGGCGCGGTGAGCATGCTGCTGGCCAGAAGGCAGAGCAGAGCGGGCAGGTAGACATAGCCGGCTGCCCCCGCAGGCAGGCCGGGTTGCGACCAGCCGTTCCAGAGGTAGCCCGCCGTGCCGCTGAGGGCGATCGGCAGCCCCATGGCCGCTGACGTGCCGATGGCGTGCTGGACGCGGACATTGCACCAGGATAGCCAGGGTACGGTCAGGGAGCCGCCACCGATGGCTACCAGCGCCGACACGACGCCGATGATGGTGCCGCCGACAAGGCGCCCCGTCATGCCGGGTAGCTCGCGGCTGGGGTTGGGTTTCAGGCCGAAAGCCATCTGCGCGGCGATGACCAGAACGAAGCAGCCGAAAAAGAGGGTCAGCGCCGCGGTGGAGGCGCGCGCTGCGAGCATGGTGCCCGCCAGCGTGCCGAGGATGACGCCGGGCGTGATGTCGCGCACCAGGTCCCACCGTACGGCACCATGCGACTGGTGGGTGCGGAAGCTGGAGATGGACGTGAAGACGATGGTCGCCATCGAAGTGCCCAGTGCCAGCGGCAGGACAATGGCGTGTGTCATGCCTTGGGCGTCGAACGCGAAGGTCAGGACGGCGACGATGACAAGCCCGCCGCCGATGCCGAGCAGGCCGGCAAGAAAGCCGGATACGAGGCCCAGTGCGATGTACGCGACGAGCCAGAGATTGATGTACGACATGGCAAGGTTTGCTGCGTGAGGGAGTCGCAGCTTAGCGCATCGGCGCGCTCAGGTTTTTGGCTTCATCAGGCGCGTCGTGATGGTGCGCCATTCTTCGGCGTCGACCGGTGTGATCGAGAGGCGGTTGGCCTTCTGCAATATACGCATCGATGCCAGTGCTTCCGTGTCACGCAGAACGGAAAGATCCACGAAAGGAGTTTTTTCAACGAGCTTGACGTCGACGTTGAGCCAACGAGGTTCTTCCTGCGAGGACTTGGGGTCGAAGTAACGGCTCTTGGGGTCGAATTGCGTATCGTCGGGGTAAGCCGCGCTTGCAATGCACACGATGCCGGCAATGCCGGGGCGCGGGCAGGATGAGTGGTAGAAGAATGCGAGGTCGCCGATCTTCATCTGGTCGCGCATGAAATTGCGTGCCTGATAGTTACGCACGCCGTACCAGGCCACGGTCTGGTTGGGCATGGTGGCGAGATCGTCGATGGAGCAATCTGCCGGTTCGGATTTCATCAGCCAGTAGCGCATGCGTTGTAGGCAGTGGAGTGCTGGGAGCAGGTGGCAGATTGGCTTTGCGGTGCTGCAGTGTCAATCGGCCAAGCGGGCAGAATGTGTCGTGAAAGCGGGATGACACAAAAAGAAACGCGGCCTCATCGCAAGATGAGGCCGCGTCTTTGTGGGGATCCCCCGCCTGTGCCGTCAGACCAATTTCCTGAACCTGGGTTCAGGGGGTCGCTTACCGGTCCGCATCAGGTGCACCCAACAAAGGGGCGCTCACAACAGCGGGTTTTGTGGCTGGCAACCATGTCAAAAGACATTGGTTCAAGGAGTTATGGCCTTAACAAACACCGCAGGGGAAAACTTTCATTCGTGGGATGCGCTACGCATGACTTTGTCGACTTCAGCTTGCCATGCTTCGGCACTGTCTGCGCTTCGTCTTCGCGTCCTGCCTACCGCATCCCACGAATTGGGCACGGTGGATCATGCGCCCGAATTCTGTAAAACATTCCGATCAATTCTACGGCCTGAACATGACAGAACTGAAGTCAGAGGTGCATGTTCAGAACAACTGTTCCTGCTTGGCGAGCGCCTTTTCCATCTGCTCACCGACTGTTTTGATTCTACGCCGGTAAGCGGGCATGTCCACCGCTGCGCCATGCTGAATCGTGATGAATTCGTTGGCGATGTCGAGCGCCGTCATCAGCGCAAGTGCTTCGCCACCGGCCGATGATTTTTCTGCGAGCTTGCGCATGCGTTCATCGACCATCTTGACCGCAGCGAGCAGGGTTTCCCGCTCTTCGGGCTTCACCGACACGCTGTACTGGCGACCCATCAGATCGATGTCGAGCTTTTCGCTGTCGCTCATGACTCTTCCTGCTCCGGCAAGCGGGCGATCAGGGCTTCGACGCGGGCAATCGCCTGGTTGAGCTTGTCGCGCAGTCGGCGGTTGTCTGCCTCAAGCGCAGTGCTGCGCTCGACCAGCGTGCGATGCTCGTCGCGCAACTGCTGGTACTCGGCCAGCAGGCGATGGGCGTTCTCTTCCAGCTGTTTCAGTTCGGAGTCCATGGGGAAGAATGGTAGGCCGGGCTCTCAAACGGGGTCAAGGCAGTACTGCCGGTCTGCGGCGTGACGGTTGGGCCAGCCTGCGGTTCGGTTGCCTGCGCCTGATTTGGGTCAGGGCGCGTGTGTTGTCCGCAGAAAGACGCTGGAATGACGGCTTATCCGGGCTAAAATGCGCCCTGCTTCAGGTGTCCCGGTTGGCGTTCGCTGGCCGGGGTGAAACGGGAAGCCGGTGCGATGCGCGTTCTGCGCGTTTCCAGTCCGGCGCTGCCCCCGCAACGGTAAGCGAGTCAAGGCGTCGCAATCTGCCACTGTGTTCGACACGGGAAGGCGCGGCGCCCGGAGCCATCTGCTCCCCTCGCAAGCCCGGAGACCGGCCAGGAGCGTTCTGTTTGCGCATTGCGGTGGGCGATGTCGGCATGCTGCGTCGACCTCGTCTACGGCACGCGTCGCTTCTCTCACCCTGCGTTCTGCCCTTTCTACATATACCCGTGCGGGCGGCACGGCAGGAGTCGATCTTGAACTTTCACAAATTGTCTGCGCCAGCCCTGGCGCTTGTTTCCATTGGTTTTTGCGCGCCGGCGGCGGCACAGGAGGACGCGGAGTTGCCTCTGACTGTCGTGACGCCCAACCGTGTCGCGCGCACGGTCGATGAGACCCTTGCGCCGGTCACGGTCATCACGCGCAAGGACATCGAACGCCAGCAAGCCCAGTCGGTGCTGGATGTGCTGACGGGAATGCCTGGCGTGACGCTGGCCAACACCGGCGGCCCCGGCAAGCTGACTTCGCTGTTCCTGCGTGGCACCAACTCCGACCACGTGCTGATCATGATCGATGGCGTCAAGATCGGCTCGGCGACTGCGGGCTCGGCCGGCCTGCAAGACATTCCGCTGGAACAGATCGAGCGCATCGAAATCGTGCGCGGCCCGCGCGCCAGCCTCTATGGTTCCGAAGCCATCGGCGGCGTGCTGCAGATCTTTACGCGCAAGGGCGTAGCGAAGCCGGCCGTCAGTCTGGGTGGCGGTTCGCGCGGGACCTACAGCGGCAGCGCCTTCGCCGGTGTGGGCGATGCAGCGGGCCTGTGGGCCTCGGCGGGTGTCACCGGTGGCAAGACGCGCAGCTTTAACGCTTGCGGCGGCGCATCGGGCGGTTGTTTTGCCAACGAGCCGGACCGCGATCCTTACAGCAATGTTTCGTTCAACCTGCGCGGTGGTGCCAGTGTGGGTGAGGTCGTGCGTGGTGAGGTGCAGTACCTGCAGTACGACGGCAGCAACAACTACGATGGTGGCTTCCAGAACGAGTCGGATACGCGCACCCAGCTCGGTAGCGGCAAGATCGATTTCACGCCGCTCGATGTCTGGCGTTCTGGCCTCACGGTGGCGCAGCAGCACGACGACAACAAGAGCTACAAGAACGGCGCATTCACCGGCCGCTTCCTGACGCGTCGCGACAGCGCCAGCTGGCTCAACGACTTCACGCTTGCCAAGGGTCACACCCTGGTGGTGGGGCTGGACACGATGCGTGACGAGGTCATCAGCACGACGGCGTACACGCAGAAGAGCCGTCGCAACACCGGCTTCGCTGGGCAGTACCTCGGCAAGATCGGCAGTGCCAGCGCCGAGCTTGCCCTGCGTCACGACAACAACGAGCAGTACGGTCGCCACAACACGGGCAGCGTCGCCTTCGGTTACGCGTTTGCGAAGGCGTTGCAGGTGAACGCTGCGTACGGCACGGCTTTCAAGGCGCCGACGTTCAACCAGCTCTACTTTCCCGGCTTCAACAACCCCAACCTTCAACCCGAGTCGGCCCGCAACAGGGAGATCGGATTCAAGGGCGAATTGGGCGTAGCGCGCTGGGGTGTGCAGTATTTCGACAACCGCATCAAGAACCTGATTTCCGGTTCCCCGCCAAACAATGTTCTGCGATCGCGCATCCACGGCCTGGAGCTGACGAGCGCAGCGAAGTTCGGCAAGACCAACCTTGGTGCCAGCGCCACCTTCCAGAACCCCAAGGATCATTCGGGTGGTGCCAACGAAGGCAACTTGCTGGTGCGTCGTCCGCGCCAGATGGCGCGCGTCGATGCTGACCAGGACATCGGCGACTTCGGCGTAGGCCTGACCTGGAGCGCGCGTGGTCGCAGCTATGACAATGCGGCCAATACGACCAAGCTGGGTGGTTACAGCCTCTGGGATCTGCGCACCGAGTACCGCTACGACAAGTCGCTCAAGCTGCAACTGCGCATCGAGAACCTCTTCGACAAGCGTTACGAGACGGCCTACCTCTACAATCAGGCAGGTTTCGGCGCGTTTGTGACCCTGCGCTATCAAATGCAATAAGTGCTGTGGGCGGGTTCGTTTGGCCCGCCCTGTTTTCAAGGAGTTCGCATGTCTGGCTTTGATGAAGAACGCGCCGCGCGTCACAAGGCGCGCATGCAGCGCAAGAAGGCCCTGATCGACGCCCACATCCAGGCGGCAGAGGAAGAGCGCGGTCTGCTGCTCGTCAATACCGGCAATGGCAAGGGCAAGAGCAGCGCGGCCTTTGGTGTGCTGGCACGTGCGCTGGGCCACGGCATGAACTGCGCTGTCATCCAGTTCATCAAGAGTCGTTCGGATACGGGCGAGGAAGCCTTCTTCCGCGACCACCCGCGCGTGCAATGGCACGTCATGGGCGACGGCTTCACGTGGGACACGCAGAACGACGAGCAGGATCGCAAGACGGCACGCGCCGCCTGGGAGCAGGCCTGCGTCTACCTGCGTGACGAGAAGATCGACCTGCTGGTGCTCGACGAATTCACCTACACGCTCAAGTACGGCTGGCTCGCGCTGGATGAAGTAATGCAGGTCATCAATGAACGTCCGATGATGCAGCACCTCATCATCACCGGGCGCGCCGCGCCGGACGGACTCATTGCCGAAGCGGACACCGTGACCGAGATGCGGCTTGAAAAGCACGCTTACGCAGCGGGTGTCAAAGCCATGCCGGGCATTGAGTGGTGAGTGTCATGCGTGGAGCCGTATTGTTCGACCTCGACGAGACGCTCATTGATCGTCGGGCGGGGCTCGTGCGCTTTGCGCGACAGATCTGGCAGGAGGGGCTGGCACAGGGCGTCGTGGAAGAAGCCTTCGTGCAGGACTTCCTCGCGATCGACAATCTCGGTGCCACATCGCGTCGCGCACTCTTTGAGCAACTCAGCGCGCGCTACATGCCGCATGCCGATGTGGCTGCGCTGGTGGAGCGTTTCCTTTCGCAGGCCTGGGTGGCGCCGACCTTGTTCCCGGACGCGCTCGACACTTTGCACACGCTCGAAGCGCGTGGCTGGAAGATCGGCATCGTCAGCAACGGGAGTTCGCGCACCCAGCGCGACAAGATCAACCGCACGGCGCTGTCACAGTGGGCGGATGTGGCCGTGATTTCCGAAGAGTTCGGCAGCAAGAAGCCGGAGCCTGCGATCTATCTGCATGCGCTCAAGAAGCTGGGCGTGCCGGTGGAGCAGGCCTGGTTCGTTGGCGACTGTGCGGTGAATGATGCCGTGGGCGCGACGCGAGCCGGCTTGCGTGCGATCTGGCTGGAGCGGCATGGTCAGTGGCCGGCGCAGTACGAGCCCTGTTATGTGGCGCGCGTGACGAGCCTGGCGGAAGTGCTGGATGTCATCGCCTGAAACCTGCTCGTCAATGGCCCGCATGCTCATGGTGCAAGGCTGCACTTCGGACGCCGGCAAGAGCACGGTGGTGACCGCGATCTGCCGCTGGCTACAGCAGCAGGGCGTGCGCGTTGCGCCGTTCAAGCCGCAGAACATGGCGCTGAATTCTGCGGTGACCAGTGATGGTGGCGAAATCGGTCGTGCCCAGGCCGTGCAGGCTGCGGCCTGTCGCATCGCGCCGCACACCGACATGAATCCCGTGCTGCTCAAGCCGACGACCGATGTGGGCGCACAGGTGATCATTCAGGGGCATGCCATCGGCAACATGGCAGCGCTGGATTACCACGCCTACAAGGCCACCGCGAAGGCGGCCGTGCTCGAATCTTTCGCGCGGCTGCGTGCGCAGTACGAGGCGGTGATTGTCGAAGGTGCCGGCTCGCCGGCCGAGATCAATCTGCGCGCCAACGATATTGCCAACATGGGCTTTGCCGAGGCCGTCGATTGCCCGGTGATCATCGTGGCGGATATCGACAAGGGCGGTGTGTTCGCGCACCTCGTCGGCACGCTGGCCTTGCTGTCGGAATCGGAGCAGGCGCGTGTGAAGGGTTTTGTCATCAATCGCTTCCGGGGCGACATCGCGCTGCTGCAGGACGGGCTGGACTGGCTGGAAGCGCGCACCGGCAAACCGGTGCTGGGGGTGTTGCCCTACCTGACCGGACTGCAGCTGGAGGCGGAGGACGCCTTGCCGCGTGATGTTGTCGCTGCGCAGGGTGATGAGCCGCGTTTGCGTGTGGCGGTGCCCGTCTATCCGCGCGTCTCCAACCACACCGACTTCGACGCGCTGCGCACGCACCCGCAAGTCGAGTTCTACCTCGTCGGGCCTGACATGGCGATTCCGCCCTGTGACCTCATCATCCTGCCGGGCTCGAAGGCGGTGCGCGCCGACCTGACCTTCCTGCGCGCGCAGGGCTGGGATGCGGCCATTGCGCGGCACCTGCGCTATGGCGGCAAGCTGATGGGTATCTGTGGTGGCTTCCAGATGCTGGGCGAGCTTGTCAGCGATCCGCAGGGCATCGAAGGCGCTGCGGGCGAGTCGGCAGGCCTTGGCTATCTCGCGATGCGCACGACGCTGATGGCAGAGAAGCAACTGCGCAACGTGCAGGGCAAGCTGGCCTGGTGTGATGCCGAATTCAGTGGCTATGAGATTCACGCAGGCGTGAGTGAAGGCGTTGCCTTGCAGCGACCCGTAGCCTTAATTCAGGCCACAGCTCTGAATACAGGGGCGTACGACGACGCCTCTCCGGATTCCGCTGCGCTGCATCCGGGTTACGCAGAGGGGGCGATGTCGGACGATGGGCAGGTGCTCGGCACCTACGTGCACGGCATTTTCGATACGCCGGCTGCGTGTGACGCCCTGTTGGCCTGGGCTGGCCTCACCGCGCCCAGTTCGCCCGATGTCGCGGCACAGCGCGAGGCCAGCATCAAGCGCCTTGCGGACATGATTGGCGGGCATATGGATGCGGACAAGCTGATGGCGATACTCGCGCAAAGCGTGGCGGTGCCGGCATGACGCTCAGGCCCCCGCCCCTCATCGCGGCTGCAGTCATCGCGCTCCTCGCGGTGCCCTGTGCCATCTGGCTGGGGCTGATGCTGGGATCAAGTGGTTGGGGCTGGACCTCGCCGGACATCGTCTGGCTGATCCGCGTGCCGCGCGTGATGGCCGCGTTCGGCACGGGTGCAGCGCTGGCGCTGGGTGGCGCATTGATCCAGATCGTGACGCGCAATCCCCTGAGCGATCCGCACGTGCTGGGCGTCACCAGTGGCGCCTCGGTCGGTGCGCTCATTGCGCTGATGTGGCTGCCCGCGTTTGCCCTGGCGGCCGAGCTGGGAGCGACCATCGGCGCCTTGCTCAGCACCAGTCTGGTCTTCGCCCTGGCCTGGCGCGGCATGGGGCGCGGCCTCCTGCCCGGCGCGCAGACGGGCACGGTGGTCGTGCTGCTGGTGGGTGTGATGATCGGCGCGGCCTGCGGCGCGGCGGTGTCGTTCATGCTGGCGATTGCCAACGACCAGCAGTTGCGCAACATCATCTTCTGGCTGCTTGGTGACCTCAATGGCGTGACGCACTGGTGGCCGGTGTGGGCGGGTGTCGGCATGGCATCCCTGATGGCCTGGCCGCATGCGCGCGAGCTGGATCTGATGTCGCGCGGCGATGGTTGGGCCTGGACCCTGGGTGTGCCGGTGGCGAAGCGTCGGCGTGTCGCCCTGCTCGCATCCTGCGTATGTGTGGGCGCCGCGGTGGCCACCGCCGGCAGCATTGGCTTCGTCGGGCTGGTGGCGCCGCACATGGTGCGCCTGCTGGGTTTGCGCAGCGCGCAGTGGCTGCTGCCGTTCTCGGCCTTGCTGGGCGGCGTGTTTCTCGTGCTGGCCGATGCGGTGGCGCGAACGGTCATCGCGCCGTCGCAACTGCCGGTGGGTGTGGTGTCCGCCGCCGTGGGGGTACCGGTGTTCCTCGTGCTGTTGCTGCGCAGGCGGGCCGGGCAATGAAGGCCGCTTTGCCTTTGCAGTGTGATGCCCTGCAGTTGCGCGCCGGTGGTGCCGACGATGGCCGCGTGCTCGTCGCGGCGCTGGACCTGCGCGTGCAGCCCGGCGAGCGCTGGGTGCTGCTGGGGCCGAACGGGGCGGGCAAGTCGACCCTGCTGGCGGCGCTGGCCGGACTTGTCCAGCCCGCGCAGGGGCGCATCGTGCTGGGCGACCAGCCGCTCGCAGCCTGGTCGCCACGCGAACTTGCGCGTGAGCGAGCCTGGTGCCCGCAGTTCTGGCTGGATCCGTTCCCGGTGACTGCGTGGGAGACTGTTGCAGGTGCTGCATTGGTCAGTCAGCCCGGTCGCAGCATGGCGGAGTGCCGCGCCCTCGCGCAGCAATGCCTCGAACAGCTCGACGCCGCCCATCTTGCCGACAAGGATGTGCGCACACTCAGTGGCGGAGAGCGGCAACGCGTGGCGCTCGCTGCAGCCTGCGCGCAGGCCGCGCCGCTGTTGCTGCTCGATGAGCCGACCTCGCATCTCGATTGGGCGCACCAGGCCGCGCTGCAAGGATTGCTGCAACGCTGGAGTGCAGAGCAGGGCACGGTGATCGCTGCCGTGCATGACCTCAACCTTGCCTGGACGCTGGCGACGCATGCGCTGCTGCTGGATGGAAGTGGCGGGGCGGTGGCAGGTGTGCGCGATGAAGTGCTGACGGCACAGGCGCTGGGGCAGGCTTACGGGGTGCGGGTGAGTGTGCTGGATGAAGGTGCTGCGCGCTGGTTCAGGATTGATTTCGGGCGGGAGGCAGTGTGACAAGGCTTGGGCGTTTGTACCGCACGTCATTCCCGCGAAGGCGGGAATCCAGCGACGTGCAAGCCGGTTACAAGAAAAGGCGCTGGCTTCCCGCCTTCGCGGGAATGACGGTCGTTGTTCTATTGGCGCTGAGCGGGGTAGGCATTGCGTCTGCGGCCAGCATCACCGTCAAGGACGACACCAACCAGACACTCACCCTCGACAAACCCGCGCAGCGCGTCATCTCGCTCGCGCCCAGCCTCACCGAAATCGTCTTTGCCATCGGCGCAGGTGACAAGCTGGTCGGCGCCATCGACTACAGCGACTACCCGGCAGCTGCGTTGAAAGTGCCACGCATCGGCAGCAACCAGCGCCTCGACCTCGAACGCATCGCGGCGCTCAAGCCCGATCTCGTGCTCGTCTGGCATCGCGGCAACGCGCTGCGCGAGGTGGAGAAGCTGCGCACATTGGGCATCCCGATGTTCTACATCGAAGCGCAGGACATTGCCGACCTGCCCGGCGTGATGCAGCGCCTGGGCGTGCTGCTGGGCGTGGGGCCGAGTGCAGACGAGGCGGCACAGCGCTTCCGCCATCGGCACGACAAGCTACGCAGCACCTACGCGGGCCGCAAGCCGCTGCGCGTTTTCTACCAGATCGGCGACAAGCCACTGCTGACCATCAACGACAGACAGATCATCTCCGACGTCATCCGTCTGTGCGGCGGCATCAACGTGTTCGGCAAGGAGCCGATGACCGTGCCGCAGCTCTCCACCGAGAGCGTCATCGCTGCCGACCCGGATGTCATCTTCACCGCGCGCAAGAGCGATGGTGACCCGGCCGCAAAGCGTGCCGATGCCAACAGCCGGCTGACGAGCTGGCAGACCTACCCCGGCATGATGGCCGTGAAGAACCGCCAGCTGTGGATGGTCTCGGGTGACGAAATCAGTCGCCACGGGCCGCGCATCCTTGATGCGGCCGAGGCGGTGTGTGCGGTGCTGGAGGGGGCACGGCGCTGAGCCGGGCTGTGCACGCCGGGCGGCTTTGGTAGACAATCCCGCCCATGTCTGAATCCACAGCCAGTTACCTGCCCGATGCCGTTCCGCTCGGTGAAGTCCGCCGTGCGCTGGTCATCAAGCTGCGTCATCACGGTGATGTGTTGCTGGCATCGCCCGTGTTGTCGTCGCTGAAGGCCGCTGCACCGCATTGCGAGATCGACGCGCTGGTGTTTGCCGATACGGCGGCGATGCTCTCCGACCATCCGGCGCTGGCGCAGTTGCATGCGCTGGATCGCAACGCGAAGAAGCGTGGCGTGCTGGCGCAGTTGAAGTCGGAGTGGGGCGTGTTCAGTGCCCTGCGTGCGCGGCGTTACGACCTCATCATCCATCTCACCGATCATCCGCGTGGCGCCTGGCTGGCGCGCTTTCTCGGCGCACGCTGGGCCGTGGCGCCGGTGCGGGCCAAGGCAGCGAAGTTCTGGAAGAAGTCCTTTACGCATCTCTACAAGACGGTGGGTGGCGGGCGTCGCCACACGGTGGATACGCATCTCGACGCGCTGCGCCGCATCGGCATTCAGCCGCAGGCGGAGGCACGCAGGCTTCGTCTGGTTGCCGGTACGGCGGCAGAGGCCAGGGTCGATGCGAGGCTTGCCGAGCTGGGCGTGCAGGCTGGTGCCTTCATTCATTTTCATCCGGCATCGCGCTGGTTCTTCAAGTGCTGGCCGGTGGCGCAGTGCGCGGAGTTGCTGTCGCAGTTCGTGACGCGCGGTGAAACCGTTGTGCTGACGGGTGCGCCGGATGAGCGCGAGCGCAGCATGGTCGAGGCCATCCTCAGGACTGCGGGTGTGCAGGCGATCAACCTGACCGGTGAGCTGTCGCTGAAGGAACTGGCGGCCGTGGCGGAGCGCGCCAGGCTGTTCGTCGGCGTGGACTCGGCGCCCATGCATATCGCGGCAGCAGTCGGCACGCCCTGCGTGGCGTTGTTCGGGCCGTCCGGGGATCGCGAGTGGGGGCCGTGGATGGTGCGGCACGAGATCGTGACCAGCAGCCATCCCTGCCGGCCCTGCGGACAGGACGGTTGTGGCGGCGGCAAGGTGTCGGAGTGCCTGACGACGATTCCCGTGCAGCAGGTGCTGGCTGCTGTGGACCGGGTGCTAGGGGCCGAGGCGTGATCATTCCTGGCCGTCATTCCCGCGAAGGCGGGAATCCAGTGTCGTTGGAGGCGTCAGGAAGTCGCTTGATTCCCGCCTTCGCGGGAATGACGGAGTTTGCTGGTGGCTAACCCCATCCGTCTCGCCATCGTCCGCAGCCGCTACAACCCTTTCGGTGGTGCCGAGCGATTCGTCGAGCGCACATTATCGGCGCTGGAATCACATGCCATCAATGTGACGCTGATTGCGCGCCGCTGGGACGGTGACACCTCAGCGAAGAATGCGGCAGGCTGGCGCCTGCTCAAGTGCGACCCGTTCCACATCGGCCGCGTGTGGCGCGACAGAAGCTTTGCACGTGGCGTGCAGAAGCTGATGGCGAGCGAGCGATTCGATCTGGTGCAGAGCCACGAGCGCATTCCGGGTTGCGACATCTTCCGTGCGGGCGATGGCGTGCATGCCACCTGGCTGAGTTTGCGTGCGCGTACCTTGAGCAGCTTCGGCCGCTGGCTGCAGTCGCGCTCGCCCTGGCACAACTACACGCTGGCGGCAGAAGACGCGATGTTCCGCGACAGGCGTTTGCGTGCGGTGATCTGCAACTCGGGCATGGTGCGTGACGATCTGGCGCGGCGCTACCCGAAACTTGCTGCGCGTCTGCACGTGCTGCACAACGGCGTTGATCTTGAACGGTTTCACCTTGGCCTGCGCGCAAGGCACCGCCAGACCTTGCGTGAGCAGATGGGTGTGAGCGACGCGACGCGTGTGATCCTCTACGTCGGCTCCGGTTACGAGCGCAAGGGTGTCGGCGTGTTGCTGAAAGCGCTGGCGCGGCCTGAGCTGGCCGATGCGCAGCTGTGGGTGGTGGGCAAGGACAAGGCGCAGCAAAAGTTTGAAGCGCTGGCGCACAAGCTGGGCGTGAGGGAGCGTGTTCGCTTCGAAGGGCCGCAGCAGGATGTGGTGCGCTACCTCGGCGCGGCCGATGTGTTCGCGCTGCCGACGTTGTATGACCCGATGCCCAACGCAGCGATGGAGGCGCTGGCCTCTGGCTTGCCAACGCTGACCTCGATGAGTTGTGGCACGGCCGAGCTGGTGCGCGCGCTGGAGTGTGGCGAGGTGACGGATGCGCTCGACGCCCCTGCTGTGGCAGCTGGCCTGAAGCGCCTGCTCGACATCGCCTGTTCAAACCGTGGTGAGGAAATCCGCGCCCAGGCACGCGAATCGGTGAGCCATCTGTCGCTGGCCGTGATGGCGGAAAAGCAGCTGGCTTTGTATGGCCAACTGCTTTCGGCGGAGTCCTGACAATCAGCTGTTGGTCTGGCCGACGGTCATGACCTTGAGCATCAGCTCACCCGACTTGGGATTGCTCAGCACCGGCGTGTAGACGCTGCGCAGGCGGGAGACGAAGCCCGAGTTGTCGGCCATGTCGTAGAACTTCACGCCTTCCTTTTCGAGTTTCTTGCGCACCAGGGCCGTCTTCTTTACCCAGGCGTTGCGCACTTCGATCGCCGATTCGCGGGCGGTGTTCCTGAACAGTTCGCGGTCAGCGGGCGAGAGCTTCTGCCACAGCTGGGTGGATACCACCATGGCTTCAGGCAGCACGCTGTGGTTGCTCACAACGTAGTACTTGGCGAACTTGTACTGCTCGGAGAGCTGGTACGACAGCAGGTCATTCTCGGCACCGTCGATGCTGCCCGTTTCCAGTGCTGTCTTCACCTTGTCATACGCCATGTCGATGGGTTCGGCGCCGAGAGCACTGGCCATGCGCTTGAGCTCGGGTTTGTTGGCAACGCGAATCTTCATGGTGTTGAGATCGGACGCGAAACGCAGTGGCTTGGTGCGCGAGAAGAAGCTGCGCGCGCCACCGTCGTACCAGGCCAGAACGATGTAGCCCTTGGCGGCGAGCGATTTCTCGAGGCCTTGACCGATTTCACCATCCAGCGTGCGCAGCATGTGGTCGGTGTTCTTGAAGATGAAGGGCAGGGACAAGACTTCCATCTCGGGCACAGCCTGGTAGAGCGGCGTGTTGCTCAACACGGCTACGTCCACTTCACCTTTCTGGAACTGCGGGAGCACCTTCTTCTGGTCGCCCAGCGTTTCCTTCCACTGCACCGTGCCACCGTAGCGTCCGTTGCTGCGGATCTTGAGTTGATCCAGGAAATAGCGCATCCCCTGGTGCTTGGGGTAGTCCTCGCCTTCGAGTACCCAGGTCTTGAGGTCCGCGGCGTGGGTGCTGAGGGAGGCGAAGGGGGCCCCGGTCAGCAGGGCGGCGAGCAGTAGTTTGCGAAACATGTTCGATCCTTTCCGTTCTGGTCCGCACGGCTGTTTGCCGTCGGAAAGGATGTAATGCTGTCATCGACCTAGGGTAAACCCGATCAATCTTCGCAATAAAATCATCAAAATTGCGAATGACGACAATTGCAAGAAACTGTGTCGTGACGGGAACGCTGACCCGGCCTTGTGTTGCGCTTGGCCGTGCCCTGAAGATGGCGCTCCCCGTGCAAAAACGCGCCAGACGAACGGTTGTTGCGTTCGATCGAACGGTTCAAGAGAGCGTGATCGATTACCGCCCGTTCATGACGCCGTCACTTCGCCGGAGGCTGACGATCCACCAGCAAGGTGTGTACACGGCGTGAGTCGGCGCGCAGCACCTGGAAGCGCAGCCCGTCCATGAGGATCACTTCGCCGCGTTTGGGCAGGCGTCCCAGGTGGTGGATGACGAGACCGCCGACGGTGTCGGCATGCTCGGTGTCATAGCTCGTACCGAAGGCTTCGTTGAAATCCGTGACCGCAGTTGTCGCCTTCACGCGATGACGGCCGCTCTGGTCGGGCAGGATGTTGTCGGCGTCTTCGTCGAAGTCGTACTCGTCCTCGATGTCGCCAACGATCTGCTCCAGCACGTCTTCAATGGTGACGAGGCCGGCGACACCGCCGTACTCGTCCACGACGATCGCCATATGGTTGCGGCTGACGCGGAACTCGCGCAGCAGCACGTTGAGACGCTTTGATTCGGGGATGAAAACGGCCGGGCGCAGCATGTCGCGCAGGTCGAAGCTGTCGGCCCGGGCGCGCAGCAGATCCTTGGCCAACAGGATGCCCATCACGTCATCCTTGCCTTCACCGACGACGGGGAAGCGCGAGTGGGCGGTTTCCAGCGAGAAGGCGATGAGGTCGTCGATGCTGCTGTTGCAGTGAATGACGTCCATCTGGGCGCGCGGCACCATGACGTCGCGCACCTGGATGTCGGCGACGGTGATCGCACCTTCAATGATGGAGAGGGCGTCGGCGTCGAACAGGTTACGTTCGTACGCCGCGTGGAGGAGCTCGATCAACTCCTCGCGATCTTCCGGCTCACGGGTGAGCAGGGCTGAAAGACGTTCAAGAAAGGTCGGGCGACTACTGGAGGGGTCCATGTTGGGTGATGCATAAGGGGTGAGGGCTGGGGGTCGGGCAGTACCCCCACACCTGACACCTCACGCGTAAGGGTCAGGATAGCCGAGTTTTGCCATCGCATCTTGTTCAATGGCTTCCATTTCGGCGGCTTCCGCCTCGCCAAGCTCGTGGTCGTGCCCGCACAGGTGCAGAACGCCATGGATAACCAGGTGTGCGCAATGCGCTTCGACCGTTTTGCCTTGTTCTGCGGCCTCACGCAGCACCACGGGCCAGCACAGAACCAGGTCACCCATCAGCACGGGCTCTGTCTCATAGGGAAACGACAGCACGTTGGTGGGGTAGGCCTTGCCACGCCATGCCTCGTTGAGCTCGCGCCCTTCTGCCTCATCGACGAAACGGATGGTGATGGCACCCGCGCCAGACCCTAGTGCGCGGATCCAGTTATGCAACTGCTTGCGGTTGGGCAGGCCGCTGGCCTTCAACGCACGCTGGACTTGCAGGTCAAGACAGGCAGGCGCAAGGGCGGTGGAGGCGGGCATGGCGGAATACGGCTTGAAAAGAGGGCCGGATGGTGGCGCAGCTGAGGCGTCAGCGTCAAACCTTCAGCCCCTGACTGCGCAAATTTCGTGAGGAAAGCCACACAAGTGGTCAACTTTTGATATTGCGTCGCGCCATCTTGGGAACCCTGTGTTTATGGGTGTTCTGCCTGTCTGTAAAATAAATAAACCGATTAAAATCAACAGGTTTTGAAGGTTTTTGAGGGAGTTGCTCTGGTTGCCGGAAAAACCGCAGTTGCTGATTTTGTTGATTGATGTGTTGCTTTTGATGAATGCCGCCGCAATGCAAAATTTATGGGCCGATAAGGCCTCTTGATCTTTGTTTTTGATTCGGCCACATTCCGCTCAAGCCATCGGGTAGCGTCAGAAGGTGGCTAGTGAAGTTGTAGGAAGATTTCTTACATGAATCGACGGGTCGCAGAATCCGATCGACACAAACACAGGAGACTCACAATGTTTC
The DNA here is from genome assembly GCF_039544165.1 of Viridibacterium curvum. Lineage (NCBI taxonomy): Bacteria > Pseudomonadati > Pseudomonadota > Betaproteobacteria > Rhodocyclales > Rhodocyclaceae > Viridibacterium > Viridibacterium curvum. The sequence continues at coordinate 75,580 of NZ_BAABLD010000007.1, forward strand.
GCAAATCGCTGATCGCTCTGGCTACCGCATCGCTCTTCGGTGGTGCCCACGCAGCAACCGACTACCCCTCCGGCTACACGAAGTGCGTCCAGAACACTGGCGCCACCTGTTCCATGAGCGGCACCCGTTCGACCGCCTTGGGCAAGTCGGGTGAGTTCGTTTACGCCACCAAGACAGGCAGCTTCGCCTGCACGAGCTCGGCCTACCCCTCGAACAGCTTCACCTCTTCCGCATGGTGTTCGTACGCTGGTTCGACCAGCCCGACCCCCACCCCGACACCTACGCCGACCCCCACCCCGACGCCCACACCCACTCCGACACCCACTCCCACGCCGACCCCGAGCGGTTCATGCAAGGCCGGTGCTACGTATGACGGTGTGACGGTTGACTGCGGCGGCGCGACCATCGGCACTTCCTGCTCGGGCGGTAGCGAGAGCCAGGCTCCGGTGTTCACGCTGAAGAACGGCGCTCACTTGAAGAACGTCGTGATCAAGGCTGGCGCAGCGGCTGACGGTATCCACTGTATCGCCGGTTCCTGCACCCTGACCAACGTCTCGTGGCCCGATGTCTGCGAAGATGCGGCAACCTTGCGTGCTGAAGCTACCGGTGGCTCGCTGACCATCAACAGCTCCAACGCTTCAAGCGCTGACGACAAGGTTTTCCAGCACAACGCCATCAAGGGCACGATCAACATCAACAACTTCACCTCGACGGGCTCCATCGGCAAGCTGGCGCGTTCTTGCGGTGATTGCACGGGCAACGGCGGACCGCGTTACATCAATGTCAATGGCGCAAAGATGGAGAAGGTCTCCGGCGGCGCTGTGGTCGGCATCAACAGCAACTACGGTGATGTGGCAACCCTGAAGAACATCCAGATCAAGGGTTACAAGTCGGGCAGCCCGAAGGTTTGTGTGACCTACAAGGGCGTCGTGAAGGGTGACGGTTCGTCCTCCTCGATCGGCGAAAAGTGGAACGACGCAAACTGCAAGGTCACCACGGCTGACGTGACCGCCTACTGATCCCTGCTTCAAGCAGTAGTCAGAACTGAAACGGGCGCTTCGGCGCCCGTTTTTTTTATTGTCCCTCGTCCTGAATTGCCCAGCCTTGCCAGCGTGTGATTTTCTCCCGCGTGCCAGATCCTGGCGCAGGTGCCGTCGTTCCGGGCCGGACTCCCCGTTGCTCCGCATGGCGCCAGACTTCGCAGCCGGCGCCTGCCATGAAGGCTTGTTACCGAGAACACGCTTCCGTGATAAACCCAACAAATTCATCAATTGATTTGTTGAATGACGATTTCGCGGGATTTAAAGTCAAGCCACAGACTGCATCAAAGCAGCGGCAAACGAGAGCAAGTCGGTGTCCGAAGGAATTCCAGAATTCAATACGCCGTCACGGACGGCTGACACTGGGGCAGTACAACAAGGAGACTTGCAATGACGATCAACAAAGTTCTGTTTGGCCTTTTCCTCTCCGCCACTGTGCTCAATGCGCAGGCAACGTCGACGATCTCGGGAACTGTCGACATGGGCGGCAAGACGGTTGGTACTTCCTGTGACGGTCAATCGGAAAGCCAGGCGCCCGTTTTCTACCTTAAGGATGGCGCGACGCTGAAGAACGTGGTGATCAAGTCTGGCGCGGCTGCGGACGGCGTGCACTGCGCTGGCTCTTGCACTCTGTCGAATGTGAGCTGGCCCGATGTCTGTGAAGATGCGGCGACGATGAAGGGCGGTTCTGGCAAAACCATGACGGTGAGTGGTGGTTCGGCAGCAAGCGCTGACGATAAAGTCTTCCAGCACAACGGTCTGGGCTCGACGATCAACATCAGCGGCTTCTCGACCTCGGGCACTATCGGCAAACTCTATCGCTCCTGCGGCAACTGTTCGTCGAACACTTCGTCCGGTGCGCGCAAAGTGATCATGAACAACGTGACCATCAATGGCACGGTCAAGGTGGGGATTGCCGGCATCAACAGCAACTACGGTGATACGGCGACGATCACCAACCTGAAGATCAAGGGCTACAAGTCGGGTAGTCCCAAGGTGTGTATCGAGTACAAGGGCAACAACACCGGTGCGGAGCCCACTGAAATCGGGGAAAAGTGGAACGACAGCTACTGCAAGGTCAAGACCAGCGACGTGACCTCCTTCTGATCTCCATTACGTAAAAAAGCCCTGCCGGTGTGAGCCTGCAGGGCTTTTTCTTGTGGTGTGCGCCGCCTTATCCGAGCTTGCGCAACGCCTGGATGCCGCGGTTGAACACGCCGCGCAGGCCGCCTGAACCCTTGGGGGCGCGGTTGCCATCGACCTCGGGCGGCTCGGGCAGGATTACGTTGCCATTCACGTCGCCGTTCTCGTCACGCGGATAGCGCGGTGAATTGGGGCCATTGCGGCCGCGACCCTGTGCTGGATTGTTATTGCCATGCGCGTGCTGGCGCGGGCCGTTGCCTGAGGGGGCGTGGTTGTTCCGATTGCCGTTGCCCTGGCCGCCGTTGCGGTTGCGGCGTTGTGTCCCGTCACCGCGCGGCGCATTGCCTCGACCCTCATCCCTGCGGGCTTCATTGCGGCGATTGCTGTCCTGACCTTCGCTGCGCCGGGTGTTTCCAGCGTTGGCATTACTCTCGCTCCCTTCGCGGCGTGGCGACTGTTGCTCGGCGCGTGCGGCAGCCGGGTTTCCATCCGTACGCTGGCGGCGACGCTGTTGTCCCGGTTCTGCCTTGTCGGCGCCTTGTCGTGCGGTCTGGGGGCGGCGTTCCGGCGCGCTCTGGCGCTGTGCGCGCGGCGTGCGGGCAGGGCGCGGTTCGCGGGCCGTCGAGTCATCGGCGCTAGGGGCCGGCAGTACGAAGTCGGCGGGTAGTGCTTCGCGTGTGATCGACTTCTTGATGAGCTTCTCGATGTCGGCGAGGTACTTCGCCTCTTCGCGGTCGACCAGCGACAGCGCTTCGCCCGTAGCGCCGGCACGACCGGTGCGGCCAATGCGGTGCACGTAGTCCTCGGGCACGTTGGGCAGCTCGAAGTTCACCACGTGGGGCAGTTCCGAGATGTCGAGGCCGCGCGCAGCGATGTCGGTTGCGACCAGCACCTGCAGCGTGCCCGCCTTGAACTCGCTGAGCGCCCGGGTGCGGGCGTTCTGGCTCTTGTTGCCGTGAATTGCCAGTGCGCTGATGCCGCCCTTGGTCAATTGCTCGGCAAGCCTGTTTGCACCGTGCTTGGTGCGCGTGAACACCAGCACCTGGAACCAGTTGTGCGTCTTGATGAGATGTGCGAGCACGTGGCGCTTGGCCTTCTGCTCGACCAGCATGACCTTCTGCTCGACCAGCTCTGTGGTCTGGTTGCGGCGTGCGACTTCGATCAGCGCGGGGTTGTTGAGCAGGCGGTCGGCAAGTGCCTTGATTTCGTCCGAGAAGGTCGCCGAGAAGAGCAGGTTCTGGCGCTGCCTGGGCAGCAGGGCGAGGACCTTCTTGATGTCGTGGATGAAGCCCATGTCCAGCATGCGGTCGGCTTCGTCGAGGACGAGGATCTCGATGTTCGAGAGATCGACGGTCTTCTGCTGCACGTGGTCAAGCAGGCGGCCCGGCGTGGCGACGAGGATGTCGACGCGACGCTTGAGCTGGGCAATCTGCGGATTGATGCTGACGCCGCCGAACATCACCATCGACTTGATGTCGAGATGCTGGCCATAGTTGCGCACGCTTTCTTCGACCTGGGCGGCGAGCTCGCGTGTTGGTGTCAGCACAAGGGCGCGGATCGCGCCTTCGCGCTTGGGTGCGTTGGTCGACAAGCGCTGCAGGATGGGCAGGGTGAAACCGGCGGTCTTGCCGGTGCCGGTCTGGGCGCCGGCGAGCAGGTCGCCGCCAGAGAGAACGGCAGGAATGGCTTGGGCCTGGATGGGCGTGGGCGTGGTGTAGCCGCGCTCGGAAACGGCGCGGACGATGGACTCATTGAGCCCGAGTGAAGCAAAAGACATGAGACTCCAGTGGGGAGAGAGGCCGCGTCGACCTGCCACAAAGGGTGGCACCAGTCGGGGCTGACGAAGCAGGGTTGCCTGATTGGGTTGGAGTTCTTGCGCCCGTTTGCCGGGGGCAGACTCACGCTCGGGACTTGCCCGGTGGGTGAGCTGGAAGAACTTCAGATAGTGGCGAGGAGACTGGTAAAACATGGCCACCGGGACGCAGTGTGCCCGAACCGGCCCGAAACGCAAGGCAATTCGTGTCATGGAGTGTGAAACCCGAGGCTTTTCATGGCGCTAGAAGCGTTCGGAGGCTCGATTCCCGCCCGGATTTCTGTCAAAGTAGTCGGCTTTTCTATACGTCCGGCCGCGGAAGCGGCATGCGGGAGCAATGCAATGAGTTCGGCCCCGGGTTACGCCCAGATCCATGTCTACGATTCCACCTTGCGCGATGGTGCGCAGGCGCAGGGCATTTCGTACTCGGTCGAAGACAAGATCAAGATCGTCGAGCGGCTGGATGCGCTGGGCGTGGCTTACATCGAAGCGGGCAATCCCGGCTCCAACCCCAAGGATCTGGAGTTCTTCCGTCGTGTCGGCGAACTCAAGCTCACGCACAGCAAGCTCATTGCCTTCGGCGCGACGCGCAAGATCGGCATCCGCCCTGAAGAGGACAACAACCTGCGCTCACTGCTGTCAGCCAATACCGATGCAGTTGCCATCTTCGGCAAGAGCTGGGACTACCAGGTCACCGACATCCTGCGCACCACGCTGGCCGAGAACCTCGCCATGATCGGCGACACCATTGCCTACCTCAAGGCACAGGGCAAGGAAGTGGTGTTTGATGCCGAGCACTTCTTCGATGGCTACAAGTCCAATGCCGACTATGCGCTGCAAGCGCTTGAAGCGGCGGCGAAGGCCGGCGCCGATTGCCTGTGCCTGTGCGACACCAATGGCGGTACTTTCCCCGATGTGATCCGCGCTGTCACGGCGCTGGTTGTCGAACGCTTCCCCGGCGTGGCCATCGGCATCCACTGCCACAACGATTGCGAGATGGCTGTGGCCAATTCGGTGGCGGCCGTGCAGGCCGGTGCGACGCAGGTGCAGGGCACCATCAACGGCATTGGTGAGCGCTGCGGCAATGCCAACCTCTGCGCGATCATCCCCAACATCGAGCTCAAGCTGGGTCAGCGCTGCTTGCCGGAAGGCAGTCTCGTACATCTCACCAATGCGGCGCGTTTCGTCAGCGAAGTCGCAAACATGCCGCACAACGAGAAGGCTGCCTACGTGGGCAACGATGCCTTCGCGCACAAGGGCGGCATGCACATCGATGCGGTCAACAAGAACCCGATCTCGTACGAGCACATCAACCCCGAGATCGTCGGCAACACGCGCCGCATTCTCATGAGTGAAGTGGCTGGCCGCGCAACCTTGCTGGCGCGCATCAACAAGCTCGATCCGACGCTGACCAAGGACTCGCCGACAACGCAGATGATCGTCGACAAGCTCAAGGAGCTGGAGCACGAGGGTTACCAGTTCGAAAGTGCCGAGAGCTCGTTCGAGCTCGTCGTACGCAAGCTGTTGGGCATGCACAAACCCTTCTTCACGCTGCGCGAATTCAAGGTCATGGTCAATGAGCCGGCCGTCAATGGCATCAACTCGAACGCATTGATCAAGGTTGCGGTCGGTGGTGAAGAAGAGATCACCGCGGCAGAGGGTGATGGCCCGATCAACGCGCTCGACAACGCCGCGCGCAAGGCGTTGGAGCGCTTCTACCCGGCCATCCGCGAGATGAAGCTCACCGACTACAAGGTGCGCGTGCTCGACTCGGACAAGGCCTCGGCCGCCAAGGTGCGCGTGCTCATCGAGACCACCGATGGTGATGCGCAATGGACCACCATCGGCGTTTCAACCGACATCATCGACGCCAGCTGGCGCGCACTCGTTGACTCGATAGAGTACAAACTGGTGCGCGATCAGGAACGCGTCAGCGCCTGAGTCTCCCGGCCTGTCTCAAGGCACCAGCACGCAGGCAATCCCCAGCAGTACGAAGATGGCTGCGCACACTGCATGGATGGTGCGGATCGGCAGCTTGCGTGTGAGCTTGTCACCCAGAAAGACCACTGGGGCGTTTGCCAGCATCATGCCCAGCGTGGTGCCGGCCACGACACTTGCCAGCGCGTCGTAGCGCGCGGCGAGGGCGACAGTCGCGATCTGCGTCTTGTCTCCCATTTCCGCGAGGAAGAAGGCCAGCGCCGTAGCTGCGAACACCCCGAACCGGCTGGTGGCGGGGGTTTCGTCCTCGTCGAGCTTGTCCGGAATCATGATCCATACGGCCATCGCGAGGAACGAGGCAGCGAGGACCCAGCGCATGGCTTGCGGGCCAATCCAGTCATTAACAAAGGCGCCGACGGCTGCAGCCGCAGCGTGGTTGAGCAGGGTGGCGACAAGGATGCCGGCGACGATGGGCCAGGGCTTGCGGAAGCGCGCCGCGAGGACGAGGGACAGCAGCTGCGTCTTGTCGCCCATTTCGGCGAGCGCAACAAGACCGGTCGAGACGAAGAAGGATTCCATGAGAACTCCGGGGCCGGCTGTGAACGAACCAATGACTGCAACAGCCAGCCGACCCGTCGGTGCCGTGCAGTCAAAGGTCTCGCCAGGCGCCCACCTTGCGGTGAGGTTCCCTGCACCATGGCCCGACTTTGCGTCGTTCCAAGTCTGTTGATACAGGGCTTCCGTGCGGAAGCGGCTACTCCCCGATGACGAGGCGAATCATACCTGCGAACCTGGCAAGCGAGGCGTGAATCTCTGTATCAGTTCTTGCCGGCAGCCCGGCGCTGCGCCCACACCCACATGATGACGCCAGCCAGGACCATCGGCAGGCTCAGCCATTGTCCCATCGACAAGCCTCCCGCAAGCAGGCCGAGGAAACTGTCGGGTTCGCGGCCGAATTCAGCAATGAATCGGAAGATGCCGTAACCCATCAGGAAGACTGCGGCGGCACAACCCATGGGACGTGGCTTGCGCGTGAACAGCCACAGGATGACGAACAGTGCGAGGCCTTCGAGGGCGATCTGGTAGAGCTGCGATGGATGGCGCGCCAGGCCGCTGACGATCAGGCTGTCGGGGCCCAGGTACGTCACCATGGATTCCTTGAGGGCCGGGTTCTGCTCCATCATCAACAGGTCTTCGGCATGGGCCTGCGGGAACACCATCGCCCACCAGGCGCTGGGGTCGGTGACACGGCCCCACAGTTCGCCGTTGATGAAATTGCCGATGCGGCCGGCAGCGAGACCGGTGGGGACCAATGGGGCGACGAAATCGAGCACCGAGATGAAGTGGCGCTTGGTGCGGCGGCCATACAGCCACAGCGCCACCATCACGCCAAGGAAGCCGCCGTGGAAGCTCATGCCGCCCTGCCAGATCATGAAGATTTCCAGCGGATTTTCGACGTAGTAACCCAGCTTGTAGAAGAGCACGTAGCCCAGACGTCCGCCCAGTACCACGCCCAGCGCACCATAGAACAGCAGGTCGTCCAGCTCGCGCGGCTGCCACCCCAGTGTGGGCTGGGTGCGTGCGCGGTACTTGCCGAGCCAGACGAAGAGCAGGAAGGCGACGAGGTACATCAGGCCATACCAGCGCACGTGGATCGGGCCGAGGGAGACGGCAATCGGGTCGAACTGCGGGTGGACGAGCATGGCGGGCCGCTGCCTTGGGCTAAAATAGAGGGCTGATTTAACCACACACATGGTTGCGCCACGTGACCATCATCCGCGACGCAAGAGGAGAACACCATGCCGCATTACCGCTCCCGTACCTCCACCCACGGTCGCAACATGGCCGGCGCCCGCGCGCTGTGGCGCGCTACGGGCATGAAGGATGGCGACTTCGGCAAACCCATCATTGCGGTGGTCAATAGCTTCACGCAATTCGTGCCGGGCCACGTGCACCTCAAGGATCTGGGCCAGATGGTCGCCCGCGAGATCGAGGCCGCCGGCGGCGTCGCCAAGGAGTTCAACACCATCGCGGTCGATGACGGCATCGCCATGGGTCACGGCGGCATGCTCTATTCGCTGCCCTCGCGCGAGCTGATCGCCGACAGCGTCGAGTACATGGTCAACGCGCACTGCGCTGATGCCATGGTGTGCATCAGCAACTGCGACAAGATCACCCCGGGCATGCTGATGGCGGCCCTGCGCATCAACATTCCCGTTGTCTTCGTGTCGGGCGGCCCGATGGAGGCCGGCAAGGTCATCGCCAAGACGCCGGGTGCCGAGACGGTCATCAAGCTCGACCTTGTCGATGCCATGGTCAAGGCGGCGGACAAGTCGGTCAGCGATGCGGACGTCGCCGAGATCGAACGTTCGGCCTGCCCGACCTGCGGTTCCTGCTCGGGCATGTTCACCGCCAACTCGATGAACTGTCTCACCGAAGCGCTGGGTCTCTCGCTGCCGGGTAACGGCACCATCGTCGCGACGCACGCCGACCGCAAGCAGCTCTTCCTGCGCGCAGGCCGTCTCGTTGTCGAGCTGTGCAAGCGCTACTACGAGCAGGAAGATGAGTCCGTCCTGCCGCGCAACATCGCCACCTTCAAGGCCTTCGAAAACGCCATGGCGCTCGATGTGTCCATGGGCGGTTCAACCAACACGGTGTTGCACTTGCTGGCGGCTGCGCAGGAAGCCGGTGTCGACTTCAAGATGGCCGACATTGACCGCATCTCGCGCAAGGTGCCCTGCCTGTGCAAGGTTGCACCGATGACGGACAAGTACCACATCGAAGACGTCCACCGCGCTGGCGGCATCATGGGCATCCTCGCTGAACTGGATCGTGCCGGGCTGATCCACCGCGATTGCCACACCGTGCACACCAAGACGCTGGGCGAAGCCCTGCACACTTGGGACGTGATGCACGCGCACGATATGCGGGTCTTCGAGTTCTACCGCGCGTCGCCCGGTGGTGTGCCGACGCAGGTCGCTTTCAGCCAGGATCGCCGCTACAACGAGCTCGATCGCGACCGCACCAAGGGCTGTATCCGCGATGTACAGAATGCCTACTCGAAGGATGGTGGCCTCGCCGTGCTGTTCGGCAACATCGCCGAGAAGGGTTGCATCGTGAAGACCGCCGGCGTCGATGAGTCGATCTGGAAGTTCACCGGCAAGGCCATCGTGTTCGAGAGCCAGGAGGACGCCGTTGCCGGCATCCTCGACGGCAAGGTCGAAGCCGGTCACGTCGTGATCATCCGCTACGAAGGCCCCAAGGGCGGCCCTGGCATGCAGGAGATGCTGTACCCGACCTCGTACCTCAAATCGCAGGGTCTCGGTAAAGCCTGTGCGCTGCTCACCGATGGTCGCTTCTCCGGCGGCACCTCGGGCTTGTCCATCGGCCACGCTTCTCCCGAAGCGGCCATGGGCGGCGCTATCGGCTTGATCGAGAATGGTGACACCATCGAGATCGACATCCCGAACCGGAGCATCAATCTGGCCATCCCCGCTGCCGAACTGGCTGCGCGTCGCACGGCCATGGATGCGCGCGGCGCCAGGGCCTGGAAGCCGGTCAATCGCGAGCGCTATGTGTCAGCCGCGCTGCAGGCCTACGCAGCACTGACCACCAGTGCTGACACCGGTGCCGTGCGCGATGTGAGGCAGGTGCAGTAAGCCCGGCAGGTGTTGCGTGGGCATCGCGTGGCGTGTGTGATCAAGGTCACACGGGCCCGGTCACAAAAAGGGCGCGAAAGCGCCCTTTTTGCATCTGGTGGCGCGTCTTGCTGCGGTGCTTCGCCAGCGCCTGCGCGGGTTTCTGGGCGGGCGAGCCAAGCAGCCGGCGGTACCCTGTGGAAACGGCGTTCAGAGGCCGTAAGTGGACGAAGCACGACGTCCATCCGGACGCGTGACGGGCTGTGCGTGGTGGCCCGCAGGCGATTTACTGTTCAGAACAAGAGATGAGTCTTCAATCACAGGAAAATCCGGAAAACGGTAGTGTCGGCCTGCAAGCCACCTTCCTGCGGCTCATGCGTGACGAGATGCTGTGGCAGAGCGATCTGCAGGCGGCACTCGTCCAGCTCACCGAATGTGTTGCGCGCACGCTGCATGTGACACGCGCCTCGATCTGGCGACTCAGCGACGACAGCAAGTCCCTGCACGCGTTCTGCGGTTTCGATTCGCGCTCGGGCAGCATCACCGAAGCTGGCGTGCTGTGCGAGCAAGAATATCCCTCCTACTTCCGCAACCTGCTGAGCGGTCGGCTCGTCGATGCGGCTGACGCACGTAACGACTACCGTACCGCCGAACTGGCAAACAGCTACCTCGTACCGAATGGCATTCGCGCCATGCTCGACTGCAGCCTGCACAACGGTGGCACAGTCTCGGGCGTGCTGTGCATCGAGCAGGTCGGCAGCGCTCGCCTGTGGAGTCGTGAGGAACAGTTCTTCGCCACTTCGGCCGCTGACCTCGCGTCGCAACTGCTGGTCTTTCACAGCCTCAAGGACAGTGAGCGCCGTTATCGCACACTGTTCAACGCAGCGGGCGATGCCATCCTGACCTTGCGTGACGGCGGCATCGTCGATTGCAATCCGCGCGGTCTGTCCTTGTTCTCCACTACACAAGGTCATCTGCACGGCGCAAGCCTGGCCGAACTGTCTCCAGGCATCCAGCCGGACGGCAGTCTTTCCGAAGAGCGCCTCGACGGCGTGATGCAGCGAGTGCTGGCGGGTGAGCCGGCATATTTCGAATGGGTGTTCCGGCGACCGGATGGCGAGCTGTGGGAGGCCGAGATCAGTGCGTCTGCCATCCATACGGGCAGCGAGCAGATCATATTGGCCATCATTCGCGACGTCACCGAGCGCCGCAATGCCGAGCGCCACAAGCAGCAGGCCGCAACCTTGCTGGCGCGGCGCAATGGTGCCTTGCAGGTAGTGAATCGTCTTGCCAGCCATCTGCATGGCATGACCGACATCAACCTCATCGCGGCAGAAACGGTGCGCGTTCTGCGCCTGCTGCAAGACGTGCCCTGTATCACCTTTCTGCGACTGATGCCCGACAAGGAGCGGTTCATGCGCGTTGCCGTGGACGGCGAGGACAGTGCCAGTCTGGCGACGGAAGACCTTGAAGGCATTCCCGTGCGGGGCAGCCTGGCCGGGCGTGCGCTCGAAGAGCGGCGCATCCTCGTCAGTGGCGACATTGAGCATGACGCCCGCATCTCCCCGGAGGGCAAGGTCGGCCTGCTGGCCTGCAACTTCCAGTCTCTGATCGTTGTGCCGCTCACGCTGCACAACGAGGCATTGGGCAGCATCGGTCTGCTGTTCCACGAGCAGCATGTCGGCTTTGGTGACGTCGAGATGGAAACGCTGGGCACCATAGGCCAGACCGTCTCGCTGGCCATGGCCAATGCACGCCACATGCAGGTGCTGGAACACCAGACCCTGCACGATTCCCTGACCCTGTTGCCTAACCGTACCCACTTGCATCGCGAAACCGCCCGCGCGATCCGTGCCGCCAGCGAGCGTGCTCAGATGGTGGCCTTGATGCTGCTGGACCTCAACGGTTTCAAGGAAATCAACGACGCGCTCGGCCACCAGGCGGGCGACCAGATCATCAAGCTCGTTGGCGAACGATTGCGCGACATGCTGCGTGCGCATGACGCACTGATCGCACGTCTTGGCGGTGATGAGTTCGCAATCCTGATGCGCGCTGCCGAGACGCAGGAGCAGGCGCGTGCGCTCGCTGAATCGCTGTGCACAGCCTTGCGCGAGCCCTTCGAGGTACAAGGCATCGCCATTGATCTGGCCGGTAGCATCGGTATCTCGTTCTACCCGCACCATGGCGACACCAGCAACGCCTTGTTGCGTTGTGCCGACGTGGCGATGTACTCCGCCAAGAGTGCGGTCGGCAACCTCTGCGTCTATGACGCAGATCTCGACCGTCACAGCCCCAAGCGACTCGCCATCATGACCGAGCTGGGCTCGGCGATTGCGGCCGATCAGCTGACCCTGCACTTCCAGCCCAAGCTGGATCTCAAGACCGGAGCCTGGGCCGGCTGTGAAGCACTGGTGCGCTGGCAGCATCCTCAGCTGGGTCAGATTCCTCCCGGGGATTTCATCCAGTTCGCTGAGACGACCGATCTGATCCGGCCCCTCACACTGTGGGTAGCGCGTCGCGCTCTGACCTGCATGCGCGACTGGCAGTATCGGGGCATCTGCCTGCCGGTGTCGATCAACCTGTCGACACGCAACCTGCTCGACGTGACCTTCCCGGACTCGATGGCGGCGCTGCTCGAAGAGTTCGCCGTGCCACCACACATGCTGGAGCTGGAGATCACAGAGACCGCGCTGATGAACGACCCTAATCGGGCCATGTCTGTGGTCGAGCGGCTGGTCGAGCTGGGCATGAGTTTCTCGATCGACGATTTCGGCACGGGCTATTCCTCACTGGCCTATCTCAAGCGTCTGCCGCTGCGTGCGCTGAAGATTGATCGTTCCTTCGTCAGCGACATGCTCGCCGATGATCATGATGCGATCATCGTGCGCTCAACCATTGGCCTGGCACACAGCCTGGGCCTGCAGGTCGTGGCAGAGGGTGTCGAAGATGTCGCCACGCTGGACGCCCTGCGTGATGCGGGCTGTGAGCTGGCGCAAGGCTTTGTGCTGAGCCGGCCTGTGCCGGCCGATGAGGCGGTGTTGCGCTTGCTCACCGCGTTTTGCGCAGCCAACGACTGATCAGTCGAGCCTGAACGGTCGGGCGAGGTACGGTGTTCGCGGCGGTGGCGGCCGCGTGTGTGATCCGTAACGCGGCACCCCGCTCAGGGTGTGCGGCCCGTGATGTCAAGCGTTGCGCCGCCGAGTACGTCCTGGAAGTTGAAGCGGTCCACCACCACCAGTACGTCATAGTCCTTGGTGACTTTTGGTGGCAGGGGCTTGTAGGGTGAGCCGAGGCGCACGATGTTCATGGCCGCTTCGTCGAGGCGTTTGTTACCCGACGAACGTTCGACACGAACGTCGATGAGGCGGCCATTGCGGTCGATCTCGATAGCCAGCAGCACGTTGCCATAGAGCGGCTTGCCATTCGCGTCGCGCGGGAATTTCTGCGTGCCCAGTGCTTCGACGGCGCGGCGCCAGTCGACCCAGTAGAGCGTGGATGGCGACTCGCGCGTGCTGGGGCTGATGAAGTTCTTGCGTGGGCGCTGGGCGTATTCCTGCAGCTGGCGCTGTACCAGTGCTTCCTGCCGCGACATGGCTTTGCGGCGATCTTCGTCGGCTTCGCCACGTTGTGGTGTCTCGCCGGTGGGCTGGGCGTCGCGGCGCTGGCCGATTGCCTGTTCGATGGCGGTCTGGCCATTGACCTGCGACAGCAGGGCACGCGCGCGCGCTTCGAGGGCTTCGACGCGGCGCCGTTCTTCCTGCAGCGAGTCGCCGCTCTGGTCGCGGTCTTCGGGGCGCAGGGGCGAGCCCGGCATGTCGGCCTTGTCGACGTTGCCGCCGCCGGAGAGGTTGGTCTGGGCGATGGCCTGGGCCTTGCTGGGAGCCTGGCTGTGCTTGGCGTTCACCAGCACAATGGGCAGCAGGTCGCGCTGCTTGCGAACACCGCCGCTGTCATGCACGAACTGCGTCAGCAGCAACAACAGGTGGGCGACAACCGAAATGCTCACTCCGAAAGCCAGCGTTACCGGGTGTTGCTGCAGCAGCGCGTGCAGGCCGCTGGGCTTGCGGATTTTCGGGATGCCGTGGGTGAGTGCCGGGCGTTTCTGGGCCATGGGCGCGATTTTACGTGGCTGCCCCGGTGTCGTCTTCGCCGTCTGCCGGTTCGGCAGTGTCGTCGAGAGGCGGCAAGGTGGCGAGGTACTTGGCGCGCAGTTCGACATCGATGAGGTCGAACTGTTCCAGCGACAGCTGCACGCGGTCGCCATGGTTCAGGGTCGGCAACGAGTGCACCTTGAAGGTGTAGGGCACGGTTTCGAGGCGCACGATGTTTTCACGTACGACGCGGGCAGTGGTCTCCTTGCCGGGCTGCTGACGCAGCCAGCGCAGGCACCAGTAGCGCTCCATGCCACGCTGGAATTCGGCGTAGGCGTTGTAAGTGAGGTCGAAGTCGTTCATCGCGGCGGCCAGTGCGGCCGAACCCGGAGGGAAGACTGCCGCTTCGCCACGCAGGTGTGAGAGCAGTTGCCACTGGTTGCAGAGGTCGACGTAGCGCCGCAGCGGGCTGGTGCTCCAGGCGTAGCAATCGACGCCCAGGCCGTCATGCGGCGCGGCGGCCGTGGTCATACGCACGCGGCCACCGGTTTGCGCCCGGTAGATGGCGGGGATGCCGGCTTCGTGCAGCAGTTTGCCCCAGCTGCTGTTGGCCAGAATCATCAGCTCGGCGACCAGCTTGTCGAGCGGCGAGCCACGGCGGCGCTGTTCGATGCGGACTTCGCCGGGGCCGTCCGGGGTCTGCACGGCCCAGTCGACGTAGTAGTTGAAGTCCAGCATGTTCTGGTTGGCCGAGGGCTTGCCGCGACCGGCTTCGAGCACGACGGCGAATTCCCACAGCGTGGTGAGTTCGCGTTTGAACGGGAAGTCGGGTCCGCCGTTCGCCAGTGTGTCTTCGTTGAAGACCGGTTCGAGATCGTGGTGGCGCAGGTTGGCCGTGACGGGGACGCGCTCGATGCAGGAACGCATGGCGCCCAGTGAGTAGTCGGCATTCACCTCGACATAGAGCGACACGGCAGGCCGCGCCGAGCCGGCGCCCAGCGTGAAGACCTGCACCAGCTCGTCGGGCAGCATGGTGATCTTGTTGCCCGGCATGTAGACCGTGGACAGGCGCTTGCGCGCCAGCTCGTCGTGCGGCGAGCCCGGCGTGATGCCGAGGCCGGGCGCCGCAATGTGGATGCCGATGGTCCAGCCGCCGTCGCGCGGCGTCACCGACAGCGCGTCGTCGATTTCGGTGGTGGTGGCGTCGTCAATCGAGAAGGCCTCGACCTGTGCCAGTGGAAGGTCTTCAACCGTAGCCGGCGCAGGCAGGGCAGGGAACGCTGCGCCGCCCGGGAAGTATTCGAACAGGAAGCGGCCCAGCAGGTAGTCGTGCGAGCTGGGCAGCACGCCCGCCTTGAGCATGAGGCGCGGCACCGAAAGGCCAGACTCTTCGCAGGCGGCTTCGAGGGCCTTGGTTTCGAGCTTGTTGCGGTCCGGCCGGTAGAGCAGTTGCTGCAACATCGGGGCGAACTCGGCGGGCAGCTTGCCGGCCAGCAGCTCGTCCTTCATGCGTGCGATGGCTTCCTGCTGCAGGCGCTTCTTCTCGGCAGCCGCCAGCGCGGCCTGCAGGATCTCGGGTGGTGCCTTGCGGAAACGGCCGCGACCCTTGCGATGGAAGTGGATCGGCGAGGACTGCAGGCACAGCAGCAGGGCTGTCGATTCGACGGCGTTGGGCGCGTGGCCGTAGTACTCGGCCGCGAAGTCGACGAAGCCGAATTCATTGTCGCCGCACATTTCCCACAGGAAGGCCACGTCCAGACCCGCACTTTCCGTTGTGGCGCGGGCGAGCAACTCGCTGGCCGAGGGCGCGGTGTAGCGCAGCAGCACATTGGCGGCTTTGAGCTTGACGCGCTTGCCGGTCGGAGTCTCTACCTGCAGGGAGCTATCGTTGTCGGTGAGGATGCTGCCGGTCTTGAAAGACCCATCCTCGTCAAACAGCACATTCATGAAGATTTCATCCAGGTTTCAACGCGCTTTCGGTCTCAGGCCCGGGAGCCACGAATGCGAGGCCGGATTATAGGCCCTCGCGGCGCTCCGGCCTTGTGGCGGCGTATAGTCTTCCCCGACAGCCTGGGCGCTGCCAGCGCATGGGCACCCGGTTCATTCACCCAGCCAAGGAGTTCGCCATGTTGAATCGTCGTCGTTTCATTTCGCTCGTTCCCGTAGCCGGCCTGGGCCTGCTGGCCTGTCGCGGCGCCAGCGCTGCACCGGTCCCCGAGTCCGATCCGGCTGCTGCCGCCCTGGGTTACAAGGCGGATGCCACCAAGGTAGATGCGAAGAGCTTCCCGAGCTGGAAGGCCGGGAATGTCTGCGCCGGCTGCGGCCTGTATTCCGGCAAGGCTGGTGCTGCCAGCGGCCCCTGTGCGGCCTTTGGCGGCCGCGAGGTGGCAGCCAAGGGCTGGTGCGCGGCCTGGGCGAAAAAAGCTTGAGCGGTTATCGGGCCTGAGTCTGGCGGGATGCCGGGCTGGATTCGGGTCAGATCCAGACCAGATTCAGGCCCGGATTGTCGCCAGATTCAAGGCAACCAATGCGGGGGCCGATAAAGAGGGTTCACCGCATGGCTCGCTTTGCGGCCTTGCCGGGGTGTTGCGAGGCCGACATGGCACATGGCGGACAGGGGCACCGCAGCGGTCAACACGAGAGGAGGCAAGGCTGACATGAAGGGGGCAGGAATGGGTTTGCTACGGCTCCTGTGCGTCGTTGGCTTGCTGGTCAGCGCGGGCGCCCGGGCGGCCGAGCTGGTCACCCTGCGCATCTGTCACGAGCCTGCTGACATCCACCCCTGGTCCACGAGTTCTGGCAAGGGCTTGAACTACGAGTTGCTGGCCCAGGCTGCAAAAGCCTCAGGAGTGAACTTCGAGTACGAAATCGTGCCCTGGAAGCGCTGTCTGATCTTGTTGAAAAGCAACCAGGTTGATGGTGCCTTTGCCGGCAGTTTCAAACCGGACCGCATGGAAGCGGGTGCTTATCCCATGCTGGGTGGCAAGCCAGATGCGGCCAAACGGCTGCATACCGACCGTTATGTGCTGGTGCGTCGCCTGGGTAGCCCGGTGGCGTGGGACGGCAGGCGGTTCTCCAATCTCCGGGGGGCGGTCGGGGCTCAACTGGGTTATTCCATCGTCGATCAGCTCAAGAGCATGCAGATCGAAGTCGACGAAGGTGCTCAGACGGCAGAAGACCTGCTGCGCAAGCTTCTGGTGGGGCGCGTTGACGCGGCAGCCTTGCTGGTGGGCGAGGCGCAAGCTGTTTTCGCGCGTAGTGCGGAGCTGGCAGGACAACTGGAAATGCTGCGCGAACCCCTCGTCGAGAAGCCTTACTTCCTGATGCTGTCGCATGGTCTGCTCGCTCGCAACGAGAATCTGGCGCGGCGCATCTGGGACAACATAGAGAAGGTGCGTGAGTCGGCGGCGTACCAGGCGCGAGAGCGCGTCGTGTTTGCCGAGGGAGTGCGATGAAAACCTTGATCGAGCTGCCGCTGCGCCTCGTCCGCTTTGTCAGCCACCACTTGCTGGCGCGCATCTTCGTAGGCGTCATCATCTCGGTGGCGCTCGCTACCGCAGCCTATACCGCGTACACCCATTCACTGGAGCGCAGCAACCGCGAGGCGGAGCTGCTGCATCGTGCCGAAGGTCTCGCCAAGACCATGGCCGAAACACTCGCTGTGCCGTTGTTCGATTTCAACGTGGTGGCTGTGACCAGCGCGGTGGTGGCGCTCAAGCAGGATCCGGACATCATCTCCTTGCGCGTGCTGGACCAGGAAGGCAAGGTGGTGGCCAGCCACGGCAACGAGCCGACCGTGACCGACAGCCACTATCTGCGCGTGGCGCAAGACATCAGCTACTCCAGCAGTACGCGCAAGAACACGCGTGTCGGCCGGCTCGAAATGGTGTTCTCGAAAGCCAGCGTCGAGAAGGAGTTGCGTAACCGCCTCTCCAGCAACCTGCTGGCAGATGGCCTGCTGGCACTCGCCATTCTTGCGGCGACGTACGTGATGCTGCGACAGGCCGCTCTGCCCCTCAACGACATCATCCGCTCGCTGGGCAAGCTGGCCAACGATGAGACGGATATCCAGCTGTCCGGCCTGCGCCGACGTGACGAGATCGGCCGCATGTCCGTCGCCCTGCGCAGCTTCAAGAAGGCCATCGAGCGTCGCCGCGAGGCCGAAGGTGCAGTGATGTCGTTGCTGGCAGAAAAGAACGCCGTGCTCGACAACGCACTGGTGGGCATTCTGACGACGAAGGATGGGCGCATCACGTCTTGCAACCGCCGTGTCGAGGAGATATTCGGCTACGCATCGAGCGAGCTGGTGGGGCAGACCACGCGCATCTTTGCTCACAGTGACTCCGCTTACGAGAGCACCGAGGCACGTATCGACGAAGTCTTTGCGCGCGGCCAGTCCTATTCGACCGAGCAGCAGTTCCGGCGCAAGAATGGTTCAGCGTTTTGGGGTGCGATGACGGGGAGTCTGGCGGTCAGCGTCGATGGTCAGACGCGGGTTCAGATCTGGATTTTTGCCGACATCTCGGAACGCGTGCGCGTGCAGCGCGAGCTCGACGACTATCGGCAGCACCTCGAAAAGCTGGTTGTCGAGCGTACCGCCGAGTTGGCACGCGCCAAGGAGCAAGCCGAGGCCGCGAGCCGCGCCAAGGGTGACTTCCTTGCCAATATGAGTCACGAAATCCGCACGCCCATGAACAGCGTGCTGGGCATGGCTTATCTCGCCTTGCGCACCAGGCTCGATCCGCAGCAGCGTGACTACATAGAGAAGATCCAGATCTCGGGCCAGCATCTGCTGGGGCTGATCAACGACATCCTCGATATGTCCAAGATTGAAGCCGGCAAGCTGGAGCTCGACCCGACGGATTTCGAGCTGCAGTCCGTCTTCGACAACGTCAGCGCCCTGTTGGGCGGCAAGGCGGGCGAAAAAGGACTCAACTGGGTCACCGAGTTCGATCCCGCGCTTGGCGCACCAATGCGCGGCGATGTGCTGCGTCTCAGCCAGATCCTCGTTAACTTCGCGGGCAATGCGATCAAGTTCACCGAGCAAGGCAAGGTGACCTTGCGGGCGCGTCTGATCAGTGCCGACGAGTGCAGCTTCCGCGTGCGTTTCGAGGTCGAGGACACGGGCATCGGCATGAACGACGAGCAGCGCGCGCGCCTGTTCCGCCAGTTCGAGCAGGGTGATGCCTCGACCACGCGGCGCTTCGGCGGCACGGGCCTGGGGCTGGCCATCTCTCACCGCCTGGTTGAGCTGATGGGGGGCGAAATCGGTGTGGAGAGCACGGTCGGTGTGGGCAGCACCTTCTGGGCCGTGCTGTCGCTCACGCGCGGAAATGCCCTGGCGCTGGAACAGGTGCAGACCGAGTCGGCAGGCACCGATCTGACGGCGCTACAGGGCATGCACATCCTGCTGACCGAAGACAATGCCTTCAATCAACAGGTAGCTTGCGAAATGCTCGCCGATGTCGGCTGCACGGTGCGTGTAGCGAATGGTGGGCAGGAGGCGCTGGACTTCCTTGATCGCGAACGTTTCGATTGCGTGCTGATGGATGTGCAGATGCCAGGCATGGATGGTCTGGAAGCGACACGCCGCATCCGCGCCGACAGCAAGTTGCAGGGACTCAAGGTCATTGCCATGACAGCCAATGCCTTTGCTGAAGACCGCGAGCGTTGCCTTGCTGTCGGTATGGATGACTTCATTACCAAGCCGGTGCAGGCCCCGACGCTGTATGGTGCCTTGCGTCGTGTGCGGCATGAATTGCAGCCGGTCGTGACTGCCGCCGCGACGACGGCCGATTCCGCGCCGGTCATGCCGGAGCAGCCTGCAGCAGAAGATCTGCCTGTGCTTGATGTGCCGACCCTTGAAAAGCTGGCGCGCGGCAAGCCAGAGAAAATGCAGCACTTCGCACGCCGCTTTATCGAGACGGCACTGCAGGGATTGCCAGAACTGCAGAACGCAATGGTTGAAGGTGATGCGGCTGCGCTGGCGGCGGCAGGTCACCGCATCAAGTCTTCAGCACGCTGGATCGGAGCCCTGAAACTGGGTGAGCAACTGCACCAGCTGGAGATGCTGGGCAAGGCGTCCAATCTGCAGGAGGCCGCTCCCATCCTCACGGTGCTGCCCGAGAGCATTGCCGAACTGACGCGTCAGGTTGAGGCCGGTTTCAGCATCGGCAGTGAAGTGCTTGCGCGCTCGGGCTGAGCCCGGACTGTTCCTTTTGCAGTGATCGATTGCGACCCACGTCAAAGCGAAGTTTGACGAGAGTCAGGCGCACGACAAAAGTGGTATGTAAAATACCTTTTATTTTGTCGTGAGTCCCATATGGCTGTCATCGTGCTTGAAGAGCCGCGTCGTGCGGCGTCTCCGCCCCCTGCGTCCGCGTTGTTCGCCCTCGGGTTCCGCCCGTTCTACCTGCTGGCTGCAATCCAGGCGCTGGCCTTTGTGCCGCTGTGGATCGCCTTGCTGCAAGGCGCGGTATATCTCCCTACCGGAATGGCCACCATGCTCTGGCACGGACACGAGATGGTGTTCGGTTTTGCCTGTGCGGTGATCATTGGCTTCCTGTTCACCGCTGTGCGCAGCTGGACCGGCCTGGCGACACCCGAGGGTCGACCTCTGGCGGCGCTAGCGACGCTCTGGCTAGCGGCGCGCATGGCGTTCTTCGTGGCGCCAGTCTGGTTCATGGCCCTGCTTGACCTTGCCTTGTTGCCGCTCGTGATGCTGGCTGTAGGCCGTGTTCTCATCCGCGCGAAGAACCGTCGAAACTATTTCGTTCTTGGCGTGCTGGCCGCGCTGTGGCTCAGCAACGTGGCCTTTTACGCAGCTCAGGCCGGGTGGCTGGGCCTTTCACCCCTGCAGCCACTGCACCTGGCAGTAGCCATCGTCAGCGTGCTCGAAACCGTCATTGCCGGCCGCATCGTGCCAATGTTCACTGCCAATGCCCTGAGACTGGAAGCGCGCAAGCAACCAAGGCTGGACCAGCTTGCCATTGGCCTGACGGCCGCCAGCCTGTTCGCCTGGGCGCTGGGCGCCCCGGCTGGCCTGATCGCGTCACTCGCTGTAGCCGCAACAGCGGCCCAGACCTGGCGCTGCCACCGCTGGCAGCCATGGGGAACTGGGCGCTTGCCCATGCTGTGGATTCTCCATTTGTCGCATGGCTGGCTGATTCTGGCGCTGGCGCTGCTCGCCGTGACGCCCGTATGGCCCGCCGCGGCTGCTCCGGTGCCGCACCTGCTGACGGTCGGCGCGATGTCCGGTCTCATCCTGGGCATGATCACGCGGACCGCACTGGGTCATACAGGGCGATCTCCCGTCGCTGGCTGCGCGGAGACGTTCATGTTCGTGCTGCTGCAGGCTGCGCTCATTTGCCGTGTGCTGCCGGGCGTACTGTCTGCGGAGTGGTATACCGCTGGCCTGCGTGCTTCGGCTGTGCTGTGGGCGCTGTGCTTTGCGCTCTATCTCTGGCGCTATGCCCCTATCCTGCTGCGTGCGCGCATCGATGGCCGGCCGGGTTGAGTGCGGAATTGCTCTGAAGGCGTCGCCGCGATGCTGGGGATGTGGTGCGCACCCGCAAGCTACCGGACGGTCATGGAGATTGGAGCCGGACTGATGCAGTCATCAGTCCGGACTGGATGGCTGTTCACGGCGGTGCGAAGTCCTCTAGCCGGTCACGCGCTGATTCAGCGGCGTTTGACCTCCAGAGTCGAACCTGTGCTGGCCGGTGCACTGAGGGTCTTGCTGGCGGAGGAGGCGCCAGTCGTCAGACTTGACGTTCCAGCCGGTTCGGGGCCGACAGGGATGAGGTGTAGCGCTGGTTCAAGCGTGATCGCGGCAGCCATCAGTGCATCCCCGCTCGGGACGAGTTGCCTGTCGCGGATCTCTTTGGCATATCCCCTTACCAGGAAAGACTTCTGAAGCGTCCCGTCTGCGCCATAAACCCAGAAGTCAGCGGAGTCGTAGTAGTTGGCCGAGGCCGCAAAGATCCGTCCGTCACTGGCGGCCTTGACGTTGTTGGGGTACGGGTTGGCTGCGAGGGTGCCAGCACTGCCGAGGCTCGAGTAGCTGAAGCGGGCGAACGAGTAGGGTGCGCCACAAGCAGTCAACACGTACTGACTGTTGCGTGTCACGGCGATGTCCTTGCAGTTGCTGCCGCCGCTGCCGGAACCGGCGCTGTTGATGATGAAGCCGTTGCTGGACGCATCGCTGTAGTCGATGCTGTAGCGTGAGAAGCTGCCGGGTGAGATGCCCGTGTCTTGTGAGAATAGATAGGAGCTGTCCGGGCTGACCGCAAGGGCCGGCCCCGCTGGTGCATTGGTCGACAAAACGCTGCCCGTGCCGACTTTGAAGACGCGACCACCGCTGGCGATGAGCAGGCCCTCACCATTCGGCCGTGCGTAGCGCAGCGTGTCACTGCTGGTCGTGTTGGCCCAGGTCGCGATCACAGCCAGCGAGTCCAGATCAATCACCGAGATGTTCGTCCCTTGCACGGCGAAAAGGCGCTTGCCATCGGCGCTGACTTCCATGGCACCGGCATTGCCCGACAGGGAGATGCTGCCCGCAATGGTGCCCAGATACGTGTTGTAGGCACTGATGGAGTTGCCGCCCGTATGTGTGTAGATGCGTGGGCGCACAGGGTCGGCAACGACATTCACGAAGCTGCCATTGATGATGGTCTGGCTGCCGGGGGTTGTGCTGCCATTCCACAGACCAACTTCGATGGTTTCAGGCAGTGCGCCATTTGCAGCGCTGATCGTGACCGTTGCCCTGTGAAACTGATCGCTTGCGAGGCCGGCAACGTTGGCGGTCAATGTCAGGCTGCTATCGCTGTAACCATTGTAGTAGCCGCTGGGTGTCACGGTGAGCCATGGCTGATTGCTCGTCGCTGTCCAGTTGGCCCAGGTCAGGTTGTCTCTCAGGGTGATGGTGCGGCTGAGGCGGCTCCAGTCCGGGGTGCGTGCGAAAGCGATACCGACCTCAGAGGCAACAAGCTTGTGCGTGTCGACCGTGACGGAGACGGGAATGTTGGTCGATACACTGGCGGCGCCCTGGGTGGCTTTGATGGACATCATTCCAGATTGCGTGCCCGGGCTCAGCTTGGTCAGGTCCGCCTCCACCCAGAAGTAAGTGCCGCCGTTCATGACGCCAGAGCTCGGGCCAATCAGTTTTACCCATGCAGGCTTGGATTCAATGCTCCAGTTCCAGTCACCGCTCTTGTTGGTGTTGATGAAGACAGCAGATTGAGAGCTATGTGCCCGGCCGGTGCTGCCCCCGAGATCGATCTTGTTCGGCGTGGCGGACAGGCTGGCGGCCACGCTGCTGGACACGGCGCTGCTTGAGGCGCTGGAGCTGCTGTAGGGGATGCTCGACGACGAACTGCTCGAAGAGGAACTGCCGGAGGCGGTTACCGTCAGTGTGATGCTCAAGTCCCTGTAAGCCAGCACATTGCCAGTCGCACCTTTGGTAACAAAGCGTACCGTCGCGGTGTACTTCCCGGTGGCGAGCCCGTACGTGCTGGCGCTGATGAAGGCGTTGTCTCCGTAGGTGTCGAAGGACAGACCGAGCCAGGCGGGCCAGGCATGACCGGGTGGCACGCCAGCGGCAACGTAGTAAGCATCGGGGCCGATGGACAGCAGAGAAACGGTCTTGGTTTCCGATTTCGAGTTCTGGGGGGCCGTCAGGGACAGCGACGAGGTTGACAGCGTAAAGTCGCCGCCACCGGTGCTGCTTCCGCCGCCACCACTTCCACCGCTGCCTCCACCGCCGCCTCCACCGCAGGCGACCAGAAGGACGCTAAAGAACAAGACCAGACCCTTGCTGACCGCATGCCACATGACTCACTCGCTGTTTGATTTTTTGTGAGGCATGGATGCTAGCAGGGTGTGCCGGGTCAGCAGGCGGAAGTTTGTCGCGCCGCTTGTGCGCTATCAGGCCACTCGTGCGCCAACCAAATGCTCGCGCGGTTTTGCCCCCGGTCTGCAGGGCAGACCTGCCCGAAAGGGTGTGCTGTGTCAGCTGGGGCGCTTGAAGCGCGCCAGCGTCATTTCGCGCGCTTCGGCGTGATCGACGATGGGGGGCGGGTAGTCCGGCGCCAGACGCGACAGCTCCAGCGCGCCCAGCGTCCAGGGGGCGTGAAGGTATTTGTCCGGCACCTGAGCCAGTTCGGGCAGGTAGCGCCGGATGAACTTGCCCTGCGGGTCGAATCGTTCGGATTGCGACACCGGGTTGAAGATGCGGAAGTAGGGTTGCGCGTCGCAGCCCGTCGAGGCCGCCCATTGCCAGCCGCCGTTGTTGGCGGCGAGGTCGTAGTCGTTGAGGTGTTGCGCGAAATAGCGTTCTCCGCGCAGCCAGTGGATGCCCAGGTCCTTGGTGAGGAAGCTCGCAGTGACCATGCGCAGGCGGTTGTGCATGTAGCCGGTCTGGTTGAGTTGGCGCATCGCGGCGTCGACGATGGGATAGCCGGTGCGGGCTTCGCACCAGGCAAGGAGCAGGGCATCGGCGGCGGGGCCGGTCTCCCACACGATGTCGTCGTACTCGGCCTTCCATGCGTGGCTGATGACATGCGGGTGGTGAAACAGGATCTGCTGGTAGAAGTCGCGCCACACCAGTTCCGACAGCCAGGTCTCTGCCCCCGCGTTGCCACGCTGCAAGGCGGCGCGCGCCAGCTGGCGGATGCTGATGGTGCCGAAGCGCAGGTGGGTGGAGAGGTAGGAGACGCCTTTGATGGCCGGGAAATCGCGAGCGACCTTGTAGTCCTCGATACGCTCGAGGAAATCGTCGAACAGGGACTGCGCACCGGCCATGCCGAGGGGCATGCGCAGGCTGGCGAGGTTGGTCGGCGCGAAGCCCAGCGCCTCCAGCGTCGGCACGCCTTGCGCCAGGGGCGAGGCGACAAGATGCTGGCGGTAGCGTTCGACCGGGTAGCTGCGCACATAGAAGTCGTTGAGCTTGCGCAGCCAGGCGTTCTTGTAGGGCGTAAAGACGCCAAAGGGTTTGCCGGCCTGGGTCAGCACCTCATCGCGCTCGAAGATCACCTGATCCTTGAACGTCTCGAACCCGATGCCCATACCCTGCAGGCGTTGCGCCACGGCGGTATCGCGGGCAATGGCGTCCGGCTCGTAGTCGTGGTTGGTGAACACCGTGGCAACGCCGAGCGTCTGTGCCAGGGCCGGGATCTCGTCGGCGGCCACGCCGTGGCGCACGATCAGCGCGCCGCCTTGCCCGCGCAGGGCCTCGTCCAGCGCGACGAGACTCTCGCGGATGAACTCGACCCGCCGATCGCTGCGCGAGGGCAGGGCGTCGAGGATCGCGGTGTCGAAAACGAAGGCGCAGAACACCCGCTGGTGGCTGCGCAAAGCGTGGTAGAGGGCGGCGTGATCGTGGTCGCGCAGGTCGCGGCGGAACCAGACCAGAGCGCCGGCCGGGGGGGCGGGAGGTGTGGGCGTCATGGGCGCATTGTCATGCAAGTGGGGCTACAATGTGGCCGTGCAGAACGTAAACCTTACTCACCATTTCCTCATCGCCATGCCGGCCATGGAGGATCCCGATTTCTCCCGTTCGCTGGTCTACATTGCGGAGCACAATGACGACGGCGCGCTGGGTGTGGTCATCAATCGCCCCATTGATCTGACGCTGGAAGGCCTCTTCGAGCGCGTCGAGATCCCTCTGGAGGTGAAGGACCTGGCCGAGCAGCCGGTCTACTTCGGTGGCCCGGTGCAGACCGACCGCGGCTTCGTGCTGCACCGGCCAGCTGGCAAGTGGCAGTCCAGCCTCAAGGTCAATGGCGAGATCGCCCTGACCAGTTCCAAGGACATCCTCGAAGCCATGGGCACCTCGGGTGAGCCGGGCGAGGTCATCATCACCCTTGGTTACTCTGGCTGGAACGCGGGCCAGCTCGAAGACGAACTTGCCCAGAACGCCTGGCTGACCGTGGCGGCCGATACGCAGATCATCTTCGAGATGCCGCCCGAAGAGCGTCTGAGCGCGGCCATGCAGCTGCTGGGTGTCGATTTCGCCAACCTCTCTGACGTGGCCGGACACGCTTGAGCACTGTGCTTGGCTTCGACTTCGGCACGGCGCGCATCGGCGTTGCTGTGGGGGAGACGGAAACCGGGCTGGCCCAGCCCCTGCAGACCATTCACGGCGAAGCCAACGAGCAGCGCTTCGGTGAAATCGCGAAACTGATTGCCGAATGGCAACCTGCGCGCCTGGTGGTGGGCTTACCTTCTCGCGAGGATGGCAGCGAGCACGAGATGGCGCCGCGTTGCCGACGCTTTGCCAACCAGCTGAATGGCCGCTTCAGCCTGCCCGTCGAGTTGTTCGATGAAGGCTTGAGTTCGGTCGAGGCTGACGAATTGCTGAAATCCGCCGGCGGCAAGCTGGCGCGCGACTGGCGCGAACGCAAGCGCCTGCTCGATGCTGTCGCCGCACAACGCATTCTCCAGAGTTACCTTGACCACCATGCCCAACCTCATCCCTGATGCCGAAGTGCTCTGCGAGCAGCTGGCAGCCAAGATTGCCGAGCAGCTGACGGCAGATTCCGTGCTCATCGGTGTGCATACCGGCGGCGTGTGGCTGGCCGAACGCCTGCACGCCATGCTGGGCATTTCAGAGCCACTGGGCACACTCGACGTGGCGTTCTATCGCGACGACTACAGCTCGCGCGGTCTGCATGCGCGGCCGCGCAAGAGCGAGATCCCCTTCGACATCGACGACAGGCCGGTGATCCTCGTCGATGACGTGCTCTACACCGGGCGCACCACGCGCGCGGCGCTCAACGAGCTGTTCGACTATGGCCGCCCCGGCCGCGTTGAGCTGGCCGTGCTCGTCGACCGTGGCGAGCGCCAGCTGCCGATCGCGCCGACGTACTGCGCCCATACCCTCACTGAACCCCTGCCCGCCGGCAGCCGTCTGCGCCTCGTGCGCGACGATGCCGGTGTTCTTTCCCTGAGGCTTCTTGATGCATAACCCCCAGCTCAACGCGAAAGGCGAGTTGCAGCACCTGCTGACTCTCGACGGCCTGCCGCGCGCCATCCTCGAACAGATCCTCGACATCGCCGAGCCCTTCACCGAAGTGGCCGAGCGAGAGGTCAAGAAGCTGCCGCTGCTGCGCGGCAAGAGCGTGTTCAATGTGTTCTTCGAGAACAGTACGCGAACCCGCACTACCTTCGAGATCGCTGCCAAGCGCCTGTCGGCCGACGTCATCAATCTCAACGTGGCGACCAGCTCCACGAACAAGGGCGAGACCCTGCTCGACACTATCGACAACCTCTGTGCGATGGGCGCCGACATGTTCGTCGTGCGCCACGCATCGAGCGGCGCGCCCTACCTCATCGCCGAGCACCTGCAGGCCACCGGGCGTGAGCACATCTCGGTGGTCAATGCCGGTGATGGTCGCCACGCGCACCCCACCCAGGGGCTGCTCGACATGTACACCATCCGCCACTACAAGAAGGACTTCACCAACCTGACGGTGGCGGTTGTGGGCGACGTGCTGCACTCGCGCGTGGCGCGCTCCGAGATTGCCGCACTCACCACGCTGGGCGTGCCCGAAGTGCGTGTGATCGGCCCCAAGACGCTGCTGCCGACCGATTTAGAGCGCATGGGCGTGCGCGTCTTCCACGACATGCGTGAGGGCCTCAAGGGCGTCGACGTCGTGATGATGCTGCGCTTGCAGAACGAACGCATGCAGGGCGCGCTGCTGCCGTCGAGCCAGGAGTACTTCAAGGTCTGGGGCCTTACGCCCGAGAAGCTTGCACTCGCCAAACCCGATGCCATCGTGCTGCACCCTGGGCCGATGAATCGCGGCGTCGAAATCGACTCCGCCGTCGCGGACGGGCAGAACGCCGTGATCCTGCCGCAGGTGACCTTCGGCATTGCGGTTCGCATGGCCGTGATGAGCATGCTGGCGGGGGGCAAATAACATGAACATTCATATCGCCAACGGCCGCCTCGTCGATCCGGCCAACAAGATCGATCAGCGCGCCGACCTCTTCATCGTCGATGACAAGGTGGCCGCCATCGGTGCTGCGCCGTCGGGCTTCAAGGCCGACCGCATCATCGATGCCAGTGGTCTCGTCGTCGTGCCCGGCCTCATTGACCTGGCGGCGCGCCTGCGTGAGCCCGGTTTCGAATACAAGGCCACGCTGGAGTCCGAAATGCAGGCGGCGATGGCCGGCGGCATCACCAGCCTGGCCTGCCCACCCGACACCGACCCCGTGCTCGACGAGCCGGGTCTGGTCGAGATGCTGTGCTTCCGCGCCAAGAACCTCAACTGCGCGCACGTCTATCCGGTTGGCGCGCTGACCGTGGGCCTCAAGGGCCAGTGCATCACCGAGATGGCCGAGCTGGTCGAGGCGGGGTGCGTGGCTTTCAGCCAGGCGAATACGCCGCTGGTGGATACGCAGGTGCTGCTGCGAGCGATGCAGTACGCGGCGACCTTCGGCTTCCGCGTCTGGCTGCAGCCCAGCGACCCCTACATCGGCAGGGGAGGCGCAGCGCACGATGGCGAGGTGGCTTCACGCATGGGTCTGACCGGCATTCCGGTGGAAGCCGAAACCATCGCACTCGCCACACATCTTGCGCTGGCGCGCAGCACGGGCGTCAAGCTGCACGTCACGCGTCTGTCATCAGCCGCCGGGCTGGCGCTGATCGAACAGGCACGTCGCGACGGACTGGACGTCACCTGCGACGTAGCCGCTCACCATCTGCATCTGTGCGATGTAGACATCGGTTACTTCAACCCGCTGTGTCACCTTGAACCGCCGCTACGCAGCCAGCGAGATCGCGATGCGCTGCGAGACGGCCTTGCGCGCGGCGCAATCAACGCCGTGTGTTCGGATCACACCCCGGTCGACGACGATGCCAAGCAGATGCCCTTTGCCGATTCGGAGGTCGGGGCAACGGGGCTCGAGCTGCTGCTGCCACTGACGCTGAAGTGGGCGGCCGAAAGCAAGCAGCCGCTGGGCGCAGCGATTGCCCGCGTCACCTCGGACGCTGCCAGCATCATGGGCATTACCAAGGGCGGACACCTTGGTGTCGGGGCACGCGCCGACGTGTGCATCTTCGATGCGGAAGCCGAGCGTGTGGTGACGCGCCAGAGCCTCAAGAGCCAGGGCAAGAACACGCCCTTCCTCGGTCTCCCGTTGCCCGGTGTCACACGTTTCACCCTGGTAGAAGGCCGGGTGATGTTCGAAGGCTGACGCATGATGCGGCATGAAAAAGGCTGCCTGCGGGCAGCCTTTTTTGTTGCGATTTTCAGGATTCAATCGCGACCGTGTTTGCCGTGGCTTCTGCCGTGTCCCTTACCGGGGCCGCGGTCATTGTCGGCCCCACTTGGGCCGTGTCTCTCGCGGTAGTGGGGTACGTAGGTGTCTTCATACCAGTCGTCACGCACGAAGTAGACCGGCCTGCCGCAGGCGTTGTAGCGACGGCAGTGCTTGTCCCAGTGTTTCTCGTGTCCCGGCGGTACGCGCAGGTAGATCGGCGCGTAACGTACATTGGGTGGCGGGCGGCGGATGATCAAAGGCTCCGGCATGATCAGAACAGGGGGCGGGGCGCCTCCGATGTCGATGCGGCCGTAAAAGCCGGGTTGGCCGATGCGCACAGAAACACCGACGTCCGCTGCCTGGGTGCTCAGGGGCAAGCTCATGATGGCCAGACAGGCCAGTGTCGATTGCCAGTTCTTGCTCATGGTTTCATCTCCTGTCAGGGGTTGGCTGGCACCCGGAGATCAGTGCCAGCCGGTGGATAGTTTTACTTGTGTGCGTCGCGCACGTCCTGGCGACGATCGCGGCGGTCCTGACGCAGGTCGCGCTTGTCCTGGCGACGATCTGCCTTGTCTTCGCGCAGTTCGTGGCGTGCATCCTTGGCGGCAGCCTTGTCGCCATCGACACGTGCATCGTGCAACTCCTTGCGGTCGTGCAGCACTTCGCGGTTGTCGCGGCGCACTTCACGGCGGTCCTGGCGGATTTCACGGGAGTCCTGGCGAATCTCCTTGCGCTCAGCGGGTGTGACTGCAGGACCTGCTTCAGCCTGTGCGAGGCTGGACAGACTCATGATCGTGATGGCTGCAATGCTCATGGCTAGTTTCATCTTCAACTCCTTGGTGGGCGGCATGCGAATGCATGCCTTGCCTGCACATTAATGGGCGAGAGATGGATTTGCTGACCAGTGAGTGCAAGCAAATGTAAGGGTAGTTACAAATGCATCAAACCGCAGCGGCGCCCCGCCTTGCGGTTTCAAGCTTCGGCGTTGGCCTGTGTGACCTCGGGCGCCGTGACCCAGGTGAGGGCTTCGATGAGGCGTGCGTTGACCTTGCGGACGGTGAGCCCCAACGCGACGGCATGACGCAGTACGCGGTCGGTGTCTCCTTCCTGGCTGCCTTCGGCCAGTGCGAGGAAGCTGCCCAGCACGCCACTGTGATCCAGCAAGGCGTCACGCATTGGTGCGGGCAGGTTGAGTGGGCGGATGGCATCTTCGAGTGGCACCTTGAGTGCGATGTCCAGCATCGAGAAGAGGCCCAGCACGAAGAGCTTTTCGCACAGTTCGCCCTGACGATAATGGCGACCGAGGATTTCCATGAAGCGGGCGCGCACCAGTGCGGCTTCAAGTACGGCGCCGTTGCCACCCAGGCCGCCCCCGAGCAGCAGCAGAGTCAACCAGCGGTCGAGCTGGGCCTGGCCCATTACGAGCAGGGCTTGCTCTATGGACGTCAGCGAGTGATTGAGGCCGCGTGCTGCCGAGTTGGCATAGCGCAGGAGCTTGTATGACATGGCCATGTCTTGCCGCAGGACGCTGGCAATCTGGCGCATGTCGGCGTCTTCGCGCACCTGGTTCACAAGGGTGGCGACACACATGACCTGGGGTGACAGCGCATTGCCCGACCAGTTGCCGCGCCAGGTGACGAAGCCGCCCGAGAATTGCGTGCAGCCCAGTCCGCGCAGAGTCTCGAACTCGTCCATGGTTGCGACGTCCCAGGCGCCACGATGCAGGTGGGGGTAGTCCTGCTTGAGCTGGTCCATTGCCTCCGAGATTTCCAGCGGCATGCGCATTGCGACGCGGACCGTGGCGCCGTCGAGCTGTTCGGCTGCGCTGCTGAACCAGCTGCTGCCCACGCAATCGTCGGCCCAGATCTCGTGGCCGGCGTCGCGCAGCTCTTTCAGGCGGATCAGCAGCGTCGGGTCGGCCGGCTGGCGCGGCTGGGCAGGCTGCAGCAGGATGCAGGCATGTGCGGGTAACAACGCCATCGCACTGCTGCGCACGCTGTCTTCGGTGAAGGGGATGAACACGCGGCGTTCCCGCAGCACGGCGGCGTTGACGCTGCGGATGTGATCGATGAGCAAGCGGTCCAGAAAGGCACGAACGCCCTGGCCCCTGGCGCGGACGTTGGCATGCAGCTCGCCGCGCAGCGAGAACTCGTAGGCGCCGACTTCCATGGCCGCGTTGACCACGTCGCGACGGACCAGCATCGGGTCCTGCTCAGAGACGTCATCGGCCGGTTCGGCCTTCGCGACGACTTCAGAAGCCGCCAGGGCGGTGGCTGGGGGAGTCGGCGCGGGCGCGTCGGCTGCGCCTTCTGATGTCGTGCGTGGGGTGAGCGGTACGGCCAGACGCGGGGAGAGGGGCGACGCTGGAGGTGTGGCGGGTGCCACGACTGGCGAAGGCGGTGGTGGGCTCAGCAATTTTCCGATAGCCGAGAGGAAACCCATGTGCGCAGTCCCGTGTGTATGTCTTGTCTGACAGATAACGGCAGCCTGTCGCCGGTATTGAGTGCTTCAACTCATTGGCTGTGCGGCTTTCGTCTGTCCGGAGGGGGTCAGCCGATGACGCGTGTGCCGCGCTTTTTGCCGCGCGTGCCCAGGCTGCCCAGCAGACCGCCCGCCTGCCCGCCGTTGGCGTGTGCAATCGCGCAGGCCAGCGCGTCGGCCGCGTCGGCTTGCGGGTCGCCGGGCAGTTGTAGCAGGCGCTTGACCATGTGCTGCACCTGCTCCTTGTTCGCCTTGCCGTAGCCTACGACCGCCTGCTTCACTTGCAGGGCGGTGTATTCCATCACCGGAAGGTCGCGCGACACCAGGCCGCAGATGGCGGCGCCGCGCGCCTGCCCCAGCAGCAGGGTGGATTGCGGATTGACGTTCACGAACACGATCTCCACAGCGGATTCTGTAGGTCGATACGTATCGACGACTTCCTGTACGCCAGCCAGAATGACTTTGAGCCGCTCCGGCAGGCTGCCCGCGGCCGGGCTGCGGATGCAGCCGCTGGCGACATAGGCCAGCTTGGTGCCGACGCGTTCGATGACACCAAAACCGGTGACGCGCAGACCGGGGTCGATGCCCAGGATGCGGGCGGGGGGCAGGGCGAGAGAAGCAGGCATGGGGGCGAGTTTATCGGCATTGCGCCGTGAACAGCGGGAGTGCCGGCAGGCGACACACAGGGGAGGCGTCTGCGATACCCGTCAGCCCCGCTGGGTTGTTGCCGCGCAACTACGGCGAGCTTCATCGCGGTCGAGGTCGGCCACGTCGTCGAGACAGGCACCATGCCGCGCATCTCTCACTGCTGACCCGATCCTGCCGGGGCAGCCGTGCCGCAGCAGTCAGAGGTGCGGTCCCGATCTGCATGGCGGTTGGCGAGCGTGACAGCGTGGCGCGTGATCAGGCTTATATCTTCGATCGCATGCCATTTCACCTGCGCAGCAGCTACATTGAGGTTTATGCCGATCACATCGGCGTGCCTGCTGCAACGCGGGGGGGTGATCGAGTGGTTGATGGCTTGAAGGGTTGGAGGGAGGTGGTTCGTGAAGCAACTTTGTCTGGCTGGGACCGTCTGGATGTTGTCCTCCTGCGCGCCTGACGTCATGACCGATCCCGCGACACGCATCGCCTATGACGTCGAGCAACATGTCGGGCAATTGGGGCAAGAAGATGGTGCGCGCTTGCAACTCGACAGACTGACGCCGCGCGCACCCAACGAATGCTCGGGGGCGTTCAAGGCACAGTTCGACAGGGTCGGCATGCTCGCCGTGTGGTGCTACAACGCCTCAGGACAGGTGGTGGGCGGTGGCACCACTTCCTATATCTCGCGCTTCATCGACCTGAAGGAAACCTGGGTCGTCGACAAGAAGCCGGGTGAGACGCTGACGATGACACTGGAACGGCGCGGCGGGCGCGCCGTGGTCACTGCCGTGCGTTAGCCGAACATCTCGGTGAATTTAACCGGGTCAGTTGTCACGCGGCGCGCATCGGCGAGCTCGATGCGCTTGGCGGCGACGAGCACGCGCAGGTCGTCGTTCATGGTGTGCGAGCCAGAATCAGGCTGCTTGGTGAGCTTTTCGAGCAGGGCGCGGATGCCGCCGAGGTTGCGTGCTTCGATGAGCTTGGCCGCCTCGTCGTTGACCGTCAGGCATTCGGTGGTCAGGTAGTACGAGTCGCCGCTGCGCGAGGGCAGCAAGGCCTGGCAGATGACGCCACGCAGGCTGCTGGCCAGCGTTTGCGCTTGTGTGTCGGTGTTGCCGAGCAGGCGCAGCATCTTCTGGATGCCCAGCTCGGTGGAGCGCGCATGCAATGTGGCGAATACCAGCGGGCCGGCTTCGGCCAGCGCGAGGGCTTCCTGTGCCGTCTGTGCGTCGCGTATTTCGCCGATGACGATCACGTCCGGCCGCTCGCGCAGTGCATCGAGTGCGCCCTGGTAGTAGCTCTCGACGTCACCATCGGCGCCGACTTCGCGTTGCGTGATGATGCAGCGCCGTTGCGGGATGATGGTTTCGACCGGGTCTTCAATCGTGATGATGTGGCCCGAGCGCGTCTTGTTGATCTCGTCGATGATGGAGGCGATGGTCGTCGACTTGCCTTGGCAGGTATCGCCGACGAACAGGATCAGGCCGCTGCTGAGCTTGGCCATGTCCTGGATGCAGGGGCGTACGCCCAGTTCTTCGAGCGGAATCGGTTCAGCGGGGAAGCGGCGGATCACGCAGCCCAGGCGCTTCTTGCCCTGGAAGGTGAAGCAGTTGACGCGGATGCGGGCGCTGTAGAGATCCTTGGCGCGGTCGAAGGCGCGGTCTTCGATGCGATCACGCCAGTTGGGTTCGATGACGGTGAAGAACTCTTCGAGGTCCTGGCCGGTGATCGGCGTGTCGGTCACGGCGACGAGACGCTTGGGCTGGCGCAGAAGGATGGGGCTGTTCTGGTGGATGATCAGATCGCTGAACACCACCGTCGAATTGAGCAGGTAGAGGATCTGTTCGATCAGCGTCCCCATCGCAGGGTAACCGGCGATCTCGCTCATTGGCAGCGTGTCGATCAAGGCTTGCGGCTGATCCATCATGTCCCCTCCCCGGAGCGTGATTACGGCTTAATGAATTTGCCAGATTGTAGGGCAGATTTTGTTCTGTTCAGCTTGCCTCACATCGGTTGGGGCGTTGGCAAATCGCGGTTTCGCCTAATCGCCCATGACCGTCGTTCCCGCCAGCTTTACGGACGGCAGCGCCGCGAGTCGCTCCCCTCGCCCGCGAGCGGGAGAGGGGTTGGGGGAGAGGCCATGGCGGGAACCCCGTGAATTTCTGCAAACGTTGAACGACGCGGGATTTCCGCCTTCGCGGAAATGACGAGAGTGGCGTGCGCGCAGAGGGCGCTTACCGCGTCTGCGGGGCCCGCGACAGCCACACGCCCCAGGCGGCCAGCCCCATGCCTGCCACCGCCAGCGGGGCCAGTCGCTCGTCGAACATCAACCAGCCCATCAGCGCCGTGACGCCCGGTGTCAGGTAGAACAGGCGCGTCACCTGCACTGCCGAACCACGCCGGATCAGGATGTTGAGCAGGCTGATGGCACCCAGCGAGAGCATCAGCACCGACCAGGCCAGCGCGAAGATGAATTCGCCCGTCCAGTCGATCTCCATGCGCTCGGTGCCCAGTGCCAGCGGCAGGCTCAGCAGCAGGCTGGCCGAAAACTGGATCACTGCGCCGCTGCGCAGATCGAATTTGGGACAAAAGCGTTTCTGGTACAGCGTACCGGCCGTGATGCCCACCAGCGCAACCAGAGAGGGCAGCAGTGCCGTCCACGGCCACCTGTTGCCGAAGCCGGGCGTGCGGCTGTAGACCACCACCAGCACCAGACCCGCAAAGCCCAGCGCCAGACCCAGCCACTGGCGGCGATTCACTGCCTCGCCCAGCAGCCAGCCAGCCCCCAGCGCGGTGACGATGGGCTGCAGGCCCACGATCAGCGCCGTCAGCCCGGTCGGCAATCCCATCTTGATCGACATGAAGACGCCACCGAGGTAGCTCGCCTGCAGCAACAACCCGGCCACAGCGATGTGCAGTACGGCGCGGCGCGACTGCGGCCAGGGCGCGCGGAAGATGAGCGCCGCCAGTAGCATCAGGGCGATGACGAGGCCGTAGCGCGTAACCAGGTAAGTCAGTGGCTCGGTATAAGGCAGACCGAGCCGCGCACCGATGAAACCGGTGCTCCACAGGAAGACGAAGAGGGGAGCGATGGCGCGGTCGAGCATGAGTCAGCTTTGGGTGAGAGCAATCACGCCGGCAGCAATGCACAGCGCACCAAATAGCCGTCGACCCTTATCGCGCTCGCCGAGCAGGTGGCCGCCGAACAACGTGGCGAACAGCATCGACACTTCGCGTGCGGGTGCGACCTGTGACAGTGGTGCCATCGTCGCAGCGTACAGCACCATCACATAGGACACGGGCGAGACCGTGCCGACGATCAATGCAGGGCGCCACATCTGTTTGACGTAGTCGCGCAGACCCAGCGGGTTGCGCAGGTGCAGCCAGTACAGCACCGCCAGCAGGAAAGGCATGCGGCACAGGTTGCCGAGGTAGTCGAGCAGGATGGGCGATACGCCCGCATGTTTCACTGCATAGCCATCGACCACGCTGTAGAAGGCGATGAACAGCCCGGTCAGCAGACCGTATTGCATGCCAAGACGCAGTCGCTGCGTGGCGTCGTCACCGCCGTGCCCCGCCCGCAGACTGCGCAGCAGAGCCGGGCCGCCCGCGATCAGCAGGATGCCCAGCACGATGCCGGTGATGCCGAGCCAGCCCAGCAGACGCAGGGCCTCACCGAGGAAGCTCGTCGCAACCAGCGCAGTGAGCAGCGGCGCGCTGCCACGCGCGAGCGGATAGACCACGGACAGATCGCCGACGCGGTAGCCACGCAGCAGGATCAGGTAATACGCCATGTGGATCGCGCCACTCAGAACGATCAAGCCCCACTGCAGCGCACCGTAGCTGCCCGCGTCTCGCCAGCCGAACCAGATGCCCACCGGTGCCCACACGATGGCCAGTACCACACAGGTGAACAGGGCGAAGCGCGCATCGCCACCACTCTTCTTCGCGATGAGGTTCCAGCTGGCGTGGATAAGGGCTGCGATGAGGACGAGGCTGAGGGGCAGGGCGGTCATGGGACGTAAGAAACAATAAAGCGACGCATTGCGCCGCCTTTGGAGTGCCTGAAGTCTAAGTGCGCCGGGTGCCGGGCCGGCAATCAGGATCTGTTATTTGCCCATAACCACTCGTGCAGCACGCGGATCATTCAAATGTGTCGGCAGTCCAGCTCGCGCCTTCGTCTCTGGACACGTAGAGTTTGTTGTCCGGCGTGATCAGGGCCAGTTCACGCTCACCCATGACGACGATTCGTGCCATGACGACGCGACCTGCTATCAGGGCGGAAACGCTCCCCGGCAAGGGGCCTGTCTTTAGCCAGCTTCTGGCGCCGTCACTGGTTTTCCATAGCGAAGCGGGCGTAGGGGAGCTGCTGCTGTCCTGTCTCACGGCGTAGCCGCGGTTGTCGCCAACCATGGTGAGCCAGGTCATCCACTGTGGGGAGCTTCCGGCAGTCCATGTCTTGCCGCCATCATCAGAGACCCGCAAGTTTTGCGAGAACATGGGGGAGCCTGAAGTAGTGAAAACTCTGCCGTCGCGACTCAGCGTATAGGCGCCGGGAATTCCCGCAAAGTTGGTCGGCAGCGCTTGCTCGCTCCATTGTTGTGTCGCGAGGCTGTAGTGGTGGATTTTAGCTGTGGTGGTAAAACTCGTTTCGACCACGATGGCGGTGAAGCCATTGCTCGCAACGCTGGTCAGCAGGTCGGTCTGGACCGAACCGAAGGCATTGAACCGCTTCATCTCGCGCCAAGGTTCTCCAAGCGAAGGGGTTTGCACCACGACAAGTTGGTCGCCGTTCTGAACGCCGACTACGATACCGAGTGCTGCACTGTGTCCGATGGATTTGACGACGCCATCGGGAAAGGGCAGGCGCCAGGTTTGCCATTCATTGCTGACCGGGCTCTTCGCGCGAATGATGCCCAGACTACCCCCTGCCAACAGACGTCCATCTTCAAGTACGTCGACCGCACTGATGTCGTGCGACAGGCCAGTGTCGAGCCAAGCCCATCTGCCGGCCTGACGAACGCGTACCTGTCCCCACGCCTCGCCAGCATAGGTTTGTCCTCCCGACTCCTTTGCAGACAGCAATTGAGCAGACAGGCCTTGGCGTAACTCGGGGCGGGACAAGCGACTCTCGCCAACGGGCGATACCCAGCTTGACCCTTGATGCATCTTGAGGGCAGGAGCTTTGGCTTGAATGATCGACAGCATCTGCTCAGCCTCGGCTGCGTGACTGTCGAGCTGCATGACGTAGGCCTTTGAGGGAATCTTGGCTGCGTTTGCAGGAGACAGCCCTGCTGGTGGGCTAACGGGTTCTTCCGCGATTGCGAGAGTGCCAAGATCGGAAATCTCGCCGGCCTTGATGGTGAACACGCGTGGTGCCGCCAAAAAGTTTATGAACGACTGTCCGATGATCTGTTTGCCGGCTTGGGTTCTGATAAAGCCTGACGACAGCGACTGCAATTGGTGAGTGCCGGGCGGCAAAGGCTTGATGAAGGTCGAATAACCCGTGTGTTCGGCGCCAAGGTCCGGAGTGGTGCCGTCATTGGCGGCCATAAACGACAACCGCTGCCAGCGCATGATGGTTTGCACTTTTCGAGATAGCGCGGCATCAACCCGGATGACAGCCAGACCGTAACCGGCCGGCACTGACAAGGGCGCGAGCGTTTGATCCAGTGGCAGCATTGGCTGCCGGGGAGCAGAGGCACAACCGGACAGCAAAATGATTGCCGCACACCCCAGGCATCCCGCAACAGTCCGGCTCACTCCTGCGAAGTTCATTCGCCCATCACCGCCGACGTATACACATCCTGCACATCATCCAGCGACTCGATCGCGTCGAGCAGCTTCTGCATGCGCACGGCATCGTCGCCGGAGAGTTCGATCTCATTCTGCGCCTTCATGGTCACTTCGCCGAACTCGGCCTTGAAGCCGGCGGTTTCGAGCGTGGCCTGCACGTCGCTGAACTCCCAGGGGCCGGTGATGACTTCGAAGGAGCCGTCGTCGTTGCTCACCACGTCTTCGGCGCCGGCTTCGAGGGCGGCTTCCATCAGTTTGTCTTCATCGGTGCCCGGCGCGAAGAGCAGGGTGCCGCAGTGTTTGAACTGGAAGGCCACGCAGCCGTCGGTGCCCATGTTGCCGCCGTACTTGCTGAAGGCGTGGCGCACGTCGGCGACGGTGCGCACCTTGTTGTCGGTGAGGCAGTCGACGATCACGGCGGCGCCGGCGATGCCATAGCCTTCGTAACGCGCTTCTTCATAGGTGACGCCGTCGAGCTGGCCGGTGCCGCGCTTGATGGCGTTTTCCATGTTGTCCTTGGGCATGGACTCGGCCTTGCCCTTCTCGATGGCGAGACGCAGGCGCGGGTTGGTGGCGATATCACCACCACCAAGGCGGGCGGCGACCGTGATTTCCTTGATGAGGCGGGTGAAGATCTTGCCGCGCTTGGCGTCCTGGCGACCTTTGCGGTGCTGGATATTGGCCCATTTGGAGTGTCCGGCCATGCTTAAACCCTTGATATCTGAACAAAGGTCGGAATTATAGCGCCGCCGGTCAAGGCCTAGCCCGCGTGGGAGACTTTGCGCTGCTACATTGTCCTGCATCAGATTCCAAGGGCTACCCGACCATGAAAAACCTGCTTCGCGTTGCGCTCTGTGCCTTGTTTGGCGCGCTGGCCGCGCCTGTTCTGGCGCAGCAGACCATCCAGTTCGATGGTTGCAAGGATCGACTGGGCGCCCCCGTGCCGACCGTTGTGGATACCACGCTGCGCGCGGTGGCCAAGGCAGTCATCGTCGATGGCAAGGGCGTGATTCGCCATAACCCGGAGATGCTGCCGCGCTTGCTGCCGGAGAGCCGGTTGTTCGTCTTTGCGCACGAATGTGGTCGTCAGTTGCTGGGTTTCGCGCCGGACGCCGATCTGCAGGTGGCCCAGGTGCGGCAGGCGGACTGTTGGGCGGTCGATGTGCTCCAACGCTCCGGCCTGCTGAAGGACAAGACCTTGCTGGCAACCATCGAGGACGACCTGAGCATGGTGCCCGATGACTGGGCCTTGTTGCCCGGCCCACGCCGCGTGCTGGCGTTGGGCAGCTGCAAGCCTGTTCCCGTCAAGCAGGGGCAGCTCAAGGTGGATACTGGCGCGGCGCCGACCGAGAAGTGGAATGCCTGCCAGCAGGGCTGTGCCTCGAAGCTGTTCAGCTGCGGTCGTGGCGCCAATTGCCAGAGCGCATTCGAGCAGTGCAGCGCAAGCTGCGGCGCCAGGTAAGCAAGATCGCAAGC
This sequence comes from Viridibacterium curvum, assembly GCF_039544165.1. NCBI lineage: Bacteria > Pseudomonadati > Pseudomonadota > Betaproteobacteria > Rhodocyclales > Rhodocyclaceae > Viridibacterium > Viridibacterium curvum. Next base: position 114,905 of record NZ_BAABLD010000007.1, read on the forward strand.
AAGCGTGTCGCCCGCTTTGGCGGGCTGTTTTTCGCGGTATAAATCGGGCTGAGACCATACAGGTTCAGCCCGATTTCTTTTGCACTGGAGCACATCATGTCCGAGCCCCTTCTGTTCGCCCGTTCGACCGATACCGACGTCGGCATCCTGCCCCAGTTTGCCAACCGCCACGGCCTGATTGCCGGCGCCACGGGTACGGGCAAGACGGTGAGCCTGCAACGCCTCGCCGAGTCCTTCGCGCGCATCGGCGTGCCGGTGTTCATGGCCGATGTGAAGGGCGACCTCTCCGGTATTGCCGCCGCCGGCAAGCAGAGTGAAAAGCTCGAAGCACGCCTCAAGCAGCTCGGCGTGACCGACTGGGAGGCGGACAAGTTCACCACCACGCTGTGGGATGTCTTCGGCGAAGCCGGCCACCCGGTGCGCGCGACGATTTCGGACATGGGCCCGCTGCTCATCGGCCGCCTGTTGGGCCTCAACGAGACGCAGGCCGGCGTGCTGCAGATCGTCTTCAAGGTCGCCGATGACAACGGCCTGCTGCTGCTCGACCTCAAGGATCTGCGCGCCATGCTGCAGTTCGTCGGTGAGCACGCCAAGGAACTGACCACCGAATACGGCAATGTGTCTGCCGCCAGCGTGGGCGCCATCCAGCGCGGCCTGCTGGCGCTCGAACAGCAGGGCGGCGAGAAGTTCTTCGGCGAGCCCATGCTCAACATCGCCGACCTCATGCAGACCGATACGGCCGGACGTGGCGTCATCAACATCCTTGCTGCCGACAAGCTCTACAACGCGCCCAAGCTCTACGCCAGCTTCTTGCTGTGGCTGGTGTCCGAGCTGTTCGAGAACCTGCCCGAGGCGGGTGACCTCGACAAACCGAAGCTCGTCTTCTTCTTCGACGAAGCCCACCTGCTGTTCAACGACGCGCCGCCTGCGCTGCTCGAAAAGATCGAGCAGGTCGTGCGCCTCATCCGCTCAAAGGGCGTCGGCATCTACTTCGTGACGCAAAACCCGCTCGACATCCCCGATGCCGTGCTGGGCCAGCTGGGCAACCGTGTGCAGCACGCCCTGCGCGCCTTTACGCCGCGGGACCAGAAGGCCGTCAAGGTCGCCGCTGAGACGCTGCGCGCCAATCCAAAGGTCAATGTCGAGACCGCCATTACCGAGCTGGGTGTCGGCGAAGCGCTGGTGTCATTCCTCGATGCCAAAGGCACGCCCGGCATCGTCGAGCGCGCCTTCGTGTTGCCGCCGTCATCGCGTATCGGTCCGCTGCAAGCGGATGAGCGCAATGCGGTCATCAATGGTTCGCTGGTCTATGGCGTGTATGAAGAAGTGGTAGATCGCGAATCCGCCTTCGAAAAGCTCAAGGCCGCCCCGGCCTCTGCCGCAAATACCAGTCAGCAGCCGGGTTCCGCGCCCGCTCCGCAAGCTTCGAGCGGGCAGGGGGGTGACAGCGGAGGTGGTCTGCTGGGGGGCGCGCTGGGGGGAATCCTGTTCGGTACCACCGGCCCGCGTGGTGGCAAGCACGATGGTTTGGCACAGATTGCCGCCAAGACCGTAGTGCGCACCATCGGGTCCGAAGTCGGCCGGCAGATCATCCGTGGCGTGCTGGGTTCGATTCTCGGCGGCAGCAGCAAGAGGCGCTGACGGCTTCGAGGTTTTCGTTGCTTTGAGACAAACAAAGCAGGAAAACTTGTTTTGGAGCCTGCCTGTCCTCTGGAACAATGCCGCGCTTCACAGGGACGGGACAACATGAAGACACAATCAATCAGTCGTGCCGGCATCGCCGCGCTTCTCGCCATCGCCAGCGGTACGGCCCTCGCAGGTCGTCCCCTCACCACGGAAGACGCAGGTTTCATCGAGAAGGGTGGCTTCGAGCTCGAAAGCTACTACTACCGTGAGACCGTGCGCGAGACGCGCCCCAATCGCGGCCTCCATATCCAGCCTGGCGTTGGCATCGGCTTCAACACGCAGATCGGTGTCGGCTTCGACTATTCACGTCAGTACAACGAAGACTACGAGGCCACCAAGAGCAGCACCGCGCAAGCGCTGGTCGGCAAGACGGCGCTCAAGGCGCTCACCGACGATGCTTTCGGCATCGCCGTTGCCTGGAGCGTGGATCGTACGCGTACCCCCGGCGACGAGAAGAAAGGCTATCGCTACAACAATGCCGCCATCAATGGCGTGGTGACCGTGCCCTGGGACAAATGGCTGTTCCACGCCAACGTCGGCTGGACGCGTTCACGACTCGATCGCGTGACTGCGACGACCTGGGCACTGGCGGCTGAGCGCACCGAAGTCATCGGCAAGCTCGACCTCGCGGTAGAAACGTATGGTGACGACAAGGCACCGGGCTGGCTTGGCGTAGCGGCGCGCTACGCGCTGATCGACGAGCACCTGTTCGTTGACGCTTCGTTCGCCCAGCAGATGCTGGCAACAAGGCCGCGCACGCTGACCATCGGCTTGAAGCTCGCTTACTGAACGCTTGCCTTTGATCACCACCGGCCGCTTTGCGGCGGGCGGGATCAGTATTCCGGGAAGCCGGCTTCGTTGAGGAAGGCGCGGCGATCGTCCGGATTGGTGAGATTGCCAGCCAGCGCCCAGTAGAGGGCGCGTGCATCGACGGCCTGCGCGGCTGCCTTGCGGGTGACGACCGGCGCGATGGGGCCGAGGTATTTCGCAAGCCGCGTAGCGGCCAGACTGATCACTTCTGGACCAAGCGTGTTGGCCAGCATGGTGCCGCCAGAAGCAAGTTTGGTGGCGGACTTTGGCGGCGTCTGCGTGTTGCTGCTCGGCAGTGCGCCAACACCCAGCTTGCGCATGGCGGCCATGAAGTCACGACGCGCGGCTTCGGTATCGAGCTTGCTGGTGAGGATGGCGTAGAAATCGTCGATGCTCGCCGTGCTGGTAGCGGCTTTCTTGACGATGACCTTGGCGAGCGGGCCGATGTGCTGGGCGAGCAGGCGCTCGACGGTCAGCAGCGTGTCGGCGTGCATGCTGGTGATCAGCGATGCCGAGGTCGGCGGTGGCGCATTGGTGGCGCTCACGGTACGCGGGCCGCCGGCACCCGGTGGTTTGCCGAGTGCGGCCATGCGTTCCTGGATGGCCGCGCTGGTCAGGATGACCGTGGCATCGGACAGCGTAGCCGTCGGTTGCGCACTGAAGGCCTTGGCATGCGCATCCACGAGTGCCTGCTTGAAGATATCTGCCGTGGCGAAGCGCTCGTCTGCCTGTTTGGCGAGCGCCTTGTGGATCACGATGTCCATGGCCGGGTGGATGCTTGAATCCACCGCCGACGGGACAGGCGGATGTTCGTAGCAGACCTTGTAGACCAGCGATTCGCTGGGGCCGGTAAAGGGACGTACGCCACACAGCAGTTCGTAGAGCACGACGCCGGCCGAGAACAGGTCGGCACGGCGGTCTACGGCGAGGCCCATGAGTTGCTCCGGCGCCATCGAGCCCGGCGTGCCGACGACCGAGCCCACCAGGGTGAGGCTGGAGCTGTCGAGCCGTGCGATGCCGAAGTCCATGATCTTCAGCTTGCCAGCCGCGGTGATGAGGATGTTGGCAGCCTTGATATCGCGGTGGACGATGCCTTGCTCGTGCGCGTAGTGCAGCGCTTCGAGGAATTGCAGCATCATCGCCACGACGTCGGCGACGGGCACGCGCTTGTGCGCTTTCAGAAAGTCGCCGAGCGTGCAGCCGTCGACGTATTCCATGGCGATGAAGGCGATGCCGTCCTCTTCGCCGTAGTCGTAGATCGCGACGATGCCCGGGTGGTTGAGGCGCCCCGCTGCGCGCGCTTCGTTGCGGAAGCGCTCGAGCATGTTGTGGTCGTCGTTTTCCAGCAGGCGTGAATGCACGGTCTTGAGCGCGACCGTGCGCTGGATCAACGGGTCGTAACCCTTGTAGACGGTGCCCATGCCGCCTCGGCCGAGGACGCCCTGGATTTCATACTTGCCGAGTTTCTGCGGATCGGACGACATGGGGTGTTGCCTTGTTGCGGGTTATTACTCTTCGAGCATCTTCAGCGCTTGCACAAGGCTCTTGCGCATGCGGCTGAAGGAGTCGGACAGGGTGCCGATTTCGTCGCGGCCTCCGGCCTTGAATTCTTCGACGTTCATTTCGCCAAGGCTGACGCGGTCAGCAATCGAGGCGAGCTTGTTGACGGGCTTGACGACGAGGAAGAACAGCAGGACGTTGAGCAGGATGAAGATGAAGGCGACGAGGGCGACCAGCAGGGTCATGAAGACCTTGAAGGTGGTGTCTGCTCGCTTGATCGGCAGATCCATCGGCACGGAGACGATCTGCGAGCCGACGATTTCGTTGAGCTTCCAGCCGAAGCCGTTGGCATTGCCGTACTTCTCGATCATCGATGCCGGGGCGGCGTCTACGGTGCTGTGGCAGGCGAGGCAGCGCGCATCGCTGATGCGGATCGGGCGGGCGAGGTAGAGTTGCTTGCCCGACGGCGTGTCGCGGTCGCCGATCTGCTCGGTGACCTGTTCGTTGTCGCGGAAGCGATTGACGATGTCGGCTTCCCAGTCGGACGCACGGTCACGCGGATTGGTGGGGTTGAGCGTGGCCTCCTTGTAGGAGTACTCAGGGTACTTCTTGCGCAGCTCGTTGAAGTATTCGGTGGCCGCGAAGGCCGACACCGATTGCGGCAGGAATTCGTACTTCAGCTGGGTGTCCAGCAGCGGCTTGATCTGGGTGCTGGTGTAGCCCCGAACGGCGAGCGCGCCCTGCATCATGATGCGGGCGTTCTGCAGGATTTCTTCGCGTGCATTGCGCTGCAGGAGCTCGTGCGAGATGTAACCCGCTACGCCCAGACCGGCAAGGAACACCAGAATCAGGATGAGATTGAACTTGACGATCAGTTTCATGGTTGGGAAGCCTCTTTGTTTGCTGCACCACTCGGGCGCTTGTTGTTGCCTTGATTCTTCTCGGGGTAGAGCGGGCGTGCCCACTCCGGGTGGCGACTCAGATTGGCTTCGATGCTGTTGCGGAAAGCCGTGTCGGCCAGTCGCGACTCATAGCGTTTGACGAAGTTGGTGCGCCAGCTGACCGGGCCGTTGAGCCAGTCAGCGACGTCGTCGTAACGCACCTCACCGAGCAGGCGTGGTGTCGGACGGGCGTCGGCATAACGGGCCGCCAGCGAGGGCAGCCGGTCGCGGAAACCGCGCGGCATGGCTTCAACGAACGCGGCATCGGGACGCGGCTGCACGGCGGCAGGCTTGCTGCCTCGCTGGGCGAGGAACTGCCCGGTTTTGACCTGGAGTTTGCCGCCGCGCGTGGCATTGAAGGTCACCTCGCCGCTCTCGACAAACAGCTCGATGTCGCTTTCGGTGCTGCGCAGGATCAGCGTGGCCTTGCCACTGATGCCGCCCTGAGGGGTGGAGAAAGCCCAGGGCTCGCTTTTGTCGCCCGCTTGCAGCTTGAGCCAGCCGCTGCGCAGCATCAGGCGCAGGGCGCCGCTGCCCACCATCAATCGGGAATTGCCACCGGCCGAGAACAGCGTGCCGTCAGCCTGTTCGATGATGAGGCTGCCGGCGTCCGGTGTATCGAGGATATCTTCGCCGTTCAACGGCAGGCCCTTGGGGGCGACGAAGACCTGGTCGCCGCGCAGCAGGCGTACCTGGCCTTCGGTGAAGGTCAGCCGACCCGCGGTCTGCGCTTGTGCGAGAAGGGGAAGGCATAGCAGAAGGGCCAGGCTGGCGAGGCGCGACATGAAGTCCCTGTTGAACGGTGAATTGGCCGGCGGCTGGCGCCGCTCTGCGGGTGGGGCCGGGTGGAAGCGTCTGATCCTAGGTCGGGCGCTCCCGGCTGTCAAACCAAGGCAAGTCGGCAAAGCTTACCTGTCAGACGTTCTCGGTAGCGTGAAAGATTTCCGCATTGACCGGATGGGCAGGCGCGCTGGCATTGCGCTGGCGGATGAATTCCTGACAGGCGGCAGCTTCCAGCGGCGGGCTGTAAAGGTAGCCCTGCAGCTCGGTGCAGCCGAGCTGTTGCAGCAATTGAGACTGTGATTCGGTTTCGACGTATTCCGCCACGACGCGTACGCCCATGTTCTGGCAGAGCTGGGAGACCTGCGAAATGATGTCGCGGCAGGAGGCGTTCTGCTCGACTTCGCGTGTCAGCGACCCGTCGAGCTTGATGGCGCTGATGCGGAAGCGACGCATGTAGAGCAGGGAGCTGTAGCCCATGCCAAAGTCGTCCATGGCGAGATGCACGCCCATTTCGTTGAGGGCGGCGATGCTGGCATTCGATTGCGGGTCGTTGCCGACGTTGCGGTTCTCGGTGATTTCCAGCTCAAGCTCGGCGGGTTGGATGCCGGAGTCGCGCAGGCTTTGCTGCACGTGCTGCAGCAGGGCCGGGTCGGCCAGTTGCAGGGGCGAGAGATTGACGGCCATCGACACGCCCTCGATGCCGGCGGCCTTCCACTCGGCGAGCTGCTGGCAGGCCGTGGCGAGGGTCCAGCGACCGAGCTCGCCCACGCCCCCTGCGTCTTCGGCAATGCCGATGAGCACGTTGGGCGGGATGCTGCCGTAGCTGTTGTGGCGCCAGCGCAGCAGGGCTTCGACGCCAGTCACACGCCCTGCGCGGTCCAGCTTGGGCTGATAGACCAGGCGCACGCGATCCGTGTCGATGTCGCGGTCGATGTCGGCCAGCAACTGGCGCGCGAGGCGGCCGATGGCGTCCTGGCGGTTGACGATGCGCTGGCGGTAGCTGCCCAGGGTGTCTTCCAGCGAGGCGATGAGCTGGCGCAGGCTGGCATTGCTGGCGGCACGCTGACGCGCTTCGGCGAGGCGCACGAAGGGCAGGTAAAGCAACACACTGATGGCGAGGTTGAAGGCCTGCAGGGCCAGCCCGGTCCATGAGCCGGTGGCCAGCCAGGCGTTGATGCCCAGTGGGGTCATCCAGGAGACAGCGTGAGTGCTCAACGGTACCCAACCTGCGCTGAGCACAAAGTAGGACAGCAGCGTCAGCAGCAGCGGAATGCACAGGAAGGGCAGCAGAAAGACCGGGTTGAGCACCACGGGCAGACCGAACAGCAGGACCTCGTTGATGTTGAAGAGGGCCGGCAAGAGGGCCAGCTTGCCGACGTTACGCATGTTGCTGCCGCGGGCGCTGCCGAGGAACAGGGCAATCAGCAGGCCGGTGGTGGCGCCGGCGCCGCCGAGTACGACGCAGGTGTCGAAGAAGGGTTTGGTGACGATTTCGTAAGGAGCATTGCCGAGCAGCATTGCCTGGGCGTTGGCATCGGTGGCAGCCTGGAACCAGGTCTGTTCGACGAAGGTCAGCATGTTGGTGCCGTGCATGCCGAAGAACCACAGGATCTGGCTCAGCAGGCAATACAGCAGGGCTCGCATGAGATCGTTCTCGATGCTGCCGAAGAGATTGAAGAGCGCAGCATCGAACAGGCTGTCGGCGGTGCCGCTGAAATGCGTCAGCAACTCGTGCAATACGAGGAACACGCTGACGGTGACGAAGGCGGGGAGGATGGCTCGCAGGGTGTCAGGCAACTGGGGGTCCGCGTCGCTGAGCCAGGCGATCTGCAGGCGTCGTCGTCGTCGCAGGAAGAGGAATAATTCGGTCGCGGCTATCGCCGAGAACACGGCGAGGAAGGTGCCGCGCGCGCCGGTTTGTTCTGGCCCGAGCAGGCCGTTGCCGGGCATCACGATCAGCAGGTAGCAGACCAGGGCGACCAGCACGGTGGTGATGGGGTTGTTCTCGCCGAATTCGTCGCGTTGCGGGATGAGGCCGTTCAGCGTGTGGCTGATGCTGGCGACCAGGCACACCGAGACGAATCCGAAGCTGGCGCGGCTGACAAGCTCGATGTGGTCGCGCCAGGTTTCGCCCAGCAGGGTTTCCATGAAGTCCTGCCAGGGCTGGAACGGCAGCTCGCTGGCGATCAGCGAGAGTACGCCCATCATCACGACGGGGAGCAGGAGAAGGAAACCCTTGCGGATTGCAACGAACCAGCGATGGTCGGCCAGGGCGAGGGCAAGTCTTGAAGAGGCGGGGCGCGAAAAACTGTCGGGCGAAAGTTTGCCAACCAGTCTCTGTCGAAGGCTTTGTCTCATTGCCGCGCGAGTAGTGCCCCTGTTGGTGGTGCCCGCACTGCTGTGGATGGCAGTTGAATGGGCGCCTTGATTGTCTGCCCGCAACCTTCGCACAGCTCGCTTGCCCAAGCAAGCGTAGCCGCATGTTGCGCTGCGCTATGTTTCATGCGCGCAACACTTGTCAGCGCAGTGTTGCAGGTGGTCTGGGCACTGCGGGTGTTTGAATGCCTTGCAGGTCTTTGTCACCCGTTGTCGAAGACATGCTTCCAGGCCTGCCGTACGACGTCGCGTTCGGGGTCGAGATGGTCGTCGAAGACGCGGCTCTTCTGTTCGTTGAGGCGTAGTGCGTGCTGTTCGTGACGCAGTGTGCGATAGGCGTCAGCCGCCGCCGTGGCGAGTGCGGCCGGCAACAGGCCGCAGTCTGCAGCGCGACCGAGCAGGGCAATGTTGCCGGCGTTGTCGGCGAGCACGGGCCAGCGATGCGTGTGGGCCAGGACGAGGTACTGCACCATGAACTCGACGTCGATGAGGCCGCCTTCATCATGCTTGAGTTCAAAGCCTTCGCCCTTGTTGGCGTGCTGGACTCGCATCTTCTCGCGCATCGCCAGCACTTCGTCGCGCAGCTTTGCCGTGTCACGCGGTTGGCTCAGCAGTTCGCGGCGGAACTGTTCGAAGCGTTTGCCGAGTGCCGCGTCGCCGGCACAGAAGCGTGCCCGCGTGAGTGCCTGGTGCTCCCAGATCCAGGCTGATTCGCGCTGGTATTGCGTGAAGGCTTCGAAAGAGCTGACCAGCAGGCCGGCGTCGCCATTGGGACGCAGACGCAGGTCGGTCTCGAACAGCAGGCCGGCGCTGGTGCGGCTCGATAGCCAGGTGCTGATGCGCTGCGTGAGGCGCGCATAGAGCAGCTGGGCGTCAGGATCGGGATCGTCATGCAGGAAGACGATGTCGAGATCGGACGCGTAGCCCAGCTCCTTGCCGCCCAGCTTGCCGTAGGCGATGACCGCGAAGCGTGGCTCGTCGCGATGGCGCTTGGGCATCTTGTTCCAGCATTGCCTCAGGGTCTCGCCGAGCACGATGTCGGCAAGTTCGGAGAGGCGATCAGACAGAGTCTCGACACTCAGCGCGCCAGCAAGGTCGTGTCCGAGCAGGCGGAAGACGCGCGCGTGGTGAGCTTCGCGCATCACGTCCATCTGGCGCTCCGTATCGTCGCCGAGGGCGTCGAGTGCCTGAGTCAGTTCGCTGCGGAAGCGTTGCGCTTCGACGGCAGGCTCCAGCTTGTGGGCGGCAAGCAACTCGTCGAGGAGCAAGGGGTGCTGGGTGAGGTAGCGGGCGCCCCAGCTGGCGCTGGAGACCAGCTCGACAACGCGGGTCAGGGTGACCGGGTATTGCTGCAGCAGGGCGAGATAAGCGGCGCGGCGGCAGATCGCTTCGAGCAAATCGATCATGCGCGACAGCGTCTCGTCGGGATTGGGGCGTGCTCCGCACAGCGCCAGCACGCGCGGCATCAGGGCGTCGAGGCGCTCACGTGTTTCATCAGTCATCGCGCGGTAGCGCGGCCCTTCGCGGAAGTTGTGCAGGCGTTCGGCCATGGCGGCGGCATCACGGAAGCCCAGCTGTTCGAGGCTCTGGCGTGCGTCCTCGTCGCCAGCCGAGGCCGTCCAGGTTTCGTCCAGCGCGTGTTCGCCCGCGGCCGGGTCGCTGAACACGCCGGCGAAGTGGCTGCTGACGATGGCGCGGTGTGCATCCAGCGCTGCCATCATGGCGTCGGTGGTGTCGTAGCCCATCGCTTGCGCGACACGCAGGCGGTCTTCGGCGGCGGCAGGCAGCAGGTGGGTCTGCGCATCGTCGAGGTACTGGATGCGATGTTCCAGCCGACGCAGGAAGTCGTAGGCGGCGGTCAGTTCGGTGACCGTGTCGTCGGGCAGCAGACCGCGTCGCGCCAGCAGGTCGAGCACGCGCAGGGTGGGCTTCTCGCGCAGATCGGCATCGCGGCCGCCACGGATGAGTTGAAAAGCCTGAGCGATGAATTCGATCTCGCGGATACCGCCGGGGCCCAGCTTGATGTTGTCGGCCATTTCACGACGCGCCACTTCGCGGCGGATCTGCGCATGCAGGGCACGCATGGCATTGATGGCGCCGAAGTCGAGGTACTTGCGGAACACGAAGGGGCGCGCGATGGCGTCGAGTTCATCGTGACGCGTGCCGGTCAGCGGACGCGCCTTGATCCAGGCGTAGCGTTCCCACTCTCGCCCCTGGCGGATGAAGTACTGCTCCAGCATCTCGAAGTTGGCGACCAGTGGGCCGGAGTCGCCGTTGGGGCGCAGACGCATGTCGACGCGAAATACGAAGCCTTCGCCGGTGACCTCGGCGATGGTGCCGATCAGTGAGCGTCCCAGACGCGTGAAGAACTCGAAATTGCTGACCGGGCGGCTGCCGTCCGTGTCACCGTCTTCGGGGAAGACAAAGATCAGATCGATGTCGGACGAGACATTGAGCTCGCGCCCCCCCAGCTTGCCCATGCCGATGACGATCAGCGCTTGCTCCATGCCTGCAGCGTTGCGCGGCGTGCCGTGTCGGGCGGTGAGGTCGTTCCGGATCACGCTCAGCGCGGTCTCGATGGCGACTTCGGCGAGCAGGCTCATCGCCTCCGTCACCTCGTGCAGCGGGGCGAGCCCCCCCAGGTCGCGTGCCATCGCATGGCCATACACCCAGGCGCGTAACCGACGCAGCTGGGTGCCAAGGTTGGCCTCGGTCAGGGGCTCGCGGGCAAGGAAAGCCTGCAGATCGTTACGCTCCAGCGGGCGTTCGAGCACCGGGCCAAGGGCAGGGGCGAGCCAGTTGCGGGCGCGCAGCTGGTTCTGGAAGTAGCGGCTGTGCTGGGCTGCGGCTTCGAGCAGGCGGTCGGCATCGATCATGGTGTGGTCGCGGATGTGGCAAGTGGATGAGGCGATAGCGGGATGGTAATGGGGCGACGGCAAGCGAAGGCAAGGCGGTTGCAAGCGTGTGCAAATCCCCGTTCAATGTTCGCCCGGAGCGGCGCAGGCCGGGGCTGGCGGGGTAGAATTGCTTGTCATCCGGCCGCCTCGGTCAGCGCGTATTTCCGTGCGCTTCTGCGGCGGCCCAAAGCAGTCTGACCATTCTGACGGATCCGGCGCATCTGCGCCTGCACTCGCAATCCCTGACGGCCATGTCCGACACCGATCCGCGCTCCGCACCCGAGTCCCCGCCAGCGACGCCACGGCGTCGCCTTTGGGCTGCGCTCGTCTGGCGTTTGCGCTGGCTGGCGCACTGGTTGCGGCTGACCCTGCACCTGCCACGCATTGCGGGGCAGATCTTCGTCTGGAGCTGGATCGTGCTGGCTGTGGCCTTCCTCGGTGTTCGCCATCTGGCGTTGCCGCAGGTGGCGAACCAGCGCGAACGCATCCAGGCCGAGTTGTCGCAAGCGCTCGGGGTCAAGCTATCCATCCAGAGTCTGGAGGCCGACTGGCCCGGTCTGCGGCCCGTGCTGCAATTGCGTGGCGTGCAGGTGCTCGATGATGCCGGGCATGCGGCCTTGTCCTTGCCCGAGGTGGAGGCCCGCGTGGCCTGGAGCTCCCTGCTCCACTGGCGGCTTGAACTGGCCTCCTTGCACCTGCGCGGTCCCGAGCTGGCGGCAAAGCGCGAAGCCGACGGGCGTATCTTCATAGCTGGCATCGCCCTGCAGGGCGGGGGCGACGGCAACTCGGTGGACCGCCTGCTGCATCAGCACGACATCACAATCAGCGATGCGCGCCTGAGCTGGCTGGACCAGCAGCGCGGCGCCCCGGAGCTGGTGCTGGAGAAAGTCTTCCTCACCGTGCAGAACCACGGCGACGTGCACCGTCTGGCCGTGCGCGCCCAGCCGGCGGGCAAGTTGTCGGGGCCGCTGGATCTGCGTGCCGACCTGCGCGGCCTCAGTCTGCAGTCGCTCGACACATGGCGTGGCGCACTGTTCCTTGACCTGCGCGAGACCGACCTCGCCGTGTGGCGCGCCTGGGTCGACTACCCGGTGCCGGTCACGCGTGGCAAGGGCAGCCTGCGCGCGTGGCTCAACTTCGAAGGGCCGCGCATCGCTGCCCTGACCACCGATCTCGCCCTGGCGGATGTCGAGACGCGCCTTGCGGAAGACTTGCCGCAGCTGTCGCTCAAGATGCTGACCGGTCGCTTGCGGGTCTCGCTCAATGGCGAGGACTACGCTTTCTCGGCCGAGCGTCTGCGTCTGCGTACGCAGGAGGGGCTGGAGGTGTTGCCGACCCAGCTGTCGCTGCGGCACAACGGCAAGACCGACAGCCGCCCGGCGGGGGGCTCTCTGGCGGGCGAACGGCTCGACATGCGTGTGCTGTCGCAACTGGCGGCTTACCTGCCCTTGCCCGCCGCAGTGCGCAGGCGCCTCGATGCGATGGATCCGAATGGCATGGTGTCGCGCGTGCAGGCGAACTGGCAGGACCCGCCGGAAGGACAGGTCGGCATGCCGCCGAAGTTCGACCTCGATGCCAGTGTCAGCAATCTCGCCTTCCGTTCGGCCGATGGCTTGCCCGGCATGTCCGGCTTCTCGGGGCGCGTGACGGGCAATGAGAAGAGCGGTGAGTTCAGCCTGTCGATGAAGGATGGCACGTTGTCACTGCCGGGCATCATGCATGCCGAGCAGCTGGCCGTGGCGCAAGGTGTGGCGACGGGGCAGTGGGAGCGTGCCGGGGCCGGTGAGCTGACGGTGCGCGTGAGTCGTTTGCAGATCGACAACGACGACCTCAGGGGTGGAGATTTCTCGGCGACCTGGCGTGGTCAGCCCGGCAGTGCCGGGGTACTGGACATGACAGGCCGCGCGCGTTCTGCCGACCCGCGAGCGGTGTGGCGCTACATGCCCGCCGTGGTGTCGCAGGATGCGGTTGACTGGCTGAAGGTGGCGCTGACGGCGGGGCGTGTCGAAGATCTGCGCGTGCGCCTCAACGGCGAGCTGGCGCATTTCCCCTTCAACGGCAGTGGCGCCGCGCGGCAAGGGGTCTTCCGCGTCGAAGGGCGCATCCGCGATGCGACGCTGGCCTTCGCCCCGGATTGGCCAGCGCTGCAGAACCTGCAGGGCAGCCTGCTGTTTGAACGCGCGGGCATGCAGATCAAGGTCGCCAGCGGGCAGTACGCCAAGGTGCGACTGCGCGATGTGCAGGCCAGCCTTGCCGACTTCGACCGGGTGAGCAGCGTGCCGCTGGAGGTTGTCGGCGTGGCCGAGGGGCCCGGCGAGCAGATGCTCGAGTATCTGCGTGCCACGCCGGTGGCAAAGCATCTGGGCAGCTTCATCCAGAACCTGCGTGTCGGCGGCGATGCGCGTCTCGATCTCAAGCTCGCCATTCCCCTGATGGATGCCAACAACACGCGTGTGCAGGGCGGCGTTCAGCTTGATGACAACAGCGTGCGCCTTGCAACGGCGCTGCCACCCATGCAGCACGTCACGGGGCATGTCGGTTTCGACGAACTGGGCGTGACCCCGACGCGGGCCAGCGGTGAATTCCTCGGCGGGCACTTCAGCATGAGCGGCAAAGGCATGCCTGACGGCACGGCCCTGTTCGACGCCAGCGGTGTGTTCCCGGCACAGGGGTTGCGCGAGATCGTGAGCACCCCGTTGTGGAATCATCTTGCGGGCGAGACAAAGGTGGGCGCACGCATCAGCGTCAGTCGCGAGCGTGCCGAAGTGGTTGTCACCAGTGATCTGGTGGGCATCACCTCGCGCCTGCCGCCGCCCTTGTCCAAGGCCGTCAACGCACGCTGGCCGCTCAGTTTCACCTGGGCGACGTACGACGAACCCGGCGTGCGCGTGACGCCGGTACCGGCCATCGAGGACTGGCAGCTGTCGCTGGACGGGCTGGGTGGCGCGCACTGGCAGGATCGCTGCGTGGGCGAGCGTTGCGACTTCCTGCGCGGTGCGGCCGCGCTGAACGATGAGTTGTCGCTGCCGACGCGCGGCATGCGTGTGTCAGGACGTTTCGCGAAGCTGGAGCTGGACGCCTGGCGTCCCGTGCTCACCAGCGTCATCAATGAGGCCACGAAGGGTGATGCGAAGGCGCAGTCTGGCAGCCTGCTTGCCGGGGCGGTGTTGCAGGCAGATGAAGTCATCGCCGGAGGCCAGCGCTTCACCAATGTACTGGGGCGCGCCCTGCAACAGGACGGGCGCTGGGTCATGAGACTGCAGGGCCCGGACATCGCGGGCGACCTGACCTGGCTGGGCGAGGGCAAAGGGCGCCTGCAAGCGCAGCTGTCGATGCTGCGACTCAAGGCGGCGACGGAGAAGAAGGCGCCGATGGGTGAATCGGTGCCTGCGGCCGAGGCAGCGCCGGATGACGAAGACTTGCCTGCGCTGGATATCCATGCGGCGCAGTTCGAGATGAACGACATGAAGCTCGGCGCGCTGACCCTGCAGGCGCGCAACGAAGGGGCGCTGTGGCGTCTGCCGGAGTTGCGCATCGAAAGCCCTGATGCAGTGATCTCGGGTGAGGGCCTTAGCCGTACGCTCGCCAGCGGCGGCAAGCTGACCGAGGTGCTGCTGCGGCTGGAGGCGAGCGACGTCGGAGGCTTCCTCGGGCGCATTGGCGTGCCCGATGCCGTTAAGCGTGGTGAAGCCAAACTGTTCGGTCGCCTGAGCTGGAACGGGCCGGCGACTTCCATCGATTACGGTTCGCTCGCGGGAGAGCTGCGGCTCGAAGCCGAGAACGGTCAGTTCAACAAGCTGCAGCCGGGCGCAGCCGGGCGCCTGCTGGGTATCCTCAGCCTGCAATCCCTGCCGCGTCGCCTGACGCTGGATTTCCGCGATGTCTTCAGCGACGGCTTTGCCTTCGATTCCATCATCGGCGACATGAAGATCGAGAAAGGCGTGCTGCGTACGAACAATCTCGACTTGCGCGGGCCAGCCGCCAAGGCTTTCATGAAGGGAAGTACCGACCTCGGGCGCGAAGTGCACGATCTGCATGTGACCGTGCAGCCCACGCTGTCAGAGAGCGTCGCAATCGGTCTCGGCGCGGCTTCGCTCAACCCGATCATCGGTCTTGGCGTGTACCTTGCGCAGAAGGCGCTCAGCGATCCCTTCGAAAAACTATTCAGTTTCGAATACACCATCACCGGGCCTTGGGCGGACCCCAAGGTCGACAAGGTCGGCGCCCAGCCTGTGCCTGCCAAGCCTCAGGCGCCTGGCAAGTGACCACTTCCCTGCACGCGCACAAGGAGCCCGCATGAGTACCCGCTTCAAACTCGCCGCCGTCCAGATGATCTCCGGCCCCGACGTGGCCGCGAACCTGCGCGAAGCCGAGAGGCTGATTGCCGGCGCTGCCGCCGCAGGCGCCACGGGTGTCGTGCTGCCGGAATACTTCTGCCTGCTGTCACCCGACGACAAGGCCAAGGTCGGCATACGCGAAAACGAAGCGCGGGGGCCGCTACAGACTTTTCTGGCCGACGCGGCACGTCGCCATAAAGTTTGGCTGATCGGCGGCACCATCCCGATGGTGTCGGATTCGCCCGAACTGGTGCGCAATGCCAGCCTGGTCTTCGATGACGAGGGGCATCGCGTTGCGCGCTACGACAAGCTGCATTTGTTCAACTTCGACAACGGTCGCGAGTCCTACGACGAAGCGCGCAGCATCGAGGCCGGCAGCGATGTGGTCGTGTTCGACGCACCGTGGGGCAGCACGGGATTGTCGATCTGCTACGACCTGCGCTTCCCCGAGCTGTTCCGTCATTTCGGCGCCATGAACCTCATCGTCGTACCGGCCGCCTTCACGGCTACGACCGGGCGCGCGCACTGGGAGGTTTTATTGAGAGCCCGCGCCATCGAGAACCAGTGCTACGTGCTGGCCAGCGGGCAGGGTGGCGAGCATCCGCATGGGCGCCACACCTGGGGCCACAGCATGCTCATCGATCCATGGGGCGAAATCGTCGCCAGCATGGAGCTGGGGGCCGGTTTCATCGTGGGCGAACTGGACCTGCAGCGCATCACCGAAGTGCGCGACAATCTGCCCGCCCTGCGCCACCGCAAACTTGTCTGAGTCATTCCCGTCCTGACGTCATGCATCCCACATTCAATCCCGCACTGCCGATTCCCTACCCGATTCCCTCGCCCACCGAGCAGGTGCTGCCCGAGCGCGAGAGCATCATCAAGGCCATCGTGCTGCTCTGCATGCTCGCCGCCGGCTTCGTGCTCGCCGAAGTCGCTGCGCGCACGCTGCCGCTGTGGGCCAGTGTGCCTGCGATGTTCGTGCTGGGGCTGTTCGACGTAGCCGTCTTCACCGGCATGGCCGTGCTCGCGCACGAGGCCGAACACCGTGTGCTGTTCCGCAACAGTTTCTGGAACGACTTCGTCGGCTGCTGGCTCTCCGCGCTGACGCTGATCCCGTTCTACGCCAACCGCCAGTACCACCTCACGCATCACAGCTACACGCACCAGAAGGGCCTCGACCCCGAGACGCGCATGCACGACCGCCCGTTCTGGCAGGCCCTGTTCCTCGGGGCCATCTTTGGCATGTACGACCAGTACCGCCTGGTGTGGGAGAACATCCGCAATGCGCGTGACCCCAAGCGTGCCAGGCGTGCGCTGTACGACGTTGTGTCGATGGGCTGCGTGTTCACGCTCTATCTCGTCGTGCTCCCGGCGCTGGGTATTTCCGCCTGGCATACGCTGCTCTACATCACCCTGGCCTTCCCCTTCGCGTTTGCTTTCCGCGCCATGTCCGACCACTGGGGCCTGCCCGCCGTCGAGCCCAAGCACCGCACACGCACCGAAATCATGGATGCCGACGAGCAGACCGATAACGGACTCGCGCGCGTGCAGGCCAACGCCTGGATCATCCTGACGCCCAGGTGGCTCGCCTGGCTGTGGAGCAACATCAACTACCACGAGGTACACCACAAGTACCCGTGGCTGTCACACCGCTACTTGCCCATCATCTATCACGCGACGGCGGACAAGTATCCGTACCGCGTCGTGCACGGCTACTGGCGCTCACTGTGGAATCTTCGGAAGATGCCTTATTACAGCGAAGGTTCGGCGGGGCGCTGATTTTGCAGGGTGGATGCGCTTCGCTTATCCACCCTGCGGTTCTGGTGCGTAGGTTGGGCTGAGCGTAGCGAAGCCCAACATCGAGGCCGCCATGTTGGGCTTCCTTCGTCAGCCCAACCTACAGAAATGCTACGTGCCCGAACCCACCAGCGCGCGCCCCAAGCGATCCCGAATCGCATCCCACTCGCTCGCTTCAGGAATCTCTTCGAGAAGGATCTCGGCTGCGCCACTGGCGTCGAGTGCGCGCAGGTTGGCGTAGAGGTCGTGCGCGTAGCGCACCGGTTCGCTGCTGGCCTGGATCCAGGCGGCGCGATGACCAGCGTTCGCGGCGCTTGAGTGCGCCAGCACGGCAGCCTCTGCGCTGGCCGTTGGCAAGGAAGCGCTGCTGACGGCGCGCATCGGCGTGCGGGGTGCGTAGTGCGCCGCCAGTGCGCCGGAGACGCGTGGCGCATCCTCTGATACAGCAGGCAGACGCGGGCGGCGGCCGATGACGGCGGCGATGGCATCCGCGCCAATCATGCCGGGTCGCAGGATGACGGGCTCGCCGCGCGAGAGGTCGAGGATGGTTGACTCGATACCCACATCGCATGCGCCGCCATCGAGAATCATGGCAACCGATTCGCCCAGCTCGTCGAACACGTGCTGCGCGGTGGTGGGGCTGATGCGGCCGAAGCGGTTGGCCGAGGGCGCGGCGATGCCGCCGCCGAAGGCGCGCAGCAGGGCCAGCGCTACAGGGTGGTCGGGCACGCGCAGGCCGATGGTGCCCTGCCCGCCGGTGACCACGTCGGGCACGTCTTCTTCCTTCTTCAGAATCAGTGTCAGCGGGCCGGGCCAGAAGGCGCGGGCGAGGGCGATGGCTTCCTTCGGAATCTCGCTTGCCCAGTCTAGGAGCTGTTCGGCGTCGGCCAGATGCACGATCAGCGGGTGGTCGGCGGGGCGGTCCTTGGCGGCGAAGATCTTCGCGGTGGCGGTCGGGTTGCTGGCATCCGCCCCGAGGCCGTAGACGGTCTCGGTCGGCAGCGCGACGAGCTCACCCGCACGCAGCAGGGCGGCGGCGCGGGTGATGGTGAGTGAGTCGGGAGCGAAGATCATGAACGGCAATCAGCACAGAGGTACCGAGGCACCGAGAAAGCCTTGGACGGTAAGCCCGCTACGCAGGCTTGTGCAGAGAGCGCTTTTCTCTGCGCCTCGGTGGTGAAACCATTCAATCCTGAAAAACTCGGTTGCTTTGTGTGTGTCAGACCGTACTCCCTCATCCCTGGCCCTTCTCCCGGAAGGAGAAGGGTAAAAACGCTCTCTCCCTCTGGGAGAGAGCTGGGGTGAGGGAAAAGCCTTGCTGCACAAGACACGGAGTGCGCTTTCGTCGAGCAACCACGGTTCATTTCAGCTGTCCGGCAAAGAAGGCGAGCACGCGGCGCTTGGCATCTTCGCGCGCCTCGGGATCGGGACCGGTGTGCACGCCCTGACCGGGATTGACGCCGTTGGGAACGTCCTTGCGCAAGCGCACTCTGGTGACGCCGGGATTGTCGAAGTCGTGGTACGCGCCGGGGTAGGTGTGGATCTGCATCGGCGCGCCCGCCGCGCGTGCGGTACTCGTGAGTTCGACACAGGGGGCCGCGGGTGTCCAGTCGTCGGCTTCGCCGATGAGGATCAGCAGCGGTGCGTAGGGCTTGAAGCTGTCGGCCTTCTTGTTGCGGTTCGTGCAGCCGGGGTAGAAAGACACGGCCGCGGCGAAGCCCTTGTCGATGGCCTTGGGCTGGCGGCGGATCGCATCCAGCGTGACGCCTGCGCCGTGCGACCAGCCGAGCAGCGCGATGCGGTCAGTCTTCACGCCCGCCTGCTGGCGCAACCAACTCAGCGCGGCATAGGTGTCGCCGACGCGGTCGCTCTCCTTGATGGTGCGATCGCTGAACTTCTGCGTGCAGATTTCGGCAAGGCCGCGCGAGCTGAAGCTGTCGAGCATCAGTGCCACATAACCATTGGCTGCGAGGTATTCGCCCCACATCTGGTGGCGCGCGTTGAGGCTGCCATCCTTGGCATAAGCGCCGCCGCAGCCGTGGATCATGACGACGGCGGGGTGTGGGCCGGGTGTGTCCGGTTTGAAGAGCTGTGCACGCAGGTCGGTGGGCGATGATGAGAACCCGGCGGCGGGGATGCTGACGGCTTCGGCGGTGGCGGCATGCGCAGGGCTACAGAGCAGGCAGAGCAGCAGCGCAGCGCAGCGGATCATGGTGTCACGCGTCCTGGATGCCGATGGCTGCACGTGCGGCCATCGCTACGGCATGCGCCTTCACAGGATCCGCATCGACCACGGTGAAGTGGCCCATCTTGCGGCCGGGGCGGGCGTGGTGCTTGCCGTAGAGGTGCAGCTTGAGGTTGGGCACGGTGAGCAGCTTGCTCCAGTCCGGCTCACGGTAGGCGCCATGGCTGTCGGGGCCGGGCTGGGTTGCGTCGTACCAGATGTCGCCGAGCAGATTCACCATCACGGCGGCCGAGTGCGCGCGCGCGTCACCCAGCGGCAGGCCGCAGAGGGCGCGCACTTGCTGTTCGTACTGGCTGGTGACGCAGGCATCGACCGTGGCATGGCCGCTGTTGTGCGGGCGTGGCGCCATTTCGTTCACGTAAAGCTGACCATGCGAGACGAAGAATTCGACCGCCAGCGTGCCGATGTAGCCGAGGCGTTCGGCGAGGTGTTCGGCGAGCTCCTGCGCGCTGTCCTGCTGGCAGGTGCCGCTGCGGGCAGGCAGGATGGAGATGTCGAGAATGCCTTTCGCATGCGCATTCTCGGCCACCGGGAAGCACTTCGTCTTGCCGTGCTCGTCGCGGGCGAGAACCACCGAGACTTCGTAGTCGAGCTTTAGCATCTGCTCGAGCACGCAGGGTTCATGGTGGAAGGCCTGGAAAGCTGCGATGGCCTCTTCGCGGCTCTTCACACGCGCCTGACCCTTGCCGTCGTAACCGAAGCGCGCCACCTTGAGGATGCCGGGGTAGAGCTCGTCAGGCGTGTCGCGCAGATCCGCTTCGCTGTTGATGCTGGCAAACGCTGCGTGCGGCAGACCGTTGTTGCGCAGGAACATCTTCTCTGCCACGCGGTTCTGGCAGATGCCGACCGCATCGGCAGAGGGGCGCACGGGCAGGAACTTGGCGAGGTATTCCAGCGTGGCGGCCGGGACGTTCTCGAACTCAGTCGTGACGGCGGCGCAGCTGTTGGCCAGTTCGTCGAGCGCGGCGAAGTCGCCGTAGTCGGCGCACAGGTGACGATCTGCTGCCAGGCCAGCCGGGCTGTTCTTGTCCGGGTCGAGCACCCAGACCTTGTAGCCCATCTCGTGGGCGGCCAGAACGAAAAAGCGGCCAAGCTGGCCGCCACCGAGCATGCCCAGCGTTGCGGGCGGGAGGATCTGGCTCATAGGTTCGAAGAGGTGCTTACTGCGGATCGTCCAGTTTCATGTCGAGCACGGTCTGCGTCTGCCGTGCGCGGAAAGCATCGAGCATCAGTGCGATGCGCTTGTCTTCGTTGGCGAGCATGGCGACAGCGAACAGGCCGGCGTTAGCGGCGCCGGCTTCACCGATGGCAAACGTCGCCACAGGAATGCCCTTGGGCATCTGCACGATGGAGTGCAGCGAGTCGACGCCAGACAGCGCCTTGCTCTGCACCGGCACGCCCAGCACGGGCACCGTGGTCTTGGCGGCCAGCATGCCCGGCAGGTGGGCAGCGCCGCCGGCTCCGGCGATGATGGCCTTGAGGCCACGGTCGCGTGCGCTCTCGGCGTACTCGAACATCAGATCGGGCGTGCGGTGGGCGGAGACGACGCGCGCTTCGTAGGGCACGCCGAAGTCCTTGAGCACCTTGGCGGCGGCCTGCATGGTGGGCCAGTCGGAGTTGGAGCCCATGACGATGCCGATGACGGGATTCTGGTCGGCCATTTCTTATGCCTTTCCTGCTGCGCGACGCGCTGATTCCAGCGTATTGCCAAGCAACATGGTGATGGTCATGGGGCCGACGCCACCGGGCACCGGAGTGATGAGGGAAGCGACTTCGCGCGCCGAGTCGAAATCGACGTCGCCGCAGAGCTTGCCCGCATCTGGCCCCTCAAGCAAACGATTGATACCCACGTCAATGACGACGGCACCCGGCTTGATCATGTCGCCGGTGAGGAACTTTGGCTTGCCCACGGCGGCGACGACAATGTCAGCGCGCCTGGTGTGGAAAGCGAGGTCCTTCGTCTGCGAGTGGCACACGGTGACCGTCGCGCCCTGCGACAGCAGCATCACGGCCATGGGTTTGCCGACGATGTTGCTGCGGCCGATGACGACGGCTTCAGCGCCCTTGATCGGCACGTTCTCTGATTCGAGCATCTTCATCACGCCCCACGGCGTGCAGGGGTAGAAGCTCTTGCGACCCTGCAGCAAGAGGCCGAAGTTCTCGGCGTGGAAACCATCAACGTCCTTCTCGGCCGAGATGGCTTCGAGCACCTTGTCCTCGTCGATCTGCTTGGGCAGGGGTAGTTGCACGAGGATGCCGTGCACCGAGGGGTCGGCATTCAGCTCGGCAATCCTGGCCAGCACTTCGGCCTCGGTGGCGTCGGCCGGGTATTCGAACTTCAGCGACTTGATGCCGGCCTTCTCACAAGCGGCGACCTTGTTGCGCACATACACAGCCGAGGCCGGGTTGTCGCCCACCAGCATGACAACGAGGCAGGGCGTGACGCCGGCCTGAGCGAGCGTGGCGGCCTCGGTCGCGAAGTTTTCGCGCAGCTTGGCAGAGAGGGCGTTGCCGTCGATATTGCGTGCGGTCATGGCGTTTGGTGCGGCGGATCGGCCGATTTGGAAAAACCGCACACTATACCCGCGCAGCCTGCTCAGTAAAAGCCACGAAAACATCGCTCAGGACAGACCTTGGCGTAGCGCCAGGCGCACCCCGGGAGCCCCGTGGTGCCCCTTCAGTTCTGCCCTGCCAATGCCGTAAAGCTCTCCTGACCCCCTCTATCCGGCCTTGGCACCCGCCGCAGGTTCAGCCTCACAAACGTTCCACGGAGCAGACATGTTCAAACAGTTCAGCATGGCAAAGCGCGTCGCCATCGGTTTCACCTTCATGCTCGCCTTGATGCTGGCGGTAGGCGCCACCGGGTTGATCGGGCTGAACCGCCAGTATTCGGAAGTGAAGCAACTGCTGGCGCGCGATCTGGACCTGCACCTGACCATGCTGGAAGCGCAGCTGCGCGTCTCCAAGATGCGTCGTGACGAGAAGGACGTCTTCCTGTCGGTCGGCGTGGCGGACAAGCTCAAGGAATATCGTGGCAAGTGGGGCAAATCGTATGACAGCGTGACCGAGATCGTCGCCACCATCCGCGAGAAGGCCAGCCCTGAAGAGCGCAGTCAGCTGGAAGGTGTAGATGCCCAACTCAAGGGCTACTACGACGGGATGGATGCGCTGTACCGCAAGATTGGTGAGGGTGGCGTGCCGACGGCGCACGCAGCGAATGATGCGTTCGAGCCCGAGAAGAAGCTGATGCAGCAGGCGCTGCGCTCGCTCTCCGAGCTGTCGAAGGCCGCCGAGGCCCGCGTCAAGGCCATTGACGAACAACTGGCCAGCATCCGCAACCAGGCTTCGGCCTGGGCCATTACGCTGATGCTGATCGGCCTCGCATTGGGCGCCGCAGCGGCCTGGAGCATCATCAACGGCATTCGTGGCCCGCTGAGCATGATGCAGAAAGCCATTCTCGACATATCGAGCACAGGCCACATCAGCAAGCGCATGCCGGTCGACGCGAGTGACGAAGTCGGCGAGACCTCGCGCGCCGTCAATCGCCTGCTCGAAGGCATGACCGAAGTGATCGGTGCGGCCACCACCAACTCGGCCGACCTCTTGCGTACCGCCAGCGAACTCAAGCGCGCGGCAGATCAGATCGCTCGCGCCTCGGCCACCCAGTCCGATTCCGCCGCATCGTCAGCCGCTGCGGTGCAGGAGATGACGCACAGCGTTGAACAGATCTCTGACAGTGCCCGCACCTTGCAGCAGGAGACGGCCAACGCATCGGCCACTGCGGGCGAGGGGGCCGAAACGGCACGCAAGGCTGCGGGCGAGATCCAGCAGGTGGCCGAAGCCATCCGCAGCTCGGCCGAGGTCATCCGCGTGCTTGACCAGCGCTCTGGCGAGATTGGCGAGATCGTCATGGTCATCAAGGAGATCGCCGACCAGACCAACCTGCTGGCGCTCAACGCCGCCATTGAAGCCGCACGCGCGGGCGAGCAGGGCCGTGGCTTCGCCGTGGTGGCTGACGAAGTACGCAAGCTCGCCGAGCGCACCACGCTCGCGACCACGCAGATCAACGACAAGATCGAGGCCGTGCAGCGCGATACCGGCACTGCGGTGCAGGGCATGGCCGCTGCGTCCACGATGGTCGAGCGCGGCGTGGCCTGCACGCAGGATGTGTCCGAGGTGCTCGCCAACATCGATCAGCTCGCCCGCAACACTGCGCAGCACATCACCGATATCTCTGAAGCGATTGCCGAACAGAGTCGCGCCAGCCAGTCCATCGCTTCACACATCCAGCGCATCGCCGAGGTGAGCCAGGACAACCACGACGCCGCCTCCACCACCCAGCAGTTCTCCAGCTCGCTGGTCGGTGTGGCCGAACGTCTCGACAGCACCATCAAACGCTTCCGCGTCTGAGTGCGCCAACCATGACCACCGACACGCAGCCGGACGTCGTCGCCTCCCCGAGGCTCAATGCCTTCATGGAGCGGCTCGACGCTGCACTGCGTT
Source organism: Viridibacterium curvum (assembly GCF_039544165.1). Classification (NCBI taxonomy): domain Bacteria; kingdom Pseudomonadati; phylum Pseudomonadota; class Betaproteobacteria; order Rhodocyclales; family Rhodocyclaceae; genus Viridibacterium; species Viridibacterium curvum. The sequence goes on from NZ_BAABLD010000007.1 coordinate 138,780, forward strand.
TGCACGAACGTCAGCGCACAGGCTTTGCACTGCTGCTGATTTCGCCCCCTGCAGGTGACGCGGAGGCCACGCTGGCGGCGATTCGCGGCAGCGTGCGTCATAGCGACATGGTTGCCACCCTGCACGCACAGCAGTTTGGCGTACTGCTCAGTGTCGGCAACGAAGACGGCGCACAGCGCGTCGCCGGCAAGATCGTCGAATCACTCGCGGCTGCGCTGGCACTGGACGCCGCGCACACAACCGATATCGCCATCGGCATCGCCATCGCGCCACAACACGGCCATAGCCGAGAACAACTCATGCGCGCCGCCGATGCCGCGCTCTATCAGGCAAGGCGCAATCGTCGCGGCATCGTCATCGCCGTCGCGCAGGAACAAGCAGCTCCCGCAGCGGAGACCCCCGCCGACCTCAGCCAGCACATCGGCAAAGCCTTCTCCGAAGGGCAATTCGTCCTGCGCTTCCAGCCCGTCGTCGATCTGCAAACCAACACCCTGCACGCGGCCGAAGCCCTGCTGCGCTGGCAACACCCCGTGCTGGGCCTGCTGCCACCGGCCGAATTCCTGCACCTCATCGAGCAGGATGGTCAGGCCGATGCCATTGCGCTGCAGCTCATCGAATCCGCCATCCTGCAACTCCGCAGCTGGCGCGACGCCGGGCGACTCGTGCCGGTCTCGGTCAACCTCAACGTCCAGACGCTGGCCCTCGACAAGCTCGAACACGCCATCGTCGGCCGCCTGCACGCCCTGAGCCTGCCGCCCGAAAGCTTCACCGTCGAAATCCGAGACGATCACCTTGCCGACCTGCCGCCCACAGCCACCCGCAACCTCTTCGCCCTCGCCGCTGCGGGTGTGCGGATCTGTCTAGACGACTTCGGCAACGGCACGGCCTCTCTGACTGCGCTGCGTGACCTGCCGGCGCACGAAATCAAAGTCACCCCACGTATCGCCAGCGCTGTTGCACAAAGCGAATCGGACGCTGCGATAACGACTGCTCTGGTGCAGCTGGGTCACCGCCTCGGTAAACGCGTTGTCGCCAAGGGCATCGAAGACCCGGCCGCCATCCCCGTCCTGGCGGAACTGGGTTGCAGCCACGCTCAAGGCTTCGCGTTTGCGCAGGCGCTCGAGGCGTCTGCACTGGTGGCGTGGCGCGTCGGCGAGTAATCCACTCAAGCCCGAGAAAGCCGCACTCGCCGGGCCCCTACTTGCAGCGGGCAAAACAGTACCCACTGCGTCACTCGACTCTCCGGGGTGGCAGATTCGAACTGGACGCTGACGTAGATTGCATCGTCTGCGTCGAACTTGCGCCCGACTGACTCGCGACGCCCGGGCAAGCCAACTTCACAACCCAGATCTGTCAGAACAGCGTTTTGGGCAACGGCTCTTTGCTGATGGGTATGAGCTTGTTGCCATTCCAGCGGAGCAAATGTCTTGCTTCGCTTGCGGGGTCTTCATTAATCTGCCCGGAAATAACCAGCAGCTGACTGTCTGCTCTGAAGTCCAGTCGCGGGTCGTCGTTACCCATTGCACCCGAGATCGTCTCAATTCCCATGGGTGTCGTGATCTTCCCGGAGACGAGATCAATGATCGCGAACCCTCGACAGTCCGTGCCGCATCCCCAGGTTGCGATGCGGAAATGACCTGCAAAGTTTGGCTTCTCCTTGCTCGCGTCACGAATTGCTGTGCGGAAGCGTCGCGCTTGAGCCGAGTTGAAGCGCAGATTTGCAGGAGGGGCGCTGACGCCCATTTCCTTGGCCGGGTACGCCGCAAAAGGAGGGGCGATGATTGTCTGAGGGGAGTCCTGGGCGCTGCTGACTGAGGCGAACAGTGTGCAGAAGGCGGCCGCAAGCAGCCTGGAGTCACGCATCGCTTCAATGCTCCCGGAGCCGCTCGCTACTTTGCGGCAGCGAAGAGCACCCACTTCTCAACGCGATTCATCGGCGTGGCCGGATCGAATGTGAAGGCGATGTACTCCGCGTCATCGACTCCCAGGCCGCGTTCCTCTTTGGCACTTCGGCCCACTTCGCGATTGCTGCTGTCAAAGCCCCGCAGATGCAATGTGCCTTTGAACTCGCGCGCCGATTTCACGTAGGCCTTGAGAATGTTCTGCCCGTCTTTGCCCGCCACGTCCAGCACGGCGCGGTCGCTGCTCAGGCCCAGTTTTACAGCGCCTTCGTCGGCCGTGATCCTGGCTTCCTTGGCGCGATCCACCCCTTGTGTCACGCCGCTGATGACTTTGCCGACACCGGTTGTGAGTTCGGCCGCCGCTTTCTGCCCGTCGTTCTGAAGCGCCTCGCCGATCCCTTTTACTCGGGCGGCTTTGTCCTCAACGAGGGCAGTGCCTTTGGCGTGCTCGGCTGCGATCTCTTCTTCGCGGCTTTTGCAGGCCAGAAGAGCAGGCATTAGTGCTGCGATGGCAAACCAATTTCGGATGCGCATGATTCGAGTGAGTCCTTGCGGGTTGGTTGTCAGTGAATCGGCCGTGCTCATGTGCGATAGCTCTGTAAGTCTTTGCGAAGCTATCTGGCGACCCAAGCATTTGGCCTCATCCTGAAGCTCTCGGCTATGGACTGAGCGAGCTTCTTGAAATCGGATTCGCTCATGGGCTTCTTGGCGAGTTGGCTGTAATAGTTGATTTTGAAGGTCAGATCGAAAGACTGACCGCTGGAAGCCTTGTTGTTGCCGGGGATATGAGCAACGTAGCCCATGTCTTTGAGATCGGCATCCTTGGTGGTCACTTGCCGCAGCCCTCGGTCAGGCAGCACGCGATAGAAAAAGCCTTCACCCTTGCGGTTATCGACTTTGATAGAGCTGAAATACTTGATCCGATTGAATGGCTTCAGGTACGTGCTTTGTAGCGCGGAGCGGATGACTCGTTCTGCGTTCGATGGTTCTTCGCCTGATGCATTTGCGGCTTCAAACTCAACCAGAATCTCTGGCCGATCCTTTAAGCGAAAGCTTTGCGTAATAAGGGCTGGGGCGTGCACTAAGAAGTTAGGCAGGCATGCGCCTTGGCCTACCGGAATTTCTCCCGCAGCGCGAGGCTTGAAGTGGGCGATGAATGCTTTGACCGTCTCGGTTGGTGTGCCCATTAGCACCCGGCGCGTATTGATGATGTGTCCGTGGTGAAGCACAAAGAAAGTCAGGTAATTTTCGTCACGTAGTCCAAATGCTTGGAGTGAAGGAATCGGCTGGTATAGCGGGATGGCAGCTGCGCGCGCTCTAAGTTCCTTCCGATAGCTACCATCAGGATCAATCTCGTGTTTTGGGTCAGCTTCAAGCCGCTCAGCATTGTCGAGTATTAGACCTTTCTCGCGGTTAATCTCCTTGTTCAACCTTGCAATGATTTCATTCAAATCGTCCGCTGTCGCCTCTTCGGAAATTAAGACACGATCTGCAGAGCGCGAATCGAAGGTGACATCTGGTTGTGTCCAGATATAAACCTCATTCAGGACGTTACGATAGTGTTCGTCAGCGAAAGAGGCCATCGCGTGCCACGAAGCGGTCATGTATTGAACCCTCGCTCCTGGAAACTCGATCGGTTCTGCAAAATTAGTGGTGTAGTAGCTGATGCATTCGCTCGGCTTGCTTTTGCTAGATTGGTTGGCCGCGCTAGCGATCTGAAGAGAGAGCGCGCATGAAATCAAGATGGCGTATTGGAGTTTCATCCGGTTACCTTCTCATTTGGCAGGCGCGCGTCAGCGGTTCGCGTCAAGGAGGGCTCTCCAGGGATTGGAGATTTCGAGTTGTCTTTCTGTACAAAGAGTGCGCTATGCATTCCTCCGTTATTGTTTTCCCCTGCCGTCCAGAGCCAGGGCAGTAGCGTGATGTAGCCCTTTACGGATGACAGTCCCGCGACTCCTTTTGGGTTGTGACGAGGCTGGGCCCAGAAAGCGCGGTCAAATGGCATCAAACCAACTTTGATATCGCGCTTTCCTTCAGGCGTTTTTGATTTCCATGTTACGGACGGCCAGATGCTGGCGTTGTTTCTTGGGATGTAGGAGAACGCACTTTCATAGTTAGCGGTGTTCTTTTCTGCCTGATCTCGGATGGCTTCCCAGCTTTTCTGTGCCGCCGGCTTTTCAATCGCATCCTTCAATCCGGCAGGGCGCTCCCCTCCCATATTACCAAATATCTTGTTCCAGACGCCCATGCGCAGCTCGCGCGCAAGCTTGCGTGTCACGTCCGGCCCGTCCGGGCTGCCAATGTCCGTGTAGCTGAAATCGTTGTCCATGATCAGCACCGCGATCTCGGAGTCGCGATCACCGATCTGGCTGCGGTCGTTGATGTTGGCGCTGCCGACCAAGGCATAGCGATCGTCAACAACCATGAGCTTGCTGTGGATGTAGATTTGCTCGGTAACGTAGTGCTCGTCCTTGCCTGTGCCGAACTTGCCCCAGGTGCGCAGGTTCAGCAGGGTGACGTAGGGCCAACAATAGTCATATGGCACGTCACGGTACTCGGTGTTGTCGTCGCGGAAGGCGCGTTCGTACCCGGCATCTTTCTTGTCCTTGAGTTGACGCGCCTTGATGGCGCGGCGAATACGGTTGAGCAGGCTTTGGCGACCGAACACCAGACTCTGCATGGTGTAGTGCACCTGGGTCATGATGGTTTCGGAACCCAGACTGCCCTCCGGGTTGACGGGCAGGGTGATGTAGACATGAAAGCGTGATTGCTTGCCATCAGGAGGCGGGCTGCTGCCATCCATGATCATGCTGCGGAACTTGGCGCCGAGTGCTTCGTTGATCAAATTCGTCGGAGGGAGATCTGTTCTTCCTGTGCCGGGTGGGGCATTCACCGCCCAGCGGTTGATGGTGTCTTTGACAGACGTGATTGCCTCTTCCTTTGGGGGGGCGATTGTCTTTCCGTCATCGTAAAACTGCACCGCCCCAAACGCCGAAACGTAAAACTGATTCTCGATATAGATGAAGTGTTCGGCGTTCTCGATCAGGCGCACCATGGCATGGTGAATGTGGTTATGGCCGAACTTGGTATGCAGTCGTGCCTGATCGTCTTTGTGCGCATACTTGGCTTCGGTTGCCACCATGACGTGCGAAGCACTGCGCAGCATCTGCACTGAGCAGGTGCCGGCTGTGGCGTTGGGGCTTGGTGGTGGCGGCAGACGTAGCTCGGTTTTTTTGCGCGCGCAGTTCCAGCGTAAGACAAAGTTTGTTGCCAGATGGCTGACGGCCGGACCTTCGATGCGCAGGTGGATGTCTTGCCAGGGCATGCGGGGTTGATGGTTGGCGGGCATGACGCCGCGCTCAGTGCCTTGAATGGGCAGCTCATGCTTGGGCTTGAGCGGGACGGGGGCGTTCAAGTCCGCGGGGGTTTTGACTTTGGCACCATTCACAAACTCGTTGCCCACCTTCACGGTTTTCAGGGCAGGGACGCCGTTGTTGTAGAAGTCGCTGCCCTCTCGTCCTGCACCATCCAGCGGATAGGTCGGTCCATCGCGACGGCCGTATGCCACGTCCAGTCCGCCGATGAAGGCGATTTTCTCGTCGATAACGACCTGTTTTTGGTGGTGGCTGAAGTACATGTCCCACCCAGCACTGGGGTCTGGAAGCTCTACAGCGATATGGGCGAAGACGCGAGCTGGCCCCTTGATTTCCTGATTGATCAGTTGCAGAACCTTGCAGGTTTCTTCGTCCAATGTGTTGACGGCTTTGTCTGAGTCGTCCCAAGGTAGGACATAGATCTTCAAGTCGGGCTTGGTGAGTGCGGCGTTACGGAACGCATCGTATAGACGCAAACCGGGCTTGAGCTGAACGTCCCAATTGATCTGCCAGCCGAGCATATAGATGGTCTTATTGGCCTTCTCAATGGCATCGGCCAGTTGAGCGAAATACTCTTCACCAGAGAAGAGTGGCTTGACCAGGTTTCCATCGGTCTTTGGATAAGGATCTGCTTCACTGACCCAGACAAACTGTGTGGCATAGCCAGGATAGGGCTCGCCCGTCGGTGTGCACATCTGTGCGACAGTGCGTTGGGCTTCGACTGTGGGTTGTGGAGGGCGAGCGGTAGCCATGATCTTCTCAGCCTTTGAGTTTCTTCAGGAGTGACTTGCCGTCAGCGGACTTATGTTCCGTCCTGCTGATGGCTTCTCGATTCTTGTCGGAATTGGTTTCGCCGGGCTGTTCGAGCGAGTCGACGTAGCCCATCGCATCCAGAGCGCGTTCCTTCTTTTGTTGATCAGTCCAGCTTTCGCGCTCTTGCGTTAGGGTGAGCGAGCGCACCTTGCCGCGATAGGCCAGCCAGATACTGGAAGGCTGTCTGTTGTAAGCCTCGATCAACGTTTTTTCGTTGTCAGCGCTCAGTGCTATGCGACCGTCCGAAGCGGTCCGGCCTTGCAGCAGGAAATCGGTAGTCTCCAACGCCTCACGGGGCGTCGAGGCGATGACGATGCGCCAAGGCACATTCGCCTGCGCAGCCCCCAGCGGCCCTGCTCCGTCAGCAAGGCGCAGATCGAACTTGAAGGGCGTTCCCTCTGGAAGCGCTGATCTTGGCATTGCGGGCAATACCGCATCGACGTTCGCCCCACCCCCAAAGCTCTTGCTCGAAGCATGCACCGTCAGCACCCCCGGGCACTGCACCGTAATGTTCCCGCCCTCAATCGTGATCGCCGACCCACCGGCGACCGCGAGGTGAATCTTCTTCGGCGAGGCCATGTCGAGCTTGCCGGAGACGGAAACCATCTTCAGTTGCTCTTTGGCGGCGAGGGTCATGACGTCGGCTTGGGCCTGTGCGAGCACAGGGCCGCTGGCGGCGATGGCTTTGAGGTGGCCTTCGCCCTTGGCTGAAGAGAGCACGCCCAGTGCCTGACCTGTGTGGATGCGCAGGTGGCTGGCGAGTGCATAGTTGCTGTCCTGCCCGCTGGCCCAGGTGAGGGTTTCGCCTGCGGCCCACTGCAGGCTCTGGCCGGCGACCATGCCGAGGCCGCCCTTGGCCGCGAGCGTCAGCAGGGCGTCGGTGGAATGCGGGATCTTGTCCTTGTTCGCAGCGGTGGACTTGTCGCCTGCATCGGAGAGTGCTGCGTCGAAGGTGTTGGCCAGCACGCCGCTGGCGGCGCGGTGCTGAGCGGGCAGGGGCGCCTTCTCTTTGTCGAGTGCCGACTGGTTGCCGCCCGCGCTGCCCTGGGCCGACGCCACGGCCACCGTCTTGTGCGTGGTCGCGATCTGGCTGGTGTTCCTGGTCAGCTCGCTGGCCTGCTTGAAGAGCGCAATCGCCGCCGTCGCATCGCCTGCCGGTTCGCTCTGCGCCTTGTCGGGCGCGTGGGCGATGCCCCAGGTGGTGAAGAGTGCGCCGCGTGCGGCGCGCAGCGCCCCGTAGCCATCGGTGCGCAGCTCGAAGCCGTCGCCACGGTGGCTGCCACGGTAGTTGTCGGCCTGATGCACGAGGTGGCCGAGGTTGAGTTGCGTGGCCGCTTGCGTGGTGGCGAGCTGCACGCGCAGCTGGCCGTCGGTGTCGTCGAAGACGAGCTGGCTGTAGCCGGCGTGGGGCTGATTGTATTCGGCGGACTTGAAGCCCGAGAGGGCTGCTGCGTTGCGATGTGCGCCCGCAGCGGCGGCTTCGCCATGCCAGGCCGGGCTGTTGCCGCCCGCGAGGTTGCCCTGTGCGCTGGGCTTGTGGTCGGCGGCTTGATTGAAAGGCGAGTTCGCAGAATCTGAAGTCGCTGGATTCCCGCCTTCGCGGGAATGACGACCCTCTCCCCCCGGCGTTGGCGCTACGCTGCCATCCCCCTGCCCGTTGTAGAGGCTGCCCAGCACGATGGGGCGGTCGATATCGCCTTCGAGGAAGCCGACGAGGACTTCCTGCCCGATGCGCGGCACGAACTGCGCGCCGAGACCGGCGCCCGCGTAGCGGCTGGCGACGCGCAGCCAGGTGGTGTGCGGGGCTGGACCCCCATCGGCACTGTTCGCCTCCCTCACCCCTGGCCCCTCTCCCCGAGGGAGAGGGGAACTTTGAGCGGCTGCGCCGCGCTGCCAATGGAATTTGACGCGTACGCGGTGCAACGCGTCGGTATGGATCTCACCTGCAGCACCCGGTGTTGTCTCACCTTCCGGGCCGACGACGATTGCCGTTTGCACGCCCGGTGCAGTCGGTCGCGGATTGATGCGCAGGCCCGTCTCATCCTCCAGCGCCGGGCGCCAGGGCACGGCCACGCGTTGCGCGTCGAACTGGTTGGCATAGCCGCGTGCCTTGGCACCCGCGATCAGACTGGCCGGGGCGGCGGGCAGGGCAGTGGCGACATCGCCCAGCGCGCCTGCTGCGGACGCCAGGGTCTTGGGCAGGTTGTTGATGCCGACGACCTGCACACCCAGCACGACGAAGTGGCGCGACTGGTTGGCCGCTTCGGCGTCCTGACTCTCGCCGCGCAGGACGGCTTGCGCGTCGAGCGGGCTGCCACTGAGGATGAAGCGATGACCCGCGCGGAAGCTGCGGACCGAGCTGGCGCCGGCGAAGCGCTTGTAGCGCGCCTCCCGTGCTTCCTGCGCCAGCCGCGTGTAGCGGTCGGCCGCTGCAGCCGAGGCGAAGGCATAGGCGCCGGGCACGTCGTAGCTTTCGAGCTGGGGTGCGTGCTTCGAGCCGAATTCGTGGCGGGTGGGTTGTGAGGCGCAGTTGGCGGCCGACGAATTGACCCAGCGGAATGCCGGCCTCGCGCGACAGCAGCAGGATGTCCCAGGCGTAGAGCGACGACAGCGTCTCTTCGCCCGCGAAGGCTTCGAGGTTGAGGCTGCCGGCTTGCTCCAGACCCTCGATGTCGACGGTGTAGAGGCGCGTCGTCGAGTCGAGCCCGAAGAGGGATTCGAGCTGGCTGGACAGGCGGGCGGCGAGGGAAGACCTGGCGTCGTCGCTGAGTGGGGCGGCGAGGCCGCTGAATGCGGACGGAATTGCGGCGACGCCCATGGAAGCTACTCAGCGACGATTCATCATCGATCTTCCGATCCTTTTGGATACGCACGCTTGGCATAAGGATCATAGTCGAAGGCTTTGAAGAACTCCTCTTTGCTCTTCCACTTCTCTTTGCCGTCCGGCGTGCCGTAGCGGATGTCGGCGAAGTCGAACATTTCTTTCTTGCCGACGGTGCTGCCTAGCCGGTTGTTCCAACCCAATGCGACGAGGGTGGGCTTGCCCGCGGCGTTGTATTCCCACACGCGGTAGTAGATCAGGTTGGTTTTAAGGCGCAGGCTGATCTTGGCTTGCTTGAGGTCTTGAGTTTCGTCGCCGTAGAACTTGCCATCCTGCATCGGGTCGAGATTGAGCAGGTTGATCACGCGCTTCAGGCGACCCTGTTCGTCGTATTGCTCTTGCCGCACAGTGCGGCCCATTGCGGTGTAGAAGCGATCGCGTACCTGATGCTCGCCTGACTTGAAATGCTCGACGAGCTTGATGACGCGGCTCACATCAGTTTCGCGGCGGCGGTCGTACTGGTAGATGTCTTCCGGATTACGCAGCAGGGAAATGGGGACCGGGGGCTTGGTAAAAAAGTATTCAACGGGCGGGAGTCCGCCGGAGGCGTAGGGCCACTTGTAGTTGTGGCTTTTGTCTTTGGCGCCGAGCAACTGGGTGCCACCTTGAATCTTTGTGACGCCTTGGGTTGGCGTAACACGGGCCCCGCCCGCTATTTCGTGGGCCCCAGCAACGGCTATCGTGGAGGTCGTGTACTCGGCGGGGACGATTGAGAAGTCGATATCTTTAGCCCAATCGCCGTCCTTGTTGCCAAAGTGCTGCTCGATCCATTTGTGCCAGACCTTTCCCTCAATCTCGGCGAATTCGAACCTGTGAAAATTGTCTCGTACATCGGGCTCACCAGAGGGGCAGCGTTCGGTTACGTTCGCCTTGACCCATAGCAAGACGCGGTCTTTGTCGTCGTAACGGTAGCAGTGAAACTCGCCGAGAGTTGGTTTTAGCTCGTCATTTGTAGTCGCAAAGAACTTCTGATCAATTCGTCCTTTAGCGTCAAATAAATAAACGATAGCGCCTCTAAGAATATGAGTTGCAGGAAGTTGGTCGAGGCGCTTGTTGCGCTGTATGGCCTTTTTGCTGAATGCGATCTCGGCAGGTCTGGCTGGACTATTCTGGGTGTATGCCACCCACAGTTCTTTGCGGCAAAGCCTCCACCCTCCAGCCGGATTGGGCTCGAAGTAGGACACGTAATCCGCTTCACGGGCCTTTAGCGACCCGCTGCCATGACGCGCCAGAACTTCATCTGAAACTTTGTCTGGATAAGCCTGCATGGTCAGGCCGTTCATCGTCTGACTGCCGAGCGACGAGGTGTCTGCCTCGTAGCCAATGACGAACTTCACGCCTTCGCTCGGCGATTCGTACCAGTTGGCTGGATTGTTGCAAGCAGCCGTTGTGATCGAGCTGGCCAGACTAAGTGCAGCAAGTGCAAGTGAATGACGGAAAGACTTCATGTTCAGCTCACACTCGGGGGCAATTTCACATCGACACTGGCGATGTCGACACTCATATGGTGATCGACGCTGCCGTCTACCTCTACCCCTTCGCCCCACTGCAATGGCGCTTGTACGAAGAAGCCGATAAGGTTGTCGCTTAGATGCTTCTGCGCTTTCTCCAGATCATGTACGGCGTTACCCGCGTAGGTGACATAGCGTGCCTTGTAGTTCTGCATCGGCACTTGCAGGGCAGCACGTTGATGATCCCGCAGCTGGGTAGTCATGAACGCCGGTTGCAACGCAGGCGGCACTACGCCAAGCGAGCTTTTGCTCAGGTTCTTGGGAACGGTCGCAATGGCCGCATCACGCTTCTGCGCGAGCACTGCTTGCTGCGTGACGCGCTGTTCTGGCGTGAGATAAGGATTTCCTTTCAAGCCCGACACGCCTTGCTCGTACTGCCACTCTGCTTCACGCACATAAATTCGCGCTTCGGCATCGACTGCGACCGGGTAGGGACAGCTGAATTTGTCGAGGATGTCGGTGAATTGCTTCATGCCATCACGCGGTAGATGCGTGAATACAGATCCGTAAATCTTCTGGTTGTGGCTGGCAATTGCTTGTATTGCGGTGACTGTGTCAGGAGAGCAAGGCTTGTCAAGAACATCTGACCAGCGCGCTTTGCCCAGTAGCCGACCGAATACAGGGTTGCTTTCGCTGGTGGTCTCACGCGGCGGATGCGGGAGTGGGGCTTTGGGGGGGTGACCATTCTTCTCAGCACGAGCCGTCGATCTAAAGTAGTTGTTGCCATTGATCGCAAACCCGAAATGCTTCGTCCACAGGCTGCGGCGCAGTTCGCGGGCGAACTTGCGGGTGATGGCCGGGTACTGAGGATTGCCCAGGTCGCGGGTCTCGATGCCGGCGTTGTCCACCACCACAGCGGCGATCTCGGTGTCGCCATTGCCAGTGAGGCTGCGGTCGTTGATGTTGGCGCTGCCGATGATGGCCACCGCGTCATCGACGATCAATAGCTTGGAGTGGATGTAGATCTGCTCGGTGATGAGGTAGCGGCCGATTTCTTGCGCAAAGTCTTCGCGATAGTTCTTTGGGTCGCGTGCGTACTGTACGGCGATGCCGTAGTTGCGCATGTTGAGCACGGTAAGGTACTTGCACCACTCCTCGGGCTTGCGACCTTCCTTGCTGAGTGAGCGCTTGATGCGCCCGATGAGGCTGTTGCTGCCGTGATGGATGCTGGCGAGCGCCAGCCAGTGTTGTTTCCAGACCGAGCCGTCGGAGATGGCGCCCTCCGGGTGCACTGGCACGACGAGGTAGACGTGGAAGTTCGTGCCGGCCTGGATGTGCTCGTCAATGCGCCGGGCGAGTGCATCGAGGATGTGATTCTTGATTCCGTCGTTCTCGTTGCCGATCTTGCTGCTATCGACGGGGTAGTAGTGAAACGTACCGGCGCGTGTGCGCATCTCTTTAAGCGGCCCGGCCTTGCCGAAGTCGGAGATGAAGAATTGCGTTTCGATGTAGACGTAGTTCTCGGCGCTCGCGATGCAGTTGAGCATGGCGTTCTGGATGTTGTCCTGATGCGCGCTTTGCCAGTCTTTAAGGCATGACTCCAGCACTGGGCGCTGAGAGGGAGTCTTGAGATAAGCCAGGTCGGCGGGTGGAGTGAACCGACCGTTCTGGTCGTAGCTTTCCCCACGCAGGTGGGCTGAGGAGACAGACCGCACGATCTGCACCGTGGCTTGCCCGCCGGCGTCAGCCAGCGCCTTGCTTGGCACACCAGTCGCTTGATGGTGCGCCAGCCATTTGTCGTCGATCATCGCGATTTGTGCGGCGGACTCGCGGCTCAGATTGGCGGGTCTGGCGGACCACTTTGCGAGCATGTTCCAGCGTCGTGCGAAGTTGCGTAATACGTCGAAGGCTGCCGGCCCTTCCATCTTCATGTGCACGTCTTGCCAAGGCATGCGGGGTTGGCAGCCTTCTTCCAGCAAAGTGGTGCTATAGGGCTCGGCAAACCCTTGCTCCAGCAAGGCTTTTTCGTCAGGTGTCATACCGCGCACGCGGGTCGCGCAGGGGTTGTACATCTCGTTCAAGACGAAGCGGCTCGGGTCTACGACGACGTCGTACTCGGGCGTTTCGTACCTGCCGTAAGTCAGGTCGATTCCGCCGACAAAGGCGACACGACCGTCGACCACGACAAACTTCTGATGATGCGAGTAATCCCATGAGTCGTTTTGAGCTGAAGTTGGTCCTTGCAGCATGACAATCAGCTTGCCGGGATATTCCTTCTTGTTGATGGCGTTTAGCGCCCGGGCAACGCGGCCGTCGTAAGTGCCGGGCTTGCTGTCTGCGACACTGCGATAGAGTAGTACGCGGATTTGTACAGCTTTGGTCTTGATGATGTCTTCGAAGACGCGCCAGAGTCTGCCGGGATTTCCCTCCTCCCCGCGCTTTTCTATCTCCACGTCGAAGGCCATTTGCCAGTCGGCGATAAAGATGAGCTTCTCTGCCTTGCGCATGGCTTGGGCGACTTCTGCCAAAGCTTTTTGGCCGGACTCCATTATCTCGACCTTGTTGCCGGAAACGGGCAGGGCGAACTGACGTTCGTTGCAAAAGTATTGCCCGGTCGCTGTGCACAGCGTGTCGTCCAGCAGGGCGAGCCTGGCTTGTGCGGGGAGGTTTGCGTTCATGACTCAAGCCTTTGTGCGGGATTTCGGTGTTCCTGACAGCGCGGACTTGAAGTCCTCTTCTGCCCATAGTCGCGCGAATTGTTTCTGACTATCTGAATGGTCGTCCGCATTGGGAGCGTAGTTCAGCGCGTCGAGTACCTGGCGCTGAGCCTTATCGCCCTCCGATGAGGAGATGGAAGAGAAGCCGACGGGTATCGCGCGAGCTCCAGATACCAGCCAGACCTGCGATGGGTTTTGCTGAACCACTTCCCAAACCTTTCTTTGTTGGGCTTCGCTCAGCTTGCACTCGCCGTCGCCCGTACTTTGGCCTTCCGCCAGCACTTCACGCCAGTTTTTTGGATTGACGGGCGCCCGCGAGGCGGTTTCTCCCGATGGCGCTGCTTTGACCAAGACGATCTTCCATGGGCGGTTAGAGAGAGCCCGACCTTTGCTGCCGGGCACGTCCTGCAATTTGATAGCGAACTTCAGTTTGCTGTCGGGAAGCGAGCTTGTCGGCATCACCGGCAACGTGGCACTGACATTCCCACCACCCCCAAAGCTCTTGTTCGAAGCATGCACCGTCAGCACCCCCGGACACTGCACCGTAATGTTCCCGCCCTCAATCGTGATCGCTGATCCACCCGCAACTGCCAGGTGAATCTTCTTCGGCGAGGCCATGTCGAGCTTGCCGGAGACGGAAACCATCTTCAGTTGCTCTTTGGCGGCGAGGGTCATCGTGTCGGCTTGTGCCTGTGCGAGCACAGGGCCGCTGGCGGCGATGGCTTTGAGGTGGCCTTCACCCTTGGCTGAAGAGAGCACGCCCAGTGCCTGACCTGTGTGAATGCGCAGGTGGCTGGCGAGTGCATAGTTGCTGTCCTGCCCGCTGGCCCAGGTGAGGGTTTCGCCTGCGGCCCACTGCAGGCTCTGGCCGGCGACCATGCCGAGGCCGCCCTTGGCAGCGAGCGTCAGCAGGGCGTCGGTGGAATGCGGAATCTTCTCCTTGTTCGCAGTCGTGGACTTGTCGCCTGCATCGGAGAGTGCTGCGTCGAAGGTGTTGCCCAGCACGCCGCTGGTGGCGCGGTGCTGAGCGGGCAGGGGCGCCTTCTCTTTGTCGAGTGCCGACTGGTTGCCGCCTGCGCTGCCCTGGGCGGACGCGACGGCCACCGTCTTGTGCGTGGTCGCGATCTGACTGGTGTTCCTGGTCAGCTCGCTGGCTTGTTTGAAGAGCGCAATCGCCGCCGTCGCATCGCCTGCCGGTTCGCTCTGCGCCTTGTCGGGCGCATGCTGGATGCCCCAGGTGGTGAAGAGTGCGCCACGGGCGGCGCGCAGCGCCCCGTAGCCATCGGTGCGCAGCTCGAAGCCGTCGCCACGGTGGCTGCCACGGTAGTTGTCGGCCTGATGCACGAGGTGGCCGAGGTTGAGTTGCGTGGCCGCTTGCGTGGTGGCGAGCTGCACGCGCAGCTGGCCGTCGGTGTCGTCGAAGACGAGCTGGCTGTAGCCGGCGTGGGGCTGATTGTATTCGGCGGACTTGAAGCCCGAGAGGGCTGCTGCGTTGCGATGTGCGCCCGCAGCGGCGGCTTCGCCATGCCAGGCCGGGCTGTTGCCGCCCGCGAGGTTGCCCTGTGCGCTGGGCTTGTGGTCGGCGGCTTGATTGAAAGGCGAGTTCGCAGAATCTGAAGTCGCTGGATTCCCGCCTTCGCGGGAATGACGACCCTCTCCCCCCGGCGTTGGCGCTACGCTGCCATCCCCCTGCCCGTTGTAGAGGCTGCCCAGCACGATGGGGCGGTCGATATCGCCTTCGAGGAAGCCGACGAGGACTTCCTGCCCGATGCGCGGCACGAACTGCGCGCCGAGACCGGCGCCCGCGTAGCGGCTGGCGACGCGCAGCCAGGTGGTGTGCGGGGCTGGACCCCCATCGGCACTGTTCGCCTCCCTCACCCCTGGCCCCTCTCCCCGAGGGAGAGGGGAACTTTGAGCGGCTGCGCCGCGCTGCCAATGGAATTTGACGCGTACGCGGTGCAACGCGTCGGTATGGATCTCACCTGCAGCACCCGGTGTTGTCTCACCTTCCGGGCCGACGACGATTGCCGTTTGCACGCCCGGTGCAGTCGGTCGCGGATTGATGCGCAGGCCCGTCTCATCCTCCAGCGCCGGGCGCCAGGGCACGGCCACGCGTTGCGCGTCGAACTGGTTGGCATAGCCGCGTGCCTTGGCACCCGCGATCAGACTGGCCGGGGCGGCGGGCAGGGCAGTGGCGACATCGCCCAGCGCGCCTGCTGCGGACGCCAGGGTCTTGGGCAGGTTGTTGATGCCGACGACCTGCACACCCAGCACGAGGAAGTGGAGACGCTCGCTGTTGGATAGCACGGTGCCGGATTGCGCCTCCCCACCTCTCCCCCCGCCCCTCCCCTCAAGGGGAGGGGAGCTACTCGCGCCTTCGGCGTTCATAAAGATGGGGCTGCCACTGAGGATGAAGCGATGACCCGCGCGGAAGCTGCGGACCGAGCTGGTGCCGGCGAAGCGCTTGTAGCGCGCCTCCCGTGCTTCCTGCGCCAGCCGCGTGTAGCGGTCGGCCGCTGCCGCCGAGGCGAAGGCATAGGCGCCAGGCACGTCGTAGGTTTCGAGTTGGGGCGCGTGCTTCGAGCCGAATTCGTGGCGGGTAGGTTGTGAAGCGCTGATGGCCGCCTTGCCCTTGTAGTCCCACGACAGGGCGGTGGTGACTGCAGCAGCAAGCTGGCGCACGCCACCGAAGGCGGTGATCGCGTCCTGCGACTCCTGACTGCCTGCGCGGTGGAACCTCACCCCTGCGCCGCCGAGCGCGTGCGCTGAGACCACGTCTTCGGGCAGGCTCTCATTGGTCGAGAAGATCAGCAGGCTGTGCGCAGTCTCCGACGAGAGTTCCAGCGACTTGCCTTCATCGTCGCTGCGCTCGACGAAGCAGAAGCCCAGACCTTCTTCGGCCAGGATGCGCGACACGAAGTCGAAGTCGGTCTCGCGGTACTGCACGCAGTAGCTGCGCACGGGGGCGTCACGCATGAACGTGTCGACGCCCTCGGCGAGCTGCCAGTGGGCGCGTGGCGCGTAGGCGGCGAAGATGGACTCGATGATGTCGAGGACGGACTTCTCTTGCCACACGCGGCAGTCGCTGCGCTGGGTGGCGAGCCACAGCCAGGGCACGATGCGCACGCGATAGCGCGCCAGTGCACCATCGGCGGCGAGGCGTTCGGCCTGGGCGATGTAACCGGTGCGCGCGAAGTCCGAGCCATCGGAGAGGCGCGTGGTCAGCCGCAGTTGGCGGCCGATGAACTGACCCAGAGGAATGCCGGCCTCGCGCGACAGCAGCAGGATGTCCCAGGCGTAGAGCGACGACAGCGTCTCTTCGCCCGCGAAGGCTTCGAGGTTGAGGCTGCCGGCTTGCTCCAGACCCTCGATGTCGACGGTGTAGAGGCGCGTCGTCGAGTCGAGCCCGAAGAGGGACTCGAGCTGGCTGGACAGGCGGGCGGCGAGGGAGCCGGCGCTGTCGCCGAGACTGTTGGCGAGGCCCGACGGCAGGGTGCGTGACAGCGCGGCAGGGGCGGTGATGTCGTTCATGGCGTCACCTTGAATTTGTCGAGCAGCTTGCTGCCAGCCTCGGACGCGGCGTCCTTGGCCTTTTCGGTGCCGGCGTCGGTAGCTTTCCTGGTCGCGTCTTCGCGCGCGGCCTGGGCGGCGGACTGTGCTTCGGGCGTCAGGCGCGAGGTGCCCTTGCTGCTGGTCGCGCTGCTGCTGGCGGCTGCGTTGGCAGGCGCACCTGCTGGGCGACTGGCCGTGCGCGGGTCGTTCTTCTGGGCTTCGGTCTTTTGCGCCTCGGTCTTGCGGGCGGCGGCTGCCTTGGCTGCGGGTGAGGAGATGAGGGCCTCGAGCAGTACGACATCGGTGTCCACGTTGCCGGCACCCTTGCCATTGGCATTGGCCGCAGACGCACCACTCTGCGGTGCCGTGAGGGCAGAGAGAATGGTGGATTGCGGGCGGGCGTTGGCGGCGTCCTTGGTGGCAGTGTTGTTGGTCGCAGCGGGCTTTGCGGTCGCGTTGCTGGTTGTGGCAGGCGTGTCACCAGCGGCGGTCTTGCCCGCCGCTGGTTTGGCGGATCGGGTGTCGGTTGCGGCGGGGGCGGTGAGCGCAGACAAGGGATTGGTTGCGGCGCTGGCCCTGGCCGTGGCGGGTTCTGCCGCGGCAGTTGAAGCGGCTGGTGCTGGTGCCGCGACGGGTGGCGCTTCAGCAAGGTGTTCTATCTGCGCGGCACCGGTTGGGGCGGATTGCTCGGCGACGGGTTGCGAGACATCTGCGGCGGCTTGCGGGGCAGATTCCGCTGCGGCAGGCGCGGGTGCTGCGGCGGGATTCGTTGCGTTGGCGATCAGGGTGTGTTCTTCGTCGGACTGGCTACGCCACACCATCACTGCAACGAGGGCCAGCGCGAGGGCGCTGAGGCCGGCCATGACCAGGGTGCTGCGCGCAAAGAGGCCGCTGCCGGGCTTGCGTGGGGCCTTCTTCTTGCCGGGCTGGTTGGGGGCCATGGCCGACAGTACGTCGATGCGCATCTCGGTCGCCGGATTGTCGCTGGGCGGAGCAGGCGCAAAGAGATTGGGGCGGTCGGTGACCACCTTGACGCCGGGGCGGTTGCCGGAGGGCTTGCTGGTTTCGTCTGTCATGGCGTTCGCTCGGGTATCAGGGCGTGGTGCTGACGATGCGGAATTCGATGCGGCGGTTGCGCGCACGGCCTTCGGGCGTGGCGTTGCTTGCAACCGGTTCAGTCGCGCCCATGCCGCTGGCGCTCAGGCGGTCGCCTGCGACGTTGCGCGAGACGAGGTAGCGGCGTACGGCGTCGGCGCGTGATTGCGAGAGGATGAGGTTGGCTTCGGGGTGGCCCTGGCTGTCGGTGTGACCAAGGATCTGGATGCTCTGGTTGCCGAGCTTCTGCATCACGGAGGCCATCTCGTCGAGAATCTGGGCGCCGCGTGCGGTGAGCTTGGTGGAGCCCGATTCGAACTCGATGATGCGGTCGGCGAGTGCCTTGTCGAGCAGCTGCTGTTCGCCAGCGCCGACACGCAGCCCGTTCTTGATGACCCAGGTGGGATTGAGGCGTGACGCAAAGTCACTGACAAGCTGCTGGCGCAGGGCTTCGTTGGTGACTTCGCCGCGCACGGCGACGTTGTTGCCGTCGATGCTGAGCGCGCCAGCCGTGATCTGTTTGAGATCGGGCGTCAGCAGCTTCTGTACGTGCTCGCTCCAGTTGGGCGGGGCGACGACGTTGCCGACGCCAAGCTGGTCGATGACGCGGTCGCCGCCGTATGTCGACCGCATCTTCGAGAGGATGGCCTGGCGCGTGGCTTCGTCGGGCACGGTGCCGCTGACGATGACGGGCTTGGCAGTCGGGTTGGCGATGGTGCCCTGGGCTTGCGCAGCAGAAGTGACAAGCAGTGCGAGGAAGGCAATGGCGTAGAGGCGGAGCGTGGACATGATCAGGCGCCGAGAAAGACTTCGTTGAAGGTGTTGAGTGCTTGCCCCAGCGACAGCTCCGGGTGCTCGAGGTAGCTGGACAGCTTGGTCAGCGGGTACTCGCTGGCGACGTAGTCTTCGACCCATTCGGCCTGGCACATGTCGATGTTGATATCGAAGGCGAGCTGCGGATTGAGGATGGCTTCGAGCGCACGCGGGCTGGCGCCGTTGAAGCTGATGACCAGCTGCGGTCGCCCGGCGAGCTGCGTGCGCATGAGGTTGAGGTCGAAGTTGTCGCGCGTCAGGAAGGGGGCGAGCAGGCATAGCCAGAACGAGGCGACGTGAACGGCGGCAGAGTTGCTGCCGGGCAGTGGCAGGGCCAGGCCCTTGGTGGCGCCGCCGGTGTTCTGGCTGAGCAAGGGTGTCAGCAGCAGGCCGAGCGCGATGATGGTCTGGCGCACGTCGACAGGATTGCCAGAGCCGACCAGCATGCGTTGCAGGTTGGACAGGGTGGCGGTTTCCAGGTAGTTGGCGAGGCGCACGCGCAGGCCGTCGAGGTCGGTGTCGGCTTGCAAGTGGGCAAGATCGATGCGTTCCAGCGCGGTTTCGATCTCGGTCGCCGCCAGTGCATTGTTGGCCAGCTCACTGAAGTCAGTCCAGGCCGGTAGCAGGGCCATCGGCAGCACGCGCAGCAGGTCGAGCGGCGCACTGGTGCCCAGGTTGCCGGCGATGAGGAAGGGGAAGCGCCGGCCGACCGAATCGCGACTGCCGACCATGCGACCCGCCAGGACGCTGGCCGAGCGGCTGCCGACGAAGGCGAATTCGACGGGCACCATGGCGTCGAACTGCTGCTTCCAGTCCGGCGCGGTGGCGAGCTGTTCGAGGCTGACGGTCATCCAGCGGTCAAGCGGCTGGATGATGGCGGCGCCGCTGGTGCTGCGCACGAAGTCGCCGCGCGAGGGCAGCTTGCCGAAGTAGATCAGCGCTTCCTGCACGGTTGTGGGGTGGTGTGGGCTGTTCATGTCTCGCTCTTTTTCAGCGTGCCGGGGTAACGACTTGTGGCGTGACCTGGACAGCGACCGGCGTACCGGTGCTGCCCGCAGGCACGAGCCGCTCTGGCGAGCCGGCGATCGTGGCCGGCAGCTTCAGACCCTTGAGGCTTTGCGCCGGGGCCGGGTTGTTGGCCTCGGCTTCTGCCGCGGCTTGTTGACTGATGATGCGCAGGGTGACGGTGACGGACTGTGCGCCGTTGCTCCAGGTCAGGTCGAAGTCGCCGTTGTCGCGACGCTTGCGTTGCGCGGCGCCGAGCAGTTTTTCGAGTCCGAAGCGGCCGGGGATGTTGGCGAGCTCAACGGTGCGGCCGTCGTAGGTGACTGCCGTCACACGTGCGCCGGGTGTGCCACCACCGGGCCAGCGGAAGCGGTTCCACTCGGGGGCGGCGTTGCGGTAACGCATGTTCTGGCCGTCGATCTCGATGTTGTATTCGAGCAGGCCGGGCGAGGGACTCGGCAGGATCTGGAATACCGTTTGCGCCTCACCACCGGCACCACCGCCTCCGCTGCTGCCCACGGGGCCGCCGGGCTGGGCGACGTAGCGGGGGAAGTTGTTGGCGAACTCGGGGTTGAGCGTGATGCCGATGTCGGCCCAGGTGCGGGCGCTGAAAGTTTCGCCACGACGCACAACGAGGTTGCCCAGCGAGGTGCCGACGAACTTGGCAATCGCCCCATCGGGGCCGAAGTACTGTGCCATTTCAGCGGGGGTTGCCTCGATGCGTGAATCGGCTGCGAACGGGTACTTGGTGGCCAGCGTGCGGTTGAAGGGCTCGAATACCTGGGCGGACCAGATCTTGTTGAGCTCGGCCTCGGCCGGGCGGACGATGACGCTGAAGGATTCCATCAGCGGGCGTACCAGCAGCGGGCGCACCGTGGCGCGCGCCGTGTCGGTGAGGCCGACCATCATGGATTCATCGACGTAACGCAAAGCGTCGGCCAGTTCGGAGCCCTGAGCGTCAAGGGTTTGCTGCATCAGGCCGCGCGCGGCAGGGCCGGGGTCACCGGCGGTCTTCATCTGGTTGAAGCGTGTGCGCAGTTTGGAGAGGTGCGCGAGGTAGCCGTCAAACAATGCGGCATTGGCGTCGCCACGCTGCATCATCAGTGCGGCGATGCCGGCGAACTCTCGCCCGACGGGGCCGAGGCCGGGGTCGGATGTGAGGTTGCCGGTATTGACCTGCAGAGTCACGGGTTGCGGCGTGCGGCGCAGGATCACTTCCTTGAACCACTGCACGATGCCGCGTTTGGCGTTGGCGAGTTCCTTGTCGGCAAGGCTGGGGTTGTCCCACGAGGTTTCGCGGTAGAGCGACTCCATGAGCTTCCTGAGTGGCGAGCTGATGGGGTCCCCCATGCGGTTGAGGCCGCCGACGGCAGCATCGAAGCTGGCGAAGCCGGTGATTGACACGCCCTGCAGGAACTTCTTCCACTCGACGATGTAGTCGCGCTTGTACATCTCGGTGAGCGCTTTCTGGATCTGCTCGGGGCTGCCTTGCAGCGTGAGGTCGTCGCGCGTCGTCGACTTGAGCACCCAGTCGGTGGTCTGCAGTTCCTTGTTGGCGGCGTCCTTGATGGCGGGCTCGACGTACTTTTCCCAGGCGTCGCGCGTGAAGGTGCCGGATATGGCGTAGCTGCCGGCGACAAGGCGGCTGTCTTCGTCACCCACGATGCGTGCAACGGTGAGCGGCGCAAAGCGCGTCGAGGCGCGTGCCTTGATCTCGGCATACACGCGTTCGCGCGCCGGCATGCCCTTGACGACGCGGCGCAGGTTGTCACGCGCCTGGTCGACGAGGGCCAGCTTGTTGTCGATGAGCGGGAAGTCGGGCGTGCCGATCTGGGCAAGGTAAAAGCCCATGAGGCGCTCGGCGCTGCGCACCATCTTTTCGCGCGGCATGTTGCCGCGATGGGCGTCGAGCCAGACACGCCAGAAGCGCGTGAGCTGGTCGTTGAGGTGGCCGTTCTCGAGACGCTCGCGGTTGGCGAGCATGAGGTAGGTCTTCAGCGCGTTGTAGGCGTCTTCGACATTGGTGGGCGAGATCTCCTTGTACAGCGTCATTGCGCTGGCTTGTACCGGCTCGGCAGCGGGGGCGCTCTGCGCAGCCGGCGTCGCGGCCGCTGTTTGCGGTGCGAGCTTGTCCGCATTCGCGTTGACGTCGGTGAGGTAGGCCTCGATGCCTTCGGTGACAGGTGTCAGCAGCAGTGCGCGCATGCCTTCGAAGTACTCCTTGCGCAGGTGTGCTTCGATGCTGTTGCCCTGGTAGAGGCCAAGGCCCAGCGAGAGGGGTTTGTCATCGCGGAAGGACTGCAGCTGGTTGAGCCTGTCCTGCAGGATTTCCAGCGCCTCCATGCGGCTGCCGATGTCCTGTTGCTCGCGCTGCAGGGCGACGACGCGGTCGAGGTCGGCACGCACGTTGGCGAGCAGCTTCTCGTTCGATACGTACGACCAGGCCCACAGCGACAACGCGACAGACAGCGCGACTGCTGCGGCGATGAAGCCAACGAGGCGCGTGCGCTGCATGCTGCGCGAGGCGAACTGTTTGACGAGGTTCTTGTCGGCAAAGATGACCTTGGAGAACAGGTCGGAGAGGAAGAAGCCCTTGCCTTCGTAGATGGCCACTGGCGGGCGACTGTTCTCGATCGGACGCAGCGCGAAGGCTTCGGTGAGGCGGCGGTCCGAGGTGTTGATGGGCGCGCCTTCACGCACTGCACTGGTGAAGTAGAAGCCGCGGAAGACCGGTTTGTACTGGAAGGGGTTCTCTTCGAACAGCGTGGCGATGAAAGCGCGCAGCGAGGCGCGCGTGGCTTCGAACTCCAGCGGGAAGCTGAGCACGCCGGCACCGACCTGTCCGTCACGTGCCATGGCCATGCGCGTGACGGACAGCTCGTGCAGACCTTCGAGCAGTTCTTCGTAGTGCTTGTCGAACGCGCTGACGGCATCCGTCTTGCCTTCGCCGTCATAGGGCAGTGTGGCGCCCCATACGCGCGAGCGCTCTTGCGCATCGGAGTCTTCGAAGAACTCGGCAAAGCCGGCGATGAGGTCGACCTTGGTGAACATCAGGTACACCGGCGCGAACACGCCCAGCTCTGCAGACAGTTCCTGCACGCGCAGGCGCAGCATCTTGGCCGTGTTGATCGCGTACTCAGGCCGGTTCTGGCTGAGCTCGGCAATGCTCATCGCGATGATGATGCCGTTGATGGGCGCCTTGCTGCGGAACTTCTTGAGCAGGCCGAGGAAGGATAGCCACTCGCCGCGGTCCGCCTCGTAGGCGGAGTAGCGGCCTGCCGTGTCGAGCAGGATGCCCTCGGAGGTGAAGAACCAGTCGCAGTTGCGCGTCCCCCCCAGTCCGTGGATCACGCTGCCGGCATTGTCGGAGAAGGGGAACTGCAGGCCCGAGTTGACGATGGCCGAGCTCTTGCCGGCCGCCGGGTTGCCGATCACGAGGTACCAGGGCAGCTCGTACAGCGCAGCCTTGCCGCTGAGTTCGCCGAGCTTGGAGGTCTTGATCGTCTTGATCGCGTCCTGCATGCGGGTGCGCAGCGCTTCGACTTCGGGTCGCTTGTCGGTCGATGCTGCCTTGGCTGCCGGGCCCGATTCGCTCTGCATCATGTTCGAGATCGCCTCGCCGGCAGCCTCGGCCTGACGACGACGCCAGAACCACAGGCCCAGCAGGGCTACAGCAAACAAGCCGATGAGCAGCCATGCCCACAGGAAGCTGATGTCCAGCAGGGCTGTGGCCATCAGCACGAATATGGCGAAGGCCAACAGGCCGAGGACGGCCAGTGTGCGTGGGCGGGTGATGAAGTCGATGAAGCGTTGCATGACAGTGGCTTGTATTGGGTTCAGGTTGCGCTGGCTTGCCAGGGGCTGAGCGTGGCGACGCTGCGCGCTTGCGCATCGGCCAGGCAGGCCAGCAGGACAGGACGGGTTTCGGCTTGCACGTGTGCGGCAGCCAGTGCGAGGGTGATGGCCGACTGGGCCTGGCCGAGATGGCCCAGTGCCTTGCCGACGGCGAGGTGGTGTTCGACAGGGTCGAGATCGGGCAGGCTGCTGCCGATGAGCATCGCGCTCTCGGTAACCCAGGGGCTACGGTGGTCGCAATCGGAGACGAGCGCGCAGATGTCGGCGGCCTGCTTGTCTGCGTGTTGCAGACTGAGTGCGGTGAGCGTGCCGAGTGTGTCGGCTTCGATGCGGCCAGCGGCATTGACCGGCTTCTGGCGGGTGCCTGCTGCGACACGATGCAGTCGTGCCAGCGGAGCAGGTTCGACGTGCGCGGGGTCGGCCGGCATGGCGGCAATCACCGCAGCACCCTCGCCGGGCATCAGGCCTTGCTGGTTGTGGGCTGCGAAGAGCAGGTCGCGTGCTTCGATGGCGGCCACATGCTCTTCGGAGACATGGGTATCGCAGGCAATGACCAGCAGCACGGCGTGTGCGTGTGCCCCCTTGCTGCCCGCGCAGAAAGCATCAGCGACGCGCAGGGCGTCGCGTTGAAGCTCTGGGCGTTCAGCGTCGGCACGCACCACGCCAAAAGCGAAACCGGGCAGCGCGGCGGCTTGCTCGCGTGCCCAGGATGTCACCAGTTCGACCCAGGGGGGTGGGGCGAAGATCTTTGTGACCAAGGGCCGTCGTGGTGGCGGTTCATTGCGTGGCGAACCACCAGGTTGCGTCTGAGGCGCGGGTAGTGGTGGCAGGGCTGCCAATACGTCGAATGCGCGCGACAGGGGGCCGGCGAGCAGGGTCAGCAGGCGCGCGGCATCGGCCGGGTTCTGCCCTTCTCCTTGCCCCGGATGGCTGGCGAGGTGGCGCGTGACCCACTCCAGCGCCTCGGCCGTGTCGAGCCCGGCGCAGCACGATGCACGCACCGGCAGGCCATGCTGATCCATCAAGGTGTCGCTGAGCCCGGGTTGCAACTTGCCGGCCTGCAGGTCGGGCAGTAGTGCATCGGCGGCTTCGCCAGCCGGCGTATGCAGCTCTGCAGCGAGAATCGCCAGTTGCAGCTTGAGGGCGGGGCCTTCGGCAGCAACGACGGGTGCGGTAGCGGTTGCAGCAGGGGCGGCGGCGATAGCTGCGGGTCGGCGCAGTCGCTTCCAGCCCCATTTGACGATGAGAAAAAGGGACACGGCGACCAGTGGCAGCACTACGAACCACAGAACGATGCCATCGGCATCTATTTCCCGGTTGCTCTGCTGGAAATAGATCACGGCTGCCAGCCAGACGAGGCCGACGATGAGTGCTGGCAGGGCGAGGATTCCGAGAAGACGACGGATCATGATGAAACGATGTGGCTGCTCAAAGATCGGTCGTCGTGCTCTGCGTCGAGATCAGCGTCGCACCGCATGCGGTCTTGTCGCCATGACGAGCAACGGGCTTGCCGTCAATCAGGCAAGTGGGGTCGCCGGTGACGATGGTGGTAGGGCTATGGCAGCCCTTCTTCGGGCAGGTCACCTTGTCGCCAACGCGGGCGATGCGCTTGCCGTTGATGTCGCTTTCAGGCGCGCCTTCGATGACGGTTCCGCCGTGATCGGTTTTGTCGCCAACGAGGATGATGGGTCTTGCCATGGGGATTCTCGGCTGATCAATTGGTGGGAGCGGTGATGCCTTTGGCGCGACGCAGTTCGACGTGACCGAGGTCCATCATCTTCCAGCGTCCGCCCCAGGTCAGACCAAAGGCCTCGGCCGCCTGGCCATACAGCTCGTAGCCGCGCATGGCCCACGGGTCGCGCTCGGAAATGACGAGCTTGCCGTCGCGCAGGAAGGCGCAGTCCGCCGCGAGGCCGAACTGGTGGTAGCTCTGGAAGGCACGCGCATTGGTGACGTGCGAGCCCTGGCTGGCGAGCTGGTTCTGGCGTTCGGGGCTACGGTAGCCTTCGAGCAACGCCATTTCATAACCTTGTTCACGCATGCGCTGGAACACCCTTAGCAGACGCTGCTCGAAATCCTGATCGAGCAGCTTCCAGTCGCGGCTGGCGCTGGCCAAAGAAGGGCGCTCGGCCAATACCTCGCGTGTGCTGAAGACTTCGGGCGGAAGCGTCGGTGGTGGTACCAGTTGTTCGCCGGCGAGCAAGGTGCTGACCACGCTGTCCTGCTGGCGCGCGGTCTCCGAGTAACCCTGCAGCGAGATCTCGTCGCGTAGCGCGATGATCAGCACGACGGGCAGGCTGACAATGAGGAATGCAGCCAGCAACCACCAGCGATAACGCCGGGTGGTAGACATGGCTGTTTCTGCGCCCACACGCAACTCCGCCGTACTTGACCGACCCCATTGACGGATAACTCTCCAGAAAAACCCGACCGACGAATTTGTTTTATTTGCTGTTCTTGTTAGTGCGGAAAGTTGTTTTTGCCGAAATGCAGGAAAAACAATAAATACGCATAAAAGAATTATCGCAGTAGCATATAGCGTCAAAAGTATAACGGCCATTCAGACTCCGTTCGACCGCCACCCGTCAGCCGCAGACGGGCGTATTTACTGGCTTTCTGGCTATTTCGACAGATGTGTCAAAAACGCTTCCAGAGGCGCCGGGGTTTTGTTTTTGTGTTACGGAAATGCTTGCCGCATGACGCATTCCGGATCGAACGCGGGATGGTGCAGACAGCGGGCTCGCGAGGCAACCGTACGCCCGGGCAACTTGCGGTGCATCGGACTTGATCGCGCTGAGCGGACGCTCAATGAGGATGAGTGGTTTGAGAGTGTGCTGCCTGTGTGAACGTGACGCTACGGCGTGAGGCGTACGCAATCTGCACAGCCGCGTTGGTGCACATGAGCGCCTCAGCAGCGAAAACGCTTTACTAGCGGCGCGCGGGCGAGTGGCGCAGGAGCCTCAGTCAGCGAGCGTTCCGATCTGTGGAGAGATCAGTCTTGTTCAGGCTGTTCGTCCATGCCCAGCAGGTCTTCGAAGCGGGCGAGCGCGCCGTCTTCCTTGAGCACGGCTTTGAGCCATACGTGCAGGGGCATCTCGCCCCAGCGGGCAGCCTTGTCGGCGAGGTAGGCGACAGGGCTGTGCGGTTCGGTGCGGCGGAAGAATTCGGCAACGATGCGCAGCTGCTGCAGGGCCTGCTCGCGGTTGCGGATCGGGCCGCTGGCGTGCGGGCCTGCCGGTGTGGCGGCGTCGGTGGTGTCGGGGCTGATCTGCGTGCCGGCTTCGTCGCTGTCTGTGCTGTTGTCGCCCAGCGCGCTGCTATCGACGACGCCGTTCTCGCGCGTCAGGCGAGCGATGGTGGAGACGTATTCTTCAAGTGCGCTCTTGAGTGCGGTGAAAGACGGGCCATCCATGCCAAGGCGTTCATCGGCGACGCGAGACAGGGCATCGAGTGCGTCGGTGCAGCGCACGCACTCTGGCGTGGCTTGCTGGTAGAAGCTGCGTGGTGTGGCACGCTGGGCATCACGAAACTGCTGCAGGGAGACGCGGTTGGCGCCTTGTGCTGCTTCGTCACCCCGGTCGAGCAATGGTTGCAGCGCGCGCGCGCCGTCGAGCACGAGCAGGCCCCAGGCCTGTCCCTTGCCGCGCACCAGCGGTAGTGTGCGGATCAGTTCCAGTGCGCGCTTGATGAACAGGCTGAGGTTGCCGATGCGCTGTTCGAAGTCATTGTCCTCGGGCAGCGGGTGCACCGTATCCCAGTAGCGCTCGAACAGCCCGCCCATCAGCGTGAAGCCATCAGCAAGGCCCGCCACGCCGTGCAGTTTGCTGGCGGCTTCGGTGTACCAGATCGCCAGACGCAGATCCTTGGTGCGTGAGGTGAACAGCGTCTCGGCGATATCGAGCACGCGTGGCCAGTCGGCTTCCTTGATCTGGGCGACCCATTCGCCCTGGTCCAGCGAGGCATCATCCTCGCGCCGCGCTTCCTGGATGGTGTCGAACTCGCCCGAGAAGCTCATGTCCTCGCCACAAGGCTGATCGGAGGAGACGGGAGCAAGCAGGGTGTCAACGGAGGGAAGCGGACGGGTACTCATGAGAAAGCCTGTCTGGAATCGGATGGGGATGGCGCGTGTGCGAGACCGCGCAGTGTGCCATCAGCACAAAGACATGCCCAATACCACGCGTCACTTTTCTTTTCCTGGGGCTGCGCGGGCCGCAGAATGGATTTGACATATTTCCGAATATCGCCGGAATCTACATTTCGATCAGCGGCGCTCCAAAAGAGAACGGGGTGCCCGCAGGCACCCCGTCCGGTTCGCTGTTTCGTAAAAATCAGCCGCTGTTGCGCAGGCCGCCGGCAATGCCGTTGATGGAGAGCAGCACACCACGGCGAACGCGGTCATCGGCCTCGCCATCGCGGAAGCGATGCAGCAGTTCGACCTGCACATGGTTGAGCGGATCGAGGTAGGGGAAGCGGTTCTTGATCGAGCGCTTGAGCAGCGGGTTGCCGTCAAGCAGCTCGGCATTGCCCGATATGGTCAGCAGTGCAGAAACCGTGTCCTCCCACTCGCCCTTGATGCGCGGGAAGATCTTGTTGCGCAGGGCTTCGTCCTTGACCAGCGCGGCGTAGCGCGAGGCGATGGCCATGTCGCTCTTGGCCAGCACCATGTCCATGTTGGAGAGTTGTGTAGCGAAGAAGCTCCACTCCTTGTACATCGCTTGCAGCAGCTCCAGGCCCTTGGGACCGTGGCGCTTGACGTAGTCATTGACCGCCGAGCCGAAGCCGAACCAGCCCGGCAGCATCACGCGCGCCTGTGCCCACGAGAACACCCAGGGAATCGCGCGCAGGTCTTCGATGGCCGTGCTCTTCTTGCGCGACGCCGGGCGCGAGCCGATGTTGAGGTTGGCGATCTCCGAGATCACGGTGGATTCCCAGAAATACTGCTCGAAGCCTTCGGTCTCGTAGACGAGGCCACGGTAGGTCTTGAAGGCGTGGTCCGACAGCTCGTCCATGGCCTGCAGGTATTCAGGGCGCGGCGCGGCTTCCGGGTGGGCGAGCAGGGTCGCTTCCATGGTGGCGGCAACCAGCACTTCGAGATTGCGACGGCCGACTTCCGGGTTCGAGTACTTCGAGGCGATGACTTCACCCTGCTCGGTGAGACGGATCTGCGCCTGCACTGCACCGCCCGGCTGCGCCAGGATGGCCTGGTAGCTGGGACCGCCGCCGCGGCCCACCGAGCCGCCACGGCCGTGGAACAGACGCATGCGCACGCCGTGCTTCTTGAACGATTCGATGAGCTGGATCTCGGCCTTGTAGAGCTCCCAGCCCGAGGTCAGGAAGCCGCCGTCCTTGTTGGAGTCGGAGTAGCCGAGCATGACCTCTTGCGTATCGAGACGCGACTTCACGAGCTCGCGATAGAGCGGCACGGACAGCAGGCGATCCATCACGCCAGCAGAAATCTGCAGGTCGCCGATGGTCTCGAACAGCGGGATGATGTTGACGTCCAGTGTCTTGGCGTGCGGCTTGAGCAGGCCGACTTCTTTCAGCAGCACGGCAAGTTCGAGCATGTCGGAGACGCCATCGGTCTTCGAGATGATCGCGTTGGGCACGCAGTTCGGGCCGTAGACGCGATGCGCGTCGGCAACGGCCTGGAAGATGGCCATTTCGCCGCGGGTCTCTTCCGAGTAGCTGACGCCCGGCGAAGCGAGCACGCGCGGTGTGGCGAGTTCTTCGAGCAGCAGCGCGATGCGCCCTTCTTCGTCGAGTTTGAGGTACTCGGTGCCCGGGCGGCTGTAGGACAGCAGTTCGGCCACGGTGCGCTCATGTACGTCGGAGTTCTGGCGCACGTCCAGCGCAGCGAGGTGGAAGCCGAAGGTGCGCACGGCGCGACGCAGGCCGCGCAGGCGGCCACGGGCCAGTTCGCCGGTGCCGTGCTCCTTGAGCGAGTGATGGATGACTTCGAGCTCGTCGAGCAATTCCTGCACCGAGGCGTAGGCCGGCTCGCTGTGCGAAGGGCGGCCCAGCGTCTTTCCGAGCAGGGCCACTGCCGTGGCTTGCAGGCGCGCATACACGCTGCGCAGGGCGCGGCGATAAGGCTCGTCCTCGCCGTGGCCGTTGCGCGTCGGCGCGCGGTCGCCCATGGCGATGACTTCCGGCGACACGGTGACCAGCGCGCTGGAGAGCGACAGACCGGCGCTGAGGCGATAGATCTCGTCGAGGTAGAAGCCGAGTACGACTTCGCTCTGCATGCGCAGGGCTTCACGCAGCACGTCGGCGGTGACGAAGGGGTTGCCGTCGCGGTCGCCGCCGATCCAGCTGCCCATGCGCAGGATGCCGGGCAGCTCGGTGCCTGCCCAGGCTTCGTCATGCTTGGCCAGGGTGTCTTCGAGGCGGGCATACAGGCGCGGCACCTCGCGCAGGAAGGTGTAGTCGTAGAACGACAGACCATTGGCGACTTCGTCGAGCACCGACAGCTTGGCGGGACGCAGCATGCGCGTCTCCCACAGCACCAGCACGCAGCGGCGCAGCTCGGCGTCGTTCTGCGCCACTTCGTCCGGCGTCATCTCGATACGGTCACGCTGGTCGAGCAGTTCGGCAATGCGCAGCTGGCAGGTCAGGATGCTCTTGCGTTGCACTTCGGTCGGGTGGGCCGTCAGCACGGGGCTGATGAGGGCGTTCTTGAAGAAGTCGCTGACCTTCTCGCGCGGCAGCTTGGCCTGGTCGGCGAGGTCCAGCGCATGCGCCACGCTGCCTTCACGCGGCAGCGAGCCGGCGCGCAGGTGCATGCGCGAGCGGCGGATGTGGTGCTGGTCTTCAGCGATGTTGGAGAGGTGCGAGAAGTAGCTGAAGGCGCGCACGACATGGATCGTGTCCTCGCGCGACAGGCTGTCGAGCAGGGCTTCGAGCTCCTTGCGGGCGGCGAAGTCCTCGTCGCGGTGGAAGCGGATCGACGTCTGGCGGATCTTTTCGATCAGCTCGAAAACAGAGTCGCCCTCCTGGGACCGCACGGTGTCGCCGAGGATGCGGCCCAGCAGCCGCGTGTCTTCCCGCAGGGGGATGTCCTTGCCTTGCTCGTTCAGATTGCTCATGGGTGTCTGTCTTGTTCGTGTATCCGCCTTCGGCGGCACGCCATCGTTGGATGGCCACGTTGGGGAAAACCGCAAGTTTATCAGCCGGATGCCCCATTACGGCGCATCGCAGCAAGCGAGGCGTCGGCGGGGTATGCACCAGAATCAGGCCAAAACCTGCGTGCTAAGATGCCGATCACTCAAGACGCAACAAGCGTGCCGTCCAGACGGAACGCTGACCGAGAGCCCGCATGTCGTTCAATCCCCCCGAAAAACTGCGCATCGCCACGCGCGAAAGCCGCCTGGCAATGTGGCAGGCAGAACACGTCAAGGCTCGCCTTGAAGCAGCCTGGCCCGGTTGTGAAGTCACCTTGCTGGGCATGACCACGCGCGGCGACCAGATCCTCGATCGCACGCTGTCGAAGGTCGGCGGCAAGGGCCTGTTCGTCAAGGAGCTCGAAGAGGCGTTGCTTGATGGTCGCGCCGACCTCGCCGTGCATTCCATGAAGGACGTGCCGGCCGAGATGCCCGAGGGCTTCGCCCTGATTGCCACACTGGAGCGCGAACGTCCGTTCGATGCTTTCGTGTCAAACAGGTACGCAAGCCTCGATGACATGCCGCCCGGGGCCGTGATCGGCACCTCCAGCCTGCGCCGTGAAGCCCAGCTGCACGCGCTATACCCCTTTCTGGGTGTCGAGCCCCTGCGTGGCAACCTCGACACGCGTCTGCGCAAGCTTGACGAGGGCAAGTACGACGCCATCATCCTTGCCGCCGCTGGTCTGCAACGTCTGGGCTTGTCGGAACGTATCCGTAGCGTGCTCCCTGCCGATGTCTGCCTGCCGGCTGCAGGGCAGGGCGCGCTGGGCATCGAGGCGCGCGCTGACCGTGCCGATGTGGCCGCCTGGCTCGCGCCGCTGGTCGACCCGCTGACGACGGCCTGCGTCGCCGCTGAACGCGCGCTGACGCGCCGTCTTGGCGGCAGTTGTGAGGTGCCCATCGGCGCCTTCTGCGAGCCCGTGGGTCAGCAACTGCACCTGCGTGCGCTGGTGGCGTCGGCCGATGGTCAACAAATCGTGCGTGCCGAAGGCATGGCGTCGGCCGATGCCGCGCGTGCGCTGGGTGAGCGTCTGGCCGATGAGTTGCTCGCGGGCGGTGCAGATCGCATCCTCGCCAGTCTGGGTGGTCATGCCTGAAGCGCGCCGCCTCACCGGTCGCAGGGTCGTCATCACGCGACCCGCGCCGCAGGCCGACGGGCTCATCCGTCTGCTGCAGACGGTGGGGGCCGAGCCAATCTTCTTCCCTGTCATCGACATCCTGCCGCTGGCCGACACCGCGCCGCTCGCCGCGCTGGCTGATCAGCTCGCGCAGATCGACGCGGCTTTCTTCGTCAGCCGCAATGCCGTTGCGCAGACGCTGGCCGTGCTGCCGCGCGAGCGCTGGCCTGACAGCGTTGCCATTTCTACCGTCGGCCCGGGCAGTGCGGCAGATCTGCGCGCGGCGGGCTTCGCCGATGTGCTGGTACCGGCCACGCAGTTCGACAGCGAAGGCGTGCTCGCACTGGAAGTTTTTTCGGCGGCGAAGATCGCCGGCAAGCGCGTGCTGATCCTGCGCGGTGACGGTGGTCGCGAACTGTTGGCCGAAGTGCTGCAGCAGCGCGGCGCCATCGTGCAGGTACAGCCTTGCTATCGACGCATGCCTGCGCAGACCGATGCCACAGCGCTGCGCGAAGCGTGGCGTCATGGCGGCATCGATGCCTTGAGTTTCACCAGCAGCGAGGGCGCACGCAATTTCGCCAGCCTGCTGGGCGAAGAGGCTGCCGCCCTGCTGGCGAGTTGCGCCTGTTTCGTGCCGCACGAACGCATCGCACAGCAACTGCGCGGACTCGGCGCGCGCTCCATCCGTCTGACAGAAGCAGGTGATGTCGGCCTGGTGGCCGCCCTGCAGGAACACTTTGCATAGCTTTGGGTAGAATTCCGTCATGAGCGAACAGCAAACCGAACAAGCCACAACGCCCGAGGCGCCGCCCGTGGCGCGGGCTGACACCAGCCCTGCCGGCAACGCACGCAGCACCTCGGGCAACCCTGTCACGGGCAGCACCTTGCTGACCCCGCGAGCCCAGATGACGATCGCGGTCGTCGTGCTGGTCTTCCTCGGCTGGCAGCTGCTCGACACGCGCAACGAACTGCGCAGCCTGCGCGAGGACATCGCACGCCGCGCTGGCGCCGAGTCTGCAGAACTGAGCAATGCACGCCAGCTGGCGCGCAATGGTCAGGAGAGCGCAGCCGCCCTGCAGGGCCGCGTGAGCACGCTGGAAGATCGCGTCGGCGACAGCGAAACGCAGCAGGCCGCGCTGGAGCGCATTTATCAGGACCTGTCGCGCAACCGCGATGACCGTCTGCTGCAGGAAGCCGAACAGGCCGTGTCGCTGGCCAGCCAGCAACTGCAGCTCGCCGGCAATGTGCCGGTGGCTTTGTCCGCACTGCAGCTTGCCGATGCACGCCTCGCCAGCAGCGCACAGACGCGGCTGTTGCCCTTGCGCCGCGCCATCGCGCAAGACATCGAACGGCTGCGTGCCTTGCCACTGGTTGACGTGACCGGCATGTCGCTGGAGCTGGAGGCCCTGCTCGCGCGCATCGATACCCTGCCGTTTGCCTTCGAGCGCATGCCGCCCGCAAAGCCGGCCGCCGCACCTGTGGCTGCCCCGCGCAAGCCTGCCGCACCGGCGCCACGCAAGGGGGCTGCCACACCTGCCGCCGCGCCCTCGGCGCCGCAGGCCGAAGACACCAGCGCGCCGGGCTGGGTGACGTTGGCCGGTGATCTGTGGGGCGACTTCAAGGGCCTGCTGCGCATCGAGCGCCTGGACTCCGACGACGTCAATCTGCTGTCGCCGCAACAGGCCAGCTACCTGCGCGAGAACATCCGCCTGCGTCTGCTGTCGGCGCGACTGGCTCTCTTGCAGCGTGATGGCCGTATGTTCGCCGAAGACCTCAACCAGGCGCGCGGCATGCTGGAGAAGTATTTCGACATCAAGGCCCCCGCCGTCGCCGGTACGGCCGAAGAGTTGCGCCAGATGGCATCGGCCCGACTGATCGTCGACCTGCCGGCGCTCAGTGAGAGCGAGGCGGCCCTGCGTCGTCTGCGTCAGGTGCGCTGACATGGTGCGCGCATTGTTCTGGCTCGTCGCCCTGTTCACGGCGGCTGTCGCCATCACCCTGTTGTCGCGTTACAACCAGGCCTATGCCTTGCTGGTGTGGCCGCCCTGGCGCATACAGATCTCGGCCAACCTGCTCATCGTGCTGAGCCTGGCCGGTTTCGCGCTGCTGTACTTCCTCACGCGTCTCGTTTCCCAGGCACTGACGCTGCCCGTTGAAGTGCAAGCCTGGCGCAAGCGTCGTCAGGCAGAGGCTGCCTATCGCTACCTCACCGATGCGCAGCGTCTGTATCTCGAAGGGCGTGCCGGGCAGGCCTTCAAGCATGCCGAAAGCGCCTACGAGAACGGCGCACCCCAAGGCCTCAGCGCCCTGATCGCCGCGCGTGCCGCACACGCCATGCGCGAGCAGGAACGCCGCGACCACTGGTTGACCATCGCGCGCGACCATGACAAGGAAGTGCGCATGTCGCGCCTCATGCTCGAAGCCGAATTCGCGATTGCCGAGCGCCGCTTCGATGATGCCGCCGCGCGCCTCGACGAACTGCGCAATGCCGGTCACCGCCACATCGCCGTGCTGCGTCTCGCGCTGCAGGCCGAGCAGGCGCGCGGCCGTTGGCACGAGGTAGCGCGCATCGCACGGCAGCTGCGCAAGGTCAAAGCGCTGAGTGCCGAGCAAGCCGCACCGCTGGTGCGCCGTGCCCACATTGAACAGATGCGCGAAGCCGAAGGTGAGCTGGAGCAGATGCAACGCATCTGGAACAACATCACCACCGAAGAGAAACGCGATGTCGGCCTGCTGCTGCGCGTGGTGCCCTACCTCGTCGCTTCAGGCGACCTCGTGCTCGGCCCGCAAGCCATCGAGGACGCCCTGGAGCAGGAGTGGGAGCCCGAGCTTGCCGTGCTCTACGGCCGCTGCCGCACGCTCGACCTGCACCGCCAGCTGGTCACCGCCGAAGGCTGGCTCAAGCAGCATCCTGACGACGCCGGCTTGCTGCTGACCCTCGCACGCTTGTGCCTGCGCGGCCAGCTGTGGGGCAAGGCGCAGAGTTACCTCGAAGCCTCGCTATCGATCACGCCGACGCGTGCGGCGCACCTCGAACTGGCAAAGCTTGCTGAGTCGCTCGGCAAGCACGAGCTCGCGCAGGGCAGCTTCCGCGCGGCCGCCGAACTGGGGGCCTGACAAGCCAGCGCAAAAACAAAGGGCCGCAACTGCGGCCCTTTTTCTTTGCCTGTCGGCCTCTCAGCGTGACGGTTTGCGCTGGCTCGCATACCAGGCGTCGAGTTGTTCTTTGCTCCGTGCCGGCAGATCGTCGAGCCATTCTGCCGGCAGTGCGAAGTTGAGGTTCTGCATACCGGTGCCCACTGCAACGCGCTGTGTGATGCCCAGCAGCCGGCCCTCCAGATCAAACAGACCTCCGCCGCTGGAGCCTGGCGAGAAAGGGGCTGAGGTCTGGATAGCCTCGATCTTCTGATCGTCGTCGTACTGCAGGCGCGAGATGAGCCCGTCAGAAAGGGTCATTTCCAGCGCGCGCGGATTGCCCAGCGTGACAACGCGCTGCCCGACAACGAGCGATTGCGCATTGATGCGCTTGACCGGTGGGGCATCGAATTTTTCATCTGTCACCGACACCATGCACAGATCGCGTTCCAGGTCGACGTACTCAAGCTTGCCTTTGAAACTGAGCTTGTCCTTGACCAGGACGAAGCTGGCCGCCTTGCTCAGGACGTGGCAGTTGGTAATGAGGCGGCGTGGCTCTACAACCACGGCAGACCCCGAGCCCGTGGGAACGCTGCCGCTGTCAAAGGTGCGCACCAGCCAGACGCTGGGGGCAATCTGTTTGAACAGCTGGTCGGGTTCCATGGCGTTCGCCGTGGGTGCGGCCAGAAACAAACACGACAGCATCAATGCGGGTAGTTTCACGGCTTGGCTCCCGTTTCGGCTGGGGCGGGGGGCAGCAGACTTTTCAGGTCACTCATCTGCATGCCACTGCGGTTCAGTTTGCGCGTTTTGGCGAGCTCGGCATCAATGTCGGCTGACAAACAGTAGTTGCCGGTTTCTACCCCGTTGGCACTTGGGCGACGCTGAAAGGAATGCTGCTCGGTTTTGGCTGCAACGGGATCCGTTATGTCGAGAATGTTCACGCTGCACGTATCCACTGTCGCCGTTGTCATGAACAGCGCGTAGTTTTTCTCCGCGGCAGGTTTGAACGTCACCAGGACGCCGCACACTTTTCCCGCTTGAATCCGGTGTGTGAAAAGGAACGTTTGCGGGACATCCGCCGGTATCGTCGTGCCGCTTAGCAATGCCTCACCCGGTTTTGAAGTGGAGGTAACCAGGCGCGGGGTGCTGCAATTGGCCGAATCGGCAAATGAGAAAATGGCGCCCGTGCCAAACAGTGCCGCAGAGCGCAGCTGGATCTTGGCGACCTTGCCACTGGCGGGCGCGACGTATGGAACGATGACTGGGCGTTTCGGTGCAGCACAGGCGGCCAGCACTGCGGGCAGTAGGAGGAGGGTGATTCCACGCAAGCGGTTCATTCGTCGCCTTCCTTAAGGACTCGATGCAAGATAGCACGCTGCCACAGTGCCGGTTGATCAGGGGCGGCCAGATTTCACGCTGGACGTGCGGGCAGGCCCAGTGCGCTGCGGGCGAGATTATCGGCGATCAGATTGCGGTGTGCCGGCACCCAGCGCAAGGTGGCGCTGTCGAAGCGGGCGAGGGTTTCATTGACCAGTGCGAAGACAGTGGGCAGGCCCGGGTAGGGGCGTGCTGCCGTGCCGCTGAGCTCGTCGATGACAACGCGGCTGTCACTGTGCAGGGCAATGCAGTCGGCACCAAGGGAGAGTGCCGTTTGCAACGCCAGCAGCAGGGCGCGTAGCTCGGCTTCGTTATTGCTGCCATGACCGGGCAGCAATTGCGAAATACGCGTCTCGCGGCCATCCGGCGCGAGGATCAGTACCCCCGCCGCCATGCGACCCGGATTGGGCAGGGCACTGCCGTCGCAGAAGATTTGCCAGACGTCTTCCATGACCGGACTGTACCGGTAATCACACCGGGCCGGCGTCCGTGGCAGGGCGGCGTACACTGCGGCCCCATGTTCGCCGCCCTGCCAAATACCGCGCTTTACCTCATCGCCACGCTCATATGGGGTTCGACCTGGCTGGCGATCACCTGGCAGCTCGGCGAGGTGCCGCCGGCTGTGTCGGTGGGCTGGCGATTCCTGATGGCCGGTTGTGTGTTGCTGGCGTGGAGTCGTTTGCGCGGTGAATCGCTGCGCCTGCCGTGGCGTGAATACGGGTGGTGCCTGTGGCAGGGCATCCTGCTATTCGGCGTCAGTTACGTCTGCGTTTACGAAGCAGAGCGGTGGATCGCCTCCGGCCTGATGGCCGTGCTCAATTCGTCCATGCTGTTGTTCAACCTGATTGGCATGCGCCTCGCATTCGACAAGCGTATTGATGCGCAAAGCGCTATCGGAGCAGCCCTGGGGACCGCCGGTATTGCGCTGGTGTTCTGGCCCGAAGTGCTGGCTGACCACGCAACAGGCAGCTGGCGTGGCGTCGCCTACGGGCTGGCTGCTGCGTTGATCGCTTCGTGCGGCAACCTCGTGGCGCAACGCAACCGGCAAGCCGCCCAACCGTTGCTGCCGGGCACGGGCTGCGCAATGGTGCTGGGCGGCGCCAGTGCGCTTGTCCTGGCCCTGCTGACCGGGCAGCCGCTGGGTTTCGATTTCCGCGCCCCTTACGTGCTTTCCCTGCTGTATCTCTCGTTGTTTGGCTCGGTGCTGGCCTTCCTTGCCTACTTCACCCTCATCGGACGCATCGGCGCCGGGCGTGCGGGCTACATGGCCGTGGCCGTGCCCATCCTCGCGCTGATCATGTCGGGCCTTTTCGAAGGCTTGCGCTGGACCGGCTGGACCGTGGCGGGCATCGCCTGCGCCGTGCTCGGCAACGTGGTCATGCTGCGCCGGCCTCAGACCGGGGCCTGACGCGAATCAGGGCGGATTTACCTCAGCTCTTGCGGCAAACAGGGAGTCGCTTTTCGCCGATAATCTGCTCACACATTCCGGGGGAGCGAGCATGTCGAAGTGGTTCGTGGTGGTGGCGATGCTGTGGGCATCGGCGGTGTCGGCGCAGGTCTACAAAAGCATCGGCCCTGACGGCAAGGTGATCTACAGCGACAAGCCGCCAGAAGCCGCCAAGGAAGTGACGCCCATGAACATCAAGGGCGCACCGCTGACCGACGAGTCCGATCCGCTCAAGGCCGCTGTGATGGTGCACGCCATTGACCAGACCGTCGAATCCTTCCACCAGTTCTGCCTGCGCGAGGAACCCGACGTCGCGCAGGCCGTGTCGCAGGCGCGTGAGAAGTGGGGCGCACAGCACTCCGCGCTCATCGGCAAGGCGCGCAGCATCCTGCAGACCGAGCTCAGCGAAGAGCAGCGCTACAACCTCACCGCGACATTGCGTCTCGCCGAGACCGATGTGCTGCAACAGCTCAAGCGCGCCACCAAGGCGCAGCGTACCGAGATGTGCAAGGCCTGGCCCGCGCGTTCCATGTCGCCTGAGTTGAACCTCATGGGCAAGCTCAAGCTGGTTGCCGCGGTGATGGACTTCAAGCCGGGTGCGAAGAAGCGCTAAGGGCGGTCACTGCTGGGTGAGTCAGATGTGTAGACGGGTTGGGTGCAATAAGCGCAGCGCATTGCACCGTATGGCGCGTATTCAACATCCGGCGCAATGCCCTTCGGTTATTGCGCCCTACGGCCCTCCGGAAGCCGTTTCGGGTTTTGCGGCAGCGGGTTAGCGCCGATACAACCGACACAGACTCGCCAGCAGCTCCGCATGGCGCGCTTCCAGCTGCGCCCACTCAAAGCGCCACTGCCAATAGCCCTCAGCCTTGCCCGGGAAGTTCATGCGCGCCTCTGACCCGAGCCCGAGGATGTCCTGCATGGGGTGGATGGCCGTGTCGGCGACGCTGGCGCAGGCGGCGCGGATGAGGGTCCAGTGGATGTCGTCGCCGCTGCAGGCGAGGTAGTCGCGCACGTGCTGACGTTCGGCTTCAGAGATCGTGGCCCACCAGCCTTGCGTGGTGTCGTTGTCGTGCGTGCCGGTGTAGACGACGGCGTCTTGCGTGTAGTTGTGCGGCAGGTAGGCGTTCGCATTTCGGCTCTCATCGCCACTGCCGAAGGCGAAGTGCAGGATGCGCATGCCGGGGAATTCGAACTGCACGCGCAGGGCCTCGACGTCGGGGGTGATGACGCCGAGGTCTTCGGCAATGATGGGCATGGGGCCAAGTGCCTGCGCGATGGCCTTGAACAGCGCTGCGCCGGGGCCGGTGACCCAGCGGCCGTTCATGGCGTGCTCATCGCTCCCCGGAATCTCCCAGTGCGCCGCGAAGCCACGGAAGTGGTCGATGCGCAGGATGTCGACAAGTTCGAAGCTGCGGCGGATACGCTGGATCCACCAGTGGTAGTTCTCCTTGGCGTGTGCGCTCCAGCGATAGAGCGGGTTGCCCCAGCGCTGGCCTGTTTCCGAAAATGCGTCGGGCGGCACACCTGCGACCACGTGCGGGCGGCCGTTGCTGTCGAGTTCGAAGAGGTCTTGTCGTGCCCACACTTCGGCGCTCTGGGCGGCGATGAAGATGGGAGCGTCGCCGACGATCTGGATGCCGCGCTCGTTGGCGTAGGTGCGCAGCTTCTTCCACTGGCGGAAGAAGTTCCACTGGCAGAACTTCCAGAAGGCGACGCGCGGTGCGTGCTGCTGCGCGGCGGTTTCGAGTGCGGATTGCTGGCGGCGGGCGAGGCCTGATGGCCAGTCGCACCAGTCCTGCCAGCCGTGGTGGTCGGCCAGCGACATGAAGAGCGCGTAGTCGTTGAGCCAGCCGCCTTGCTTGATGCAGAAGTTGATGTAGTCCTGCCGCTGTTCTGCGCTGGCACTGATGAGGAAGTTCTCGGCCGCGCGGCGCAGGCGCTCCATGCGCCAGGGGTGAACGGCAGCAAAGTTGAGCGAACTGGCGTCGAAGCCGGCGTCCGGTTCGAGGTCGTCGGCGGACAGCCAGCCGTGCGCCTGCAGGTCGATGAGGTCTATGAGCAGCACGTTGCCGGCAAACGCCGAGCTGCTCATGTAGGGCGAGTTGCCGGGGCCGATGCCGCCGAGCGGGAGGATCTGCCAGAGCTTCTGCCCTGCGGCGGCGAGCCAGTCAACGAAGCGGTAGGCGTCAGGGCCGAAGTCGCCGGAGCCGAAGGGGCCGGGCAGGGAGGTGGGATGCAGCAGGATGCCGCTGGCGCGAGGGAGTCTCATTGCTGGTTCCGGGGGGGAGCAAGTAGGGTGCGCACTGCGCACCATTCGGGGGGATGCAGGTGCGCGGTGCGCACCCTACCGATGTGGTGAACGCGTGGCGGTTTCATTGCGCGAACAACTTGATCTGCGCACCCGCTGCGGCCAGCAACACGACACTGTGCGCAGCGAGCGGGAAAGGGACTTCGCCTTGTTCGTACCAGCTCACTTCGCCGCGTGGGTGGCTGCTGTCGAGCCAGGCTTGCCACACGCCAGCGGGCAGCATGAAGGGGCGGTCTTCGTGACTGCCGTTGATGAGCAGCAGCAGCGGGGCGCCAGCACGGCCGGGCTTGCCGATGAGGCAGCCCAGCACGCGCTCGCTGCCGTCGCGCCAGGCCTGCCCATGCACGATGTCGCCGTTGCTGTTGAGCCAGATGAGGTCGTGCAGGCCCAGCGGATCGGTGAGCCCGCTGTACCACTCGCTGTCGAAGAGCAGGGCCTGACGGCGCAGTTCGAGCACCCGCGTGGTGAAGGCGATAAGGTCTTCGTCGGCGCGCGACCAGTCGATCCAGGTGATGGCGTTGTCCTGGCAATAGGGGTTGTTGTTGCCTTGCTGGCTGTGACCCAGCTCGTCGCCAGCGGCCAGCATGGGAACGCCCTGCGAGAACAGCGTGGTGGCCAGCAGGGCGCGTTGCAGGCGGCCGCGCAGGCGCAGGATGGCGGGATCTTGCGTAGGGCCTTCGATGCCGCAGTTGTTGCTGAGGTTGTGACCGTGGCCGTCGCGGTTGTGCTCGCCGTTGGCTTCGTTATGGCGGTCGTTGTAGCTCACCAGGTCGCGCAGGGTGAAGCCGTCGTGCGAGATGACGTAATTGATCGACGAAACAGGTTCGCGGCGACGTGACTGGAACAGATCGCTTGAGCCGCACAGGCGCATGGCGAGGTCGCCGCGTGTGCCTTGCTCACGCAGCCAGTAGCCGCGAATGGCGTCGCGGAAGTGGTCGTTCCACTCGCACCAGCCACGCGGAAAGTTGCCGACCTGGTAGCCGCCGGGGCCGACGTCCCAGGGCTCGGCAATCATCTTGACGCGCGACAGCACGGGGTCTTGCGCAATGGCGGTGAAGAAGGCGCTGCGGTTGTCGAAGCCGGTATCGGTGCGGCCGAGGATGGGCGCGAGATCGAAGCGGAAGCCGTCGACGTGCATCGCTTCGACCCAATAGCGCAGGCTGTCGAGCACCAGGCGCAGCATCGCCGGCTGGCGGATGTCCATGGTGTTGCCGCAGCCGGTGTCGTTGATGAAGTGACGCTTGTTCTCGCTGCCGAGGCGGTAGTAGCTGGCGTTGTCGAGGCCGCGGAAGCTGATGCAGGGGCCGCTGGCGTCGCCTTCACCGGTGTGGTTGTAGACCACGTCCAGCAGCACTTCGATGCCGGCGGCGTGCAACTGGCGCACCATGTATCGGAATTCGTCGCGCACCGACATGCCGTCGCAGCCCGATGCGTAGCGCGGGTCGGGGCTGAAGAAGTTGATGCTGTTGTAACCCCAGTAATTGACGAGGCCCATCTGCACGAGACGCTGTTCGTCGACGTGGTAATGCACCGGCAGCACCGACAGTGCCGTGACCCCCAAACGCTTGAGATGGGCCACCGAGGCCTTGTGTGCGAGACCGGCGTAGCTGCCACGCAAGGCCTCTGGAATTGCCGGGTTGCGCTGCGAGAAGCCTTTGACATGCACTTCGTAGATGACGGTGTCGGCCAGCGGGGTGTATGGGTGTTCGTCACCCGCCCAGTCAAAGTCGTCGCAGGGCGTGACACGCGCTTTCAGCGCAACGGCGGCGTTGTTGAGAGTGGAAGGTTGCAGATCCTGCCGGTTGCCCTGGCCTTTGTCGCAGGCGAACTGTTCGTCGCGCCATTCGAACTTGCCGACGATGTCGCGCGCGTAGGGGTCGAGCAGGACCTTGTGCGGGTTGAAGTAATGGCCGTCCTGCGGCGCCCAGGGACCATAGGCACGGAAGCCGTAGACCGTGCCGGGCACGGCTTCGGGCAGGTAGCCATGGAAGATGTCGTCAGTGCGCCCGATGAGGGGAAGGCGCGAGACTTCCTGTGTGCCGGTGGTGTCGAACAGACAGAGCTCGATGCGTGTGGCGTTGGCGGAGTAGACGGCGAAGTTGACGCCGCCGCCGTCGGGCGTGCTGCCGAGGGGCCAGGGGCGGCCGGGGAGGAGGGTGGCGCTGCGGGTGTTCATTGTTGTTGTGTGTGGTGCTACTTGTTGCGGGTGTCTTGCCCTCTCCCGGCCTGACGGCCACCCTCTCCCGCAAGCGGGAGAGGGGTACGCGATCCCCTCTCCCAAGCTTGGGAGAGGGTGGCCCGCAAGGGCCGGGAGAGGGGGCCTTGCTCTAGTAACCTCACCCCTGCCACTCAAACATCACCGTCGCCAGCGGCGGCACATTGACCACGATGGAGTGCGCCTTGCCACTCACGCCATTGTGCTCGGCA
Organism: Viridibacterium curvum; assembly: GCF_039544165.1. Taxonomy (NCBI): domain Bacteria; kingdom Pseudomonadati; phylum Pseudomonadota; class Betaproteobacteria; order Rhodocyclales; family Rhodocyclaceae; genus Viridibacterium; species Viridibacterium curvum. The sequence continues at coordinate 181,215 of NZ_BAABLD010000007.1, forward strand.
TAGGTCGCCGAAAACGGCGTGCCGACGTTGCTGCCGCCGTAGTACGCCGAGTCGGTGTTGATGCGTTCGACGTAGCGACCGAGACGTGGCACGCCGATGCGCATGCCGTTGTGCGGGGTGGGGGTGAAGTTGCAGACCACGACGACCATGCTGCCGTCGGCGCCGTGGCGGATGAAGCTGGCAATCGAGTTCTCGGCATTCGAATGCTCGATCCACTCGAAGCCATTGCCGTCGAAATCGCGCTGGTGCAGGGCCGGGTGGCGCATGAAGTGGTTGAGGTCACGCACGAGGCGTTGAACGCCACGATGCATGTCGGCTTCCGGCCCGTGTTCAAGCAGGTGCCAGTCGAGGCTGCGGTCGGCATTCCATTCATCGTTCTGCGCAAACTCGCAGCCCATGAACAGCAGCTTCTTGCCGGGGTGGCCCCACATGAAGCCGTAGTAGGCGCGCAGGTTGGCAAATTGCTGCCAGCGGTCGCCGGGCATCTTCTTGAGCATCGAGCCCTTGCCGTGCACCACTTCGTCGTGCGAGATCGGCAGCACGAAATGTTCGCTGAAGGCGTACATGAGGCCGAAGGACAATTCGTTGTGGTGGTACTTGCGGTGGATGGGGTCGCGCGCCATGTAGCGCAGCGTGTCGTTCATCCAGCCCATGTTCCACTTGTAGTGGAAGCCGAGCCCCCCGTCGAAGGTGGGGCGCGACACGGCGGGGTAGGAGGTTGATTCTTCGGCTGCCGTGATGGCTTGCGGGCGCTCCGCGCCGACCACTTCGTTCATGCGCTTGAGGAAGGCAATCGCTTCGAGGTTCTCACGCCCGCCATACTGGTTCGGCACCCATTCACCGTCCTTGCGCGAGTAGTCGCGGTAGAGCATCGAAGCCACGGCGTCGACGCGCAGGCCGTCAACGCCATAACGCTCCAGCCAGTACAGCGCGTTGCCGACGAGGAAGTTACGCACTTCGGTGCGGCCGAAGTTGTAGATCAGCGTGTTCCAGTCCTGGTGGAAACCTTCGCGCGGATCGGCGTATTCGTAGAGATGCGTACCGTCGAAATTGGCGAGGCCGTGCGCATCGGTGGGGAAGTGTGCGGGCACCCAGTCGAGGATCAGTCCCAGGCCGGCGATGTGGCAGCGTTCGACAAAGCGCGTGAAGCCGGCCGGGTCGCCAAAGCGCGCGGTGGGCGCGAAGAGACCGATGGTCTGGTAGCCCCAGGAGCCGTCAAAGGGATGCTCGCTGACCGGCAGCAGTTCGATGTGGGTGAAGCCCATGTCCTGCGCGTAGGGAATCAGGCTCTCAGCGAGTTCGTCCCAGTTCAGCCACTCGTGGCCGTTCTTGCGGCGCCAGGAGCCGAGGTGGACTTCGTAGATACTCACCGGTGCGTCGTGCGCATTGGCGCGGCGGCGTTCTTCGGTGGCGGGCACGTAATCGGGCAGGTGCGAGACCACGCTCGCGGTCGAAGGCCGCAACTCGCTCTGCAGCGCGTACGGATCGGCCTTCAGCGGCAGCACATGGCCATTGGCGGCGCGGACTTCGAACTTGTAGCGCGCGCCTTCGGGCACTTCGGGCAGGAACAGTTCCCACACGCCACATTCGCGCCGCAGTCGCATGGGGTGACGACGGTTGTCCCAGAAATTGAAGTCGCCGAGCACCGCCACGCGCGAAGCGTTGGGCGCCCATACGGCAAAGCTGGTGCCGATCACCCCGTCGAGCTCGCGCACACGCGCACCGAGGATTTCGTAGGGCCGCAGGTGAGTGCCCTCTGCGAGCCACCAGACGTCCTTCTCGCCCAGCACGGGCGGGAAGCGGTAGGGGTCTTCGATGATGGCCTGCTGACCATCGTGCCAGGTGACGCGCAGGCGGTAGTGGAAGCGATCGGTGGCCTTCAGCGGGCCTTCGAAGAAACCGGCTTCGTGTCGCTTGCCGAGCTTGCCGCGCAGGCGCTTGTCGGTACCGTTGATGACCTCGACGCTTTGCGCACCGGGCAGGAAGCAGCGCACCCATAAAGCGCCATCTGCGGCAGTGTGCATGCCCAGGGCGTGGAAGGGGTCGCCGTGGCGGGCTTCGAGAATCTGATTCAGTTCGTCATTGGAGAGCATGCCGCACGGTAACTCAGATACGGTTGCGAAGTCATTGGGCTTGCTCATGAGGGAGCCGTCTCTGTTGTGCGATTTCCCCTCTCCCGGCCCTGACGGGCCACCCTCTCCCCGGGGAAAGGGAATGGCAGGCTGTCGTGGTCGAGGAGATGCATATCGCGTATCGGTAGCAGTTTCCTCCCCTTGAGGGGGCGAGGAGGGGTTTCGGGCGGCTTGCCGCCCGCTTGCGCAGCCGGCTGGCAATGCAGTGCCAGCCGTGGTCCGCGAAGCGGGTGGCCGTCAGGCCGGGAGAGGTGAGATGCTACGTATCAGGGGTGCCTCTCAGCGGGAGACCGGAATCCCCCATATCTCATCGGCGTACTGCGCGATGGTGCGGTCAGACGAGAACACGCCCATGTTGGCGACGTTGGTGATGGCCTTTTTGGCCCACTCGTCCGGCTGCAGGAACAGGGTGTCCACCTTGTCGTGCGCCTCGATGTAGGACTGGTAGTCGGCCAGCAGCATGTAGTGGTCGCCGCCCCACAGCAAGGAATCGATGAGGGGGCGGTAACGACCCGGCTCGCTGGGCGAGAACTGGCCGCCAGAGATCGCGTCAAGCACGGCCTTGAGGCTGGGGTTGCTCTCGTAGTAGCGCATCGGTTGATAGCCGCCGCGCTTGAGTGCCTGCACTTCGGGCGTGCGCAGGCCAAAGATGAAGATGTTGTCGTCGCCGACGTTCTCGCGGATCTCGATGTTGGCGCCGTCGTCGGTGCCGATGGTCAGCGCGCCGTTGAGGGCCAGCTTCATGTTGCCGGTGCCCGAGGCTTCGGTGCCGGCGGTCGACACCTGCTCGGAGAGGTCGGCGCCGGGCATGATGACTTCGGCCACCGAGACACTGTAGTTGGGGATGAAGACCAGCTTTAGCTTGTCGCCGATGCGCGGGTCGTTGTTGATGACGGCGCCGATGTCGTGGATGAGGCGAATGATGGACTTGGCCGTGACGTAGCTCGATGCGGCCTTGCCGGCGAAGATGGTGACGCGCGGCACCCATTCGGCATGCGGGTTGGCGAGGATGGCCTGGTAACGGCGCACGACCTGCAGCACGTTGAGCAGCTGGCGCTTGTATTCGTGAATGCGTTTGACCTGCACGTCGAACAGGCTCGCCGGGTTGACCTTGACGCCCGTGGTCTTCTCGATGAGCGCGGCGAGGCGCGCCTTGTTCTCGCGCTTTACGGCGGTGAACGACGCGCGGAAGGCGGCATCTTCACGCAGCGGTTCGATCTTCTTGAGCTCGTCGAGATTGATGCGCCAGCCACTGCCGATGTGCTTGTCGAGCAGGTTTGCGAGGCCGGGGTTGGCGGTGGATAGCCAGCGGCGCGGCGTCACGCCATTGGTCATGTTGGTGAAGCGGTCGGGCCACAGCGCGGCGAAGTCCGAGAAGATGGTTTCGACCAGCAGGTTGGAGTGCAGGGCCGAGACGCCATTGACCTTGTGGCTGCCGACGATGGACAGGTTGGCCATGCGCACGCGACGCTCGCCGGCCTCGTCGATGAGCGAGAGACGCGACAGGAAGCCGGGATCGCCCGGGCGGAACTTCTCGGCTTCGGCGAGGAACTCGGCATTGATGCGGAAGATGATCTCCAGGTGGCGCGGCAGCACATGCTGCATCAGGCCGACGGGCCAGGTTTCCAGCGCCTCGGGCATCAGCGTGTGGTTGGTGTAGGAGAAAGTCTGCTTGCACAGCGCCCAGGCCTTGGCCCAGGGCAGGCCGTGCTCGTCGCACAGCACACGCATGAGCTCGGCGACCGAGATCGCAGGGTGCGTATCGTTGAGGTGAATGACCACCTTGTCCGACAGGTTGTCCAGCGTGCCGTGCTCGGCCAGGTGGCGCTGGATGATGTCGTAGATCGAGGCGGCTACGAAGAAGTACTCCTGGCGCAGGCGCAGCTCGCGACCGGCCGGCGTGCTGTCATTGGGGTAGAGCACCCAGCTGATGTTCTCGAACTCGTTCTTCACAGCCGCTGCACGACCGTAGTCGCCGGTGTTGAAGGCGGCGAGGTCGAGGTGGGCCGGTGCGACGGCTTTCCAGAGCCGCAGTGTGCTGACCTTCTTGGTACCGTGGCCGGGGATCACCATGTCATAAGCCTTGGCGACCACTTCGCCGGCCGGGCGCCACACGGCTTTCTCGCCGACATGCTCGACCCAGCCACCGAAGCGCACCGAGGTGCTGATGTCGGGGCGCGGGAACTCCCAAGGCGTGCCGTCGGCCAGCCAGGGGTCGGGGTATTCGATCTGACAGCCGCCCATGATGTCCTGCGCGAACATGCCGTACTCGTAGCGGATGCCGTAGCCGAACGAGGGCAGACCCAGCGTAGCCATGGAGTCGAGGAAACAGGCGGCGAGGCGGCCAAGACCGCCGTTGCCGAGCGCGGCATCGGGCTCGCGATCTGTGATCTGCTCCAGCTTGTGTGCGTGTTCGGAGACGCCCGCTGCCGCGGCATCGGTGATGCCCAGCGCGGCCAGCGCGTTGGACATGCTGCGGCCGATGAGGAACTCCATCGACAGGTAATAGACGCGGCGTGCCTTGTCGGCCCGGTTGGCTTTCTGGGTTTCGACCCAGCGTTCGGCGAGTTGCTCGCGTGCCACGAGGGCTACCGCCTGCATCAGATCAGTGCTGCTCGCTTCGTTAGCAGGCACGCCCACGGTTTTCAACAGGTGCTCGTCGATTGCTGCACCAAGCTTGGGAAGTGTCGAGGTTTCCTGGCTCACCTTTGGGGCTCCTTGTCGTCAAGTTCTTGTGCTTCCGCTGCTGCGGCAGATTCCGGGCACGCTGTGCGCTGTATCCGCTTACGGCACTCCTGCATCCTGCGCGCATTGTGCCGTGACAGCGGACCTTCTACATGCAAGGAGCGGGCCGTGTGCCGCTTGAGGGCATCTCCGCACTGCCGTGCGCCGTCTTGTCACATAAAATCAGGTCGTCTGCACTGCCATAGAGCGTAAGCGATCCCTGTCTGGCACACTAACTGCTGAAGAGGGCAGGCAATTCCGACTCTTATTCCAGAGGATGACAAAAAATGGCTCAAATCGATCTGGCGAATAGCCTGGATCTTCCCAAGCGTACGGTTGCTCTCGTCCTCGCGGGCGGGCGCGGCAGCCGGCTCAAGAACCTGACGGACCGTCGAGCCAAACCCGCTGTCTATTTCGGCGGCAAATTCCGCATCATTGATTTCGCGCTGTCCAACTGCCTCAACTCCGGCATCCGCCGTATCGGCGTCATCACGCAGTACAAGTCGCACAGCCTGCTGCGCCACCTCCAGCGCGGCTGGGCGATCCTCAAGCCGGAGATGAACGAGTTCATCGACCTGCTGCCCGCGCAGCAGCGTACCGATGAGGAGAGCTGGTACCGCGGCACGGCTGATGCCGTCTACCAGAACCAGGACATCATCGCGAGCTACCGCGCCGACTACGTGCTGGTGCTGGCCGGTGACCACATCTACAAGCAGAACTACGCGCTGATGATTGCTGACCATGTGGCCAAGGGCCGCGAATGCACGGTGGGCTGCATTGCCGTGCCGCGCAGTGAGGCGAGCGCCTTCGGCGTGATGGCAGTGGATGAGAAGAACAACATCACCGACTTTGTCGAGAAGCCCGCCGACCCGCCCGCCATGCCGGACAACCCCGACATGTCGCTCGCCTCGATGGGTATCTACGTGTTCAACGCCCGCTATCTCTACAAGGAGCTGGAGCGCGATCTCGCCGATCCGAATTCCAGTCATGACTTCGGCAAGGACATCATTCCGCGCGCGGTCAAGAACGCACAGGCGGCGGCGCACCCGTTCTCGCTGAGCTGCGTGCGCAACCGTTCCAGCGAAGAGCCCTACTGGCGCGATGTGGGTACCATCGATGCCTATTGGGACGCCAACATCGACCTGACGGCGACCGTGCCGCATCTCGATCTGTACGACACGCGCTGGCCGATCTGGACTTACCAGGCCCAGCTGCCGCCCGCCAAGTTCGTGCATAACGAGGCTGACCGTCGCGGCATGGCAATCGAATCCGTTGTGTCGGGCGGTTGCATCGTCTCGGGGCACGTCGAGCGCACTCTGCTGTTCAACAATGTGCGTGTGCATTCGCATTCCCATGTCAGCTGGTCGGTGGTGCTGCCCGGCGTGCAGATCGGGCGCGGTGCGCGCGTGCATCGGGCAGTGATCGACCGTGATTGCGTCATCCCTGACGGCATGGTCATTGGCGAGGATGCCGAGCTCGACAGCAAGCGCTTCTACCGTTCAGAGAACGGCATCACCCTTGTGACGCGAGACATGCTCGCAGCCCTGCAGACCTGATTACAAGAATGAAAATCCTGCATGTAGCGGCCGAGGTCTTCCCCCTGGTGAAGACCGGCGGCCTGGCGGATGTCGTGGGTGCCCTGCCGCAGGCACTGATTGGACAGGGCGCTGACGTGCGCCTGTTGTTGCCGGGCTTGCCGGCGATTCTCGATGCCGTGCTTTCACCCAAGGTGGTGTGCGAGATCGGCGCGGCGTTTGGTGCAGCCCGTGTGCGCCTGGTGCTGGCAACGATGCCGTACAGCAAGGTGCCGGTGTATGTCGTGGATGCGCCGTACCTTTATCGTCGTGGCGGTAGCCCCTACCAGGACAGCGACGGCAACGAATGGCCCGACAACACGCAGCGTTTCGCCCTGCTCGGCTGGGTCGCCGCCCACCTCGCCGCAGGCGAGCTGGACCTGGCCTGGCAGCCAGAGGTGATGCATGCGCACGACTGGCACGCCGCCATGTCCTGCGCCTACGTGGCCCAGCATCCGCCGACACAGGCCAAGACGGTCTATACCGTGCACAACCTGGCCTATCAGGGTCTGTTCGCACGAGACGACTTCCATCTGCTGGGTCTGCCTGCGCGCTTCACGGCGCCGTCGGCACTCGAATTTCACGGCCAGATGTCCTTCATGAAGGCGGGCCTCAAGTTCGCCGATCGCGTCACGACGGTGAGCGGCAGCTACGCGCGCGAGATCGCCACGCCGGAGTTCGGCTGCGGCCTCGACGGCGTCATCCGCAGTCGCGGTGCCGATGTGTCAGGCATTCTCAACGGCGTTGACTACAGCGTCTGGAATCCGGAGAGGGACGCCGGCATTGCCGCGCGCTATGGTGCGACGTCACTGGGCGGCAAGCGCGAATGCCGCATCGCCTTGCAGAAGGAGTTTGCGCTGGAAGTGCGGCCCGATGCGCTAGTCTTCGGCGTCGTCAGCCGATTGACGGCGCAGAAGGGGCTGGACCTGGTGCTCGGCGCCTTGCCGCACCTGCTGCAGCTGGGTGGTCAGCTGGTCGTACAGGGCAGTGGCGATCACGCACTGCAGGAGGCTTTCCTCGCCGCTGCCAAAACCTACCCGGGCCAGGTTGCCGTGCGTACCGCCTATGACGAGGCGCTGGCGCATCGCGTCATTGCGGGGTGCGATGCCTTGCTGGTGCCCTCGCGATTCGAACCCTGTGGCCTGACCCAGCTGTACGCCTTGCGTTACGGCAGCCTGCCGGTCGTGCGGCGTGTCGGCGGGCTCGCCGATACCGTCGTCGATGCGACCGAGGCGGCGCTCAAGGCCGATACGGCGACCGGCTTCTCGTTTCAGGACGCCACGCCGCAATCCCTCTCGATGGCGCTGGACCACGTCTTTTCGCTGTATGCCCAGCCGGCGCTCTGGCAGCAGATGCAGCGCCGTGCGATGGCGCAGGAGTTCTCGTGGGATGTGGCTGCGCGTGACTACCTGAAGATGTACGGCGACATGCGGACCGCCGCTTAACCGACTTTTACCAACGCCCATCCTGTCGATTGATTGATGGTGGTGCCGGGCGGTGCCACCATGCGACTCCCAGCCGCGCCAGCGGCGCACGAAAGGATTTTGATGCGCAACCGCATATTGATTTGCGCCGGCTTCTTGCTGGCTTCCGGCATGGCCTCGGCGGATGTGGGCATTGGCGCCATGGTCGGCACCCAAGGCTATGGCGGCGACATTGCTTACAACCTTATCCCGCGTGTCGATGCGCGCCTCGGCTTCGCCACCTACACCTACAAGCGCAGCTTCAGCGAGTCTGGCGTTGATTACGACGGCAAGCTCAAGATTGCCGGCGTGCGTGCACTGGCCGATCTCAACATCGGCCTCGGCTTCCGCGTCTCGGGTGGCGTGGTGTTCCACGACAACAAGGTTGACCTCACCGGCAAGCCGTCGAACAACACCTACAACATCAACGGCACGACCTACAACTCAAGTGACGTGGCCAGCCTCAAGGGGCGCATCAAGTTCGGCAACGGCGTCGCGCCGTATCTCGGCCTCGGCTGGGGGCGTGTCAGCAACGCCGGGATCGGTTTTTACGCCGACATTGGCGCCATGTACCAGGGCAAGGCCACGACCAAGCTCGATATCACCTGTGGTGCCGCGCTCAGTGCCTCGCAGTGCGATCAGCTGCGAGCCGATGCCGCAGCGGAGCAGGGGCAGGTCGAGAACGAGCTGCGTCGCTATCGCTGGTATCCGGTCATTAACGTGGGGTTGAGCGTAGGGTTTTGAGAGAAGTGCTGAGGACGGGGGACTGAGTATTGAGTAGAACCCCCGCGCAGGGGCGACCAGTGTCACTCAGCACTCAACACCCAGTCCTCAGTCCTGAAAAACAATTGTTCCGCGGCTGCAACAGTCAGTCGCATCCGCCCCGTCTTATCCCGCGTGCTGTCCCTGCGTACACTGCATCCATCGCAGTGCCGGACAGCAACCTTCCACGATGGCGAGGGTCAGCAAGCTCCGGCACACCGGAGAAGCATCATGATCGAACGCAGACCCTTCGACACCCTTGGCGGCGCTGACCACGGCTGGCTCAAGGCGAAGCATCACTTCTCGTTCGCGGAATACCATGACGAGGAACGCATCCACGTCGGCGCGCTGCGCGTCTGGAATGACGACGTGATAGCTCCCAACACGGGTTTTCCGCCGCACCCGCACGCCAACATGGAGATCATTACCTACGTGCGTGAAGGCGCCATCACCCACCAGGACAGCCTCGGCAACAAGGGTCGTACCGTTGCGGGTGACGTGCAGGTGATGAGCGCCGGCACCGGCATCCGCCACGCCGAGTACAACCTCGAACCTGTGCCGACAAAGATCTTCCAGATCTGGATCTTCCCCGACAAGAACGGCGGGGAGCCGACGTGGGGTACGCAGCCCTTCCCCAAGGGGGATCGTAGCGGCCAGTTTGCGGTGCTCGCTAGCGGCTTGCCTGAAGACGAGGGCGCGTTGCGCATCCGCGCCAGGAGCCGCGTACTGGGTGTGACCTTGAAGAAGGGCGAGACGGTCAGTTACCCGCTTGGCACGGATCGTCTGGCCTACCTCGTGCCGGCGGTTGGCGATGTGGAAGTGAATGGTCAGCGTATCGAAGCGCGAGATGGCGCGGTGATCGCTGAGGAGGCCATCGTTACCTTGACCGCACTCAGCGATGCCGAAGTTGTCATGGTCGATGTCAGCTAAGTGTGCAGGAGGGGGCGACGCTGCTCCCTCCGTATTTCCGCGCGTTCCAGCTTCCGCATCTCAGAATCGACAGACGACTGAGTTCCGGGGCTGAATCAAGATTTCGCCGTGAGTGTCAGATCGTGCAATTCGTCGCCTCTCGAAAGAGCAGCTGGGGCTACAATAAAGTTTGTAAGTCTTATTAACTAATAAGACTTTCGGCGGTCGAGGACCGTTGGCCGTCATGACAAGGCGGGCAAGCATGGAAAACGAGGCGCGAAGTTATGGGCGCTCAACGAAGACAAGAACGGAGACAAAATGAAACAGCAACTCATTCTGGGCGGATTCATCGCCCTGACCTTGGTGTCGGCCGCACAGGCTGCGCCGAAAGTGACCGGCTGCGGCACTGAAACCAGCAACCTGACGGCTTCGAAGGTCTATTACGTCACGCCGACCGGCTCCGACAGCGGTGCCGGCTCCAGCTTCAGCGCACCGATGAGCTTCAGCGCAGCGCTCTCCAAGGTCTCGGCAGGGCAGATGATCCTGCTGCAACCGGGCACCTACAGCATCAAGTACACGGCAGGCGCCAAGAACACCATCAACCTGTCCAAGTCTGGCACTTCCAGCGCCAACATTTACATGGTGGCGGCCAACTGCGGCAAGGCCAAGATTGATTTCCAGTTCCCGAGCGGCACCTGGGTGCAGGACTCCTTCGGCTTCTACCTGACCGGCAGCTACTGGTACTTCAAGGGCGTCGAGGTCACGCGTGCGGGCTACCACGGCGCTTACGTGACCGGTGCGCACAACACCTTCGAGAACTGCGCTTTCTACGACAACCGCAATACCGGGCTCGAGATCAACAAGGGTGGCTCCTACACCACCGTGCTCAACGTCGACTCCTATCGCAACTACGACCCCAAGAAGCACGGTGGCATGGCTGACGGCTTTGCGTCCAAGCAGGAGCAAGGTGCAGGCAACGTCTTCTACGGTTGCCGTGCCTGGGAAAACTCGGATGACGGTTGGGACACCTTCGGCAGCAAGGAACCCATCACCATCGAGCAGAGCTGGGCCTTCAACAACGGCAAGAACCTCTGGAGTGACAGCGCGTTTGCAGGTAACGGCAACGGCTTCAAGCTCGGCGGCCTGGACCCTGCCACGGACAAGCCCGCACTGGAGCGCAACATCGTCAAGCAGTCGGTCGCCTTCGGCAACACGCTCAAGGGCTTCGACCAGAACAGCAATGTCGGTGGCAACACGCTCTACAACAACATCGGCTACAAGAACAAGATCAACTTCGGTTTCGGTCAGGACGTCACGGCGGGCGAGAAGCACAAGTTCCGCAATAACATCTCCCTCTCCGGCACCCAGGCTGACAGCATCAAGAACGCCGACTCGGCCAACAACACGTGGAACAGTGGCCTGGCAGCCAGCAGCTCAGACTTCGCCAGCCTTGACCTATCGCTGGCGACGGCTGCGCGCAATGCGGATGGCACACTGCCCACGACCAACCTGTTCCGCCTTTCGTCGAGCAGCAAGATGGTCAACAAGGGCGTGGATGTCGGTATCGCATACAAGGGTTCCGCGCCGGATCTGGGCCCGTTTGAACTCAAGTGATTTACAGTACGCAGCACAATGCCTGAAAGAAAACGCCCGCAATTGCGGGCGTTTTCTTTGGCGCGTCATCGCCAGCGCATAGCGGATCAGTCGCTGTAGGCCGGATTGCGGGCCAGCGTGATGGCTTGCTCGGGGCAGGCAGATACGCACAGCCCGCAGGCCATGCAGCGCTCGGGCAGCACCACGTCGGCCTGCTGCCAGCGGTGCACGAAGCCCTTGATCTTGCCCTTCAGGCTCAGTGCCGCCCGCTCCTCTGCCGGCAGCGTGAACATCTCGAACACGTTGTAGGGACACACGTCGATGCAGGGCCCCTTGCCTTCGCAACGGTTGCGATCAATGACGGGGATGAATGCGCCAGGCGCCTGTTTGCATGAGCTCATGAGGAAACCTCCGGTTGATGGCTTGCTGCCGACTAGCGGTGCAGATGTCTTTCATGCAGGCGAAGTGCGTCGAAAGCGGATTCCCGGAAGCGGCCGTCGAACCGGTAGGCCGAAGTAGCCAGATCGGCGATGTAATCACCGAACACGCAGCTCGCCAGATCGTCCTCTGCCGCGCCCGCCGCGACATGCAACGGGATCAGGTGATCAGCATGCGGGTGCGCGATGCGCGCATTCGGGGCGTACTCCCACTCCATGAGCGCCGCCGCGCGGGCATCCGGCTCGGCCAGCACGCTGTGCCTTAGCCATGCGTCGAACGTCTCCGAGGCATGCCGGGCCTGCGTGCCGCGGATGTGCATGTTGTGAAAACTCTGTCCGCTGCCGAGGATCAGCACGCCCTGGTCGCGCAGCGGCGCGAGCGCGCGCCCCACGCTGATGTGCTCGGCCGGATCGAGCGGCGTACGCAGCGAGAGCTGCACGACCGGGATGTTGGCCTCGGGATAGAGGGGCTTGAGCAGGCTGTAGGTGCCATGATCGAAGCCGCGCTGCGGATCGGTGCCGACGTGCCAGCCCGATTTCTCCAGCAGCGCTGCAACCTGTGCTGCCAGTTCAGGCGAACCGGGGGCCGGGTAGTGAATCTGGTACATCGACTCCGGAAAACCGAAGTAGTCGTAGATCATGCCCGGCTGTGGCCCGGTCGAGACCGTGAATTGCGCCGCTTCCCAGTGGCCGGTGATGACCAGCAGTGCGCGCGGCTCGGCGGGCAGTTGCCGGGGAATGTCCTGCAGGGAGCGCTCAAGCTGCGCAAACATCGCCCGGAATGGCCCTTCCATGAAGGGCCAGGGGCCGCCGCCATGTGAGAGGTAATACACCGGCATGCGCGTGTCGGCGCGATGACTGCTCCGGACAGGGATGACGTTGTTGAGCATGATGGGCTCCGCTGCAGGATTGGAGGTGCCGCCGAGACTCAGGAGGCCGCAACGGCCATGGCACCGCGAGGGGCAATCGGCGCCTTCTTCGTGCGACCCCAGGCCACGAACAAGGCGAGGGCAATCAGCACCAGGTTCATCGGCAGAACGAAGTACTCACCACGGCTGATGTGGAAGAAGAAGGCGCACACCTGCAGCGCAACCGAGCCATAGGCGGCGAACACCGTCAGGCGCGGCGCAATGCGGGTCAGTGCGGGCAGCAGCAGGCCGAGGCCGGCAGACAGGTCGACCAGACCGATGAAGCGCAGGAACAGCTCCGGCACATCAGCAGCCCAGGGTATCTGGGTGGCCACTTGCGCGACCGGCGAGAGCAGCTTCATGAAGCCGGCGGGCACATAGACGAGTGCCAGCAGTACCTGCGAAAACCAGAGGCCGAAGCGCATGCCTTTGGAGGCGGTGGGTTGGATGTTTGATGCCATGGTGTGACTCCTTTAGAGGTTGAGGTGAGTGCATCTTTTCATCTACAAAGACGAATGAAAACCTTACAATTCAGATCTAGTTGATCGGATTGGTAGATAGAGTGGGCGCCTATTCCCTGGACCAGTTCCTGGTCTTCATCGCTGTTGTCGATTGCGGCGGCTTCGCTGCAGCGGCCCGCAAGCTCGGGCGTGCGCAGTCGGCCATTACCTACGCCATCCGAGCGCTGGAAGAGCAGACCGGCCTCGTGCTGTTCGATCGCGCGCACTACCGGCCCCGCCTGACCGATGCGGGGCGCGCCCTGCTGCCGCGCGCGCGCCTGCTGGTGGAGGATCTCGACGACTTTCACCGCCATGCCGAGGGCTTTGCCCACGGTGTTGAGGCGGCGATCTCTGTCGTGATCAATGAGTTCGTCGACCAGGCGCCGCTCATCGGCGCCCTCGACAGCCTTCGCCGAGCCTATCCCTCGGTGCGCGTACGCATCGCCCTCAAGCCCTTCGGTGAAGACATTGAGATGGTGCGTAGCGGCCAGGCCACACTGGGCGTGGTGGCCGCCATTGCGTCGCTGGGCAACGAATTCGAAGCCCGTCAGCTGGTCGATCACTCCCTAGTGGCGGTAGCCGCGCCTGGCCATCCACTGGCCGCCATTCGCGGCCCCATCGGCCTGGGGCAGTTGCGTGGGCAAATGCAGATCGTGTGGACGCGTAATACCACCGTGACCGACAGCGCCGATCTCGGCGTGCACGCACTCGACGCCTGGCACATCACCGATCTCAACGCCAAGCTGCAAATGCTGCGCGCCGGCGTCGGTTGGGGCAGCATGCCCGCTCACATGGTGCAGGAGGATCTGGCGGCCGGCCGCCTGTGCCTGCTCGACATGGAGAGCTGGGAGGGCCGCGACCGCATGCCCAGCTTTTCGAGCTTCGTCATCCGTCTCAAAAGGGGCGTGCCCGGCCCGGCAGCGCGTCACCTCGTCGATGCCTTGCTGGAGCGGGGCGGTGTCGCGAAGTGATGTGCCTGCGGGGTGTTGCTACTCGTGGGCTTCGGCCTCGCGCGCAGCGGCGTCCAGACGACTGGCTACCTCGGCATCGACGGGGTTCATGATGGCAATTGCATAGACGCCGACGAGTATCAGCGCTAGGGCACTTGCCCACAGGGCGGCGGCGCGTTGGCGCAGGTGGGCGCGCAAGGCAGCCTGGTTGAGCACAAGGTGGATCGAAGCGGCAACGACCATGAGGATGCCGAACAGCTTGTGCACCGGGTGCATGCGCAGGCTGAACGAGGGCTGATCCACCACCAGCATCAGCAGGCCCGAGCTGGCCATGGCGATGAAGGATACGAGCAGGGTCATTGCAACAAGTCGGCGTGTCATGACGTGGCGGGCTCCTTGGCAAGGGTGGGCGGTGTAAAGGCAAGCCGGAATTCGGCGCCCGGGTTTGAGTTGTGCGCGCTCAGCCGCCAGTCGTGGGCCTGCGCCACAGCCTGACAGATGGCCAGCCCCAGACCGGCGCCGCCCTCCGCGCTGCCGGGCACGCGCCAGAAGCGCTCGAACAGGTGTGGCAGGTGCGCCTCGGCAATACCGGGTCCCCGGTCGCGCACCGTGAGCGTGTTGTCGCTGAGCGCGAGATGCACCGATGCACCGGCGGGTGATACGTGAATGGCATTCTCGACGAGATTCTTGAGCAGCACGAACAGCGCGCTGCGGTCTCCATCCACCGTGCCGATCTGGTCTGCACGGACATCCAGCTTCACGCCGTGCTGCGTTGCCAGCGGCGCGAGAAAGGCCGTGACTTCACGCATCACGGCGGCTACGTCGATGCTGTCGCGCTGGTAGCTGCGCGGTTCGCTGACCTCGGCCAGCATCAACAGCTGCTGGATCTGGCGCGACATGTGGTCGATGTCCTGCAGCGCGGTCGCGCGCTCCTCGCCGCCACCACCCAATTCGACATGGGCCCGGATCAGCGCCAGTGGCGTCTTGAGTTCGTGCGCTGCATCGGCAAGGAAGCGCTGCTGCCGCTCGAAGCCCTCTTCGAGCCGATTCAGCGCCTGGTTGAACGAGCGCACGAGCGGCGCGATCTCGCTGGGCAGGCCGTCTTCGCCAAGCCGGCGCCATGGGCCGCGCGGCTCGATGCGCTCCGCCTCCTGCGAGATGCGTTGCACGGGCGCCATCACGCGTCGCAGCACCGCCCACAGCACCAGCCCGAGCAGCACGATGGAAATCAGCGACACCAGCAGGAAGCTGGCGCCGAAGGTGTTGCCCAGATCGCCGTGCCGTAGCGCTGTCAGTCGCTCGCTGATGGCGACCTGGAGGTGAAGTGGGCGACCGTCCGGCGCGCTGACCGCTTGCGTAGCCAGATGCAGCGTTACGCCCTGAACAGACAGAGTCAGCGGCGAGGCTGGGGGCATCTGCGTCAGCGGAGAGCCTTCCCAGACCTTGCGCGTTGCGTCGGTCGACCACAGCAGCGTCCTGCCTTGCGCGTCAATCACGCGATACCCTGCATCAAGCGGCAGCGTGTCGAAGATCCATTGCACCTCTTCGCGTAGCGGCGGTATCTGCGGGCGACCCTGGGCGTCGAAATGCAGTTGCTGCGTCAGATAGTGCAGCACACGCTCTGCGGTTCTTGCCGCCAGGTTGCTGTCGTTGCGCATCAGCCAGCTGCCAAGCGTCCCCAGTAGCACGGCCGTAATGAGCCAGGCGCCGATGTAGGCGAGCAGCAGGCGCCCGCTCAGGCTGCAGCCCCAGCGTCTAATACGTGACGGCATAGCCCACGGCCCTCTGGTTGACGATGCGTACGGCCGAGCCCAGCGCCTCCAGCCGCCGGCGCAGCCGATGCACCGCCACGTCCAGTGCATTGGGTGTTACCGCCTCCTGCTGGCCCCAGGCGGCCGCTTCCAGCGTTTGCCGCCGCACCGCTGCGCCCTTGGCCTTGATCAGGCTCAGCATGATCTGCAGCTCGGTGCGCGGCAGGGTGGCCGAGCGTGATGCACATATCATCAGCGATTGCTCCGGATGCAGGGACACATCGCCGAACTCCGGCACCAGCGCTGCTTGCGCGGGCGGCCTGCGCAGCAGCGCGCGCGTGCGCGCCACCAGCTCTTCCATCGAAAAGGGCTTGCACAGGTAGTCGTCGGCCCCGGATTCCAGCCCCTCCACCCGGTCGTGCAGCGCATCACGTGCGGTCAGCAACAGGCAGGGCACATGCTGGCCCGCCTTGCGCAGGCGGGTCACCAGGCTCAGCCCGTCGCCATCCGGCAGACCCCGGTCGATCAGCACGGCCGAGTAGTCCTGCCCCTGTAACGCGGTCCAGGCGTGCTCGACACGCTCGACCCAGTCACAGGCAATCCCCGCCTGGCTGATCGCCTGCCGGATAAGGGCGGCGAGTCGCGGATGGTCTTCGAGCAACAGCACACGCTGCATGGGGTCACACTCCTGCTGGATCAGAACCGGTAGAGATAACCCAGGCGCGCTTCGCCCACCGTGCTGCGTCCGACCAGCGGGCTGTCCTTGATGGCGCTACCCAGCATGGTCACACCTGCGTCCAGAAACACCGTCTGGGCCGGCGTCAGCCGGTAGTCCACGCGCAAACCCAGTTCCGAATTGACGGTGGAAGAGCCAGCATACTGCGGCCGGTTGCTTCGTGCTTCCGATGCCGACACGCCGTAGTAGTAATCGACGTACTTGCGGTCCAGCCAGATCGCCTTCACGCGCGGTGTAAAGCCCAGATTGTCGACCGCAAATCGGCGCTCCACGCCCAGCGTTACTTTCTGCCCATCGCTATGGCTGGAGGCATCCGCCTGCCAGGCGGCCGACAGCTTGGCAAAGCCCGCCTCCCACATCACCCGGCCGCCCAGCCAGATGCCACCCTTGCGCTCGTCCATGCCATCCAGATACGACGAATCGCTGGCCCGGTAGCCCTCCCGACTCATGCCCGCCGTCAGCGCGTAAGACACCGGGCCGGTCTTGCCCAGCTTTACGTCCAGCCCCGGTCCGAACAAGCGGATCCAGCGGTTCTCATATGTCAGCATCGGCCAGACTTCGGCCTTGCCATCCACGTCGCGATAAGGCTTCTGCGAAGCCGAGGCCACCACGCCCAGGCCCCAGCCCTCCGGCGGCTGGCCGCCACCGGCACTTTCTTGCTGAGCGTAGCTGGCGCCGTGGCTCAGCAGGGCGGTTGCGATGAGGCCTGTACGCAGCAGGCGCCGGGTGTGTCGATGTGTCATGCGAGGCTCCAGAGATAAGGAGCCCGCATGGTGTGGCCAGAAGACTTACCGGATTCTTTCCGGCCACCGGATTTTTCGCGCGGTTTGCCATCGGCCCAGGGCTGCTATCGAGGTCCGCTGCAGGTGCTTGGCTGACACAAGGCGCTCGGCGCAGAGCGTCTGGCCTACCGCGTGTCCGCAGCGGGTGAGAGTGAGGTGAAGGGCTTATGCATCGAGGCGCGGGATGCTACGGTCATCGCGCAGGACGCTGTGGTCACTGGGACCGCGCCGAGTGGCGCGGAAGTGGTGGAGGTGGCGGATTGGTTGCCGATTCACAGCAGTCACGTTGCCTGGGCGAAGGCCGCAGGCCGGGAGTCCGGGGGTATCTGCCTGCCGTTGAGCCTGTGGCCCCGGATTCCGCTCCGCTGTACCCGGGCTATTTGCTGATGAATGTAACCGGCTGACGTCAGCCGGTGTCAGGCGTAAGGCAGGCTCGGTGAGCCCACGCGTTCAGGTGCCCATTGCCGGCATTTGCGTACGCACCCAGCGACGTCAAGCCGCTTTGCGTGCGAGCATCGGCACCACCGCCGCGCGCAAGGCACCCAGCGGCAGCACGATGCGGCCATACACCTCGTTCAGCACATGCGCAGCGGCCACGTAGATGGCGGCGAATCCGCAGAACAGGCCTTCCCAACCGGCCACTACCTTGAGCGCATGGCTGCCGCTCGCGTCAGCCAGTGCCAGTAGCCCGAACAGCACGGTCAGCGAGGCAAACACCACCTGCAGTGCGCGGTTGATGCGCAGCGTGCCTACGAACAGGATCGCCGTGAGCAGACCCCACATCAGCAGAAAAGCCGTCATCGCGCCCGTCGAGCTCGTTTCGGCAAGCCCCGTCTTCGGCAACACGATCAGGGCCACAAGCGTCAGCCAGAAGCAGCCATAGGACGTGAACGCCACCGTGCCGAAAGTATTGCCGGCACACCATTCCAGCAGGCCTGCGATCAATTGGGCGATGCCGCCGTAGAACAGACCCATCGCCAGCACCATCGCACTCAGCTCGAAAATACCGGCGTTGTGCAGGTTCAGCAGCACGGTCGTCATGCCGAAACCCAGCAGGCCCAGCGGTGCGGGATTGGCAGAGGGCGCGGCGCCCCGGGCGTGATCAGCCATCAGAAAACTCCTTGTTCGATGCGCAAGGCGGGCACACGGGGCCCGCAGGAAGAGGCGGTCAGCGCGGAGCGCCGCCACCTTGCGCATCCTGCAGCAAGGCGTCGATGGGGGCTTTCATCCAGATCAAATCAAGGCGCGCCTGCAGGAGGTGTGAAGCGCGCGAACGGCGAGGAGCGTGCAACGCCTGGCGTTATTACTCCGCCTTGCGACCCTCGTCCGCGGTGCCCGGCAGCGAGAAGCTGACGATCAGGGACTTGGGTGTCTGCTTGAAATGCTGGCTGATCGAGGTGCGGGCCAGCGCAGCAATTTCTGCGGTCGTCTTGTCGGCGGGAATGCCCTCGAAGCTGATGTTGATGTTCGTCAGGATGCCGTTGTTCCAGTTGAAGCCTACGAACGGCTTCGAGCCCACCGATTTTTCCAGCTCGGCGGCGACATCTTCGCTGTGCTTGAACCCTTCTTTCATGGTGTCGAATACGCCGCAGCTCGCGAGCAGTGTTGCCAGCAGTGCGATAGCCGTCAGTTTCATCACAGTCGTCAGCCTTTCCAAAAGCGAAGGTATGGGGGCGGGGTCACGTTCTTTCCGGGAGGGATCACGCGGAAGCTGGCGGCTTGCGGAATCTGTGATCACACCAGGCGTCCACTTCCTCGTCCGTGTAACCGAGCAAGGTACTCTCGTAGCGCTCCAGACCTTCCGATTGCCACATGGCCGGCGTACGGTTTCGTATTTCGATCAGCTGGATCATCGCCGGAATGCGCCATGCCTGCCCGGCCAGCGCATAGAACAGACATTTCAACTGAGCTTTGCGCCCCAGGCTGGCGATGTAGTCGCCCTCGATGACAATCGAGTCCTGTACGAAGCGACCACTGATGACGTGCGGCAGGAACTGGCTCTCGGGGAAGATCACATCGTTTGGAAAAACCGACAGATCGTCACAAAAGATGGCCAGCGGCTTCTTGCCCGCCAGCATGAGTTCGAGTTCCCGATTGGTGTGGTTTGCGGCTTGCAGGTCGATCATGAATTCCGGTCTTCCGTTTGAAGTGTGCGGTCAGCGAGCCATTCCGAAGGCTCAGCTACTCCATAAGCGCTTTGTTTTTTCTGTATGCCAGAGCGATCCTCGACGGGACATGAGTACGAGACGACCCGAACCGCAGAGGCCGCCACAAGCGTGACTGACAACGAAGGCTGCCTGATCCTTTGATGCATTGAAGCCGACGTTCGAGAAACCCATCAGGCCTGTTGAATCCGGGAATGTCCGATAGAACAGGTTCCAGAAACCGGGCGTGGAGTCTTCACTGTCCAGCTTGTTCAGCTGGCTTTCCGTTGCGTGAATAATCTCTACCAGGTCAGGCAATTGGGCTCTTGAAAGCAGGATGGGTTGAGCATCGGCAGCACCGGCTTTCAGCAACGCGGCTGCCGTGGACAGCTGGATTTCCGGCAGATCCTCTTGAAGCTGCGCCGGCTCCCGCCAGCGAAAAAATGCGTCCAGCGGCTTGGTTCCTGGATGCACGACCACGATCGCTTTCTTGGGCGGCGGATCTTCCTTGACCACGTCAGTGAGGTACTGCGCGAAAAGACTGTTCTGGGAGACTTCCTGCGAGCAGCCGGGGAGAAGCAGCGCAGCTAACGGGGCGACAAGGAATTTTCTGCGATTCATGGAAAGCCTGATTGGTTGGGCAGGTAGCTGGCGTTTGGCGTCCGAATGCGGAGGCGTAGGGTGGGCTCGGTTAGCTCACGCGTTCAGAGTTTCATCGCTCGACATTCCCGCGTGGGCACACCGTGCCCACCCTACCTGCCTCAGGCAGCAGCGGTGCGTGGGCGCATTTCTCGTCCCGTAGGATCTGTATCGAGTACCGACTCATGCAGGCCTTCAATTGCGTTCAACGTGGGCGCATAGTCTTCATCGGTTTCAACAAGTGTCCAGCCGACTTCATCGACGCTTGAATCCGGGAGTGATGGATCTCCGAGCAGGTAGCAAATATCAAAGAGGAGTTGTCCTTGCATGCCCCTGGCGAGATCGACGATGTCTTCGCGAGCGACTCCCGCGGACAGCATCCGGCCAAGGGCATGGCCTATCCCTGCGAATGGCTGATCCGGATGTGTCGTTGCAGTCGCTATGTTGTCCTCAATCCACGTGTCATCGTTCTCGGATATCACGCGCGACCAAGCTTGCCGGAGGAACAAGAAGCGATGCAGTTGATTGAAGCCTTCATTCACTTGCGATGAAGCCCAGCTCTCCGGGCTTTGTGCGCCAAGCTCCCGGAACAGCTCTGTGAGTGCTTTGATATCAGTTGGTATCGACATTAGTTTTCTTCTTCAATGCAGAAGCGGAGATGACGATAGCGCGTAGGGTGCGTTCGCGCAGCGACCCACCATTTGCATGCGGCAGATGACGGTGGGTTGTCGCTTCGCTCCGAAACCGCCCTACACCAAAGTCATCCCAATGCTGCCGTAACTATCTCCTGCGCCTCCCGCACGATCTGCTGCAGATGTTCTGCCGACACAAAACTCTCTGCGTAGATCTTGTAGATGTCTTCGGTGCCTGAAGGTCGCGCGGCGAACCAGCCGTTGGCCGTGGTGACCTTGAGGCCGCCTATGCCGGCGCCGTTGCCGGGGGCTTTGGTGAGCTTGGCGGTGATGGCTTCGCCGGCGAGCTCGGCGGCCTGCACCTTCTCGGGCGTGAGTTGCTTGAAGGCCTTCTTCTGCTCGGGCGTCGCTGCAGCGTCGATGCGGGTGTAGTAAGGCGTACCGTACTGCGCGGTGAGTTCCTGGTAGTGCTGGCCGGGGTCCTTGCCGGTGACGGCGGTGATTTCGGCGGCGAGCAGGCCGAGGATGATGCCGTCCTTGTCGGTGGTCCACACGCTGCTGTCGCGGCGCAGGAAGCTGGCGCCGGCGCTTTCTTCACCGCCAAAGCACAGGCTGCCATCGGCGAGGCCGGGTGAGAACCATTTGAAGCCGACGGGCACTTCGAGCATGGTTCGGCCGAGGCCGGCGACGACGCGGTCGATCATGCTGCTCGACACGAGGGTCTTGCCGACGGCGGCATTGGTCCAATGCGGGCGGTGGCCGAGCAGGTACTGGATGGCAACGGCCAGATAGTGGTTGGGATTCATCAGGCCTACCGAGGGCGTGACGATGCCGTGGCGGTCGACGTCGGCGTCGTTGCCCCAGGCGATGTCGAAGCGATCCTTGAGGCCGACGAGGCTGGCCATGGCGTAGGGGCTGGAGCAGTCCATGCGGATCTTGCCGTCGTGGTCCAGGGTCATGAAGCCGAAGGTGGGATCGACCTTGGGGTTCACGACTTCGATGTTGAGGCCGTACTGTTTGGCGATGCGATCCCAGTAGGCGACCGCCGCGCCGCCCATGGGGTCGACGCCGATCCTGAGGCCTGACTTGCGGATCGCCTCCATGTCGATGACCGCGCCGAGGTCAGCGATGTAGTCGGCGGCGAAGTCGTATTGCGAGACTTGGGGCGCGGCGATGGCCTGTGCGTAGGGCAGGCGCTTGACGCCGGTGTTGCCGGAGGCGAGCAGGGCATTGGCGCGGTTCTCTATCCAGCCGGTGACATCGGTATCGGCTGGGCCGCCGTGGGGCGGGTTGTACTTGAAACCGCCGTCCTGCGGCGGGTTGTGCGAAGGGGTGATGATCAGGCCATCGGTAAGGCCTGTGGTCTTGCCCGCGTTATGCACGAGGATGGCGCGCGAGATCACCGGCGTGGGCGTGTAGCCGTCGTCCGACTGCAGCACCGTGGTCACGCCGTTGGCGGCCAGCACCTCGATGGCGCTGCGCTGCGCGGGGGCCGACAGCGCGTGCGTGTCCTTGCCGATGAACAGCGGGCCGTTGATGCCTTGGGCCGCGCGGTACTCGCACACCGCCTGGGTGATGGCGAGGATGTGCGCCTCGTTGAAGCTCTTGTTGAAGGCGCTGCCGCGATGGCCGCTGGTGCCGAAGGCCACGCGTTGCGTGGCGATACTGACGTCGGGCTGCTCCAGATAGGCGACGAGCAGGGCGTCGACATTCATCAGAAGTTCGGCAGGGACGGGTTTGCCAGCGAGGGGGTGGGCCATCAGGTGCTCCGGGGCAAAAGGGTGAGGGGACGACAGGCTGCAGCTCGAATACTAATCGACGAAAGGAATTTGTCCGCCGTTCGTCAAGCAAGAACAGGGCAAGCAGGGCTGGGCTGGAACCAATTTTCAGCAGGCCGAGTCGGAGGCGTTCATTCGTGCAGAAGTTGCAACAAACATTTGCCGGTGGGCACCTTTCTCTCAATCCCTGTGCTGCATAGAGTGCGCGGCACGAATCATCTGTCTTCGGGCATTTCCATGAGCAGCAGTTCAGTAGCGTCTTACACCCGTATTGCCATCAGCCTGCACTGGTTGATGGCGCTGGCCATCATCGGCGCATTCTGCGTGGGTCTTTATATGGTCGATTTGCCGTTCTCGCCGCAGAAGCTGCAGATCTACTCCTGGCACAAGTGGGCCGGCGTCAGCATCTTCGCGCTGGCCCTGATCCGCATTGTCTGGCGCCTGACGCATCGCCCGCCAGAGCCGCCGGATCACATGCCACGCTGGCAGCGCGCTGTGGCCGAAGTGACGCACAACCTCCTGTACGTGTTGATGCTGGCGATCCCCTTCAGTGGCTGGCTCATGAGCTCGGCCAAAGGCGTGCCCACCGTCTGGTTCGGCGTACTGCCCTTGCCCGACTTGCTAGTGCGCGATGTGGAGCTGGGCAAGCAACTTGCCAGCGTGCATGCCGCGCTCAACTACACGCTCGCTGCTCTGGTGCTCGCCCATGTCGGGGCTGCGCTCAAACACCATCTCATCGAACGCGACACGGTGCTCGTGCGCATGCTGCCGCTGCTGCGTCAGCGCTGAGCCCAACCCATCTTCTTCGGAGAAATCACCATGCAGATCACCTTCCGCCGCGCACTCGTCGGCGCCGCCGCACTGCTGAGCCTCGTTGCGGCGCAAGCCGTCGAGTACAAGCAGATACTCAGCGACAAGAGCACGCTGGGCTTCGTCTATAAGCAGATGAATGTGCCCATGGAGGGCAGCTTCAAGCGCTTCAAGAGTCAGCTTGTTTTCGACCCGGCCAAGCCCGCCGCAGGCAGCGCGCAGTTCGAGATTGATGTTGCCAGCATCGACACCGGCTCACCTGAAGGCAACGAAGAGGTGGCGGGCAAGCTGTGGTTCAACACCAAGGCCTTCCCGACTGCGAAGTTCGTGTCGAGTGCCATCAAGCCGCTGGGCAATAACCGCTTCGAAGTGAGCGGCAAAATGAGCATCAAGGGCCGCACGCTGGATGTGACCACCCCTGCCACCTACCGCCAGGACGGCGCCAACGGCGTGTTCGAAGGCACTTTCGTTCTGAAGCGCGCCGACTATGGCATCGGCGAAGGCGTGTGGGCCGACTTCGGCACTGTTGCCAACGAAGTCCAGATCAAGTTCCGTCTGCTGGCTGCTGCCGGCAAGTAAACCCCAAGCAAATATCCCACCCCAAACAGGAGTCCATCAATGAAGAAGATCACCCTGGCAGCCCTGCTGTCCTCGTTTGCCGCCGCCAGCTTTGCTGCACCCGAAACCTTCGCCATCGACCCGACGCATACCGCGCCGCGATTCGAGTACAACCACTTCGGTTACAGCAACCAGCAACACCGCTTCGACAAGACCAGCGGCAAGATCGTGCTGGACCGCGCGGCCAAGACGGGTTCGGTTGAAGTGGTGATCGATGCCAAGTCGGTGAACACCGGCTATGACGTGTTCAACGGCCATCTGCAGGGTGAGGATTTCTTCGACACCGCCAAGTTCGGCAGCATTACCTTCAAGTCGACCGGCGTGAAGTTCGACGGCGACAAGCCCGTCTCCATCGACGGCAACCTGACCATCAAGGGCGTCACCAAGCCGGTGACCTTGACGGTGACCAACTACACCTTCGCTCCGCACCCGATGCTGAAGAAGGACGCCATTGGCGCCAATGCGGTGGCCAAGGTGAAGCGCACCGACTTCAACATGGGCAAGTACGCACCCTATGTGTCGGATGAAGTGACCCTGGTGATCGCGGTCGAGGCGATCAAGGAATAGAAGTGCGATTTGTAGGGAAAAAGCCCACGGCCTGCCGTGGGCTTTTTTTCGCGACCGTATTCCTTGGACGGCGCCTTCACAGAACGCAGACAGACACATCTTTGCCAGGCCACCTTGTCAGAGTCGGCAAGAAAGCGATTCAAATTCGTTGTTTGTGGCAATTTTGGCGAATTTTGATATAAGGCGGAGACGAGTTGTTCTGTCAGAAAAAACCTTAAGGACATCTCTGCATTGCTTTGTGTGATTTTTTTGATGAATCCATTAATTTTGTTTTTTGTTTTTGTTTCTGCCAAATATACTTGGCTCATCCGAGACCGAATCGGGCGCGTTCCTGAATCGGTCCGGTGATTGGTAGTTGATAAGCAGTATTCCAATTAGATCAGGAGACAGGTATGCGTTTCACACTCAAAGCCACCGCTGCGCTTGCTGCCCTCGCGTGCGGCACCTCCGCTTTTGCAGCCAACACGGGCGGTTTCGCGACTACCGACGGCGGTAACGTCACCGGGGCCAAGTTCGTGACTGCGGCCACCATGGAAGACATCATTGCTGCTGTGGCCGCGGCACGCATTGATCCCACCACGGGCGCGAAGGTGACTTCGGGTGCCTACCCGCTGGTGATTACCTACACCGGCAACGAAGACGCCAAGATCGCCCAGATCGTCAAGGATCACACCAAGGATGCGAGCGGTAATTGTCCGAATCCGCACTGGAATGACGCCTATCGCGAAGTGTCCCTGAAGGACTTCACCAAGGGCATCACCATCCAGGGCGCAAACGGTTCGTCTGCCAACTTCGGCATCACCATCGTCAATGGCGGCAATGTCGTCATCAAGAACATGAAGATCGGTGCGCTGGCTGGCGCGAACAATGATGCCGACATGATCCGCATCGACAATTCCCCGAACGTGTGGATCGACCACAACGAACTCTTCGCGGTGAACAACGAATGTAACGGCTCGCCGGACGGCGACCTGACCTTCGAGTCGGCCATCGACATCAAGAAGAACGCCACCAACGTGACGGTCTCCTACAACTACATCCATGACAGCAAGAAGGTCGGTCTGGACGGTCACACGCAGAGTAACGGTACGACCGATTACCAGCGCAACATCACCTACCACCACAACGTGTACTACAACGTGAACGCCCGTTTGCCGCTGCAGCGCGGTGGCTTGGTGCATGCGTACAACAATCTGTACTCCAAGATCACCAGCTCCGGCATCAACGTGCGCGCTGGCGGCAAGGCGATTGTCGAACGCAACTACTTCGAGAACTCCCTGAATCCGCTGACCTGCCGTTACGACACTGTGGGTTGTGGCACCTGGTATCTGGATAGCAACAACACGACCAGTTCGGCCAGCAACGCTACATATGGCATCACCTGGGATGACGCTGGTTCGGGTGGTATCAATGCGGACACCTGGACATCGACCCTCACGGCCAAGCCTTCCCTGACCTACACATACGAGCCAGTTTCAGCTCAGTGCGTGAAGGACAAGCTGGCGCAGTATGCAGGTGTGGGCAAGAACGGGGCGACCCTGACGGCTGCAGCCTGCGGCACCTCCACTTCGTCGTCCAGCGCTGCCAGCTCAAGCGTTGCCTCCAGCTCGTCGTCGAGCAAGGCCAGCTCCAGTGCGGCTTCGTCCAGCGTTGCCTCCAGCGCAGCAAGCTCGGCAGCAAGCAGCGCGTCGAGTTCTTCGGTCACCGCCCCGGTGCTGAGCGGCACGGGTGACTACCCGAGCGGCTGGAGCAAGTGCGCTGATCTGGGCGGTACCTGCACGGCCAGCTCAACGGGCTGGGTGGCCTTCGGTCGCAAGGGCAACTGGGTGACCAAGTACGTTGGTTCCGGCAAGACCATCGCTTGTACCGTGGCTGCCTTCGGTTCCGACCCTGCCGGCAACCCGAACAAGTGCTCCACGAAGTAAGTACCGGCGTTTGAAAGAGCTCTAATTCTCCTCGCCCTTCGGGGCGAGGAAGCTCGGGCGAAAGTCCTGAGCACGATGTTCTGGGTACCAGGCAGCCAAGCATCTTTCACAGGGCTGTCCTGGAGGTGAGTCAGACGCGATTCACCGTCTCCCCGGTCTGCGCGGTGTTTTTTGCGCGGAACGCTGCGATCCGTGTTTTCCGTTCAGGGAGCACGGATTTTTTATTTCTGGCGTTGGCAACAAGCCTCGAACATCGAGGCTGTGCGGCTTTGTCGAGGGGGCTTGACGGCGCTCTCTACGCCGGACGCTGGGGCCAAAGATGAGCCCGGACACGGGATCGACAGGTCAGGTGAGTGACCGAGCGTTTTGTCAGACAAATTCTTAAGGGTTTTGCCGCATTGCGGTACGCAACTTTTTTGAATGGGTGGATCAGGAAAATTTTGGTTTACCCAAAAAACCAAATATACTCCGCCCCGTCCACGGTCCCCGAGCAGGTTGTCAGGCTGAGAGATCGCGGTTCCTAGCAGT
This sequence comes from Viridibacterium curvum, assembly GCF_039544165.1. Taxonomy (NCBI): domain Bacteria; kingdom Pseudomonadati; phylum Pseudomonadota; class Betaproteobacteria; order Rhodocyclales; family Rhodocyclaceae; genus Viridibacterium; species Viridibacterium curvum. The sequence continues at coordinate 208,077 of NZ_BAABLD010000007.1, forward strand.
ACATAAAACACAGGAGACAGATATGCGTTTCACTCTCAAGGCTACGGCAGCCATTGCCGCGCTTGCTTTTGGTGGCTCGGCATTCGCCGCTAATACTGGAGGCTTTTCGACGGCTGACGGCGGCAATCAGACCGGCTCCAAGTCGGTCACGGTCAGCACCATGCAAGGCATCATCGACGCGATCGCAGCGGCGCGTCTTGACGCAAATGGCAAAAAAGTCACTGGCGGTGCTTACCCCGTCATCATTACCTATACCGGTAACGAAGACGCGCTGATCGCCCAGATCGTCAAGGATCACACCAAGGATGCTTCCGGTAACTGCCCGAAGCCCCACTGGAACGATACCTATCGTGAAGTCGAGATCAAGGAATTCACCAAGGGCATCACCATTCAGGGTGCTAACGGTTCGTCGGCCAACTTCGGTATCACGATCAAGAGCGGCTCGAACAACGTCGTCATCAAGAACATGAAGATTGGCGCGCTTGGCGGTGCCAACAACGACGCCGACATGATCCGCATCGACGGTTCGTCCAACGTGTGGATCGACCACAACGAACTCTTCGCTGTGAACAACGAATGTAACGGCTCGCCGGACGGCGACCTGACCTTCGAGTCGGCCATCGACATCAAGAAGGACTCGCACAACATCACCGTCTCGTACAACTACATCCACGACAGCAAGAAGGTCGGCCTGGATGGTTCCTCCGCCAGCGACATCGCCGGTGGCCGCGAGATCACCTTCCACCACAACTACTACTACAACGTGAACGGCCGTTTGCCGCTGCAACGTGGTGGCTGGACCCACATCTACAACAACTTCTACGACAAGATCACCGAGTCGGGCATCAACGTCCGCACTGGCGGTTACTCCTTGATCGAAAAGAACTGGTTCCAGAACGCCATCAACCCGGTGACCTGCCGTTACGACGTGGTCAACTGCGGCAAATGGGATCTGCGCAACAACAACGCCACGAAGGCAGCTGACAACGCCACTTACAACATCAGCTGGACGGATTCGGGCGGCGGCGCCAACGCCGACACCTGGACGACCACGGCAGCTTTCCCGAAGACCCTGACCTACACCTATGAAGCGGTGTCGGCACAGTGCGTCAAGGATAAGCTGGCTCAGTATGCTGGTGTGGGTAAGAACGGCGCACAACTGACGGCTGCTGCCTGCGGCACGACGACTTCGTCGTCCTCGTCGAGCGTTGCTTCGAGCTCGTCTTCCAGCGTCGCCTCCAGCTCTTCGTCGAGCGTCGCGTCGAGCTCGTCGTCGAGCAAGTCCAGCTCGTCGTCTTCGGTTGCCAGCTCGTCGAGCAGCTCGGCCAGCAGCGCTCCGGTGCTGAGCGGCACGGGTGATTACCCGAACAACTTCAGCAAGTGCTCTGACGAAGGTGCAACCTGCACCCCGTCGCGTGGCACGGGCTGGGTGGCGTTCGGCCGCAAGGGCAAGTGGGTGACCAAGTACGTCGGCGTGGGCAAGAGCATCGCTTGTACGGTTGCTGCCTTCGGTTCTGACCCCGGCGGCGCACCCAACAAGTGCTCGTTCCAGAACTGATACACGCATGACGGAACCTCCTTACTCTTGAGTGGGGAGGGGCCGGAATAAATACCGGGCGGTATGTTTCGCAGTGCGCTGCGAGATGTACCGCCCGGTTTGTTTTTAGGTCTGCTATCTCCGCCGGATTGCAGTTTCCACGGGGGCTTGCAAAGCGCAGCAATACCCGACCGCAGTATTTTTGAAGTGCTGTCGCAAGCCGGATAGCAGCCAGCCTTCTGTCGCGCTTGATGCTTTTCGAGCGCACCTGTGGTCCGCTTTCTATGTTACCGCTGCCATATGGCATACCCGGGAGAAGTGACTTACAAGCAATCTGCCCCCGCGCCTTGCGTGGTTTGGTGGACTCGATCGGGAATGCTGCGCCGCATGGCGCGAAACAGGCGCACCAAATAAAACAATTCATTCGATAAATTCAACAATATTCTGCTTTGCAGCATGTAAATAAATACAAAACCGTTATTTTTGGTAAAAAATGCAAATATACTCAGCGCGCCTAAGAGGGTGACGTAGCTCGCCTGGGAGGGGGCCGCGTCCGCAGAGGCGTCGTAGAAGTTGATAGCAACCAAAAATGGAGACACAAAGACATGCGTATCAAACCTATCGCAGCGATTGCCGCGCTGCTTGCCAGCGGCGCTTCTTTCGCCGCCAGCTCTACCGGCGGCTTTTCAACCGCTGACGGCAACGTCTCGACGGCGCGCAAGTTCACCGCCGCCACCTACACCGAAATCAACACCATCATCGCCAACGCGCGTTACAACGACGCGGGCACCAAGGTGTCGACCGGCGCTTACCCGCTGCACATCACGTACACCGGCAACGAAGACGCGCTGATTGCGCAAATCGTCAAGGATCACACCAAGGATTCTTCCGGCAACTGCCCGGTCGCCCACTGGAACGACGCATACCGCTACATCGAGATCAAGAACTACACCGCTGGCGTGACCATCGAAGGTGCCAATGGCTCCTCCGCCAACTGGGGTATCGTGATCAACGGCGGTTCGAGCAACGTCGTCGTCAAGAACATGAAGATCGGTGCGCTCGGCGGCGCCAACAACGATGCAGACATGATCCGCATCGACAGCGGTTCGAATGTCTGGATCGATCACAACGAGCTGTTCGCCGTGAATAACGAGTGCAACGGTTCGCCTGACGGCGACCTGACCTTCGAGTCGGCCATCGACATCAAGAAGGCTTCGCACAACATCACCGTCTCGTACAACTACATCCACGACAGCAAGAAGGTCGGCTTGGATGGTTCGTCGTCGAGCGACATCGATGGTGGCCGCGAGATCACTTACCACCACAACTACTACAAGAACGTGAATGCCCGTCTGCCGCTACAACGCGGTGGCTGGATCCATGTCTACAACAACCTCTACGACGGCATCACCAGCTCGGGCATCAACACCCGTCAGGCAGGCTACGCGCTGATTGAACGCAACTTCTTCCAGAACGCGGTCAACCCGGTCGTGTGCTTCTACGACAGCGGCAGCAACTGCGGCTTCTGGGATCTGCGCAATAACAACATCACCAGCACCGCTGACTTCGCGACCTACAACATCACCTGGACTACGCCCGCCAGCGGTGACACCAGCGCTTCGGCCTGGACCACCACGGCGACGTTCCCGAAGACGCTGACCTATACGTATGAGCCGGTGACGGCCCAGTGCGTCAAGGACAAGCTGCCCAGTTACGCCGGTGTCGGCAAGAACGGCGCTACGCTGGTAGCTTCGGCCTGTGGCACGACATCGTCTTCGTCGTCCAGCGCAGCGAGCTCCAGCTCCAGCGTTGCATCGAGCTCTTCGTCGAGCGTTGCCTCCAGCTCCTCGTCCAGCGTCGCCAGCTCCGGCTCGTCTTCGGCTGCATCGTCGTCGTCTTCGTCGACCGCTACTGCCATCACGATCCAGGAGAGCACGACCGGCTTCTGCAGCATCGACGGTGCCATCTCGACCAGCAACAGTGGCTACACCGGGACCGGCTATGCCAACCTGGCCAACAGCGCCGGCTCGGGAGTGACCTGGTCGATCAACGCTCCGACAGCAGGCACCTATACCGTCAGCTTCCGTTACTCGAACGGCGGCTCCAGCGCGACGACCTCTGGCAAGTTGCTGGTTAATGGCGCTACGGTGCTGAACAGCAGCACTTTGTTCCCCAAGACGGCCTCCAAGTCCACCTGGAGCACGCTGAGCTTCTCCGTGACGCTTGCCGCCGGGGCCAACAAGATTCGCGTCGAAGCCGGTGCTTCGTCCGAGTTTGCTGACATCGACTACCTGTCTGCCACGGGCGTGACCGCTGTGGCTTGCCAGTGATGCAGTGAGGCAGCCCCGCGAGGGGCCGCTGTTTGTCATCCTGACCAGGTTCCCGTGCTGAGCGCGGGGCCTGTTTGTCCCGGCTACGCCGTTGTGGGTCTTCGGGCCCTGAAGCGGATGCCGGGATTTTTCTTTTGCAGGAAAGGGCTTTGTTACCGGGTGTAGCCGGTCAAGTTTCCGCAAGGTTTGTCGTTGCCTCCCATGGGGGGCCTTGGCTGCGTATGATGGGCGCTTCACGCTTCAAGCATGACAACAATTACAACCTGCACTTGAGTCCAGAGCTGCCTCGCCCATGAAACTCATCCGCAATATCCTGACCGTCGCGGGTCTGGAGATGCAGTATTTTTTCCAGCACCGCAAGCTAGCCCTCGCGGTGGTGATCGTGGCCTTCGTGCCAGCGCTGTACTCGCTGATCTACCTGTCCAGCGTATGGGACCCGGAGGCCCATAGCACCGCGTTGCCGGTCGGCATCGTCAATCTGGATGAGGGCCTGCAGTATCGTGATCACGTTTTCAATATCGGCTTGGATGTCCAGCGCACACTCAAGGCACAGGGACGTTTCGGTTTCCGCGAGCTGATCGATGAAGACGAGGCACGTCGTCAGGTCCGCCGGGGCGACCTGGCCTTCGCCCTGATCCTGCCACGCGACTTCAGCGCCAACGCCATTCCCGGCAACTCGGCCGGTGCCGGCAAGCCCATCGTCGTCCTGTCAGAGGGCAATAACATCGAGAGTGCCGGCATCGCGCGCCGCTTTGCGCAGCGGCTGGACCAGGACATCAACGAGAACCTCAACGAGCAGCGCTGGGGCGTGGTGTTTTCAAACGCACTCGGCTCACAGCGTAGTGTCGACGTGCTGCGCAAGAGTGTGGCCGAGCTCGACCAGGGCGGACGCGCGCTCGCTGACGGCGCATCGCAAACCGCTGCGGGCTCGCAGAAACTCGCGGCCGGCACACACCAGCTGGCCGACAACACGCGCAAGCTCATCGACGGCGCGCAACAAATCGGCGCCGCCCTGGCCAGCATCGACGCACAGCGTCCGCCACAGCAGGATCTCAACCGCCTGCGCAACGGTACCGATGCCCTGGTGCGTGGCCATGAGGCGCTCGGTAACGGACTCGTGGAGCTGCGCAATGGCACCCAGCAACTGCACGTCGGTCTGGAGACCCTGCATTACGAGGTCAGCCAGTCGATGTGGGCGCCCACCGCGCTGACCGACGGAACGCGTGATCTGCTCGAGGGCTCAACCAAGCTCGATGGTGGCGCGCAAGCTGCGGTCGAAGCGAACAACAAGCTATCCGACGGCGCACGCCAGGTGCGTACGGGTACGAACCGGCTGCTGACAGGGGTGCGTACGCTGGGCGACGCGATCCACGAGATCAATACCAAGCTGCCGCCGGCGTCGCAGTACGACGCTCTCTCGCATGGCGCCGAAGAGGTAGAGCAGGGCGCCGACAAGGTGACGCGCGCAACCCGCGACGTCGCTGGTGGTGCCAAGCAATTGTCACTGGGCCTTGCGCAGCTGCATCAGGCCTTGCCCGTCTCGGTGGCCAAGCCTGACGGCAGTCCGCAGGGCCTTGCACACTCAGTCGAGCCTCACCTTGAAGTCGAAGCGCCGGTCGAGAACAGCGGTAGCGGATTTGCCCCAAACATCATCTCGGCCGCGTTATGGCTGGGCGCGGGTGTCGCGGTGTTCCTGCTGCACGTTCGCGTGTTGCCGCAACAGGCGCGCCTCATGCCACCTGTGGCACGCCTGCTCGGCAAGCTGACGATACCAACCGGCGTCGTCGTCCTGCAGGTGCTGGCCATTCTCGCCCTCGTCAGCTGGGTGTTGCGCATCCAGATCCAGCACCCCCTGGCATTCACACTCATCCTGATACTTAGTGCCATGACCTTCCTGCTGATCACCTTCGCGCTGGCGCGTGCCGGCGGCGATGCAGGCAAGGGCATCGCAATGGTGTTGCTGGCAGTTCAGCTCTCGTCTTCGGGCGGCATCATGCCTGTGGAGTTGTCGGGTCGGCTTTTCATGGACATCAGCCCCTGGCTGCCGCTGACCTGGGTCATCAAGGCGCTCAAGGCCAGCATGTTCGGTGCCTTTGAAGGAGACTGGATGACGCCGGTGCAGGCCGTGCTGCCCTGGACCATCATCGCGGCGATGTTCGCGATCTATGTGGGGCGCTGGCGCTTTGTGGATCAGGGTGCGCTGCGTCCGCCGGTGGATATTTAGCTGGCCATAAGCGAGCTGTCTTAACTGTTTGCTGGAGGTGTTTGATGGACGTCATGTCGTTCTGGAAACTAATTGATAAATCACGTCGTGCCTCGGACGGCGATCCAGAGCAGCAGGTCGAGGAGATGAAGGCTCTTCTTGATGATTTGTCGACAGAGGACGTCGTCGAGTTTCAGCACATTTTTGACTCACTTTTCCGCTCGTCATATACGTGGCCGCTTTGGGGGGCTGCATATGTGATTGGTGGGGGTTGCTCGGATGACGGATTCGATTACTTTCGTGGATGGCTGATTTCCCGGGGAGAGAAGGCCTTCAGTACAGCGCTCGCCGACCCTGATAAATTGGGCGCGTTTATCAAAGAAGGGGACGAAGACCTGTACTGTCAGGTGGAGGGCTGGCAGTCGGTTGGTATAGACGTTTGGTGCAGGAGGACGGGGCTTCCGTACTCCGTATTCCCAACAATTCCGGCCGCTGCTCAGATGAATGGGCCAGACGGTGAGGAATGGGTAGAAGAGGATCTGGATCATCTCTACCCGAAGCTCGCCAAGCGCTTCGGCTAGTCGTTGCGCGTTGGCTGTCGCGATAGCTCGTTGAGGTATAGCCGCTACCCGACTTGCGGGCTACACACGACGGACCTCCGCCTTACATCACTCCCGCGAAAACCGCGTCCCCAACTGCCAGTTCCCTGCCGCGTCGGCCGTCCCGCTGACCACCAGCTGACGCACATTCGGATTTGCCACATCAAGCGGATTGGCCGGGCGTGAAATGTCCTGCACGCTCAGCTGCGCGGCACTGCCGGTGAAGCGCACGCGCAAGCTCTTGTTGGCGATGCTCAGCACGGCGGTCTGTCCCTCGATGCGTATCGCGGCTTCGGTGGTCATCGCCCAGCGCACGCTGCTGCCGGGTTTGGCGCCGGCGATTTCGTCCTGCAGTGAGACGGCATTCGATTCGAAGCGCGCCTGGCGTGTCGCGCGTTTGAGTTGACCGGGCAGGAATACTGGGGTGAGGTCGATGAGGGCTTCGTTCTCGCCGGGCATGGCCAGCGTGGCCATGCCGGTGGCGTTGTGCAGTTGAAGGTCCACCATCAGCGTGCTGTGTGCCGCGTTGCCGAGGCGAAACACTTTCCAGCGCGGCGAATCCTGTTTCATGTTCCACAGATCTACGCCACGGCTTTCGAGGCTGTTGTAATCCTGCATGCCCAGGTCCCGTGCCCAGCGCACCCCATCGAAGTCGAGCACAAAGCTGCCGGCGTCCATGTGCGCATGGTTGTGTGCGGCCCCACCGGCCTTGATCGCGAAGTAAAGCGCATTCGGGTCCGTCCACGACGAGCGCCAGATGGCGACCGGTTGATGGCCCTGGCCAGCAAAGTGAAGAGGGGGCGGGGCGTCGTTGCCCGCCGTGGGCCACCACAGGGCTGCGAGGGGCGCAAAGCGCTCGCTGAGTCCCTGCTTGTTGCGAATCATCGTGCGTTTGGGCGCGAGCAGACCCGGCTGCTTCAACTCTCGGGCGAGGTAGAAGAAGGGCGTTGCCAGCTCCTGGCCTTCACCGCTATCGGAGAAATTGAAATGCTTGCCCGTGGGGCCGACGGCATGCGCGTAGAACTCGGCGCTGCGTAGCAGTCCGGGTGCCTGCAGCAGGCCCCAGTCTGTGTTGCGCAGCCCACGCAGGGCGGCGATCAGCAGCACCTCGTAGCTCGTGCCATAGGTCCAGTAGCCGGGGCCTTCGGGATAGACGCCATCAGGCCTGTAAGCGTCCAGTGCGAGGAAGGCCTTCGTGCGTGCCGCGGCGAGCAGGTCGGCGGCAAGCTCCGGCTCGTCGTCTTCGACAGCCAGGGCGCCCAGCACCATGCCGCCAATGCACACCTGCCCCCAGTTGTTCGTCATGTCGAATGTCTTGTGACCGTGACGCGCCTGGGCGATGCCCTTGTCGACAATGGCGCGGCGAACGGTGCGGCGATCTTCTTCGCTGAGTGCGCTGTAGAGCCAGTCATAGCTGATTGCGAGGCCGGCCGTCATCTCTGCGACGTCGAGATAATGGCTCGGGTTCCAGTCGCTGAAGCTGGCCACGTTGAGCATCTCGCGGCGCGCGCGGTCCAGCCACACCTCGTTGCCCGTCACGCGCCAGGCAAAGGCCCATAGCAGGCTGCGGCGAATGAATTCGCGTGACACATCCAGCAGGCGCTTGCCCTGCAGCTTGCGCTCCAGCAGCGACAGGCGCAGGTCGCTGTTGGCGCGTTCGAGCAGCAGCATCACAAAACGGTCGAGGTCGGCGTCCAGCTTGCGGCGGGTGGCCAGCGCCTGAAAGTCGGCGTCGGTCGCCAGCAGGCGCGGCACGCGACGCTTCGCCCCGCCAGTCGTCTTGACCGTGGGGGCACTGGCGCAGGCGGCGAGCAGTGGGAGCAGGCTCAGGAAATCGCGACGATGCATGGAGAGTCCTTGGGTGGGGGCGCAGAGGAGTCTACGGCAGGCGGACGGCCCTTCTGCAGGACAGCCGCCAGGCGCGGAACGGGCAGGCGTCATCATGGCGGCGCAGCCCTGCGGCATACTGCCAGCTCTACATGCTGAGTCCTGTGACCATGCTGCACACACTGGCCATTTCGGGTTACCGCTCGCTGCGCGATCTGGTGCTGCCCCTGCAAGGGCTCAACCTCATTGTGGGCGCCAATGGCAGTGGCAAATCCAGCGTCTACCGTGCCCTGCGCTTGCTCGCCGAAGCCGGGCAGGGCGGACTGATTGCATCGCTGGCGCGGGAGGGTGGTTTGCCCTCCACGCTGTGGGCGGGGCCGGAGAATTTTTCGCGCGCGGTGTTGCGGGGCGAGCACGAGGTCGAGCCCACTTCGCGGAATGGTCCGGTGGCGCTCCAACTGGGGTTCGCCGGCGAAGATTTCAGCTATACCGTTGAGCTGGGGTTGCCCTCCGATGGCAACACAGCCTTCTCGCTCGACCCTCACATCAAGCGCGAAGCCATCTGGACAGGTTCGCGCTACCGCCCAGCCGCCGCTCTGTTCGAGCGACGTGGCGCCATCGTTTCCGCCCGCGAAGGGCGCGACTGGCGCGTCATTTCGCAAGGCGTGCCGACCTTCGACAGCATGCTGGCGCGCTGTGCCGACCCGCAGGCGGCGCCCGAGGTGCTGACGCTGCGCGAGCAGATTCGCTCCTGGCGCTTCTACGACCACTTCCGCTCTGACGCCGATGCCCCCGCGCGCCGGCCGCAGATCGGCACGCATACGCCGGTGCTGGGCCACGACGGCGCCGATCTCGCAGCGGCCCTGCAGACTATCCGCGAGATCGGCGACACGCGCGGCCTTGATGCCGCGATCAACGATGCCTTCCCCGGCTCGCGTGTCGAGATTCTGGTCAGTGACGGTCGCTTCGAGATCGCCATGCACCAGCACGGTCTGCTGCGCCCGCTGCGCGCGGCCGAGTTGTCGGATGGCACGCTGCGCTATCTGCTGCTTGTCGCCGCACTGCTGAGCCCGCGCCCGCCCGGCCTGCTGGTGCTCAACGAACCTGAGACCAGCCTGCATCCTGACCTGCTGCCCGCGCTGGGGCGACTCATCGTGCAGGCCGCTCGTCACACGCAGACCGTAGTCGTGTCGCACGCCGCCCGACTCGTTGCAGCGCTGGAGCACGACGGCGACTGCAACACCCTGCAACTCGAAAAGGAATTCGGCCAGACGCGCATCGCCGGGCAGGGCAATCTCGACAAGCCCGCCTGGGCGTGGCCGCCGTGGTGAGGCGGCTCATCTTTACATCTGCGGCACTTCGCGAAAGCTGCCTGTCGGATTACTCTTTTGCCACACTCGCTCACAGCCGGATCTGCCCCTGAATACTTTGTTCTGACAGGAGTTCGCTTAATGCCTTTCCGTAACGCTTCATGCCTCTCCCGCTCTCTCCTCGTGCGCATGCTGGTGGCGCTGACCGGCCTCATTACGATGACGCTTGCCCACGCTCAAAGTGACGCCAAGGACTGCAGTGACCCGGCGATGTTTCCGACGCGCATTCCCAATTACGTCATCGCCTCGTGCAAGCGCGGCAACGACACCGAGCAGCTGCGCTGGCCGGGCGGGCAGCAGCAGGTGATGGGGCTGCGTTCCGAAGTGGTGTACCGCGTACCGGCGCCTGCGCAGGGCGCGACACCCAAGTACGTTGCGGCCAACTATGCCAATGCAATCACGAAGATCGGCGGCGTGCTGCTCGAAGACCCGGCGAAGACCACGCTGGGCGACCGGCTCACGGCGCGCGTCAATGTCGATGGCAAGGAGGTCTGGGTGCGGCTGTTCAGCGAGCAGGCGGTGGTGGGCGGCAACTGGGTCAGCTACAAGCTGATCACGGTGCAGGTCGACAGCGGCGCACAGGTGGTGTCGGCGCGCAAGATGCTCGAAGCGCTCGACAAGGACGGGTTCATCACGCTCTACATCAACTTCGACACCGCCAAGTGGGACATCAAGCCCGATGCGCAGCCCACCATCAAGGAGATCACCGAATTGCTGCGCAGCCAGCCGCGCCTGCGCCTGTCGGTAGAGGGCCACACCGACAATGCCGGTGCCGCCGCCGCGAACAAGACGCTGTCCGAAAATCGCGCACGTGCCGTAATGGAGGCCCTCGTGAAATCGGGCATCGAAGCCTCACGCCTGAAGAGCGCGGGCTATGGGCAGGAGCGGCCGGTGGCGGACAACCGGACGGAAGAGGGCCGCGCCAAGAACCGTCGCGTCGAGCTCGTCAAACTGCCCTGAGTCCTCCGGCATGTCGCACGCCACCGACTCCGAGTTTCGGCGCAAGCGTGACGCAGCGTTGCGCACGCAGGACGAGCTGATCGCAGAACACCTGGCGCAGTCCTTGCGCTCGGGCGAACTGCAGACGGCCGAGAGTTTCGGCAAGCCCTTCGTCGAGCCCGAGGGCTATGCCGAGACGCCGCTGGAGTTCCGCCTGCCGTTCAGGATTCTCAAGAATGCGGGCATGCCGCCGCCTGAAGTGGAGATGTTCCACAAGCGCGCTGCCTTGCGTGCGCAGGTCGAGGCCGAGACGGATGTGCAGGCGCGTCAGGTATTGCAGCAGAAGTTGTCTGAACTGGAGCAGGCGATTGCGCTGCGCCTGGAAGGCATGCGCGTGAGTGGACGGATTTGAAGGACAGCTAAAGGAGTTCGCGATGTTCCATCGTTTCGCAGGTTTCACCGTTGTCCTCCTGCTGGTCGCCTGTTCGACCAGCACCCGCTTCCAGTACCGCCCCCCTGCCGAAAGCCTGCAGGCACCCGAGGCAGCCAGTGGTTTCGTCGTCAAGCCGGGGTGGCAGTCCTCCCGTTTCATGGTGGCGGCGGCTAATCCGCTGGCGACCGATGCGGGCTACCAGGTGCTCAAGGCGGGCGGCTCGGCGCTGGACGCAGCGATCGCGGTGCAGATGGTGCTGGGGCTGGTGGAGCCGCAGTCATCCGGCATAGGCGGCGGGGCATTTTTGATGCATTACGACGGCCAGCGCGTGCAGGCCTTCGATGGGCGCGAAACGGCGCCGGCGGCGGCGACGCCGGAACTGTTCATGAAGGACGGCAAGCCCATGCCTTTCATGGAGGGCGTGGTCGGCGGTCGCTCGGTCGGCACACCAGGTGCGGTGCGCATGCTGGAGCTGGCGCATCGCCAGCACGGGCGCTTGCCCTGGGCCAGCCTGTTCGCGCCGGCGATTCGCCTCGCGGAAGAGGGCTTCCTCGTCAGCCCGCGTCTGGCCAGCCTGTTGCAGACACCCGATGCGCGACGCTTGCTGGAAGATCCGCAGGCGCGTGCGCTGTTCTTCGATGCGGAGGGCAAGCCGCTCGCGGCGGGAACGCGACTGCGCAACCCGGCCTATGCCGCCAGCCTGCGCGCGATTGCAGCGGGTGGCAGTGCGGCGCTGCACACGGGGCCGATTGCCGAGGCCGTGGTGGCGCGGGTGCGCGGGCACACCAATGCGGGCGGCCTGAACCTTGCCGACATGGCGAGCTATCAGGCGAAAGTGCGCGAGCCGCTGTGCTTCGACTACAAGCGCTGGCGCGTGTGTGGCATGCCGCCGCCATCTTCCGGCCCGCTTGCCATTGCGCAGATGCTGGGTATGCTCGCGCAGCGCGATCTGGCTGCGTATCCACCCGTGCCGCGCGAGTTCGGGCTGGAGCCTTCAGCCGAGGCCGTGCATCTCGTCAGCGAGGCCGGGCGACTCGCCTATGCCGACCGTGGGCGCTACGTGGCTGACCCGGACTTTGTGCCGCTGCCCGGTGGCAGCGCAGCGGCCTTGCTGGCGCCGGATTACCTGCGTGCACGCGCCGCGCGCATTGGCGAACGCAGCATGGGGCGCGCCGAGCCGGGTGATCCGCTTGCTGCGCGTGCCGCCTTGGCTGATGACCGCAGTCCCGAGCTGCCATCGACTTCGCATATCTCGGTGGTGGATGCGCAGGGCCATGCCGTGTCGATGACGACGACCATCGAGAATGCCTTCGGTGCGCAGATCATGGCGGCAGGCTTCCTGCTCAACAACCAGCTCACCGACTTCTCGTTCGTACCCAGCGAGAACGGCAAGCCCGTGGCGAACCGCGTGGAGGCCGGCAAGCGGCCGCGCTCGTCAATGTCACCCCTGCTGGTGTTCGAGCGTGACAGCGGGCGTCTCGCCATGACCATGGGTTCGCCAGGGGGCTCGGCCATCATCAACTACGTCGCCAAGACCCTCGTCGGCATGACGGACTGGGGGCTCAATGCGCAGCAGGCTGTGGCCCTGCCGAACTTCGGCTCGCGCAACGGGCCCACCGAGCTGGAGCAGGGGCGGGTGTCGCCGGAGTTGATCGCGGCTTTGCAGGCGCGCGGCCATGAGGTGCGCAGCATCGTGCAGACGAGTGGCTTGCAGGCGATACAGCGGACAGACAAGGGCTGGTTCGGTGGGGCGGATCCGCGCCGCGAAGGCGTGGCGATGGGCGATTAGATTGCTCGGGGGCAGAAAGCAGGGTGCGCATCGCGCACCGCTTGCCACGTGCAATGGTGCGCAGTGCGCACCCTACGAGGCTGTCGCGATCGAGGCTCAGATCAGGAGCAGCGTCGCCAGCCCGAGAAAGATGAAGAAACCGCCCGAGTCGGTGCAGGCGGTGATCAGCACGGACGAGCCGACTGCCGGGTCGCGCCCCAGGCGTTGCATGGTGAGCGGAATCACCACGCCCATGAAGGCGGCGAGCAGCAGGTTGAGCGTCATGGCCAGGGTCATCACCAGTCCCAGCGACCAGCTGCGGTAGAGCGCAAAGGCGAGCAGGCCCAGCAGGCCGCCCCAGAACACGCCGTTGAACAGGGCCACTGACATTTCCTTGTGCAGCAGGCGGCGCAGCACGTCGGGTGGCATCTGGCCGGTGGCAATCGCGCGCACGATCATGGTGATGGTCTGATTGCCCGAGTTGCCACCGATGCCGGCGACGATGGGCATCAGCGCGGCGAGTGCGACGAGCTTCTCGATGCTGTCTTCAAACGCGCCGATGACGCGCGAGGCGACGAAGGCCGTGACGAGATTGACGGCCAGCCAGGACCAGCGGTTCTTCACCGAGTCCCACACCGGGGCGAAGATGTCTTCCTCTTCCTTCAGGCCGGCCTGACCGAGCAGTTCGGCTTCAGACTTGTCGCGGATGAAGTCGACCACCGCAGCAACCGTCATGCGGCCGATCAGCTTGCGGTCGCGACTGGTGACGGGCGCCGAGACGAGGTCGTAACGTTCAAAGGCCTTGGCTGCGTCATCGGCCTTGTCGCCCGGGTGCAGGGTCAGTGTGTCGGTGAGCATGAGCTCGCCGACGTTACTGTCGGGATCGTTGACCAGCAGGCGCTGCAGGGGCAGCACGCCGAGCAGGCGTTCTTCGCGGTCAACAACGAAGAGCTGGTCGGTGTGGTCGGGCAGTTCGTCGAACAGGCGCAGGTAGCGCAGTACAACCTCCAGCGTGACGTCTTCGCGCACCGACACCATCTCGAAGTCCATCAGCGCGCCGACGGCGTCTTCCTCGTAGGACATGGCGGCGCGCAGGCGCTCGCGCTCCTCGGTGTCGAGGCCCAGGTAGATGTCGTCCATGACCTGCTTGGGCAGGTCGGGCGCAAGGTCGGCGAGCTCGTCGGTGTCGAGGTTCTCTGCGGCCGCCACCAGCTCGGCGGGCGCCATCGCTTCGATCAGCGATTCGCGGACGGCGTCGGAGACTTCGAGCAGCACCTCGCCGTCGTTGATGTCGGTCTCTGCGCTGCGCACGAGGTCCCACACGAACAGACGGTCGTCGACCGGCAGCGCTTCGAGAATGAAGGCGATGTCGGCCGGGTGCAGGCCGGTCAGCTTGTCGGTGATGCGCGCGACGTTCTGTTTGTGCGCGAGGTTCTCGACGAGTTCGCGGCGGTCTTCGTGCCTGTGCAGGTCCTGTCGGTGGATCAGGTCCTCTTCGAGCTTCTGACGGGCGAGCAGAGCCTGCACATCGCGCAGGGTGTGCTGCATGTCGTCGTGGTGGAGTTGCTCGAGAGAGGACATCGGCGGGCGGGTGGGGGCTGCGGAAACCGGGCGAGTGTAACGCAGCTTGGCAGCACGCCCGGCGCGGATTTGTGTAGGGAATGCGGGGTTGTTCCCGTCGCTGCGGAGGGGGCTGTGTTGCGGCGGAACCGCCTTCGGCGTTCTGCCCTACAGCTGCCGTGCCGCCTTCACCGCGAGGTAGCGGTTGATGGTTTCGATGGCCAGCTTCTCGGGGGGTACGTCGATGCTCAGCACGCCCTCGGCACGCAGGCGGCGAAAAGCTGCGTTGCGGTGGCGGCGATAATCGGTGGCAGCGCCGAGCAGGGCGGCTTCGCCGACGTGGGTGACGGCGGTGTCGAGCACGTCGTCGAGGGCGGACTCGCGCAGGCTGGCGACCATGACGAGGTGACGCTTGCGTAGCAGGCGTGTAGCGGCCAGCAGGTTGGCGTCGTCTTCGTCACGCAGGTTGGTGAGCAGGATGACCAGTGCGCGCTTGCGCTCGCGCGCCAGAAGCTGTTGTGCGGCCCGCTCGAAGTCGCTGCTCTGCATGCTCGGCTGCAGGTCGTAGACCATGTCGAGCAGGGTGCTGACCGTGCCGCTGTGATGCTGCACGGGCATGAAGCGTTCGGGCCCGCCGAGGGTCATGAGTCCGACACGGTCGCCGTGGCGCAGGGCGACCCAGGCGAGCATGAGGCTGGCATCGAGGGCGTGGTCGAAGTGCGATAGCGCGTCGTCGCGTGCGCCCATGCGGCGCCCGCAGTCGATCATCAGGATGACGCGCTGGTCGCGTTCGTCCTGGTACTCGCGCGAGATCATCTTGCCAAGGCGTGTGCTGGCCTTCCAGTCGATCTGGCGCAACGAATCGCCTTCGCGGTACTCGCGCAGCTGGGCGAAGTCCATGCCCTGCCCGCGACGACGGCGCACCTGCAGGCCCATGCGCGCATTCAGGTCATCGACGGCGTGCAGCGCGTGGCGGGTCAGCGGGCCGAAGTTGGGATAGACGCGCACCTCGCGTTGCAGTGGCAGGGTGATCTGGCGGTGCCAGGCGGCGAGCGGTGAGCGCAGGCGCAGCGAGAGACCATCGAACAGATGATTGCCGCGTGACAGCGGGCGCACGCGATAGGTCTGGACCAGCACGCCGTCGCGATAGCGTATGGCCACCGGCAGGCCCTGGTATTCAAAGCCGGGTGGCATATGGTCCTGCAGGATGACGCGACGGTGGCGTGCACGTGCCCAGCGCAGGCGCAGCTCGACCAGCGCCCATTCGCCCAGGGCGAGGCTCTTGTGCAGCTGACGGTCGGCCTCGGGCAGGGTATCGGCCCACACCCAGATGGCATCGAGCACCAGCCACAGCAGCAGCGCCGCAGTCAGCCCCCACCAGGCTGTGGTGAGGCCGGGCTCGACAGCGATGGCAATCGCCCCCGCAGCCCAAAGGCTGAGGGCAACGAGCTGCGCGCGCGCAGGCAGGATCATGTGCGCGGGGCCTCGGTGCGGGCGAGCAGGGTGTCGAGCACGCCGTCGATGCTGAGGCCTTCAATCTCGGCTTCAGGGATCAGGCTGATGCGGTGACGCAGGCAGGGAATGGCGACGCGTTTGATGTCGGTGGGCGTGACGAAATCGCGGCCGCCCAGCAGGGCGAGTGCGCGTGCCGTACGCACCAGGGCGATGGCGCCACGCGGGCCGGCGCCGACGGCGATGCCGGGCCAGTCGCGCGTGGCGCGGGCGATGCGGACGGCGTAGTCGAGCACGGCGTTGTCGATGGCCAGCCCCGCGGCGATGCCTTGCATGGCCACGAGTTGTTCGGGTGTGGCAATCGCTTCGATGGTCGACACGTCGAGCTTGTCGCCCGTGCGGCCGGCGCAGGAGGCTTGCACCAGGGCGCGTTCATCGTCGAGCGCGGGGTAGTCGATGAGCAGCTTGACGAGGAATCGGTCGAGCTGGGCCTCGGGCAGCGAGTAGGTGCCTTCCTGTTCGATGGGGTTCTGTGTGGCCAACACAAGGAAGGGCGGTGGCAGGGGCAGGGTCTGGCCTTCGATGGAGACCTGGCCTTCCTGCATGACCTCGAGCAGGGCCGCTTGTGTCTTGGCAGGTGCGCGGTTGATTTCGTCGGCCAGGAGCAGGTTGGTGAACACCGGGCCTCGGCGCATGACGAACTGGCCGCTGCGCGTGTCGTAGAGCGTGTGGCCGGTGACGTCGGCGGGCATCAGGTCGGGCGTGAACTGGATGCGCGAGAACTGGCCGTTGAAGGTGCGGGCGAGCGCCTTGACGAGCAGGGTCTTGCCGAGACCGGGGACGCCTTCGAGCAGCACGTGGCCGCCTGCAAGCAGGGCGCACAGGGCGAACTCGACGACGTTGTGCTGGCCGACGAAGACGCGTGCCACGCTGTCCTGCAGCTGGCGCGCCAGTGCGCAGGCCTCGGCGGGGGTGTTGGGCAGGGCGTTGGTCATGACGAGGTTCCTTCCGGACGGGGAATGACGGGAGACGACGAGGTGGATGTGGCACGCAGCGCGCGACAGGCGCGTTGCAGCTGGGCGAGGCTGCGGCTGCGCAGGCGCAGCTCGTGGGCATCGGTGGGCAGCGGGGTCAGGGCTGCGCGGACTTCGCGTACGTCCATGCCACTGACGCGGGCGCCGAGTTCAGCAAGGTCATCGAGTTCGGGATGGCGACCACGCAGGGATTGCAGACTGCTCACCACGTCCTCGCGCAGCGGCGCGATGAGCGCTTCGTACTGCTTTTCGCGCAGCAGGAAGTCGCCGATGGCACCAAGGTGTTCGCGCAGACCTGGCCGCGCTGGCAGCGGCTCTGGCACAAGGGCACCGAAGCGCGGCATGTAACGCCACAGGAAGGCTGCGATCAGCACGCACATTGCCAGCATGGCGAAGGCGGCGTTCTTCCACAGCCAGCTGGCGAGACTGGGGTAAGGCGCTTCCAGTAGCACATGGAAGCTGCGACGCTCGCCCGGGATCGTCGCAAGACGCACGAACAGTTTTGCATGCTCGCCAATAAGCAGCCCGTTGTTGGCGCCGATATGCAGGTTCCCCACGGTGACCCAGCCTTTGCCGAGTTGCCAGCGTGCGAACACGGGCTGGGTTTCGATTTCGGCGTCAGGGCCTGCGTTGGCAGGGAGGACGAACTTGCGATTGGAGAGATCGGGGGCGACGCATTCGCTGATCGTTGACGCGGAGGGCTCTGACGCGCCTGCCGGACCGGACGTGTCGTCGCCCTCAGCCGGGCTGTTGTCCTCGGTCAGCAAGGGGGAGGCGTGTGGCGCTGATTGCGGAATCGGCGTCATCTGCACGGGGGGTGAGCTGGCTGAAGACGCGCTTGCGCTGTCGCTGTTCTGCTCTTCTTCTTCGCTGGTCTCTTCGTCGTTTTCTTCATCGGGCGAAGGGGGTTTCACGGCCATTTCGATGGGCGCATTCCATGCCTCTTGCGCGTTACCGGGCAGGCGCAGCTTGAAGAGTACGGCGTAGTCGAGTTGGGCTTTGACGGTGTGGCCTTCAACATCGATGGGCAACAGTTGGGTGACATCTTCGTGCACCGAGCCAACGGGCACGATGCCCAGCTCTTCGAGGATGTCGGCGCCACTGGCGCCGTCGGTGAGGGCCAGCATGAGGTGGCCGCCGCGACGGACCCAGGCGACAAGGCGCTTGCGTTGCTCGGCGTCCTGCACGTCCCAGGCGTTGCCGACGAGCAGGGTGGCGTTGGCCGGCAGGTCGCGCAGGGTCAGGGCGTCGCGCACGGTGTCGGTCTTGTCGCCTTGTGCTGCCATCAGTCGCTGTGCGGCGAGGAAGTCGTTCTCGCGCGCTTCCGGTTTGATGCCGACGCGATGCTTGGTCTCTACCCATTCGAGTCGCGGCAGGACGATGGCGGCGACGCAAACCACGATCAGGGTGACGAGCAGGATGACCAGACGGTGCTGTTTCATGCCGCGCCCCTGGCCGCTTTGTGACGGCTGAAGTGCTGCGGCCATTCGCGGCAGAGCTGTTCCAGTGTGCCGGCGTCGAGGTCGCGATGCGCCCAGGCCAGGGTCTGCCAGCTGGACAGCAAGCGCGCCAGCGGCGAGAAGCAGGCTGGCGCGTGCTGGTGCACGCGGTCGAGACAGTCGCCCTCGGTATCGCCGGGTGCGAACGGTACGTGATCGCGCCAGGCCAGCGCGGACAGGGCGCCGCGGAACAGCAGACTGAGCGCTTCGCGCGGCTTGCCGGTCTGCATCAGTTGTCGTGCTGCGGCAGCCACGTCATCGGGCAGTGACTCGGGGCGGATGTCGAAGCCCGCCAGTTCGGCCAGTGGCGTAAAGCTGCGCGCCTTGCCTTGGCGGCGGCGCATTTCGCGCGCCAGCACGATGATCAACGCCACGATGATGATCGCCAGTACGGCCCAGCCGAGACCGCGGCCAGCCGTGGCGAGGAATTCGGCAAAGGCGGAGACGAAGCGGGCAAAGGATTTGCCCCATTCCTTGAGCCAGTTGGGCGAGTTGATGTCCGGGTTCTTGAATTCGAAGGGCTTCCACTTCCATTCGCGGCGCGTTTCTTCGGTGCCGAACACCGGGTCGGCCATGACCTGGCTTGCGGCCTCCGGGGCTTCAGCGATGCGCGCTTCGCGCGCGGCATCAGTGACGATGGGTGCGGCATGCGCTTCATTCAGGCCGCCGCTGCAGGCGAGTGCGGCGCACAGCAGCAGGCCGCCAATGGCGGCGCTGATGCCAGTGCTGACGGGGCCTGAGGCACGTGCCTCATGCGCCTGTTGCAGGCGGCGGAACTGTAACTCGATGTCCCAGGCTTCGAGGTCGTTGCGGCGCTTGATGTAAAGCATGAAACCGGCGGCGACGTAGAGCGGTTCGATGAAGACGTGGGCCGCGATGTAGAACGCCGAGATGACGATATCCAGCCAGCGCCACTCGCCGACCATCAGGCTACGGAAATTGAGGTCGTTGCGGAGCGACTCGGGCAGAAGCAGAAAAAGGAGTGCCAGGCTACCGAAGCAGATCACGGTCTCCAGCCATGAAAGCCCCAGTGTCAGCCAGATGCCGGTGCCGGAGACCCGGCGGGCAATCAGTGCGCGACGTTGACGTGCGGGCTTGCCGCGCAGACCTTCGAGCACCGCGACCGGCATGCGCAGGCTGCGGCGCAGGTCGATGCGCCGCCACAGCAGATCGCCGATCAGGGCGCTGCGCCAGAGCATGCCTGGCAGGGCACGCAGGGTGTCGCGAAGGCTGGGGGTTTCGCCAAAGATGAGATGGCTGACACGGTGCAGGATTACGCGGTCAGACAGGGGGCGTAGCCACCACAGCAGCAGGAAGGCCCAGAACATCTCGATGTCGAGCAGGAACGCGCCACCGAACAGCAGCACGCACAGCGCCGTGATGAACAGCAGCCATGCCGGATAGATGCTGCGCGCTTCGCGGACGGCGAGGCGGATGCCGAGATCTGCGGCTTCCCAGCCGTTGCGTGGGCGCAGGGTG
Organism: Viridibacterium curvum; assembly: GCF_039544165.1. Classification (NCBI taxonomy): domain Bacteria; kingdom Pseudomonadati; phylum Pseudomonadota; class Betaproteobacteria; order Rhodocyclales; family Rhodocyclaceae; genus Viridibacterium; species Viridibacterium curvum. The sequence continues at coordinate 228,107 of NZ_BAABLD010000007.1, forward strand.
ATGGACAGACGCTCAAGATCCACGGCGGCGTCCAGCGAAAATGAAGTACGTCATTACGATGATCAGCATGCAGGTGCCGAAGCCCAGCTTCCAGGGCAGAGGCAGTCGCAGGGGAGACCAGAAGGCTTCGAGCAGGGCCGCGATGAACAGCATCACTGCCATGCCGCAGACGGTACCGATCAGCCGGCGAGCCGTTGTGCGCAAGGCGGCGGCGCGCGACAGCAGGCCGGGTGCCAGCAGGGCGGCACCGAGCTGCATGCCGGTCGCACCGGCGAGCACGATGGCGCCAAGCTCGAAGGTGCCGTGGCCGACGACGAAGGAGTGGAAGTTGTCGCCGAAGCCGGCGAGTACGACGCGACTGTGTGCGATGCCGATGAACAGACCGTTGAATAGCAGGCTGAACACCGTGAGGATGCCGGCTGTCATGCCTCCGGCAAAACAACGGAAGGCAATGCTGATGTTGTTGAAGATGTAGTGGCCGAACATGCCGAAGTCGGTGCCGGCATCACGCGTGCGCCCGAGGTGCTGGTTCGCATCGCTGTACATGGCTTCCATGCCTGCTACGTCGTGGGGACTCATGACGAGATAGGCGACGTCGGGCCAGATCTGCACGACGATGAATGCAATCAGCATCGGTCCGAACAGCAGCAGGAACGAGGCCAGCACCCACCGCCATTGCGCGCGCACGTCGATGGCGAAACCGGCGGTGACGTAGTCCCAGGTGCGGCGACCGAAGCTGCGACGCGCGCCATACAGCTCGTCGTGACCGCGGCGGGCGAGGTTGTGCAGACGGTCCAGCGTGGCCAGGGCGTAGTCGCGATCCCGTGCCAGCGCGAGTTGCTGGCAGATGCGGCGATAGCGCAGGGCGGCTTCGTGCAGGGGGAATGGTGGCTCTTTGCGGTTCTTGCGGCTGAGCTGGCGGTCGGCCAGCCAGTCTTCGAAGAGCTGCCAGTCGGCTGCGTGCAGGGCCTCGAATTGTTCCTGCTTCATGCGCGGCGCCCGATCAGGTAGTTGGCCAGGCCGAGGAGGCGATTCGCTGGCTGCGTGCCGTAGGTATTGCCGAGGTGGGGCAGCAGCTCGGCCAGTTCTTCACGGCGTGCTTCGGTGAGTGTGTTCGCGCGTTCGGCAAAGCCGATGAGGGCACGCTGTGTGGCGCGATCGAGTGGCGCGGCTGGCGCGATGGGTTCGACCTCGGGGATGCGCGGCAAGCCGGTGTTCTTTTCGGCATACACGACGACGGTGCCGGCCACGATGTCGCCAAGGCGGCGGAACTCGCTGTGCAGCAGGCAGCTGAGGGCTCCGAACAGGTACATGAAGGGCAGGAAGTCCGCGGCCCGCAGAAGGTTGCGCGTCAGTGACGGGCCCCAGGCAACAGGTGTCCCATCGTCATGCAGCACCTTGAGCCCCAGCGCGCGCTTGCCCGGAGTGGCGCCTTTGCCGAGTACTTCGAAGAGTACGGGATAGAACCACTCGAGGACGAACCAGAGCAGCAGGGCGATGCCCTGGCCAAAGCCTTCCAGTGAGGTCAGTGCTGTGCTGGCGAAGACGAGCACGCCGGTGCGCAGGCCGAAGTCGAGCAGGAAAGCCAACGCACGCGGCAGGAGGCCTGCCGGGCGCAGTTGCAGCTCGATGAGTTCGGGCGTCGTGACCGGGCGCAGCGTGTCGAGTGCCGACGGTGCTGCGCCTGCAGCGGGGGTCTTGCGGGTGAGGACGGCCAATCAGTCCTCGAGGAAGATGTCGCGGTAGCCCGTGAAAACGGAAGCCCACAGCACCGGGCCCAGCACCAGCCAGCCGAGCAGCAGCGGAATGCTGGCGACGATGCCGAGGATGAACAGCAGGATGAAGTAGATGAAGCCACCACCAATGTTGCGCATGCAGCCGGAGAAGCTGTTCTTCATCGCGTCGATGGCAGACAGGCCGTTGTGCACGATCAGGGCCGGTGCAAACCAGCAGGCGGCGTAGAGCAGGAGAGAGCCGATCAGGACAACCACGGCGAACATGGCGAGGGCGCCGATGCCGAGACCCGCCATGGCGGCGGCGGCATTCTGGCCGGCCATGAAGGCGCTGATCAAGCCGAAGCCGCCCAGGACGACGGCGATGAGCATCATCACCATGCTGAACCCGAGGGTGATGAGACCCAGCAGGACCAGTTGGCCAGCGTTCTTCTGGAATCCCGCAAAGAGGTCGCCAACCTGCAGGTTGCCAGTCTGGCGCTGCCCCTCACAGGCGATCATTACGCCCCCCGCGAGCAGGGGGAAGATCAGCAGAACGAAGAAATTGATCAGGGGGATCATCGACAGGACAAAGTAGATGACCGTGAAAATCAGGAAGATGCCGATCCAGGCGCCCGGGGACTGCTTGAACATCTCCCAACCGCCGCCGAGCCAGCTGGTGGCGTTGCCTGCCGGTACGCTGCGTCCGCCGGGAATCAGGACGCCGGGTGTGCCACCGCCTGCATGGGCGTCATCCACATGCGCTACGGGTGGTGCGTAAGGATTGCTGGGTTGCTGGTTCATGGCGATTCTCCCTGGATTTATTCAGTCTGCGTTCGGTCAGCGAAAACTGCCCGGACATGCTAACGGAAAGTCGCGATGCCGGGCTTACCCCGGAGGGCAGGCCGACGGGAGGCGCTGTCAGCGGCGCTCAGGGCACTTCCGAGTACTGCATGCGCGACTGCACGCGCGCGGCGTGTGCGGTCAGCCGTGCCGAGTAGCTCTTCTCGAACTTGCGCGGGTTGGGCAGCATGACGGCGATGCGCGCGGCCTGGGCTGCGCTGAGCTGTGCGGCGGGTACGTTGAAATAGTGCCGGGCGGCGGCCTCGGCGCCGAAGACGCCGTTACCCCATTCCACCGAGTTGAGATAGACCTCGAGAATGCGTCGCTTGTCCCAGCTGAGCTCGATCATGATCGTGATGACCGCCTCGTTGGCTTTGCGCCAGTAGCTACGCGAGGGCGACAGCAGCAGGTTCTTGGCGAGCTGCTGACTGATCGTGGAGCCGCCGGCGACGGCCTTGCCCTTTTTCTGGTTCTTCTCGATGGCTTTCTGGATGCCCTCCCAGTCGAAGCCCTCGTGATCGACGAACTTGTCATCCTCGGCGGCGATGACGGCACGCTTGAGATGTACCGAGATGCGTTCGTAGGGCACCCACTGGTGCTTGAGCTCCGCCTTGGGGTTCTTCTCACGCAACTCTTCGAGGCGGATCGACATGAAGCTCGTTTCGCTGGGGTTGAACCACTTCCAGAACAGGATGTGACCGAACAGCCACAGCAGCCAGACGAAGGCGAGCAGAAGGAGGAGAAGCAGGGCGCGCTTGATGTAGCGGGAGACGGGCATGGGCAGAAGGAGGCCAGCGAAGCGCGACAGGATTGCAGAGCAACGCGGGGGCGGCAAGCGCTTGCATCACGCTGCCACGCAGCGCGGGTTCAGAAGGTTGAGGGCGACACCATGCGGTAGCCGAGCAGGGCGGCGTCCTTGCCGCTGACGCGGACGGTGAACTCTTCGACTGCCGGGCCTTTCTCGTAGGTGGTGTTGTAGCGCAGCGTGACGACATTACCGACGGCTGTAGCGTCACTGCGCTTGGCAGCCTGGACCTGGCCCATCTTGCGACGGATGCCCTCCATGTAGGCGACGAACTCGTGCTGGGGCATGAACAGGCGCATGTCGGGTGCTGCGCTGTTGTAGATGCTGGCGTAGACCTGATCCATGTAGGCCAGGTGGAACTGCGGGACGACCTGTTCCGCCGTGTTGGCAAGCTCGGGGTCGGCTGCGGCAGGGGCGCTGACGGCCGGCGCAGGTGTTGCCGCGGGTGCTTCGACTGTGACCTCGGTGCGAGGTGTTGCCTCGTCTTGTTGGCTGCAGGCTGCGATGCCCAGTGCGCAAAGCAGGGGCAGGATCGTGTGCGACAAGGGGCGCATGCAGGCGTCTCCGCGATTGGGTGGTGAGGCGTGCATGATAAACAAAACGGGGCGCCCGGCCGTGAGTGCGGCCGGGCTGGAGGCGGCTTACTTGGCTTTCTTGGTGGGCGACTTGGGGGTCTTCGGTTCGACGTGAGGCTTCAGCGTCAGCACCTCGCTCTTGACGATCTGCAGGCGACGTACGTCGAACCAGCGCGCAGCGGGCATGAAGCCGTCGCGTATGGCGGCAGAGGCAACGAGGCCACGGCGTTCGCCGGTGAGGTGGTCTGCGAGTGCGGTGAGTACGCCCTGGAAGCCGGTAACTTGGTCTGCGACGGTTTGTCCGAGTTTGAGTGCCATCTGCTTGCCTTTCAGAAACGGTGAAGAGGGGGTGGAGCGTCGGGTTTCCACTTCGGGAGTGCCAAGCACGGTTGCATACCGGCTCGGGCTCGTCAGCTTACCTCGTAGTGTCCGGGGAGGGCCATTCCTGCGGTCGGAAGCGAGCCACGCCTTCAGGCTGCGTTGCGGGAGCGGTTGTCTTCGGATCATCTCCGCGTCTTCGTCGCAGGTGCGCATGAACGGCGCCGGCCTGCCCTGGTCGTGATGGCATCGAAGCCTCCGTCCCGATTGCAGCGACTTTGCGTGCCCGTACGGAGGCGGCAAGACGCGCTGCGTCGCACAAGACGAACGGGCTGGCGTGATCGATTGCCCGAGAGGCTGTCATACGGCGCCCTCACAATGTCCAGATGCCACCTGATCGTGCCCCGTATGCACTACCCCAACGACAGGAAAACTGTGCATTCGGTCAGCCTGTGTGCTGCCCGCCCGCTGTACGGAAGGGCGTTTCAGGTCGACGTCTTGGTAGAATTCGCTTAAAAATCAGTCGCGTTACAAAGATGCGACAGCCGGCCAGACGGGTCGGGAATGACCGACAGCAATGGCTCAGGATTTGCTTGTTGGATCAGCTGGCCGCGTCAGAGCCAGTCAAGAAGTCAATAACAGAGAGAGCGGTCAGATGCGTACTTTGCCCATCCGCTGGCTAACAGCCATATGGACATCCGTTGTAATCATCCTGTTCGTCGTCGCTTGCGGCGGCGCGGGTAACGACGAAGTCAAGGACCCGGTGGAATCCGGCGCGGCCAACACTACCCTGCGTGTCGATGCCAGTGACGCCAATGGCGATGGCCTGAGCTATCAGTGGCGCGTCACTGCTGGCTCGATCAGCAACAAGAACAGCAAGCAGACCGTGTGGACCCTGCCACTCGGACCGGGTGCACATTTCGCCTACGTGCTGATTTCGGATGGCAAGGGCGGCTACGTAGAGCAGCAATACGTCGTGTCGACCGACGGCTTCAAGACAGCAGCGCCGGTGCCGTCTCCTGTTGCCTATGTGGCCCCCACCGTCGCTTCGGGCGATGAGTTCGATGGCAACGCAACGCGCATGCGGCTGAAGGCTGGTTTTTCGACCATGTTCGCGTCGACCAGCGGGACAAAGGCGCGCGAGGTCTATCTGCCTGGCGTGCAGGTTGTTGTGAAGAATTCATCAAACGTGCAGGTGTTCGCGGGCGAAACCGATATCGGCGGCGAACTCGTCGTGCCGCGCCTGCCGGAAGGCAACTATTCGGTGACATGTACGACCCTGCAGGGGACGCAGCTCGACGGCTGCTCCACGAGCACGGTGAGCAAGACGGCGGCCAAGCTGCTGACCTGGTCTCTCAGCCCAGCCGCGGCCGCGGGCCGCAACCTGCTGCTGTTCGGCCACATCGGCTTCCAGGATGGTGGCGTCTGCGGGATGCGCAACGAGCTGTTCAACGTCTATTCCACGGCCAATGTGCAGCTGCTTGCCGCCAACGGTACGGCGCTGACGCCGCAGGTCAAGGTCAATAGCTTCGGCGACTACGCGCTGGACGCTTCGGTGGTGGTCGATGCCAGCCTCAAGCTGAAGGTGACGTGTGAAGGCTTCACGACGACGCTGGATGTGCCTGCCGTGTCGGGCGGGTACAGCTCTTCGACGCCGCTGGAGCTGTCCTACGTCATTCCCAATAGTCGTCCTGTGGTGACCAAGATGGCGGGCTATGGCCCGGATGGCAACCTGCGCGGCGAGATGGTCGTGCCGATCCCCGGGTCCTATTCGGTCAACGTGCCGGGCTTCAACCGGTTCCTGGCTTTCAAGGGGCTGGATACGCGTCTCAGCGGCTGCCTCTACTACCGTTCCTTCGGTGCCGTGCAGGACTGCGATTCGCAGGGCAACATGATCGGCCCGATCTCGTTGAATGACTGGCTGCGCGAGAACAAGTTCGGCCCCTGGCGCGGTTCCAATACCGAGGTCTCGGCGATCTACATCAACCAGCGCGACCTGAATCTGGTACGCCGCATGACGGCGACCCAGGTGTCTGCGACCAAGGTGGCTTTCTACGTTTGTAATCACCCGGGCCCCGAGACTGATTCGCAGTCGGAAATCGACTTCGTCGTCGCGCGCGGGCTGGCCGATGAAAAGATGGTGGCTTGCGTGGCGATGGAGTACTCGCCGACGACGGGTCGCAGCGGTGGCAACCCCTTCACCAAATTCCTGATCTTCGGCCCTGGCGGCAAGCTGATGACTTCGGTCAATCTGGACGGTCGCGGAGAGAAGTTCGTGCCCGGTGCCTGCGTGGCGTGCCACGGTGGTGCGTCCTATGTCGGACGTTTCGGCGAGTCGGGCCATCCGACGCCGGACCTTGGCGCCAAGTTCCTGCCCTTCGACACGGGCAACTACCTGTTCTCCGGATACTCCGGGTTGACCGAAGCTGTGCAGTCGAATGCGATCTACCAGCTCAATCAGCTCGTCAAGCAGACCGGTCCGTCGGCGGCGACCACGGCGCTGATCGATGGGTGGTACGCAGCGGGCCCCCCATACGTGCTCGACAAATCTTACGTGCCGACTGCGTGGTCGACGTTCAACCCTGCCAGTGTGGGCATCAGCGCAACGTCGGCTGACGCAGCCAAGTTCTATCACGAGGTTGTCGGCACGTCGTGCCGTACCTGCCACGTTGCCATGCCGGACGCGTTTGACTGGGATGCCGGTACGGGCACTCAGCCCAAGCTGATCCCCTACAAGGGGACGTCGCACATCTGCGGCAATTCCTCCAACCTTTACAACAACGGCATCATGCCCAACGCCCTGATGTCACTGGATCGTCTGCGTCTCAAGATCGAGTCGGACGCTACGCTGGCTGATCTGATGACCAAGTTCCTCGGTTGTACCCAGGCTGCGCCGGATCCGGTCTACCCGCGACACTAAGCCCGCCAGGTCACAAATCTTCGGAGACATAACCATGCCTACCATTGCCAATCGCCAATTCCTCCTGCCACTGCTTTTGATTGCCGCGGTGACGGCTTGCAGCACCAGGGGTAGTTCGCAGAACACGGCCGCAGTCACTTCACCGACAACAAATCCGCCCGCCGTGACCAAGCCCGCTGCGGGCACGACAGCGGCGGCGACGGCCTCGCCTGCGCCTGCAGTTGTGCCGGTGGCAAGCACCAGACCGCTGTCGGCCAAATCCATCGTGGCGCCGGACCCCATCAAGTTCGACGATGCGGTGGACCGCGCCGGGGACAAGCTGCTGGAGGACGCCAAGCGTGAGCTGGCGTCGGGCCGTCGCAGTCTGGTTATCGATCCGCTGATTGACGCCAACACCGGTTCGCAGACCGTCAGCACGGTGAAGATGGGCCTCATCCTGGAGGCGCTTCTCAAGCGCAAGTATCCCGATTGGACCATCAAGCGCCTGTCACGCGAGTCGCTGGCCGAGAAGCCCTTGCTGTTGATCGGCACGCTGACGCCGGTGAATGTCGAGCGCGCCATCGATACGCCACCCGATGCCTTCCGTATCTGGCTGACCTTGATCGACCTGAACACGGGCCGTGTGGTCTCCAAGAATCTTGATCGCGCAACGGTTAACTCGGTGAACCCGGAGCCGCTGCCGTTCTTCCGAAACAGCCCGACCTGGCACAAGGACAAGACGGTCAGCGCCTACATCAATTCATGTCAGGTGAATACCGAAATCGGTGATCCGGCTGACCCGGAGTATCTTGCCCGCTTGCCGGCTGCGGCCGTCATCAATGAGGCCATGATGGCCTACAACGCGGACAAGACGCAGGAGGCGCTGCGTCTGTATACCGAAGCCTCGAAGCTCGCTGAGCCCGGTGATCTGCGTGTTCTGAACGGTCTTTACCTGACGAACTGGGAGCTCGGCAAGCGTGATGCGGCCCGAGACGCGTTCACGAAGATCGTTGACTCGGGCATCGACGCCAAGAAGCTGCCCGTGAAAATGCTGTTCCGTACAGGCACGACCGATTTCGAGAGCGCCGAAGACCAGAGTGCGCAGTACCAGATGTGGCTCAACGCCATCGCATCACAGACAGGCAAGTCGCCGGTCTGCATGAAGGTTGTCGGGCACACCAGCCGCTCAGGCAGTGCGCGCACCAACGAGCGCCTGTCGCTGCGTCGTGCCGAAGCGGTGACCAAGCAGCTCGAAGGGCGCAATCGTGCCCTGCGGTCGCGCTTGAGCTCGGCAGGTGCGGGTTCGCGTGAGGCGCTGGTCGGACTGGGTACTGACGATTTTCGCGATGCGCTGGATCGTCGCGTGGAATTCAGGGTAGTGGACTGCATGTAATCGCCCGTCAGTGGCGATACACCAAAACGAATAAAGGTCAGGGAGTCTGTCAGCAATGTCATCCATCCGTTTCACCACGTATCGGGCTCGGCGAGCGGCTTTGTGGCTCGCCGGCCTCGTGTTTGCAGGCTTTGGACTGCAGGCACAGGCAAGCGATCTGACAGACTGGCAGGCCAGCGATTGCGTAAGCTGTCATGGCAGTGCGGGCAATTACGTTGTTGCGCCGTCGATTTCTTCAAGCTACGGCAAGATCCTTGCCGTGTCCGCGTCTTGGATGAGCGATGACACGAGCTTCCGCAACAAGCTCAAGGCGAGTGTCGCCCCAATGGGGGATAGTAATGGTCCCGCGCCGAACTCCGGTTATGGCTACACCCTTTCGAATGCGCAGATCACGGCGTACCGTAATTTCCTGCTGTCGGCGCGCAACGCCGTAGTCAGCACCCCGAGTTTCTCGAACACCTCGGTGGGTAGCAACAGCACGGCCAACATCACGATCACCAATATGCGTGGCGCGGAAATCACCTACGGCGCCCCCAGCATCACCAGTGGTAGCAGCGACTACAGCATTACTGCTGAGTCCTGCCCGACGCGTGTCGTTCCGGTAGATGGCGGTACCTGCACCATCACCGTACGGTTTGCGCCCTCCACTTTCGGTTCGCGTAACGGTTCGCTGGATTTCTCTTTCGTCAATAACGGTCAGGACCCTACGCCACCGTCGCGTTCGATCACGCTCACCGGCACCGGCTTGGGCCCGTCGTTCTCGATCGCTTCGTCCACGCTGACCTTCTCGACGATGGAAGGGACGAACACAACGCAGTCCACGACCATCTCGAACAATGGCAACGCAAGCATGACGCTGGGCACACTCAGCTTCTCTGGCGCGGCGTCGGGCGACTACTCGCTGGGAGCAGGCAACACCTGTGTGGCTGGTGGCGTCATTGCTGCAGCGGGTTCGTGCACACTGGTTGTGCGATTCGCGCCGGGGAGCGGTACGGTGGGGACGCGTAACGCTTCACTGAGCGTGACGCATAACGCATCAGGCAGCCCGCAAGCGGTCACGCTCAATGGCACCTCAACGGCAGCGCCTGCGGCGCACATCACGCTCACGCAGTCCACATTGACGTTTGGCAGCGTGCAGCTGGGCAGCAGTCTTGCTGCGAGCGCGGTGACGATAACCAACACCGGGGATGCCGATCTGAGCTGGAGTGGCCTGACTCTGGGTGGTAGCGTCCCGGGCGACTACTCGCGCAGCGGCACTTGTGCGCTGGGTACGCCAGTGACTGCCAATGGCGGCACCTGCACCATTATCATGACCTTTTCGCCCAGCGCGCTGGGCAGCCGTACGGCATCGCTGACACTGGCTTCCAATGCGAATAACGGCTCGCAGCTGATTACGCTCTCTGGTACCGGCATTCCCGTTCCTGCACCGCAGGTTTCGCTGAGCCCAACGACTCTGAGCTTTGGCACGCAGACAGTTGGCGGCCTGTATCCGGCCAAGACTGTCACGCTAACCAACTCCGGTACGGCGACGCTGAACATCTCGTCGCTGAGTGTCTCGGGCGCTTCGTTCTCGCTCGTGACAGCATCGCCTTGCGGTTCATCGTTGGCGGCGGGGGCATCGTGCAGCATCGATATCCGCTTCAGTCCCGCATCGGTGGCGGCGTCGATTACCGGCACGCTGAATCTCAGCTCCAACGCTGCAGGTTCGCCGCATTCCGTACCGCTGGATGGCTCCGGCAGCGCAACGGCAGCGCCGGTGCTGGCTTGGCAGACGACGTCCCCCTTCAATTTCGGCACGGTTGCAGCAGGCTCGATCTCTGCCGAGCAACAGGCGACCCTTAAGAACATGGGCCCTGGCGGGGCGACCTTGAATCTCGTCAACATCGTGGGTGCGAATTCGAGCAGCTTCACTGTCGACCTGAGCGGTTGTTCGGTCGGCGCCGCGTTCTATGAAGGCCAGACTTGCCTCGTGAAGGTGCGCTTCGCGCCGGCTTCGCTGGGCACCAAGCAGGCTGCGGTGCAGGTCGTGTCGACCGGTACTTCGCCCGGCGCGTTTGATCTGCAGGGCACGGGCTCGGGTGGTGCTGCGGCGAACATCAGTTTGTCGGCAACTTCACTGAGTTTCGGCTACCTCAAGGTCGGTGAAGGGTCGGCTCCGGTCGAGCTGCGCATGCGCAACTCGGGAAGCGATGCCTTGCATATCGACAAGATTACGCTGAGTGGGCAGTACGCCATCCAGTACAAGACCTGTCCGCTGCCGCCGTTCGATCTCTCGCCTGGCTTCGAATGTGCCGTGACGCTGACCTTCCTGCCGTCCTCGCCGGGTGCGGGGGGCGGTAGCCTGCGAATCGAGTCGAATGCAGCAGACACACCGAACGCCATCGTTACGCTCAATGGCCAGGCCGAGGGTACGACTCAGACCTCCACCGGTACGCTTGGTGGTGGGGGCGGTGGCTGCTCGATCGCCAATGGCGAATCTCCTTTTGATCCGACGCTCTGGTTGATCGTGTTGGTTGCTGCAGGTGTGCTGGTGTATCGCAGCAGGCAAGTGCGTCGCGCGACGGAAGACAGGGAGCAGCCGTGAGTGCTACCTGGCAGGCACAGGCCAGCGGTCGGGCGTCCGCCTTCCCATGGCGGACCCTGCTGCTTGCCGGCGCGCTGCTCATCCCGGCAGGGGGTATGGCAGGGCAGACCCTGCTGACCTGGCAGGCCGTCGTCCTGTTGCTGCTGGCGCCAGTGGCGGAAGAGGTGATTTTCCGTATGGGCCTGCAAGCATCGTTGCTCGAGCGGCAGCTTGCACCATGGTGCGCGAACCTGTTGGTTGCCGTCGCCTTTGCCGTTGCGCACTGGACGGTGCGTGGTCATGTCGCGGCCTTGCTGGTAATGCTACCGGCATTGTTCATCGGAGCGGTGTACCAGCGCGAGCGCCGTGTGGCGCCCTGCGTGTGCCTGCATGCCTTGATGAATCTGGTCTGGCTGTTCCTGGCCTGACATCGGGATGATTATCGGCGTGCGCGCGGATGGGCAGTTGCACGCCAGGTAGTTCCAGAATCGAATCCAGCGGCTCGCCGGCGCGGCCGTTACAAATGTTGTGAAGAGAGAGTGATGAAGAACATGAGAGCGGGGTTGTTGAGGGCTATGCGCGGCGCGCTGGCGGGCTTGAGTCTCCTTCTGTGCAGTACCGCTTACGCACAGTTTGACTATGACTACTACGGCATTGCCGACGTGTCCTATGGCCACATCGCGCAAGCCGGTATCCGCGGCGAGACGCGGTTGAACAGCAATTCGCTGAGCCCGAGCTTTGTGGGCGTCACCGGCAGCTATGGGTTTGATGGGGGCTGGACTGTGGCGGGGGCTGCAGAGACATTCCTGCGTTTCCAGGATCGCAAGACCGGCCGTCGTGACTCAGACCCCATGCTGTCACGCAATGCTTTTGTCTCGTTGCGCAGCCCCTACGGCAACCTTCGCTATGGACGTTTGCAATCTCTCCTGTTTGATACCACCAACCGCTTCAACGCACTGGGCAATTCCATTTTCTCTCCGCCCATTCGTGCGCTGTTCTTCAGCGGCAACCTCGAAGGTGTGCAGGGGGATTTCTACTGGGATCGTGCTTTTGCCTACACCTCACCGAATTTCGAGGGCGGGACGCTCAACCTGATGTACGCCACGCAGAAGGGCCTCAAGCGCGGCAAATATTCATCGGGTAGCCTGGTGTGGGCCATCGGTTTGCTGGGCGTCGAATTCGCGGCTCAGGATGTGCGTGTCGACGACGGTGTCAACGACCCGACCAAGGAGAATGCATGGCAGCTGGGGGCCAACTACAACTTCGGTTTCATGAAACTGTTTGCGCTGTATTCGCGCACCAGTGATCGTTGCCTTGCGTCTCCAGACCGGAATTGCGGCAACCATGTCAGAAGTGACAACCGCTCAGTAGGCGCGTCGGTCCCGGCAGGGCCGGGCAATATCCTTTTCCAGTACGGCTATTCCAAGGCGGAAGGCGAAGCCATCGAACGCCGCCACACCATCACGAGTGCCGCTTACGTGTATTCGTACGACAGCAATATCGACATCTACGTCATCGGCATGGATGACCGCGTACAGGATCTGACTGTCGGGCAGAGTGCGGCAGCAGGGGTGCGCGTCAAGTTCTGAGATGCTTTCTTGATGTATTGGCCATCAATCAATAATCACCAATAAAACAAAACCCCGCCGAGGCGGGGTTTTGTTTTTGATACAGATCTACCGGGCTCAGGCCGCGCAGTAAATGCCTGTGCGACCCGGGGCGAAAGGGCATTACATGCCCATGCCACCCATGCCGCCCATGTCAGGCATGCCGCCAGCGGCCGGCTTGTCTTCCGGCAGCTCGCCGACCATGCAGTCGGTGGTCAGCACCAGGGCAGCCACCGAAGCGGCGTTCTGCAGTGCCGTGCGGGTCACCTTGGCGGGGTCCAGCACGCCCATTTCGACGAGGTCACCGTAGGTGCCGTTCGAAGCGTTGTAGCCGAAGTTGCCCGAGCCTTCGAGCACCTTGGCGATGACGACGGAGGGCTCGTCACCGGCGTTGGCGACGATCTGGCGCAGCGGCTCTTCAATGGCACGCAGCACGATCTTGACGCCAGCGTCCTGATCGGCGTTGTCGCCCTTGATGTTGCCAGCAGCAGCGCGGGCACGCAGCAGTGCCACACCGCCACCGGCCACGACGCCTTCTTCGACGGCTGCGCGGGTTGCGTGCAGGGCGTCTTCAACGCGGGCCTTCTTTTCCTTCATCTCAACTTCGGTGGCAGCGCCAACCTTGATCACGGCCACACCGCCGGCCAGCTTGGCCTTGCGCTCTTGCAGCTTTTCGCGGTCGTAGTCGGAGGTCGATGCTTCGACCAGTGCGTCGATCTGGGCCACACGTGCCTGGATCGCATCAGCCTTGCCGTTGCCGTCGATGATGGTGGTGTTTTCCTTCTCGACTTCGATGCGCTTGGCTTGGCCGAGGTCGGCCAGCGTAGCCTTTTCGAGCGACAGGCCGACTTCTTCGGAGATCACCTGGCCACCGGTCAGGATGGCGATGTCTTCCAGCATGGCCTTGCGACGATCGCCGAAGCCCGGTGCCTTCACGGCAACGGTCTTCAGGATGCCGCGGATGTTGTTCACCACGAGGGTGGCGAGGGCTTCGCCATCGACGTCTTCAGCGATGATCAGCAGCGGACGGCCCGACTTGGCGACTTGTTCCAGCACCGGCAGCAGGTCACGGATGTTCGAGATCTTCTTGTCGAAGAGCAGCACGAACGGGTTGTCCAGAGCGGCGATTTGCTTTTCCGGGTTGTTGATGAAGTAGGGCGACAGGTAGCCGCGGTCGAATTGCATGCCTTCGACGACGTCCAGCTCGTTGTCCAGCGACTTGCCGTCTTCAACGGTGATGACGCCCGACTTGCCGACCTTGTCCATCGCGTTGGCGATGATGTCGCCGATGGAGCTGTCGCTGTTGGCGGAGATCGAACCGACTTGTGCGATTTCCTTGTTGGTGGTGGTGGGCTTGGCGGCCTTCTTCACTTCGGCGACGAGGGCTGCAACAGCCTTGTCGATGCCGCGCTTCAGGTCCATCGGGTTGTGACCCGACACGACCAGCTTCATGCCTTCGCGCACGATGGCCTGTGCCAGCACGGTCGCGGTGGTGGTGCCGTCACCGGCGTTGTCGGAGGTCTTGGAAGCCACTTCCTTGACCATCTGCGCGCCCATGTTCTCGAACTTGTCCTTCAGCTCGATTTCCTTGGCGACGGAGACACCGTCCTTGGTCACGGTGGGGGCGCCGAAGCTGCGCTCGAGCACCACGTTGCGGCCCTTGGGACCCAGGGTGACCTTGACGGCATTGGCGAGGATGTTGACGCCGGTGACGATCTTGGTACGTGCGTCGTCGCCGAACAGAACTTGTTTAGCTGCCATGTTTCATGACTCCAGAAAGATTGAGGAATTCTTGGGTGCGTACGAGGCGCGGATTACTTTTCAATCACGGCGAGGATGTCTTCCTCGCGGGCGACCAGCACTTCTTCGCCATTGACCTTGACGGACTGGCCGGCGTACTTACCGAACAGCACGCGGTCGCCGACCTTCACGTCGAGCGGGCGGACGCTGCCGTTTTCGAGGATCTTGCCCTTGCCCACGGCGATGACTTCGCCTTGATCGGGCTTTTCACCAGCGCTGTCGGGGATAACGATGCCGCTGGCGGTGGTGCGCTCAGCTTCGATGCGCTTGATGATCACGCGGTCGTGCAGGGGACGAATGCTCATTTCTACTCCTGAAATAAGGGTAAGCACTTGATTAAAAAGAGAACGCGAGGCGTTTTCCAGAAAACGGGAGGAGGCGTACAGATGAATTGTTAGCACTCAACTCCGGCGAGTGCTAATGGTAGGTGCGGCACTGCGGTAATTCAAGGGGCACACAAACGGAAATTTGCTGTCGTTCGACGCCCAGATTGAGCGTTCTGTCGCTCAGATCGATAGCGCAGCCCAACAGATAGCGGGCCTCTCGTGGCCACGAGTACGGACATGCGGCCGCTCCAGGCACGACCAAACAGTTCCACCGTTCGATCGTGCCTGCTCAGTGCCCTGCAGCAGGGGGCATACCCCGCTAGCGGCATGTCGAGCCTTTTGTGAGGTGTGACAGTGAAGCCGCAGAGAGTTCGGGTGATGCCCGCTCGCGAGGCTAATCGCGAATCTGCGGTGCGATGAACTGCTCAGGCAGCATGGTGCCCGGTAAGTGCTTGAGCCCCCACCGTCCCATCTCTTCCAGCACCGGCCCCAGATCAGCACCTTTGCGGGTGATGAAGTATTCGGCGCGCGGCGGATTCTCCTGGTAGAGCTCCTTCTTTACCAAGCCGGCCGCTTCGAGGCGTTTCAGACGCTCGGCCAGAATATTGGTCGGTATTGCTTCCGGCGACTCCTGAAACTCCCCATAGCGCCGCTTGCCTGCCATCAGCAGGTCCCGCACCACGAGCAAGGTCCATTTGTCGCCCACGATGTCCAGGACGTTAGCGATCGGGCAGGTAGAGCGATAGCCCTCGACGCAGGAGTTTTTGTGGGGCGATTTCATCATGTCGCCGATCCTAAGCACGTAGCTTGTTTTTTGCAAGTGACGTCTGTACGATGTGACTTGTAAAAAGCAAGTTACTCGTGCGTCAGGTGACTTGCAAAATGCAAGTTGTCGGTCCGGTATTCGGGCCGCAGCCGAAGCCATTGGCGCAAAACCAAGGAGCTAACCCATGAAAGATGCAGTTTCCAAAGCGCGGGCAACGCTTGCCCAATCCACCCAACCCGTTGAGCAAGGCCAGCTGGAGTCGCCATCACGTCGTCAGGCCCTCAGTGCAGGTGCTGCAGTTGCGGCGGTGTTTTCCGTTGCCTGGCCCCACGCTGTAAATGCGCAGGCTGGCCGCAACTCGGACGTCCGTTCCGCAACCGCAACGACACGGTTTGTAGAAGTCGGGGGGCGTAAGCTCGCTTACCGTTCAGTGGGCTCTGGCAAGCCCATCGTCTTGTGCAATCGTTTCCGGGGAGTGCTGGGCCTGTGGGACCCCGCCTTCATCGACGCACTCGCCGCACAGGGCTTTCAAGTCGTTACCTTCGACTATTCGGGACTCGGGCTGTCGACCGGCGAGAGGAGCTACAACCCGGCTGCCATGGTGAAAGACGCCAAGGATCTTGTGGATGCACTGGGTCTGAAGGACGTGGTCATTGCGGGCTGGTCCATCGGCGGCATCGTCGCGCAAATCTATATGGCGATGTTCGGGCAAGACGTCAGCCACGTTGTCCTGCTGGCAACGACGCCACCCGGCAAGCTGGTCAAGCAGGCCGAACAGCTGTTCTACGATGCTGCGGCAGTACCCGGCATCAGTCTGGACAACTTCACCACAATTTTCTTTGAGCCTGCAGATGAGGGCAGTCGCGCGGCTTCGAAGCGTTCATTCGATCGAATCATGGCGCAGAAGATTGCGCGCAGCCCTGATGTACCCGCCGATTGGGCGATCAGCCAGATAGGCACGACGCCGCGCAATCCTGTCTTTCCGGCTGACGAGATCCTGAACGTCTTGAGGACCACCAAGACACCCATCCTGCATCTGGGGGCTGATCACGACATCATTTTCCCGATCGAGAACTGGTACGCCCTCAACGGCCAGTTGCCGACCTTGAGCCTGATCACCTATCCGAGAGCAGGTCATGGGCCGCATCACCAACATCCGGAGTCGGCTGCTGCGCAGATAGCCGCATTCATCGCAAGTACGCGCAAGGCCTGATCGCAGGACTCGCCAGACCTCAACAACTTACAAAGGACACATCATGAAACTCGACGGCAACACCATTCTTGTTACAGGCGGCGGCTCAGGCATCGGCCGCGGCCTGGCCGAGGCTTTCCATCAGCGTGGCAACAAAGTCATCATCGCCGGGCGCCGAAAGGCTTTGCTCGACGAAGTTGTAGCAGCCAACCCTGGCATGGAAGCCATTGAACTGGATATTGCAAACCCGGCCAGCATCCAGTCTGTCGCTCAAACCCTCATTGCCCGCTACCCGACTCTGAATGTGCTGGTGAATAATGCCGGTATCATGCCTTTCGACAACGCGGCCGGGCAGATCGACGAGGCGAGCGCACGTCGACTCATCGATACCAACGTGCTTGGGCCCATTCTGTTGAGCTCTGCGCTGATCGAGCATCTGAAGCGCCAACCGCGAGCAACGATCATCTACAACACATCGATCCTGGCCTACGTACCACTGGCCCCGAGCGCAGTGTATTCAGCCACCAAAGCGGCGCTGCATTCCTACGCACTGTCACAACGCTTCATGCTGCGCGAAACAAACGTCACCGTGCAGGAAATCGCACCTCCTTGGGTGGATACCGATCTCATCAAAAAGAGCGGAGATCCGCGCGCCATGCCGGTTGATGCATTTATCGCGCAGACAATGGAGGGGCTTGCCACTGAAATCCCCGAGGTTGTCGTCGAGGCGGTCCGTCCGCTGCGAGCCAATCCCGGTCCCGGCGAGCACGCATTGATCAACGCATTCAACGCAGAGCTGGTCGCGAATCCGCCTCCGATGTAAGGCTGCAATGGGCAATGCATGCCGCTGACTTCCTTTGGTTCTTTTGCGGTCAGGCTTCTTCGCCCAGGAAGCCGCCGCTCGGGTGATCCCACTGCCTGGCATACAGACCGCCCTGGGCGAGCAGGAGGTCCATCGCGGCGATGGTCGACAGGCGGTGGGCAATAGTGATCACGGCCTTGCTTTGCATGAGGCTGTAGAAGCTGTGCCGGGTAGCGGCTTCGACTTCCGAGTCGAGTGCGCTGGTCGCTTCGTCGAACCGCAGGATGAGCTCGATTTCTGCATTACGCTGGCAATCGTTAACCAACGTAGCAGCATTTGTCAGCGATTTTCAGTTTCCGCGCTTCAATGACGCTATGCGCAGAACAACCGGCATACCTATCCTGGACCTCGCCACCACGATTGTTGAATTTTTGATGCGTCGAGAGGCGATAGTTGTCACCAAATTCCAGATAGTGCAACGGCTGCGGGAGGCGTTGGTAGCCAGCGAATTGGACGACGCCACTGCTGCCCTTGTGGGGCGCACGATCAGCAGCCTTTTTGCGCAGAAGATACTGACAAAGATCGACACTGGCCATTAGCAACCGTCGGATCACTCGCCGACTTAATTGCGCTACGAAGCAGGAAGCTGTTTCCCGCATGTATTTCTCTGAAGCTCCCTCCGCGCAGGGTTAATACTCTCGGTCTGAGTGGAGCAGACAAAGAGAACTCTCACGTAACGCGACTCGTCAGGATGGTTTTTGTGGTGAGAGTCTTTTCGAGTTGTTGATTGATTCGATTTTCTACGCTCGCAATGGGTGGCGAACAACATTTGCAGGGGCTCGTATGGACTGCGAGAGGCAACACACGTGGGTGCGTGGGCTTGTCAAGCGCTTTGGCGGTGCGGGAGGCGGCCGTTTGTGCGGGACAGCCGGCGGCATGTTGGTGCCGCTGACCGCACATCTGCTCTGCAAAAGCATTGGCACCTGAATGACTTGAGCCAGCCTGCGTGGACTTGCACCATCGAGGTTTACTCTATTTTTCGTGGGATGCCATGCCTGCCATGAAGCCTTGCCGTGTTCTCGCCAGCCTCTTGCCTGTAGTACTGACGGGGCTTCTCTTTGCATGCGGGGGCGGCGGCGGTGGTACCTCCAGTGCGGCCGCCAGCAGCGTGACCAGCACCAGCAGCACCAGCAGCGCCAGCAGCAGCGCGGCGAGCAGTGTGACGAGCAGCGCGGCGAGCAGTGTGGCGAGCAGTGTGGCGAGCAGTGTGGCGTCCAGCGCCTCGTCGGCCTCGGTGCAATCGTCTTCGGTCAGCAGTGCGTCATCGTCGACCGCGACACAGGCCTGTTCAGTCACGAACTTCATGGGGCGCAGCCAGTTGCTGGTGGGCGCCTCGATGACCGACACCACAGCGGCAGCCGCACCGTTCGATGCGCGTTACCTCTATCTCGCCGGGGGCGTGCGTCCGGCAGGCACCTGCACCAGCAGTTGCTCGTCGGCGTGCGGCAACTGGTGGGGCTGCTGGCAGGACCCGGCTCAGGCGCCGGGGCAATATGTGCTGTGGCACCTCAACAACACCGCTTCCGCAACCTGGCAGGGTGCCTCGCGCCCGCAGATCCCGGTCATCACCTATTACGAGCAGTTGCACAGCTCGGGGCTGGGCGAAGGCGCCGCGCAACTGGGCGCGCTCAACGATGCGGCGCAGCTCGGGCGCTATCTCGATGACTGGCGCTTCCTGCTGCAGACCATAGGCAGCAAGACGGCGATCCTGCACGTCGAGCCCGATCTGTGGGGCTATGTGCGCCAGCAGAACAGCAACCCCTCGCTGGTGCCCACCAAGGTCAAGAGCGCCAATGCAACGGACTGCAGCACGCAGGAAGACAGCGCGGCCGGCTTTGCCCGCTGCATGATTGCGATGGCGCGCAAATACGCACCAAACGTCAAGGTGGGGCTGCACGCCTCGCCGTGGACCTATACCTCCAGCGGCGACGCCACCAGCCTGGGCAACTTCATGAAGGCGCTGGGCGCTGATCAGGGTGACTTCATCGTCACCGATCCGTCTGACCGCGACGCGGGCTACTACGACAGCCTTGGCCAGAATCGCTGGTGGACCGACACCACGGCGGCGCAATATCTTGCGTGGAGCAAGACCTTGTCCGAGACGGTCGGCAAACCCTCGATCATGTGGCAGATCCCGCTGGGCAACATGTCGCAGAACAACACCACGAACCACTGGAAGGACAACCGCGTCGACTATCTCTTCGCCAACTTGCCGCAGGTGGCCAGCGCGCACATCGTGGCCTTGCTGTTCGGCGCGGGGGAGGGACAGCAGACCACGCCCGAGACCGACGGCGGCAACCTGATTGCCCGCACCAAGGCGAACTGGCAGGCGGGTGGCACGCCGCTCTGCGTGGCGCCCTGAGCACACCTGCGCAGCACGCATGAGGGGGCGATGCCCCCTCTGCGGCACCGCTGCCGGTGAAGACTTCCGACAGGCCTGTCGCTATGCTGCGCTGTGCCCCGAGAGGGGGCGTTGCGCTCACGGGAGGCAGGCATGGGCAGGTTGCTCAAATTCTGGCTGGTCATGGTGACGGCCCTATGGGCGACGCTTGCGGGCGCGCAGCTTGACCAACGCGTGGTCGACATCCCGACGCGTCCGGGTGTGTCGCAACGCTTGCTTGTCCTCACACCCACCGCGCCCCGCGCTGTCGCAATCCTCTTTGCGGGTGGTCATGGCGGATTGCAACTGACGGCCGAGGGTGCTTTCCGGTGGGGAGAGGGCAACTTTCTCATTCGCAGCCGCAAGCTGTTTGTCGAGCAGGGCTTCGTTGTAGTGGTGGTTGATGCGCCCTCCGACCGGCAAAGTCCGCCCTTCCTGTCGGGGTATCGCCAGCGCCCCGATCACGTAGCCGACGTCAAGACGGTCATCGCCTGGGTGCGCGCGCAGGCACGCCTGCCGGTGTGGCTCGTTGGCACCAGTCGCGGCACGCAATCCGTCGCCTGGGTGGCGAGCGAGCTGTCAGGCAGTGACGCCCCGGACGGCCTGTTGCTGAGTGCCACCATCCTGACCGACAAGGGCGGCCACCCCGTACCGGCAATGCCGCTGGCGGCGCTGCGCATGCCTGTGCTGGTCGTGCATCACGAGCGCGACGAATGCATGCACTGCGCCTTCAGCGAAGTCCCGGCCCTGATGGACAAGCTCGTCGCAGTGCCGCGCAAGAAGCTGCTTTCGTTCACCAGGGGTGTGAGTCGTGGCGACCCCTGCGAGGCCTTTGCCTATCACGGCTTCAATGGCATCGAGCGCGACGTGGTTGCGCAGGCTGCGGCGTGGATACTGGGCGAGTGAGCTCGCGGTGCCTGTGTCGCAGACGATAAAACTTATGCGTCACTGAAGTTCCCCGCGCCGAACTGCAGGAAACCCTGATGCCTGTTGTCATCTGAGCGCCTATACCGGAAGCACATGCATAGCCAGCGTGGAAGGAGGTGGGCCATGGTACCGACGCCATTCAGGTTCTCGATGTCGCACGAGCTCTTTGAGACCGACGAACAGCGCGAGCTGGCGGGGTTGCATGATGAGCTGCTGCATCCGGGGGCGCCGCCCCTGTCGCTGGAAGACCCCTTTCTAGGTCAGCACGGTCTCATCAGTGAAGAGGAGAACATGGTGCTGATTAAGGGAACCTTCACCTGAGCGCCCACTGACCGCAGGCGTACCGGTCATTGTCAGGTTTCCTCGCCGAGGAAACCTCCGCTCTGGTGCGCCCACAAGCGCGCATAGAGGCCCCCTTGTGCCAGCAGGCTGGCGTGGTCGCCTTCCTCGACTATGCGGCCTTCGTCCATCACCACCAGCCGATCCATTGCGGCGATGGTGGACAAGCGGTGTGCGATGGCGATCACCGTCTTGCCTTCCATGAGGCTGTAGAGGCTGTGCTGGATGGCCGCTTCGACCTCGGAGTCGAGCGCACTGGTCGCTTCGTCGAGCAGCAGGATGGGCGCGTTCTTGAGCATCACGCGGGCAATCGCGATGCGCTGGCGCTGGCCGCCCGAGAGCTTCACGCCGCGCTCGCCGACGTGGGCGTCGTAGCCTTTGCGGCCCTTGGCGTCACTCAGGTGCTGGATGAAGTCGTGCGCTTCGGCGCGCGTCGCGGCCGAGATCATCTCTTCTTCGCTCGCATCCGGGCGGCCATAGACGATGTTGTCGCGCACCGAGCGGTGCAGCAGCGAGGTGTCCTGCGTGACCATGGCGATCTGCGCGCGCAGGCTCTCCTGCGTGACCTGCGAGATGTCCTGTCCGTCGATGAGGATGCGGCCTGATTCCAGGTCATAGAAGCGAAGCAGCAGGTTCACCAGCGTGGACTTGCCCGCGCCCGAGCGGCCGACCAGGCCGATCTTCTCGCCGGGGCGGATGTGTAGCGAGAAGTCGCTGATCACCGTCTTGTTGCCGCCATAGGCGAAATGCAGCTGCTCGAACTTCACCTCGCCAGCCTGCACCTGCAGGGCTTGCGCATCCGGCGCATCGTTGATGGTGGCAGGGCGCGACAGCGTGTTCATGCCGTCCTGCACCGTGCCGATGTTCTCGAAGAGGCGCGCGGTTTCCCACATCACCCAGTGCGAGATGCCGTTGAGGCGCAGCGCCATCGAGGTGGCTGCCGCGATGCCACCGATACCGACTTCGCCGCGCGACCACTGATAGAGCCCCACGCCGGCAGTACCGATGATCAGCAGCATGTTGAGCGAAAAATTGGTGATTTCGATGCCGGTGACGAGGCGCATCTGGGCGTGCGCCGTACCCATGAACTCCTGCATCGCGGCGCGCACATAGCCCGCCTCGCGGCGGCCGTGCGAGAACAGCTTCACCGTCGAGATGTTGGTGTAGGCGTCGGTAACGCGGCCCGTCATCAGCGAGCGCGCATCCGCCTGCGCCTGCGACACCTTGCCGAGCCTGGGCACGAAGAAATACAGCGCCGCACCGTAGAGCAGCAGCCACACGGCGAAGGGTGCCAGCAGCCAGGCATCGAAGTGCGCCGCCACGGCCACCATGCTGATGAAGTAGATGATCACGAAGACCAGGATGTCGGTGATGCACAGCACCGTGTCGCGCACCGCCAGCGCCGTCTGCATGACCTTGGTGGCGACGCGGCCGGCGAACTCGTCCTGGTAGAACGACAGGCTCTGCCCCAGCATCAGCCGGTGGAAGTTCCAGCGCAGCAGCATCGGGAAGTTGGCCGCCAGCGTCTGCTGCTTGAGCAGCGCCTGCAGCGTCAGCACCAGCGGGCTGGCGAGCAGGATCACGGTCAGCACGATCAGGGTCGTCCCCTGTTCCTGCCACAGCGTGTCGGGCTTGTAGGTGCCCAGCCAGTCGACCACATTGCCGAGCATGGCAAACAGCAGCGCTTCGAAGATGCCGATCAGCGCCGTGAGCACCGCCATCGCCACGATCCAGCCACGCATACCCTGCGTGCCGGCCCACACGAACGGCCACAGGCCCTTGGGCGGCGTGGTGGGCGTCGCCTCGGGGAAGATGTTGATGAAGCGCTCGAAGCGATCAAGCAGGGGGGCGAACAGGGAGGGCACGGCAGATTTCCGGCGGGTGGGGCGGACAGCGATTATGCCGGAGAGGGGCAAGGATCAATGAGCGAGGTTTTGCAGGTCCGGCTTCAGCCGGACGCTGGTCGTGGACAGGGGCCGCAGGTTGTGCGACTGAAGTCGCACCTACAAAAATGCATGGGCGGCTTGCGCTGCCCCTGCTTTCTACGACGGCCGTTCTTCTGGCCGGTAGCCTGCTTCGGGAGTTTTAGCGGCTGAAGTCGCAGCGACGGGCGCGGTAGGTCCGGCTTCAGCCGGACGCTGGTCGTGGATAAGGCCTCCGGCTGTGCGACTGAAGTCGCACCTGCGGGGTGTAGGGTGCGCACTGCGCACCGCTCAACTGTCACTTCGGGAAATAGCTCGCCAGCGGCGCGCGCAGCGTGAGGATCCACAACTGCGTGTTCTCACCATTCGGCGCCAGGCTGTAGCGGCCGTTGTCGCTGACTTTGCCGTCGCGGATCGCGTAGGCGCTCATCTTGTCGCCCTTGTCACCGGCCACGCTGCTGCTGATGCCGAAGTCATTGTCGTTGATCACCGCGAGCTTGCCGTCAACGATGGCGAGGCCTTCGGTCTTCTCGGGCGTCCAGCCCAGATCGCGCATGTCGAGCAGGGTCTGTGCGCGCACGAACTTCACGGCAGCCAGCTCGGCCGGCGTGGCGTATTCCAGGGCCTTGCCGCCGGCTGCCTGGATATTGCTGATGTCGGTGGCGCCCGCAATGTCGATGATCACGATGAGGTTGCGCATGCCCTTTTTGCCTGCGCCCTGGTCGATGAGGGCGAAGTGCGTGTCGTCGATGGCGACGATGTCACCGAGCTTGGCGTCACCCGACTTCAGGTAGTGGGTCATGTCGATGCTGTAGGCGAACTGGCGCGTCGTGCCGGTTTTGGGGTCGAGCTCGACGATGCGGGTGAAGGTGGCGCTGTCCTTGGTCTTGCCGTCGACGTCGAGTGTCGATTGCACGACGGCGACGATCTTGCCGGACGGTGTCACGGTCGCACCTTCGAAGCCGCGATTGGGCTGACGTGAGCCGATGATGGCGGGCAGTCCCTTGCCCGGTTCGTACTTGGCGAGCACGTTGCCGTTGCGGTCCAGCTTCATGAGGAAGGGGCCGTATTCGTCCGAGATCCACAGGTTGCCGTCCTTGTCGATGGCGATGGACTCGGGGTCGATGCCGTTTGCATCGAAGCCCAGGGTGGCGAGTTTGTCGGTGAGCGCCACTTCGCCCGTGCTGCCGGTCTTGCCACTGGCAATCGGCAAGCCGCTGGCGGGGCCGCTATCGAAACCGATCGGCACGGTGCGCGTCAGGGCTGCGCCCTTGCCGGGGGTGACGACAATTTCGGCAAAGCGCGGGATGAAACCGGGTACGGGGAAGACCTTGCTGGCGAAGGACTTTTCGCCGACGAAAGCCTTGGGCGAATCGCCGTTGGGGCCGCGGTCGCCAATGCCATAGAACAGCAGGCGTCCCTCCGCGTCCTTGCCGCGATAGGTGAGGCCCGAGCCCGGCGCGAAAGTCATGGTCTTGCCGAAGGCGGCGACATAGGCGCCGTCGTAGGGCAGCTGTGCGCTGGCTGGGATGCTGACCACGTACTTGTCGATGCTGGCGACGGCCGGGTGGTTGATGGCAGGTGCTTCGGGGGTGCTGCTGCAGGCGGCGAGCAGCAGTGCCGCCAGCAGGCTGGCGGTGAGATGGGGCTTGGCGTGGTGCATGACGGGTCTCCCTGAAACCCGCCAATGTCGCGTGCGTCTGTTACAGAACCGTGACAGGTCTGCCCCGCCGGGCCTGCTTGACAAGCGATGTACCGGCCTATAATTTACCAAAAGGTTAAATAAAACGGACTGTCATGGCACCTGATCCTTTGAGTACCACCTTTGCCGCGCTGGCCGACCCCACGCGACGCGCCATTCTGGCGCGTCTCGCAACGGGCGAGACGACGGTCAGCGAGCTGGCTGAGCCCTTCGAGATGAGCCTGCCGGCGGTGACCAAGCACCTCAAGGTGTTGCAGCGTGCCGGCCTCATCACGCAGAGCCGGCAGGCACAGTGGCGGCCCTGCCGCATCGAGCCCGCGCCGCTGCGCGAGGTGACGGGTTGGCTGGAGCAGTATCGTCAGCTGTGGGAGCAGCGGCTGGATCGTCTGGAAGATTATTTGCGCGAACTGCAGGCGCAGGAGGTGCAGGCCGCCGAGGTACAAGCCAAGGCATCACCCGTCCGGAAACCGAAGCACAGGGAGAGCAAGAAGTGATGTCGACATTGCTGGGGGCTGGCAGAAGGAATGTGCCGGAAGACGAAAAGCCGACTGTGCGCTTCGAGCGCGTGCTCGATGCGCCGCAGGCGCGCGTGTTCGAAGTGTGGACGCGGCCCGAGCACATCTTGAAGTGGTGGCGGCCGCGCCACTTTCACCGCATTGATCTCGAAGTGATGGACGTGCGACCGGGCGGCGAGCTGCGCTTTCGCATGTTCCACCCCGAGGGGGCGCAGTACGTGAGTAGCAGCATCTATCGCGAGGTCCTGCCGACTTCGCGCCTGGTCTACTTCGAGACCTGCTACGAGAACGACCGCCTCTTCCACAAGACGCTGCAGACCGTGCACTTCGATGCGCTGGGTGCGCAGACGCGCGTCCGGGTGCTGAGCTGCTTCGAGTGGGTAGCAGACCGACCCGCCCACTTCACCACCGACTTCATGGAAGCGATGTGGCTGGACGGCTGGAAAGACAACGGCGAACACATGGCGGCCTACCTGGCATCGCTGTCCGCCTGATCAATAGACAACAACCGAAACGGAGAGATCGAGTGAAAATTCTGAAACGCATTGCCCTCGCGCTGGGAGTCCTGATTGCCGGCATCCTGCTGTTCGCGCTGACCAAGCCGGACACCTTCCGTGTGCAGCGCTCGATCAGCATCAACGCAGCACCCGAGAAGATCTTCGCGCTCATCAACGACTTCCATCAGTGGGAAGCCTGGTCGCCCTGGGAAAAACTCGACCCGGCGATGAAGCGCACCTTCAGCGGCCCCGCCAGTGGCAAGGGCTCGGTGTATGCGTGGGAAGGCAACGGACAGGTCGGCGCGGGGCGCATGGAGATCCTCGATACGACGCAGCCCACACGCATCCTCATCGACCTGCAGTTCTTCGCGCCCATGGAGGGCCACAACACGGCTGAATTCCTGCTGCAGCCGCAGGGCGGTGCGACCACGGTGAGCTGGAGCATGCAGGGCCCGAATACCTACCTTGGCAAGGTGATTCAGGTCTTCTGCGACATCGGCGATTTCGTCGGCAAGGACTTTGACAAAGGGCTGGCCGGCATGAAGCTGGCGGCCGAGAAGAACTGAACCTCCCAACAGGAGCATCGCATCATGAGCACCGGCACCGTCCGCATTCACCGCGTTCTGCGCGCAAGCCCCGAGAAGGTCTATCGCGCCTTCCTCCACCCCGAAGCGCTGGCGAAATGGCTGCCGCCGTATGGCTTTGTCTGCAAGGTCGCGCACATGGATGCGCGCGTGGGCGGCAGCTTCCGCATGGCATTCGAGAACTTCGGCACCGGTTCATCGCATTTCTTTGGCGGCGAGTACCTTGAGCTCGTGCCTTTCGAGCGAATCGTCTACACCGACAAGTTCGACGACCCCAACCTGCCCGGGCAGATGACGGTCACCGTGACCCTGAAGGAAGTGCTGTGTGGCACCGAGCTGACCGTGGTGCAGGAAGGCATCCCCGAAGTGATTCCCGTCGAGATGTGTTACCTCGGCTGGCAGGAGTCGATTGCGCAGTTGCTCACCCTGGTCGAGCCGAACATTCCGGGTTGAACCCGACACTTACGGAGAGTTGTCATGCAATACAAAGGAAGCTGCCACTGCGGTGCCGTGGCATTTGAAGCAGAGGGCGAACTGTCCGGCGCGATGGCGTGCAACTGTTCGATCTGCCAGCGTCGCGGTTCCTTGCTGTGGTTCGTGCCGCGCACGCGCTTTCGTCTGCTGAAGGGCGAGGAGAGTCTGACGACTTACACCTTCAACAAACATGCCATCCAGCATCGTTTTTGCAAGGTGTGCGGGATCCTCCCCTTTGCCGAGGGGAAGATGCCCGACGGCACGCCGATGGCAGCGATCAACATCCGCAGCATCGAAGACATCGATCTCGACGGCATTCCCGTGCAGCACTACGACGGCAGGTCGCTGTAGCGCTTGCGCGTGCCGTGCACGTGGTAATCGTTCAATCCATTGAAGGACACACATGAAAATTCAGGTTCAGACCACAGTCCGCGCCCCCATCGAGAAGGTCTGGTCGGCTTACACCACACCGGCGGATATCGTGAAGTGGAATGCCGCGTCGGACGACTGGCACACCACGCGCGCAGAGGTGGATCTGCGCGTCGGCGGAGCCTTCAGCTCGCGCATGGAGGCGAGGGATGGCAGCTTCGGCTTCGATTTCGCCGGCACCTACACGCGGGTGGATGTGCATCAGCGCATCGAATACGACTTCGGTGATCGCACGGCGCAGGTGGTCTTCACGCCAGGTGCGGAAGGCGTTGCGGTGAGTGTCAACTTCGATGCCGAAGAGACGCATTCCATCGCGCAACAGCAGCAGGGCTGGCAGGCCATCCTGGACAACTTTGCGCGTCACGTCGAAAACAGTTCCCAGTCCTGAATTCAGCCCCGGAGAAAAGCATGGTCAAGATGAACACCTACCTCAACTTCCCCGGCACGGCCGAGGAAGCCTTCAACTTCTACAAGTCCATCTTCGGTGGCGAGTTCGGAATGCTGTCGCGCTACAAGGACGGCCCGCCCATGGAAGGCGCCGGCCCCTTGTCGCCCGAGCTGGGCGAGAAGATCCTTCACGTGTCCCTGCCCATCGGCGACAATATGCTGATGGCCAGCGACGCGGTGCCGCCCATGTGTCCGCCGGTGACGATGGGCACCAATGTGTCGATCTCGCTGCACCCGGACAGTGAGGCTGAGGGCAAGCGACTCTTCGACGCGTTGTCGGCGGGTGGAGAGATCCAGTGCCCGTACCAGCCCATGTTCTGGGGCGCGGTGTACGGCATGTGTACAGACAAGTTCGGCATTCAGTGGATGGTGAATTACGAGCAGTCGCAGGCGGCATGATGGACGAGTGCGAAATCATCATCACCCGACTCGTCAATGCGCCGCGCGAGCGGGTGTTCGATGTCTGGACCGATGCAAGGCATGTGAGTCTGTGGTGGGGGCCCAATGGTTTCACGACCACCACGTACGAGATGCAGGTGGCGGTCGGCGGCGTCTGGCGCTTCACCATGCACGGGCCGGATGGCAGGGACTGGCCGAATCGCATTGTCTATAGCGAAGTTGTGCGCCCCGAGCGGCTGGCGTATTCGCATGGCGATTTCGAGCGCGAACACTTCAAGGCCGTGGTGAGTTTTGCAGAAGCAGCGGATGGCAAGACCCTGGTGATGCTGCGCACTCTCTTCCCGAGTGCCGAGGCCTGCGCGGCGGTGAAGGCGCACGGTGCGGTGGAGGGCGGACAGCAGACGCTGGCGCGCTTTGCGGCTTTTGCCGAAGGGACTGTGGCGTGAGTCGCGCTCGGGGCATCGGCGTTCCCCGCCACGTCGCCAGAACGATTGTCCGCATTGAAAAGGAAATGCCATGAGCAAGCAGATGTTCATCAACCTGCCTGTTGCCGATTTCCGTCAGTCGGTAGCGTTCTTCGAAGCCTTGGGTTTCGCAGCACATCCGCAGTTTTCCGGCGATGAAGGCGGCTGTATCGTGATCAACGATGCCGTGTGCGTGATGCTGTGTCCGCATGACAGGTTTCGTGCGTTCACGCCCAAGGCCATCTGCGATACGAATCAGTCTGTCGAGGTGCTGCTCAATCTCGCTTGCGAGAGTCGTGAGGAAGTAGATCGACTCGTTGCGGCAGCCCTCTCTGCGGGTGGATCGACCTACGACAAGCCCGAGGATCTGGGCTTCATGTACTCGCACAGTTTCGTGGACCCGGACGGCCATGGCTGGGGACTGTTCCACATGACCGACACGCCCTCGCAGGCATAAGAAGAAATCTGCTGCCAGGCCAGCACCGCAACAGAGAGCAATGAATGACGATGACTGACACCCCCGCTGTGCCGCGCGACAAGCGCTGGCTCGCCACCATCCTGCTGTGTCTGGGCGAGCTGATGATCGTGCTCGATACGACCATCGTGAATGTGGCCCTGCCATCGATTCGCGAAGACCTGGGTTTCTCTGAATCGGCACTCGCCTGGGTAGTGAATGCCTACATGCTCACCTATGGCGGCTTTCTGCTGCTCGGTGGGCGCATGGGCGATCTCTACGGGCACAAGCGCGCCTTTCTCGTTGGCATTGCGCTGTTCACGCTGTCGTCGCTGGCCTGTGGCGTGGCGACGTCGCAAGGCTTCCTGATCACGGCACGCGCGATACAGGGGCTCGGTGGTGCCGTTGTGTCGGCCGTGGCCTTGTCGTTGATCATCGACCTCTTCCCCGAGCCCGCCGAGCGCGCCCGGGCCATGGGCGTGTATGGCTTCGTGTGTGCGGGTGGCGGCTCCATCGGTGTGGTGGCGGGCGGTGTGCTGACCAACGCTTTTCACTGGCACTGGAACTTTCTCGTCAACATCCCGCTCGGCCTGGCGGTCTTCTGGCTGTCGCAGAAGCTACTGCCGCGCGATGCCGAGCGCGACACCTCGCAGCCGCTGGATGTGGCCGGTGCGGTGACAGTGACGAGCTCGCTGCTGCTGGCGGTGTACGCCATCGTCAACGGCAACGAAGCGGGCTGGCAATCGCTGCAGACGCTGGGCCTGCTCGCTGCGTCAGCCTTGCTGATGGTCGGTTTTCTCGTCATCGAGTCGCGCGTGGCCGTGCCGCTGATGCGCCTGTCGCTGTTCCGTTTGCGGAGCGTGGCGGTATCGAACGTGGTGGGCGTGCTGTGGGCGGCGGCGATGTTCGCGTGGTTCTTCCTCTCCGCGTTGTACATGCAGCGGGTGCTGCAATACAGCCCGCTGCAGGTGGGCCTGGCCTTCCTGCCGGCCAACCTCATCATGGCGGCCTTCTCGCTGGGCGTGTCGGCGAAGCTCGTGATGCGTTTCGGTTCGCGTGCCTGCATAGCCGTGGGCATGCTGATGGTGACGGTTGGCCTCGCGCTGTTTGCGTTTGCGCCCGTGTCGGGCAACTTCCTCACACACGTGCTGCCAGCGATGCTGTTGCTGGGTCTCGGCGCAGGCATGGCGCTCAACCCAGTGTTGCTGGTGGCGATGAGCGAGGTGGGGCCGGACGAGTCGGGTCTTGCGTCGGGCATGGTCAATACGGCCTTCATGATGGGTGGCGCATTGGGTTTGGCTGTGCTGGCGAGCATCGCCGCTTCACGCACCAGCGACTTGCTGGCGGTGGGACAGGCTCAGACGCATGCGCTGACCGGTGGCTACAACGCGGCCTTCCTGATCGGCGCTGTGTTCGCGGGCTTCGCCGCAGCGCTGACGCTGCTGCTCAAGCCTGATGCGCAGGGTAGGGACGCTGCTGCAGCGCCCGCCGTAGCGGGACACTGATCGTGTGGCGCGGTTACCATGACGACTCGACGGGTTTCTTGCCCGACAGCGCCTCCGGAAAGTGCCCCATGTCAGCCATTCCCCTCAGCGATTGCGAAATTGTCATCACGCGCACTTTCGATGCGCCGCCGAGCCTCGTCTTCCGCACCTGGACCGAGCCGGAGCATGTGAAGCGCTGGTGGTTGCCGCCGGGCTTCACGAGCGGGGGCTGCGAGATCGATCTGCGTGTGGGCGGCATGTTCCGCATGAACATGCTGTCGCCTGATGGCGAGAGTTATCCGTGTGAGGGCTTCTACGAAGAGATCAGTCCGCCGGAACGGCTGGTCTATCAAGGCATGCAGGACAATCGTCACGCCTGTGGCAGTGGCCTGCCACCGTATGGACGCGTGATCGTGACGTTCGTGGAGCAGGGGGCGGGCACGCGGCTGACGATACGTGCCCAGCTTCAGTCGCCTGAGGCCTGTGCCGAGGCAGATGCTGCGGGTTTTGGTACGAGCTGGAATGCCAGCCTGGCGGGACTGGCTGATTACATCGCCGCGTCGCTGAAGGCTTCCGGCTGAGCGACTTCGAGAATCCCGCTGGCCAGCGAAGCGGCCTGGGTGTTCTCGGGGGACTCCAGTTGCAGCAGGCCCTGATCGCCAAGCTGCGCAAAGCAGTAGTTGTTGCCACCGCTCTGTTTGGATTCGTACATCGCAGCATCCGCGAGGGTCAGCAGCTTGTCGACGCTGGCCGTGTGCTCGGGGTAGAGCGCGATACCCACGCTGACGCCGACACGGTAGTTCTTGCCGCCGATGTCGAAAGGCACGCTGAGGCTGTGGATGATCTTCTGTGCGACTTGCTCGGCATCGCCGGGTTCGCGCACTTCGGGCAGCAGGATCACGAATTCGTCGCCACCCATGCGGCATAGCGTGTCGCTTTCGCGGATTTGCGAGCGCAAGCGCTCGGCGACGGCAATCAGTACCTGGTCGCCAGCTTCGTGGCCATCGGTGTCGTTGATGGTCTTGAAGTCGTCGAGATCCATCATCAGCAGGGCGATGCCGTGCTGGTCGCGGCGCGCGTGTGCCGTGGCCTGATCCATGCGGTCGAGCAGCAGGCGGCGGTTGGGCAGGCCGGTCAGCGTGTCGTGGTGGGCGAGGTGGTGGTAGCGCTCCTGCGTACGCATGCTCTCGGTGATGTCGGTGCCGACACCGTGATAGCCGCAGAACACGCCGGCTTCGTCGTACATGGGCTGGCCGTTGATGGACAACCAGCGCAGCTCGCCACGCGTGGTACGGATCTGGTAGATGAAGTCGGAGAAGGGCAGATGGGCTTCCAGCGTGGCGCGGTGTGCGTCCCAGCGGCGCTCGTCCACGCCTTCGATGGGCAGATCCCAGCGATGTTTGCCGAGCGCATCCCGGTAGTGCTCCTGCAGGGCGTCGACACGTGTACCGCGGATCTGCGTGAAGCGGAAGCGGCTGTCCTGCTCCCAGTACCAGTCGGACGATAGCGACAGCAGGCGGCGGAAGCGCTGTTCGCTGGTGCGCAGGGCGGCCTCGGTGGCGAGGCGAATCGAGATGTCGGTCGTGACGAGCACGATGCCGGCTTCGAGCTTGGCCGGGTCGATGGGGTTCGCCGAGAGCTCGGCGAAGAACAGCTCGCCGTCGGTGCGGCGCAGGCGCGCAACGGCACTGAAGCGCTCGCCCGAGAGGAAGGCGTTGTGCATGTCTTCGAGGTAGTGGGGCCAGGACTCGGGTTCCTGCAGCCAGCTACCGAAGTCGAGGCCGATGATTTCGTCCGGGCTCACGCCCAGCATCGCAGCGCCCTGCGCGTTGCACTTGGCGACGCGGTTGTCGCGGATCAGCAGGATGCCTTCGGATGCAGCATGGAAGACAGCCTCCTGTTCCTGGGCCAATGCGTCGCGTTGCTGCCGGCGCAGATGCAGCCAGCGCAGCTTGCGAAACAGCATGTAGTGCGCCACGCCCAGCACCAGGGCGGCAATGGCGACGGCTGTGGCAGCCGGTGGCAGAGCTGCGGGCGGGGTCGCCACGAGGCGTGCTGCCAGCGGACCGGCGATGCCCAGCAACAGGCAGGGAAAGGCCCAGCGTGTGAAGCCCAGCACCACGGTGCTGACGACGAGAATGAGGAACTGCATGATGCCGAGAGCGAGCAGGTCCAGCTCGCTGGCCTTGGACCACCAGGCGAGCGCGCCCCATAAGCCACCCGTCAGCAACATCTTGAGCGCGTAAAGCGTCTCTACCTTGGCGGCAGCGACGGCATCGTGTCGCACACGCAGTAGCCGGGCTGCGAGAGGGCCGCTGAGCATGACCGATAGCGTGACGAGCACGGCCCAGCTCAACGCTGTGACCGGGTCGCTCACGCGGTTGAGCCAGTAGGCCCCAAGGGTGGTGGTGGCCAGCATGCCGATCATGCCCACGTGCATGGCGCTGGCCAGCAAGCGTTGACGCTCCTGTTCCGGAAGTCTGCTCCTGACGGCGCTGTCGGGATGGGTCATCGTGGCGGTGGGCGGGCGGGACAGAGGGGCAGCGGGAAGGATGGCAACGCTCATGCGGCAGGACTCCCTCATGCTAACTTTCGCGGTACGCCTGCCCGGCTTTGCGATAAATCTGCGCCGGGTGGTGTCACCGTTGAGTCATTCTAGGTTTCCCTTGCTTGGGGAAAACCGGTGATTGTTGGCAAATTCCCGTGCATTTACCCCTTTCCAATCCTCCCATCGGTCGCTTCGCCCCGTCCCCAACGGGTCCGCTGCATTTCGGTTCCCTCGTGGCGGCGCTGGGGTCCTGCCTGACGGTCAGAACGCGGGACGGACGGTGGCTGTTGCGCATGGAGGACGTGGATGGGCCGCGCTGCGTGCCGGGCGCGGCGGACGAGATCCTGCGCCAGCTGGAGACGCTGGGTTTCGCATGGGACGGAGATGTGGCGTGGCAGAGCAGGCGTAGCGAGGCTTACGCCGCGGCGCTGGAGCGCCTGCAGCGGAGCGGCCATGTGTTCGGCTGTGCCTGCACACGGCGCGAGGTGGCGGATTCGGGCCTGGCACGGGATGGCTCACCGCGTTACCCGGGAACGTGTCGCGGTGGCCTGCCTGCCGGACGCGAAGCGCGTGCCTGGCGCTTTGCCGCGCCGGCGGGCGATCTGCACTGGGCTGATCTGTTGCAGGGCGAGCAGGTGGAGGATGTAGCGCACGACGTTGGCGACTTCGTGCTCAAGCGTGCGGATGGGCTCTTCGCCTATCAGCTGGCGGTGGTGGTCGATGACGCCGAGCAGGGTGTGACCGAAGTGGTACGCGGGGCCGACCTGCTTGATTCGACCGCTCGGCAGATTGCCTTGCAGCGTGCGCTGGGCGTAGTCCAACCGGCCTATGCGCACCTGCCGGTGGCGTGCAATGCGGCGGGCGAGAAGCTTTCCAAGCAGACGCTGGCGCGGTCGGTGAGCGATTTACGACCCGCTGTTGCTTTGTCTGCGGCCCTGCGTTTTCTGGGGCAGCCCACGCCGGATGCTTTGGCACGCGCGACGGTGCGCGAGGTGTGGGAGTGGGCGCTGGCGCACTGGGACTTCGCCCGTGTTCCGCGCGTACGCAGCGTCGTTGTCGCGGACCTGACGACGCTATAGCTCGGGTGCGGCGAGGCGACCAGCCAGCCAGCGCACGACGCCGAAAGCACACCAGCTGAGTACGCGACGTGGCCACGAGAGGTGTTGCCAGTGGTCTTCTCTGAGGGCAACGCCGCCATCGTTCATGGCGTTCTCGATGTCGACACGCAGGATGCTGCAGAAAGTGGCGTCGCGCACAATGACATTGGCCTCACGCGCGAGCAGCAGGCTGAACGGGTCGATGTTGCTGGAGCCCACGGTGGCCCAGTCGTCGTCGATGACAGCCACCTTGGCGTGCAGGAAGCTCTTGCGGTATTCGACGATGCGTATCCCGGCACTTAGCAGATGCGGGTAGAGCGCTTGCTCGGCCTGGCGCATGAGCCAGTACTCGGTGCGCCCCTGCAGTAGCAGTGTGACGGTCACACCGCGCCTGCTGGCCTGGACGAGGGCGTTGCGGAAGCGTCGCCCCGGCAGGAAGTACGCGCTGGCAATGAGGACTTCGCGACGTGCATGGCCGATGGCGTTGAGGTAGGCGTTCTCGATCTCGCGTCGGCGGCGCAGGTTGTCGCGCAGCAGTAGCGAGGCGGCCATGTTGCCGGCAGCCGGCGGACGGGGCGGAGGAGGCATCGGTTCCGGGCGTCGCCGGATTCGCGCCCAGCTGAGGATGCGCCACAGCGCGTTCTGCGCACTGGCCAGATCGCCGACGATGGGCCCGCGCAGGCTGACGGCATAGTCGAAGCGTGGCGGGTCGTGATGCGGGGTGTTCTGGTCGTCGATGATGTTGATGCCGCCGACAAAACCCAGCGTACCGTCGATGACGGCGGTCTTGCGGTGCAGGCGGCGCAGGCGGCGCTTCTGCAGTGCAAAGGTGCGCAGTTCCCGGCGGAAGACGAGAATCTCGAGGCCCGCTGCGCGCAGGCCGGGCAACATGGTGTCTACGAATTCACGCGAGCCGAAGCCATCAACGACGAGGCGCACCTTGACCCCGCGTTGCGCGGCGAAGCGCAGCGCTGTGGCCAGCGAGTGGCCGGTTTCGTCTGGCTCGAAGATGTAGGTTTCGATGTGGATGCTGTGGTGTGCGTTGTCGATGGCTTCGCGCAGCGCCGGAAAGAACTCCACGCCACTGCGTAGCAGGGTGATGGCGTTTTCCCCTTGCCTGCGCGTCTTCATGCCAGTCGCGTTACGGTGGCGGTGAGCGCCGCGTGGTCAGAGATACGCGACCACGGATGGCCCCAATGAACCGCAGTGTCCAGCACGCGGAAGCCGCGCAGGTAGATGCGGTCGAGGCGCAACACGGGCAGCTTGCTCGGGAAACTGCGCGCCGGGTGGCCGGTGTGCTGGCTGAAGGCTTCGAACACGCCCAGTTGTCCGGTGAGACGTTCGTCCGTGCGGTTATTCCAGTCATTGAAGTCGCCGGCAATGATCAGCGGCGCGTCGGGGGGGACGGACTTCTGTACGAGCGCAACCAGACGCTCCAGCTGGCGGCGGCGTTGCTGGTCGGTCAGCGAGAGATGCACGCAGATGGAGTGGATGGCTTCGCCCTCGCCGTCGTCGAGCTCGCAATGCAGCAGGCCGCGGCATTCCAGTTTGTGCAGGGTCACGTCGTGGTTCTCGGCGTGATGGATGCGCAGCTGCGACAGGATGGCATTGCCATGGTGCCCGTGCTCGTAGCTGGCGTTGCCGCCGTAGGCTGCATGCCAGCGGCTCTGGGCAAGGAATTCGTGCTGGGGTTCTTCCGGCCAGTCGAGGTGGCGATCTGCATGGCCCAGGTGCAGCCCCTGTACTTCCTGCAACAGGGCGATGTCGGGGTTGAGCATGCGCAGGCGCTCACGCAGATCGTGAATCACCATGCGGCGACCGAATTGCGAGAAGCCTTTGTGGATGTTGTAGGTGCACAGGCGCAGTGTTCGCATGCCGGGATTATCGGCAGCGACAGCACAAAACAAAACCCCCGCCTCTTGTGAGAGCGGGGGTTTGGTTTGTGCCACCCTTCGACATACATCCGTCGAACACCCCCGAGAGGGTGCAGGAAAATCCCGGGACGGCCCGACGATTTCCCTGCGGGGTTGCCAATGACTTCAGTGCAGCGCGGCCTTCAGCGTCTGCGGCAGCCACAGCGAGAACGCAGGGACATAGGTCACCAGCATCATCGTCGCGGTCAGTGCTCCGTAGAAGGGCAGGATGGACCTCATCACCTGTCCGACCGATATCTCGCCGATGGCACAACCGACGAACTGCGTCGTGCCCACCGGCGGGGTGTTGAGACCCAGCGCGCAGTTGAGCAGCATCATCACGCCGAACTGGGCCGGATCCATGCCGTACTGCTGTGCAATCGGCAGGAAGATCGGTGTGCAGATCAGGATGGTCGGCGCCATGTCGAGGAAGGTGCCCAGCACGAACAACAGGATGTTGATCATCAGGAAAATCATCCACGGGTTGCTGGTCACGGACTTCATCAGCTCGCCAGTCTTCTCCGGGACCGAGTAGAGCGCCATGAAGTAGCCGAAGGCCGCAGACAGGCCAATCAGCAGCAGGATCACGCCCGTGGTCTTGCAGGCTTTGGCGCAAGCCTTGAGGAAGTTCTCCCAGCTCAGCGTGCGATAGACGATGGCGGTGACGATCAGCGCCCAGAACACGGCCGTCGCGGCAGACTCGGTGGCGGTGAATACGCCCGACAGGATGCCGGCGAGGATGATCACGATGACGAGCAATCCCGGCAGTGCCGCGAGGAATGTGCCCAGCACAACGCCCCAGCCCGGGAACTTTCCATGTGTGGGGTAGCCGCGTTTGACCGCGACACCATAAGCAGCGATGACGTTGGCGACGGTCAGCAGCACAGCCGGGATGACGCAGGCGAGCACCATGTCAAACACGCTCACCGCAGCGATGCCCGCGGTGGCCAGCGTGAACAGAATGATGTTGTGGCTTGTCGGCATCAGCGCGCCGACAAGGGCCGCGTGCGTCGTGACGTTGACGGCGTAGTCGGCGTCGTAGCCTTCCTTCTTCATCAGCGGAATCATCACTGAGCCCATGGCCGACACGTCGGCAAGGGGCGAGCCGGCCACGCCACCGAACAGGGTGCAACCCAGCACGTTGGACATGCCCAGACCACCGCGCACGTGGCCAACGAGGCTGTTGGCAAACTTGACGATGCGGTCAGCGATGCCGCCGTAGAGCATCAGCTCACCAGCGAAGATGAAGAACGGGATGGCGAGGAAGGAGAAGATCTGCATGCCGCCGACCATCTTCTGGAAGACGATGGCGATGGGCAGGCCTGCTGCGACGATGGTGCAGACAGACGAAATGCCGATGGCGAATGCAACGGGAACCCCGATCAACAGCAGGATCGTGAAGCTGATACAAAGGACGGTCAGTTCCATGCCGGTTCTACCTCTTTGCCCTGGAACAGGGCGATGATGTGTTCAATCGAAAACAGGACGATCAGGGTGCCGGCAATCACCAGCGGGACATAGTCCATGCCCGAGGGCACGCCCAGCATGGGCTTGGTGTCGCTCCACTTGAGGGTGGTCCATAGGTAGCCGTTCCAGGCCATCAGGCCGCCGAAGCCGCCGACCAGAAGGTGGATGAGGATTTCGAGCTTGAGGCGGATGCTTTCCGGCAGCAGCACGATGATGGACTCCAGGCCGATATGGCCGGCATCGCGCACGCCGACGGCGAGGCCCAGCGAGGTGACGTAGATGACGAGCATCAGCGCCAGCGCTTCAGCCCAGGTCGGGGTGTCGTTAAGGACGTAGCGACCGAACACCTGGTATTGCACGCACAGGATGATCGCGATGAGCCCGACCACGGCCAGCATCAGGCTGGCTTTGGAGAGAAAGGCACAGAGACGGGTATACATTCAGTGACTCCGGGAGATACAAAAAACTTCCCGGCCTGGAGGCCGGGAAGTTCGTGCTGCAGAAGAACTTACTTGGTGTCCTGAATGGCCTTGACGAGGCGCTTTGCATCAGGGCTGCTGGCGAACTTTTCATACACCGGGCCCATGACGTCCTGGAAGGACTTCTTGTCTACCTCGGCGATGATCGAGCCTGCGGCTTTGACCATGTCTTCCTCTTTCTTCTCCGCGGCAGCCCATTCCTTGCGGTTGAACGGAATGGAGGCTTTGGCGGCGTCGCGCACTGCTTTCTGTTCAGCAGGCGGCAGCTTGTCGAAAATAGCCTTCGAGAACAGCAGTACTTCCGGCGCCATCGAGTGCTCGGTCTTGTTGTAGTACTTGGCGGCTTCGAAATGGCGGAAGCTGGAGCCGTACGATGGGAAGTTGTTCTCAGCGGCGTCGACGAGGCCCGTCTTCAGCGCGGTGATCACTTCGCCGATGGGCATCGGTGTCGGATTTGCGCCCATGGCGCCGGTCA
Organism: Viridibacterium curvum; assembly: GCF_039544165.1. Lineage (NCBI taxonomy): Bacteria > Pseudomonadati > Pseudomonadota > Betaproteobacteria > Rhodocyclales > Rhodocyclaceae > Viridibacterium > Viridibacterium curvum. The sequence goes on from NZ_BAABLD010000007.1 coordinate 266,764, forward strand.
CGGCAACCCACAGGTCGGACTGTTGCACGCGGATCTTCAGACCCTTGGTGTCGGCGACGGTCTTGATCGGTTTCTTCGAGTAGATCGAGCGGGCGCCCGAATCGTAGTAGGCGAGGATCATCAGGCCTTGCGATTCACAGTCCTTGGCGATCTCTTCGCCAATGGGGCCATCAAGAACCTTGTGCAGGTGCTCAACCGAGCGGAACAGGAAAGGTAGGACGGGAATGTTGGTCTTCGGGCACATCGACGTGACTGCGCTGATATTCACGCGGGTCATGGCCAGACCACCGATCTTCACCTGGTCGATGGTTTCCTTCTCGGAGCCCAGTGCGCCCTTGTTGAACACCTTGATGGTGTGCTTGCCACCGGTGGCCTTGGAGAGCTGCTCGCCCATGAACTTGACGGCTGTAACAGTGGGGAAATCATCGCTGTTGTGAACGTCGGCGGATTTGAACTCTTCGGCTTGAGCGCCGAATGCAAGACCGGCGATGGCCAGCGAGGCCGCCAGTTTGGTGAAGCGGATCATTGTGTATCTCCTATCAGGTGACAATCATCAACGGCACTTGGGATGCAGCCGGGAAATCCCGGTCTGGTATCGACTCAGCTCCCTGTGTGCGGGAGGCCAATTCCCTGCGTAGGCGCGACTTTGCCCGCGCAGCGCAGGGCGGAAGATACCACGCATTCCCGGGCTTTCTTTGACGCAGGTGGGTAGAGTTTTTTGTTGCGGCGCAGCGCCCGCTGCGTGACCGGTCAACCCCTGTACGGAACCTCGGCAATACCCTTATTGCCAATGCTGAAGCACAAGGTTTTACCCGCATCGGGATCCTGTTCGACCGGTATGTTTCCGCGCTTCAAGGAGGTGACAAAAACCTCGTCCATCGCGGGGCCGCCGAAGGCCGGCATGGTGGGGTGACGCACCGGCAGATTGACGACGCGATCGAGCTGTCCGGCGGGTGTGAAGCGGTATATGCATCCGGCATCCATGCCGGCGACCCAGTAGCCACCTTCGGTATCAACGGTGGCGCCGTCGGGTCGTCCCGCGAAGTCGCGCATGTCAACGAAGAGGCGGCGTTCGCCGAGTGTGCCACTGGCAATGTCGTAGTCGATAGCCCATACCTTGCGCACGTCGGCGTGTGAGTCGGAGATATACAGCGTACGGTTGTCCGGGCTGAAGGCCATGCCATTGGGGGTCATGAAGCCGCCCGCGATGACCTCACGCAGGATGCCGTTCGAATAACAGAAGAGGCTGCCGATGGGGCGTTTGTCGCTCGCCATCATGAAGCTCGTCACCCACAGACGGCCGGCGCGGTCGCATTTGCCATCGTTGAAGCGCATCCCGCTCGCGGGGAACGCGATGTCTGCGATCCGCGTGAAGTTTCCGCTCGCCGTGTCCAGCGTGAACAGGCCGCTTTCGCAGGCAATCAGCAGGCGGCCATCCTCTCGTTGCACGACACAACCGGTTTGTTCCGGCAGTTGCCAGCGGTCAAACTGGCCGCTGGCGGGATGCCAGCGCTGGATTCGGCCCGCAGGAATGTCGCTCCAGTACCAGGCCTGGTCCTTTTGCGACCAGAACGGACTTTCTCCACAGGTATCCGTGTCGTCACGTGAAATGATTGTGTGTTTTTCGATGCTCAGGGTGCTGAAGGGCTGCATGGCGTGGGTCTTTCTGCTGGAACGTCCATCGAAAAAATCACGTTCTGGTACGTAGGTTTGTCACAAATCGTCAAATGCACAATTCGACACACCAGAATGTATTGCGGGTTTGCTGCGAGGGTTCATGATCATTAGATTGGAATGGCATCAACAACCTATCGAGTAGCATCATGAACGAAGCACAAACCGGCGTTGCGGCAGTCGACCGCGCTTTCCTCATCCTCTCCGCTTTTCAGGAGGGCGATGTGTCCTTGACTCTGGCGATCCTTGCACGACGTACGGGGCTCTACAAGAGCACCATCCTGCGTCTCATGCAGTCCTTGATCCGCGCGGGCTACGTAGTCCGCCTGCCTGATGGCAATTACGCCGTCGGCGCAGCAGCAGCCAAGCTCGGTCGCCTGCAGCATCCCGCAGCGGCTTGAGGTGACAGGGCTGATGGCGTGAGCTGTCAGCCCAGTTGCGCAAGGTCGGTGTCGGTCAGCGGGCGCCAGACGCCGCCCACGCGCCCTTCGAGCGGCCTGAAGTGCTGTTTGTAGCGCATCTTGTCGGAGTCGCGTATCCAGTAGCCGAGATACAGGTAGCTGCGGTTCATCAGTCGGCAGGCTTCGATCTGCCAGAGAATGCCGAAACTGCCGTAGCTCGCGCCGACAACGTCCGGATCGTAGAAGGTGTAGACGCTGGAGAGTCCGTCGACGAGACAGTCGATGACGCACACCATGCGCAGTACGCCTTGTTCGTCGCGGAATTCCACCAGACGCGTATCGACCTGGCTTTGCAGCAGGAAGTGCGTGTATTGCTCGCGGCTGTCCTGATCCATGCCGCCGCCGGCATGGCGTACCTGCTGGTAGCGCTGATACAGCGCGTAATGTTCGTCGCGGAAGCTCAGTGGTTGTTCGTGCGGCACAAGGGTGCCGTGCTTCAGCCAGATGCGCCGCTGGCTTCGGTTGGGGCGAAATGCACTGACCGGGAGGCGCACCGGCACGCAGGCCTGGCAGGCATCGCAGTAGGGGCGGTAAGTGAACACGCCGCTGCGACGGAAGCCGCCGCTCACAAGTTCGCTGTAGAGCGCTGTGTCGATCATGTGGCTCGGCGTCGCTACCTGCGAACGCGCGGTGCGTTCCGGCAGGTACGAACAGGCGTACGGCGCCGTCGCATAGAACTGCAGGAAGGAATACGGCAGGTCCTTGAGAAGCGACATGACTCAGGTGGTCTCTGCAGGTGCGTTGTGCTCGGGCGCCGACACGGGGCGCTGGTCTGACCAGTCCATCGCCATATCCACGTCGGCCCAGTTTGCGGGAGTGAGATCTCCGGCAGTCCATTCCGTCAAACCGCTGACAAAATCGGCTCGTGAGATTTCGCGCGCGCCCAGCGAGTGAAGATGCGATGTACTCATCTGGCAATCTATCACGGCAAAATTCCACTGCTCAAGCAGCCTGACCAGATGGGCGAATGCGACTTTTGACGCGTCGGTGACACGGTGGAACATCGACTCGCCGTAGAACACCCGGCCAATGGCAAGGCCGTACAGGCCACCCACCAGCTCATCACCCTGCCAGCACTCGATGCTGTGCGCCCAGCCCAGTTCGTGCAAGCGGCAATAAGCCCGCTGCATCTCCCGGGTAATCCAGGTGCCGCCGCCCGGTTCTCGCGGTGCCGCGCACTCCTTCATCACGCGGGCGAAGGCGGTGTCGCAACGCACCTCGAAGCGGCCGTTGCGCAGGGTTTTCAGTAGCGACCGGGTGAGCCGCATCTGCCCCGGCACGAGCACCATGCGCGGATCCAGGCTCCACCACAGGATGGGGTCCCCGACCGAGTACCAGGGGAAAATCCCGCTGCGGTACGCCGTCAGGAGCCACTCAGGTGTCAGCGCCCCGCCCGCGGCCAGCAGACCACCGGGCTCCCTCAGCGCCGTGCTGACAGGGGGGAAGGCGGGAGGCGCATCGGGATCGAGCCAGGGAATCATGCGGTACAGACAACAAGGGCGACACCGAAGTGTCGCCCGACTGAAGGCAGACCGCAAATGATGTCAATCAGGGGGGCGGGGCACTGTCATCAGTGCTGGATTTTGCTTCGGGCTTTTCCTTGAAGCCGGGGAACACAACAACCTCGTTGACCGCGTACAACTGGCAGTCATGCTTTGGGCTACCTTTTTCGCACGCGCTCAACGCATCTTTGGCGGGAGCGAGAGAGCGATTGTCACGTGCGTAGCACGCTCCACCAGATGAGACTGCAAAGGCTCGCGGCATTTCATACTTCAAGAATTTGTCGCGATAGATCTCCTGGCATTTGTCGCTGACACGCGCCTTTACAGGTTCAGTCAAAGTGGCAACGCCGCTTGCTGGCGGCGTCGGAATGTCAACCGCGTTGCGTTTAGGCCCTTGCAGTACTTCGGGAAGGACATAGCGCTCGGCTGTGGTGACGATCCCCCAGGTTACGGCGTCACCGTCCATGGCCTCGCAGTTTTCGGGTTTGGGCTGATCGGGGCCCCAGCAGTGAAAGTGGCTGCTTGGTTTGGTTTTTGTCATTGGATGGAAAAAGTAGCGATTTTCCAGCCAGTACTGATTGGCTTTGTCCGCACTGCTCATCCCGTGCCGGATTTGAGTATTCCAGCGCGTAAGTTTGGTCCGATCGCGCCAATACCAGACAACGTCCGACCATGACGTGCCGCGATCTGGACCGGTATCGGGGAAGTACAGGTCACTTATTGGGAGGCGCACCCAATTCGTTTCCGGACGGTTGTCCGCAGCAAATTGGCGCTCTTCACCCGCGATGAACATCGCTGCGCATATCAGAGTGTCGCAACGACCAAACGCCACCGTTTTGATCTTGGCTTTCTCGATTGGCTTGATCAGTTCTTGCGCGACCGACCAACTGCTGCCAGACGGGTACTGAAGCACCAGGACTTTGACTTCCGGCGTAAGGTAGGTCGTCAGCTTCTCTCCATCTCCTTTCGCCGCTTCTCCGTAGGTCGTGAGCACGCCGTCCTTTTTCCAGAAGCTGAGTGCGGCCACGGCGGACTGAGCGCAAATCAGGCAGCTTGCAAGCAGTGCGCTGCTGATAAGTTGTGATGCTTTCATCTAACCCCCTGATGTATGTGTTTTGGGCAACACTTGGCGTGCTGGCGCCGAATTATGCGGGGTGCCTAGAAGCTTTGGGGATCTGCCCGAAAGGGAAGGGGCGATGAAAAAGGGCGGCACCGAAGTGTCGCCCGTCGTGATGCCGGGATGCAAACGAAGCCTCAGGGCTTCCAGCCGGCCAGCACTTTGGCTGGTGTGTATTCTGCGGCCTCCGCGTCGCTCAACTGGCGACGCTTGCCCGAGGTGTGCGCACCCGGTCCGCTGCTCTTGTATTCGAAGAAGCGCGAGTCCTCTGGCTGGAACCAGACGCGGTCGGGACCGCTCTTTTGCGTGCCGGCCATGGCGGCCCAGCCGTCGCTGGTGATGTGGTCGTCCATGAAGCATTCGATGAATACCGAGCTGCCGATGGCGTCCGGGTCGGCGTAGCGACCGTCCGGGAAGGTCTTGGTCGGGTGCCAGGGGCGGCCGAGCGGGGTCGAGCCGGCTGGCAGCTTGTCGTTTTCCTTGACCAGCTTGCAGCGCAGGAACACGAGGCCGTACTTGTTGCTGATCTGCGTGCTGGGTGCCGTCACATAACCCACCGGATTGACGCCGGGTTTGGTGCGCGGGCGGCTGACGATCTGGCAATTCTCGAACAGGGTCTGGCCGGCGCCGAAGATGAAGTCGACGTGGCCGCTGACGTAGCAGTCCTTGAAGTAGCTGCGTCCGACGTTGGTGAACAACGTGTCCTGGTAGCCGGTAATGCGCACCTTATGGAAGAAAGCCCTGTCCGCACCGGTGTCCGTCATCACCGCCACGGCTTGGGGAGCGTTGGTGAACAAGGGGTCCTTCGAGTCACGCGTGTCGTTCGAGGGGTAATCGTAGGCGTTCTCGATGGTGAGGTTTTCTGCCTTGAAGCCCTCTGCCTGCACGATCAGGGTGCCGCAGGCGAAGGTGCCCCAGGTGCTGCCATCCGGTTTCTTGAGGCCTGAGTAGGCATCAAACGTCAGCACGGTCTTGAGCTGATCGCTGCCGATGAGGTGGATATTGGGTTTGGTGATCGTGATTTTTTCGTAGTAGCGACCGGGCTTGATGCTGATGATCCAGGGTTTGGGGGATTTTTCCGGCGCGGCGTTGAGCGCAGCCTGGATGGTGGGAAATGCACCCTCAGTTTTGCCGGAGCCATCGACGAAAGCGTCAGCGCTGGAGAACAGGGAGAGCATCGCGCAGCCCTCAAGCATGCCGGCCAGAGGCAAGGCTCCAGCGATGGCCAGGTAGGTGCGACGTTGTGGATTCATGGTGTCTCCTTTTTGCTGTCCGTAAGGCAAGGCAGCTGGCTGGTTGAGTATGAATGGCAATGAGGTGCGGAACGAAGGCGGAAAACTCGGCGACTGCAAATTCGATCATTGTCTCGGTGCGTCTTGAGGCTCGGGTGATGCAGGGGGCGAAGGTTCGGCTCTTTCCGGCATGTGTTGCAGCAACCAATCGCAGGTGCTGCGCGCGGCATGATCAAGTGTGCCGGGTTCGATGAAGCTGGCGCTGGCTTCGGGGATTTCGATCCAGCGGCGCGGTTCGGGAATCAGGGCCCAGGCCTGTTCGTTGGGCGTACGCAGATCCGGTTCGTTGCCCGGCAGCTGCAGCAGCACGGGCAAGCGCAGGCGGCGCAAGGGGTCGGCGCCAGCGAGGTCGGGGCGGCCGGCGCGCAGGCACAGTACGGCGACGCAGTCAGGGTCTCGTGACAGCAAACGCACGGCTGCGCCGGCTGCAGTGCCCGCTGCGATGAGGCCCAGCGGCAGACCGGTCAGCTGCGGTTGTTGGCGGATCCAGCCGAGCAGCGAGACCAGGCGGTTGGTGAGCAGGGACGCGTCGTAGCGCACATCAGGGTCGCGCGTTTCCTCATAAGGCGTCAGCAGGCTCACCAGCAAAGTGCCGAAGCCGGCATCGCGCAGTTGCGCCGCAGCAAAATTTTCGCGCGAGTCGGCCAGGTGATGCAGGAAGGGCGAGGCATGGATGATGAGGCCGCGCACGTCTGGCGCGTGCGACAGCAAGGCATCCAGCCAGACCCGTTCGGCCTGGATGCGGAGACTGGTGTGACGGAGCGCGAAAGCCATGCGTGCAGGGATTCCCCACGGGAGCGATTCGGGCGAAGCATAGCGCACTGGCACCGATCACAGGCGGGGGTTTTGACAGCGTAAAATCCCGCTTATGTCTTCATCCGCTTCGTTCCACGGCAATTCTTCGCTCGCTGCTCTGTCCGCCTTCGTGGCGCTGGTGCCTGCTGCCGGCAGTGGCAGCCGCATGGGCGGCACGACGCCCAAGCAGTACCTCGATCTCCTCGGCAAACCCGTCATCTGGCACACCTTGCGGGCGCTGGCCGCTGTCTCGCGACTGCAAGCGATCCATGTCGTGCTGTCTGCCGAGGACGAGTGGTGGGCGTCTTATGACTGGTCGCTTTTCGACGGACGTCTTGTCGTGCATCGTTGCGGCGGAGCGACGCGTGCCGAGAGCGTTGCCAATGCGCTTCCGCATCTTGGCGCTGCCGGGACCGACTGGATCCTTGTGCATGATGCGGCGCGTGCCTGTTTGCGCGGCGAACAGGTCGACACGCTGATTGACGCGTTGCGAGACGATGAGGTCGGTGGTTTGCTGGCGGCACCCGTTGCAGACACCATGAAGCGGGCGCAGGCTGACGGTCGGGTCTGTGAAACCGTGCCGCGCGATGGATTGTGGCAGGCGCAGACGCCGCAGATGTTCCGCCTCGAATTGTTGCAGCGGGCACTGGCTGCGCACTCTGCCGTAACCGACGAGGCGGGCGCGGTCGAGGCGCTGGGGCTGTTACCCAGACTGGTGGCGGCAGATGCCACCAACTTCAAGATCACTTATCCGCAAGACCTCGCGCTGGCTGCGCAGATCCTGCGCGCGAGGGAGGCTTTTCCGGCATGAAACCGTTTCCGTTCCGCATCGGGCAGGGCTTTGATGTGCATGCGCTGGTTGAAGGGCGCAAGCTCATCCTTGGCGGCGTCGAGATTCCGCACAGCAAGGGTTTGCTTGGCCATTCCGACGCCGATGCACTACTGCACGCCATCACCGACGCCATGCTGGGGGCGGCGGGCCTGGGCGATATCGGTCGTCATTTTCCCGATACCGATCCGGCATTCAAGGGCGCAGATAGCCGGGTCTTGCTTCGCGAGGCTCATGCGCGTGTGCGGGCGGCTGGCTGGCAGGTGGTAAACGTGGATGCCACCATCATCGCGCAGGCGCCGAAGATTTCGCCGCATGCGGATCAGATGGTTGCCAACATAGCGGCCGACCTGGACGTCGAGGCCGGTTGCGTCAACATCAAGGGCAAGACCAACGAGAGGCTGGGGCATCTGGGGCGCGGTGAAGGTATAGCTACCCAGGCCGTGGTCTTGATCGCAAGGTGCGATCTGCCTGCCCATTGAGGCTGGCGAAAGAATTGGCAACGCAATTTTGGTAGTCTCCGGCCGCGACCAATTTCCGGTCGGGTTATGACAAGGAGCCACAATGCGTTTTGCCTATGCCGTTTCCGCAGCAGCCATTCTGTTTGCCAGCGCATCAGCGCAGGCGGATCCCTTCAAAGGGGGGTATGTCGGAGGTGCTGTCGGGCGGGTGACGTCGAACGTTGTCAGCAAGGCTTACAGTAGCTATACGGCTGACTCGCTCGAGCGCAAAGACAAGCGGAAGACGGGCTACAAGGTCTATGGTGGCTACAGTTTTGGATACGTTGGTGTCGAAGGCGGGTACTACGATCTCGGGACGTATCGCTACTCGGGTTATTTTTCCGGCTCATATTCGTCGGACAAATTTGCGAGCAAAGCCGTCGGCCTCTTTCTGACGGGAAACCATGCGCTTTCCGAGAGCTTCGGCTTGCATGGCAAGCTTGGTGCAGCGCGCGTCACGACGCGCTATACCTGCAGCAATTTGTGTACGAACTTTCCCGATAACAGCGAAAGCTCGATCAAGCCAGCCCTTGGCATTGGCGTGAGCTGGCAGCCGGTCAAGCACTTTGCCGTCAAGCTGGACTTCGAGACCATCCGTGGCGCGCGTTACCAGTATGGCCCTGCGAGCCTGAAGGCCAACTACGACATGTTGTCGCTGGGGGCAGAAGTCCGTATCTGATGTGTGGCGGGGCAGCGCTGTCGGCGCTGTCCCGCTCTGGCAGCGTTTTAGCGATGCGCTATACGCACAAGCAGTGCTCAAGGTGCTGGCACAGGACGTCACCGCCCGAGCGCGTGTAGTCCTTGTCCAGACGTTCGCTCACCATTTGCGCCGTCGGCCCGTCCAGTTCGGCGTTGATGAGGCCCATGAAAGCCGGTGGCGCCACGATGATGGCGCGACCGAAGCGTCCTCGACTTCGACCTCGATGCAGGTCGTCTGCCAATCGGTGCGCAAAGTCCCTGGCGCCATGGGGCCGCGGTTCGCCACGCTTGGCCAGGCGACCACCCTGGGGACGATTCGTCAGCGTCTCGGGGGCCATGCATTCCTGAACCAGTTCAAGGCCTTTGTTGGGGCCGTGGTTGGCGAACAGGCGGGCGTGACGGGAGTTGGCGACAAGAATCCAGGTGGTGGTCATGAGGGCCTCCGGGTGATGGGCTGTAGCGGGATCGCTGCGCCTTTTGCGACGCGGCGACTTTCAGCTTAGGAGCTGCTTTCGGGAGGCGCCAGAGGATTTGTCATGAGCTTGTAACGTGGCTCCAACTGGCTGGATTTTGCTTGTAAAAGTCGCAAAGATGCCGGTAAATTTCTGGGTAGGCATTTTTGAGATCTTGTGCCGATGTGAAGAAAACTTCGCCGCAGACGGCGAAGAACTCGGCCGGGTTTTCGGCCGCATAGGGGTCGATCAAGGTCGCTTCTTCCGCATCGACGCGCTGGCAGAAATCGGCGTAGGCCGCATCGAAATCGCGCAACCATTCTTCCTGTGACATACCGGCATGCAGTGGGGGCATGCCGTCGGCCCCGCCCGAGAGCTGATCGAGCTTGTGGGCGAATTCGTGGATCACGACATGTGCGCCGTCGTAGTCGGCCGGGTCATCGAACCAGCTGAGCACGACGGGGCCACCGTCCCAGGCCTCGCCCAGCGCATCCTCTTCGTATTCGTGCTGGACGCCGTCATCGTCGACGACCTGTCGCGGGATCACGAACTCACCCGGATAGACGATGATTCCCCGCCAGCCCTCATACGCCTGCAAGCCCAGCTTGAGCACGGGCAGGCAGGCCTGAATGGCGATGGTGAGTCGGGCCAGATTGTCCGGTTCGTAGCCGTGCGCGCCGGAGAAGACCTTACGGGCAAGGAAGTCCTCGGTCATGGCGCGCAGGGCGGAGGCGTCGTCAGTCGGCATGCCCGCCAGAAAGGGCAGGCGTTGCCAGGCAGCCTGCCAAAGCTCCTCGGGTATGGCTGGTTTGCTGGGCTGCAGCATGCCGACTGCGGCGGCTAGCCAGCGGGTAAGCGCTTTCATGTATGCGTCTCTTCTCTCTCCCGGGGCGGTGCCGCGGTGAGCCTGTGGGATAATTTCGCCATGGTTTCCGTCCAGCATTCGGTCGCCAACACCAGTGGCGACGCATCACTTCCCGACCTTCTCGCCGAGGGCCTGGGCCCCACCGAGCGCGCGCAGATTGCGCAAGCTGTCGATTGGGCCCAGTCGGTCTACACCGGGCACGTGCTCGGCAGTGGCGAAGGGGTCTGGCAGCACGCCCTGGGCATGGCCCTCATCGCCGTGTCCCTGCGGCTGGACGTCGACGCGCGTCTGGCCGCATTGCTGTTCGCCGTGGGTGAGGGTGGACAGCATGATATCGAACAGATCGAAGCGCGTTTCGGTGCCCCTGTTGCGCGGCTGGTCGAGGGGCTGTCCAAGCTCAACCGCCTGCGCATGCTGTCGCGCCCGGCGCCCAATGCGACAGCGGCCGATCTGCAAGTGCAGACCGAGACCCTGCGCAAGATGGTGCTGGCGATGGCGGAAGACCTGCGCGTCATCCTGCTGCGCCTTGCGTCGCGTGTGCAGACCCTGCGCTTCTTCACCGAGAACCGCGAGCAGGTGCGCGAGGACATCGCGCGCGAAAGCATCGATCTGTTCGCGCCGCTGGCTAACCGGCTTGGTGTCTGGCAACTCAAGTGGGAGCTGGAAGACCTGTCGTTCCGCTTCCTTGAGCCCGACACCTACAAGCGCGTCGCCAAGATGCTCGACGAGCGTCGCGTCGAGCGCGAAGCCTTCATTGCGGATGCCATCGAACGCCTGCGCAGCGCGCTGGAAGCGGAAGGCATCAAGGCCGAAATCTATGGTCGGCCAAAACACATCTTCAGCATCTACAACAAGATGCGCGCCAAGCACCTGGACTTCGAGCAGGTCTATGACGTGCGGGCGCTGCGTGTGCTGGTTGACGACATCAGCGACTGCTACGGCGTGCTGAGCCATGTGCATTCGCTGTGGACACCGATTGCCAACGAGTTCGACGATTACATCCGCAAGCCCAAGGGCAACAACTACCAGTCCCTGCACACCGCCGTGCGCGCGGCGGATGGTCGTGCGCTGGAAGTGCAGATCCGCACCCATGACATGCACAAGCATGCCGAGCTGGGCGTGGCGGCACACTGGCGCTACAAGGAAGGTGCGACCAAGGCCGACGGCGATTACGACGAGAAGATCGCGCTGCTGAGACAGCTGCTGTCGTGGCGTGATGAAGTCACGGACGTCGCGGAGTGGGAAGAGCACACCCGGCGTGCTGCGCTGGACGACACCATCTACGTGGTGACGCCTCAGGGGCGTGTGCTGGACCTCGCCGCTGGCGCCACACCCATCGACTTCGCCTACCGCCTGCACACCGATCTGGGCCACCGCTGCCGTGGTGCCAAGGTCGATGGCGTAATGGTGCCGCTCGATACCCCGCTCTCCAACGGACAAGTCGTCGAGATCATCACGACCAAGATCGGCGGCCCGTCACGCGACTGGCTCAACCCGCAGCTCGGCTATCTCGTCACCTCTAATGCACGTGCCAAGGTGCGGCGCTGGTTTGTGCAGCAGGAAGAAGAGGAGACTGCTTCGCAAGGGCGTGCCATTGTCATGCGCGAGCTGCAGCGTGCAGGGCAGACGCAGGCCAATCTCGACGAGCTGGCGGGCAAGCTCAACTTCAAGGAGACGCAGAACTTCTTCATTGCCGTGGGGCGTGGAGACGTCAGTGCGCGCCAGATCCATAACGCCTTGCAGGTAGAAACCACGCCCGCCGAGCAGCCAGACCTGGTGATCGGTGAGCGTCGCGCGGCCGAGTCGGCAGACGGCATCCTCATCGTCGGCGTGGGGCAGTTGCTGACGCAGCTTGCCCGGTGCTGCAAGCCGGTACCGCCCGATCCCATCAAAGGCTTCGTGACGCGTGGTCGGGGCGTGTCGATCCACCGTGCCGATTGCCGCAGCTATCTCAACATCGCGCACCGTCATCCTGAACGCATCGTGCCGGCCGACTGGGGCGGCATCAAGTTGCCCGCGCCGGGCACGCGCAGCGAGGTCTATCCCGTCGACATCGCCATTGAGGCCAATGACCGCTCCGGTCTGCTGCGTGATATTTCCGATGTGTTCTCGCGCGACAAATTCAACGTGATTGGTGTGAATACCGTCTCCCGCGGGCCTCGCGCCTATATGCGGTTTACGGTAGAAGTCGCCAGTGTTGAGCTGGTGCAGCGCATCCTGCAGCAGGTCTCTGAAGTGGAAGGGGTCGTGTCGGCACGGCGTTGCTGATGCGCAGTCTGTCTGGCGGAATCGTCGGTGCAGGGAGCGACCTTTCCGTTCCGCCATCCTTCCCGGACCACCGCGCATGGCAGGCACCTGCCGATCCCGTGATGAAGTCAGCCTGCCGTTTCCGCCAGCCATGGTGTGGCGTGCGTTGACCGAGTTGCCCGCCTACCCGGTGTGGTGGCCCATGCACGTGCAAATCCGCGTGTTGAACCTGTTACCCGAACTGCTTGGCAGCCAGGTTGAGTTTCGTCCGCGTGGCGGCCTGCGCTTCGTCTGCGAGATTGCGGAAGCCGAACCACACAGCACATTGCGCATGAACTACGTGTGTGGTCTGTTCGCCGGGCGCGGTATCTGGACACTTGAGCCGTTGGAAGACGGGGCGACCCGGCTGGCCTACGACGTTGATATCCACGTGCGTGGCCGTGCGCTGGCAATGCTGGCCAGCCTCGTGGATCTCAAGGCCCACCACGTGCGTCTGATGCGCCACATTTTTCAGGGGCTGCAGGAGCATCTTGCCCGCCAGCCCTGGCCGAGTCTGGACGGTACGGGCCGCAGCGCCTTCATGCGTCTGATTTCGAACTGAGCACCACGTCGCGGCGGCAGCCCTGCATAACGCAATTCCCGCACGCGTCACAATTTTCTGTCTTGACAGAAATTAGTGACGCGCCTAGGCTTCAAGCCATGGAACTCTCGAACAACGCACAAACCTTTATCCTGCACTGGGGCGAGATGGGCAGCCGCTGGGGCGTCAATCGCACGGTCGCGCAGATCCACGCCTTGCTGTTCGCCGTTGCACGTCCGATGCATGCCGAGGAAATTGCCGAAACCCTCAACGTCGCGCGCTCCAATGTGAGCAACAGCATCAAGGAGCTGCAGAGCTGGCAGCTCGTAAAACTGACCCATGTGCTGGGTGACCGGCGAGATCATTTCGAGACTTCGGGCGACGTCTGGGAGCTGTTCCGCATCATCGTCAAGGGCCGCAAGCAGCGCGAAATCGACCCGACGATTGCGGTGCTGCGGGAACTGCGCGCCGCGCCCGACTTCGGGAAGGAGCCCGAGGTCTTCAAGCATCGCCTGGGCGACACACTTGAGTTCCTGGAGGTGCTGACCATCTGGAGCGACGAAATGATGCGTCTTTCGCCAGAAACCCTCGTCAAGATCCTGCGTCTGGGCGCGGGCGTGCAGAAGTTCGTGCGTGGCGGCAAGGGCGATGACAAGAGCGGTGATTCGAGCTGATATTTTTTTGGGCATTAATTTCTGTTTTGACAGAAACAAAAGAAATTAATTGGTAATGCGGCGCAGCCGGGAGGCAGACCATGCGGGTACTGATCGTGGGAAGTGGCGGGATGGTGGGCTCGGCCCTGGCCGAGGCGCTGGAGTGGTGTGGCATTGAAGTCGGGCGGGCGGCCCGGCGCGGCCTGGCAGACCTGCGTCTTGATCTGAAGGCGTTGCCGCCGCACGCGGAGCTGGTTGCAAAGCTGCGCGGCTGGGATCTGGTCGTGAATGCTTGCGGCCTGGGGCCCGTGCATACCGAGGCCGATCATGAAGCCGTTCACTATCTTGGCGCGTGCCGCCTGTTCGACGCCTGTGTCACGGCGGGTGTGCGGCGTGTGCTGCAAGTCTCTGCGCTGGGCGATGCGACGACGGGCAGTTTCATCGCCAGCAAGCATGCAGCCGACGACTACCTGCTGCGCCTGCCGCTGGAGGCGCGCGTCGTGAGGCCTTCGCTGCTCTTCTCGCAGCGCGGTGAGAGCAGCCGCTTGCTGATTGCGCTCGCACAGCTACCGTTTGCATTGTTGCCCGGTGGCGGGCGTGGTCTGGTGCAGCCCGTGCATCTCGATGACCTTGTGCAGTTGCTGGTCTTCCTTGTGCGGGCACCGCAAGTCCCGTCTGGCATCTACGAGCTGGGCGGCCCACAGGCACTGAGCATGGCGGACTACGTGCGCGTGCTGGGGCAGCGCATCACGGGCCGCGCACCGCGTCTCGCTGGCTTGCCTGCTGCGCTCGCCGGCGTGACGGCTGTGCTGTTGCAGTGGTGGGGCTCCTCGCTCGGCGGCACGCAAACCCAGCGCGTGATGCAGGCGGGCAGCACGACGGATCGTGATGCGTTCAGTGCCGCGTTCGGTCGGCCGCCGCGGCCACCGCTACAGTTCCTGACGGCACAGGAAGCCCGGCGTTGCCGGCAGGATTTCCTGCGCCAGCTCAGCCTGGGGCTTGGGCGCGTCGCGCTGGCGAGCGTGTGTCTCGCTTCAGCTGCCTTGCCGCTGCTGTGGCCGCAGCAGGTTGCACCTTTTGCGCATCTGCAGGCCGTGGGCCTCGTTGGCGAGCCCGCGCAGTGGGCCTACTACGCGATGCTGCTCGTTGACGTGGTGGCCGCAGGTCTGGCGCTGTTCGCACGCAGTCGCTTCGCCTGGTCCGTGCTGGGGTTGATCGTCGCAGGCTACACCTTGGGACTGGGCCTGCTGTCTCCCGCGCTGTGGTTCGACCCCTTCGGCCCCTTGCTCAAGAACCTGCCCATGCTGGCCTGGATCGCCGCGCTGGCCCTGTGGTCGCGCGCTGAAGGAGAGCCCGCATGAACAGCTATCTCTGTATCAAGTACCTGCACGTCATTTCGTCCGTGGTGCTCATCGGCACCGGCTTCGGCAGCGCCTTCTACCTGTTCTGCGCCAACCGCTTCGGCGATACGGCCGCCAAGCTTTTCGTCGGACGCTTCGTGGTGCTGGCCGACTGGATATTCACTACGCCAGCCGTGATCGTGCAGCCCCTCAGCGGCCTGTGGCTCATGCGCGCAGTGGGCTGGGAACTGAGCACACCATGGATTGCGGCGGGACTCGCGCTCTACATGTTCGTGGGCCTGTGCTGGTTGCCCGTGGTGGTACTGCAGATCCGCATGCACCAGCTTGCCCGCAAGGCCCATGCCTCCGCTGAACCGCTGCCGCCAGCGTACCGGCGCATGGCGCTGTGGTGGGAGGGCCTCGGCTACTGCGGCTTCGGCGGCGCGATGCTGATTTTCTGGGTGATGGTGACCAAGCCCACCGGTTTCTGAATGTGGCCGCAGTACTTTCGTGACCCTTTGCTCGGGGAGATAACCATGAACCATGCAGCGCAGTGTGATGTCCTGATTGTCGGTGCCGGCTTGGCCGGTCTCGCTACGGCCCTGCGCTTGCAGGCTGCTGGTTTGCGTACCGAGGTGCTGGAAGCGCACAGCAGGCCTGGTGGTTGTGCGGGCTACTACATGCGGGCGGGTTTCAGTTTTGATGTGGGCGCCACCACCCTGGTGGATTTTGAGTCTGGTGGCGTAGGGGGTGATTTTCTCGATGAGATAGGTTTGCCGCCACTGGAAGGAGATTTTCTGCCCGGCTATCGCGCCTGGTTGCCTGATCGTTGCGTGACTGTGTATCGCGGTGCGGCCGACTGGGCGAACGAGCGCCTGCTGCAACTGGGTGACGACGCTGCGCATCGCCGCTTCTGGGCGCTCGTCGACAGTCTGTCCGAAGCTTTCTGGCCGGCCAGTCGCGCTGGCGTAAAGCTGCCCATGCGCAGCATCGCAGACTTGCTGAACAATGCACGAGCCTTGCCCCTGCGCCATGCACCGCTGGCGCGCTACATGCGCTGGAGCATGGGCGATGCGTTGCGGCATTTCGGTATCGAGCGCAGTCAGGCGCTGCGCGGAATGCTGTCGATGATGGTGGAAGACACCGTGCACGCGCAGCTCGATACGGCACCACTCATCAACGCTGCCTTGGGCATCAACATTCGTGGCGCAGGGCTGGCCCGGGCGCGTGGCGGCATGCATGGTTTCATGCGCAGCCTGGCGGCGCGCTATGTGGCGCTGGGTGGGCGCCTGCGGTTCCGGCATGGCGTGTCGGAGGTCCGGCGTGAAGGTGCGGCGTATTGTGTGACTGCCAACGGCCGTAGCTTCCACACCGCGCAGGTAGTGCTGGCTGTGCCCGCGCAGCTCGCAGCCCGCCTGGCGCCGTCACTGTTATCGAGGCCGTTGCGCCCCTATCTCGAACGCGATGCGCAGGCGCAGGGCGGTGGGCTGGTGATGTTTCTTGGTGTGCCCGAGGCTGAAGTGGCCGGGCAGGACTACACCCACCACCAGCTGTTGCAGGACTACGCGCGGCCACTTGGCATGGGCAACAACATGTTCATCTCGGTGTCAGCGCCGGGCGATCTGCTGAGTGCGCCGGCAGGGCACCGCAGCGTCATGGTCTCCACGCATTGCGAGCTGGCGGACTGGGAGGGGCTGGATGCCGCCACGCATGCATGCCGCAAGCAGGAAGCCGCTGAGCTTCTGCTGACCTACGCACGGCGTGTCTATCCGCAGCTCGGGCGAGCTGCGTGCGTGAAGGAGTTCGGCACACCAAAGACCTATGCCGCATTCACACAGCGGCCGCGCGGCGCGGTTGGCGGCGCACGTCTCACGCTCGCCAACAGTAACCAGAGTGCCATTCCCTATGACTTGGGGCCAAAGGGCTTGTGGATGGTCGGTGATACGACCTGGCCGGGCCTCGGCACGGTGGCCTGTGTGCTGGCCAGTCGCCACGTCGCGCGAGGCGCCAGGGCCTTGCATGCCAGCGCCCGCCGGATCAATCCAGTGGAGCGTTTGCTGGCGGGCTCGTGCAGATCTGCGCGTCTGCCTTACCCGGGTCTTTGAAGCTTTGCGTTTTTTACGAGGAGATTGTCATGAGTACTACCCTCTACCCACTCACTGTCTATTACGACCGTGCCTGTCCGCTGTGCCGCCGCGAGATGCATGCCCTGAAAGCGCGTGACCGGCTTGATCGGCTCCATCTCGTGGATATCAGCGCTGCCGATTTTGATGCAGGTACCAGCGGGTTCGACGCGGCCTCGCTGGATGCAACGCTGCATGCCCGTGGTGCAGACGGTACGGTGCTGCGTGGCCTCGATGCGATACAGGCTTCTTACGAGGCAGTGGGCCTGGGCATGCTCTATCGCTGGACGCGTGCGCCGCTGGTGAGGCCGCTCATGGACCGCGCGTACCGGGTCTTTGCGGCACACCGCAATACCTTGTCGCCGTTTGTGGCCCCTCTGGTCGCGCCGCTGATTGATCTCGCCATGCCGCGTGCGGAGAGTGGCCGGGCATGTACGGCTGACAGCTGTGATCTGCACGACACGGCGAGCAAGAAAGGGCGCCACTGAGGCCAGAGTCGACGAAGTTTTGTTCAACAGAGCGCCATAAAAAACGGGCCGCAATGCGGCCCGTTTCATTTCCTGCTGTACGTGCGGGATCAGCCCAAACGACTCAGCTGCTCGCGCAGCTTCTCCAGCGTGGCCCTGAACTCAGTCAGGCGCTTGCGTTCGGTCTCGACCACGGCGGCCGGGGCGCGTGCGACGAAACCTTCGTTGGCGAGCTTGGTGTCGAGCTTGGTCACTTCGCCTTCGATGCGTTCGATCTCCTTGCCAACGCGCGCTTTCTCGGCCGCAACGTCGATCTCGATCTTGAGCATGGCGCGGAACTCACCGACTACCTGTACGGGGGCGGGCGATTGCGGCAGTTCGGCGCCGACTGCGCTGACCTCGCTGAGCTTGCCGACGCTGGCGATGTAGGGGCCGTATTGCGTAACGGTCGCCAGATCGCCGGCGATCAGCGCCGGGACGCGCTTGGCGTCGGAGATCTTCATCTCGCTGCGCAGGCTGCGGGTGGCATTGATCAGATCCTTGAGCTGTGCGACTTTAGCCTCGGAGGTCTCGTCGATGCGGCTCGGTTCGCTGGTGGGGTAGGGCGCGGTGCCGATGAAGTCGGTGTTCTTGCGGCCTGCCACGACGGAGACCGTTTGCCACAGCTCTTCGGTGATGAAGGGGATGAGCGGGTGGGCCAGACGCAGGATGGTTTCGAGTGCGCGTACCAGCGTGCGACGCGTGCCGCGCTGCTGGGCTTCGTTGCCGTTCTGCAGCTGAACCTTGGTGAGTTCCAGGTACCAGTCGCAGTACTCGTTCCACACCAGCTCGTAGATCGCGCGTGCAGCCAAGTCGAGGCGGTACTCGGCAAAGTGCTGCGCAATCTCGGCTTCGACGCGCTGCAGGTGGCTGGTCATCCAGCGGTCGACGAAGGAGAACTCCAGGTACTGGCCGTCACAGGCATTGACCTGATGATTGTCGAGGCCGCAGTCCTTGCCCTCGCAGTTCATCAGCACGAAGCGGGTGGCGTTCCACAGCTTGTTGCAGAAGTTGCGATAGCCCTCGCAGCGGTGCATGTCGAACTTGATGTCGCGGCCGGGCGAGGCGAGCGAAGCGAAGGTGAAGCGCAGCGCGTCGGTGCCAAAGCCGGGAATGCCTTCCGGGTATTCCTTCTTGGTCTTCTTGGCGATGCTCTCGGCCTGCTTCGGATTCATGAGGCCGGTGGTGCGTTTGGCGATCAGGTCGTCGAGGCCGATGCCGTCGATGAGGTCGATCGGGTCGAGCACGTTGCCCTTGGACTTGCTCATCTTCTGGCCTTCCGCATCGCGGATCAGGCCGTGCACGTACACATGCTTGAACGGAATCTTGCCGGTGATGTGTTTGGTCATCATGATCATCCGGGCGACCCAGAAGAAGATGATGTCGAAGCCGGTGACCAGCACGGACGAGGGCAGGTAGAGGTCCATTGCGGTGTTGGACTTTTCGGGCCACTCTGGCGTCCAGTCCAGCGTGCTGAACGGCCACAGCGCGGACGAGTACCAGGTGTCCAGCACGTCGTTGTCGCGTGTCAGGGCGCCGGTGTAGCCATCCTTCGCGGCGAGCTGCTTGGCTTCGTCCTCGCTGTGCGCGACCCAGCACTGGCCGTCGGTGCCGTACCACGCCGGAATCTGGTGACCCCACCACAGCTGGCGCGAGATGCACCAGTCCTGCAGGTTGCGCATCCACGAGTAATAGGTATTGACCCAGTTCTCGGGCACGAACTTCACTTCGCCGGACTCGACGACATCGAGCGCTTTCTGGCCGATGCTCTTGCCGTCGGCGCCGGGCTTGTTGACGGCGACGAACCACTGGTCGGTGAGCATGGGCTCGATGACCACATTGGTGCGGTCGCCACGCGGCACCTGCAGCTTGTGCGGCTTGATTTCGCCAAGCAGGCCCAGGGCCTCGAAGTCGGCAACCACCTGCTTGCGCGCATCGAAGCGGTCGAGACCGCGATACTTTGCGGGCGCGTTGTCGTTGATCTTCGCGTCGAGCGAAAGGATGGAGATCATCGGCAGGCCGTGGCGCTGGCCGACGGCGTAGTCGTTGAAGTCGTGCGCGGGCGTGACCTTGACGCAGCCGGTGCCGAATTCCTTGTCGACATAAGCGTCCGCGATGATGGGGATCTCGCGGTCGCACAGCGGCAGCGCAATCATCTTGCCGATCAGATGCGCGTAGCGCTCGTCTTCCGGGTGCACCATCACGGCTGTGTCGCCGAGCATGGTTTCGGGACGCGTCGTCGCAACCGTCAGGTGGCCCGAGCCGTCTGCGAGCGGGTAGTTAAGGTGCCACAGCTTGCCGTCTTCTTCCTCACTCACCACTTCGAGATCGGACACAGCGGTGCCCAGCACCGGGTCCCAGTTCACGAGGCGCTTGCCGCGATAGATCAGGCCCTCGTTGTAGAGGCGCACGAAGGTTTCGGTGACGATCTTCGAGAGGCCGGCGTCCATCGTAAAGCGCTCGCGCGACCAGTCGGGCGAGGTGCCCAGTCGCCGCATCTGGCGGGTGATGGTGGAGCCGGAGTATTCCTTCCACTCCCAGACCTTCTCGATGAATTTCTCGCGGCCGAGGTCGTGGCGGCTCACCCCTTGGGCGTCAAGCTGGCGTTCGACGACGATCTGCGTGGCGATGCCGGCGTGATCGGTACCCGGCTGCCACAGGGTGTTACGGCCGAGCATCCGGTAGTAGCGCGTCAGCGCATCCATGATGGTCTGGTTGAAACCATGACCCATGTGCAGCGTGCCGGTGACGTTGGGTGGCGGCAGCAGGATGCAGAAGGATTCGTCAGCCGGCTTGCTGGTGTCGAGGCCGGCGCCGAAGTAACCGGATTTTTCCCATTGCGGGTACCAGCGCGACTCGATGTCGGCGGGTTCAAAGCTCTTGGCGAGTTCCATGTGGGGCGTGCCTGTAAGGCGTTCGAATGCTGGAGAGCCGACAATTATACCGGGCAGGCCGGCCGCAAAGCCTCCACCGCGAAGGAGCAAGGGAAATGCAAAGGGCCGCAAAGAACGCGCCAGCGCGTTTTCTTTGCGGCCCCGTCTTGCTTTTCTGCGCCTTCGCGGCGAAGCGCTTTAAAGCTTGGTGTCCAGAAGTGCCGAGAGCTTGTTCGAGATGTCCGGCAGCAGCGTGGCGCGCATGTGCGCAGCGGTGCGGGTCTTGAGGCGCTCGACGAGGCTCTCGATCTCTCCCGAGATGATCTGCGGCAGTTCCTTGGCCAGCCAGGCATCGACGGACTGTGCGATGTAGGCGTCGAGCTCGATGAGCTGTTCGGAGAATTGCAGGATGACTTGCTGATGGGCGTCGCGCTTGGCGGATTCGACCGCTGTTTGCTGCAGGCTCTGGTTTTCCGAGCGGCCCCGTGCGAGTCCTTCGGCAAAGCCTTGTGACTGGCCGTCGGCGCGGCCTTCGGCCCGCCCCTTTGCCAGCGCGGCTTGCAGGGCGGCCTGATGGGCGACGGCGTTTTCGGCCTTGGTGCGCTCGACGGCCTCGAAAACGACACGGTCCTGATGCTTGAGGATGTCACGCTGGGCGCGGTCCACGGCGTCCTGGATGAGGATGTCGACCTGTTCCTGGCTGAGCCCGATGGCAACCGGCATCCGGCCTTCGCCCTGGGTGATGGCTGGGTGCGGCGCGGTGAGGAAGTCGCTGAGTGAGGGGATGTCCTCCACCACCTCGGTCAGCAGGGGCAGCTCTTCAGCGTCTGAGCTCACACCGTCCGGACGGTTGCGACGGATGAGCGCATCCGCCTTGCCAAGAATGGCGTCGGAGAGTTCTGCCTGATCCGGTACGTGCGGGTTCATGATTTCGCGAGGTCGTGAGCCGTGATGGTGTGGCCTTGCTGCTTGAAGGTCTGCCACCGCTGACGGGCTTGCTGGCGGTCTTCTTCCTGGGTCGAAACGATCTCGACCAGCATGTTGAAGGCGCTGAAATCCGTGGGTGGCGCGTCGTCCAGATTGAGCAATACGTCCTGATGGGCAGGCTTGTCAAGGCTGGTCGCGATGACGACAGGTGTGCGGTCGGCGAGCGGAGAGCTCGCGGCGACATGCGGCACGAACGACAAAGGCTGTACCGACCACAGCAACTGGTCGAAACGACGGGCCGTTTCACCGTCCGGCGCGTACACCAGTACGCGGTGCCCCTGGCGCACCGCCTTGCCGGCGATCGAACACGCCGTCGTGATGCGGTCCGGTGCGTTGAAGTAGAACTTGACCTCGGCCACGGTGGTGTTTGCCTCAGGCCTTGGCGCGGCGGATCAGGAACTGCGTCAGCAGCGGAACCGGACGCCCTGTAGCGCCCTTGTCCGCGCCCGACTTCCACGCCGTGCCGGCGATGTCGAGGTGGGCCCACTTGTAAGCCTTGGTGAAGCGCGACAGGAAGCAGCCAGCCGTGATGGAGCCGGCGGGCGGGCCGCCGATGTTGGCGATGTCGGCGAAGTTGCTCTTGAGCTGGTCCTGGTATTCGTCGAACAGCGGCAGCTGCCAGGCGCGGTCGCCTGCGGCAACCCCGACGTCCAGGAGCTCACGCGCCAGGTCGTCATCGTTAGCCATGAGGCCCGAGGTCTGGTGGCCCAGTGCGGTGATGCAGGCGCCGGTGAGGGTGGCGATGTCGACGACGGCTGCAGGCTTGTAGCGCTCGGCATAGGTCAGCGCATCGCACAGGATCAGGCGGCCTTCGGCGTCGGTGTTGAGAATCTCGATGGTCTGCCCCGACATCGAGCGCACCACGTCACCGGGACGTGTGGCGTTGCCGGCGGGCATGTTCTCGGTGCTGGGGATGAGGCCGATCACGTTGAGGGCGAGGCCCATCTGCGCAATGGCCTTGAAGGTGCCAAGCACTGAGCCGGCACCGCACATGTCGTATTTCATCTCGTCCATGCCCAGGCCGGGCTTGAGCGAGATGCCGCCGGTGTCGAAAGTGATGCCCTTGCCGACCAGCACGATGGGTGCAGCGCCCGGCTTGCCCTTGAGGTATTCCATGACGATGAAGCGCGGCGGTTCGGTCGCACCTTGCGTTACCGACAGGAAGGAGCCCATGTTCAGGCGCTTGATGCCGGCCTTGTCGAACACGGTGACCTTGAATTTGTATTGCTTGCCAAGCTTCTGTGCCGTTTCGGCAAGGTAGGTCGGGGTGCAGACGTTGGCAGGCAGGTTGCCGAGATCACGCGTCAGGGCCATGCCTTCGGCAATCGCGGCGCCTTGCGCCAGCGCGTTGCGGGCGGCGTTGTCGCTGCGGGCGACGAGAATGAAGTCGATCTTGCTGGTACCGACTTTCCTGGGTTCTTTCCTGGCGCTGGGGGCATGGAAGCGGTAGGCGGCGTCCTGCAGCAGCTGTCCTGCTGTGCGCAGCACTGCGGGCAGGTTACCCGTGGCGGGGATCAGGTCGGTGGCGCACAGTGCCGCGTCACCGCAGTCACGTGCGGCAAGCCAGCGGCCGAGGGCGCCAAGCGCTGTGCGCAGGGCCTTGTCGTTGTAGTCGGCTTGTTTGCCCAGGCTCAGCACTACCACGCGCTGGGCTGCGACGCCGGGCAGCAGGGGCAGGCTCAGCAGGCTGCCTGCCTTGTCTTCGAGGTCGCGTTTGACCAATCTGGCAAGCTGACCCTTGCTGGCGGCATCAAGGCTTTCGGCCTGCGCACAAAGCCCTTTGTCGCTGAACGCGGCGACGATCAGGCAGCCGGTTTTGAGTTTCTCGGGGGCTGAGGCTTTTATGCTAAATTCCATGGACTTTTCCGGTCGTGGTTCGGCGGTTGAGGGGCTGCGAAGCAGCGTGCAGTCTCGTCGGGCAGAGCCCGGATCTTGCCGCATTATATGTGTCTCCGTTGTCTTGCCATCGCGGCAATAACCGCCATGTCTGTTCCGGTTACCCGCAGAACTTTTCCCGCTCGGGTCCGTGGTTGCCCGGCCCGTCTCTCCAGCGCCTCTCTCCGGCCGTACTTTCCAGCGTTCTGTTTCCGATGATTGTGACGTTCCCTTGTTGCATGGCGCGACGTGTCGCAGCCGGAAAAGCTGAAGCGAGTACCTGATGAGACTGTTCAGTCGCGCAGCGCTGCGCGAGTTCGCCGGGACTGCCGCTGCCATCTCGGTGGCGCTCACCTTCATCCTGCTGACGGTGGTTCTCATCCGCTTGCTGGCACAGGCGGCGGGCGGGCGCGTGCCGGCCGACGCGGTATTGGCGCTGATCGTTTTCTCGACGCTCAACCATCTGCCCATCGTGCTCGCGCTGTCGGCCTTCATCGCCGTTCTGCTGTCGATGAGCCGCAGTTACCGTGATTCAGAAATGGTCGTTTGGTTCGCGTCAGGCTTGCCGCTGACGGCCTGGATCGGCCCTGTGCTGCGCTTTGCCTTGCCGGTGGCTCTGGCGGTCGGCGCCTTGTCGTTGTTCCTCTCGCCCTGGGCGCAGCAACAGGCGGCTGCCTATCGCAAGCAGCTGGAGGGGCGTGACGAGGTATCGCGCGTGGCGCCGGGCGTGTTCCGCGAGTCTTCCGATTCCCGCCGCGTGTTCTACGTCGAGGCGCTGGATACTGATGCGGGGCGGGTGCGCAACGTGTTCATCAGCGCCATTCAGGATGGCAAGCTGAATATCACGGTCGCCGCATCGGGCTTGATGCGACGCGCGGAGAATGGTGACCGTTTCGTGACGCTGGAAGATGGTCGCCGCTACGAAGGCGAGCCGGGCTCGGCCGAGTATCGCGTGATGCACTTCGAGAAGTATTCGGTGCGTATTGAACCGCGTGAGATCGGCGAGATCGAGCAGACGCCGCGCATAACCTCTACGGTTGAGCTCTTCGACAAACCCACGCAGGCCAACCGTGGCGAGCTGGTGTGGCGACTCGGGCTGCCGCTGGCCACCATTGTGCTGGCCTTGCTGGCGATTCCGCTGTCCTTCGTCAATCCTCGGGCAGGGCGCACCAACAGCCTCATCTTTGCCGTACTGGCCTTCTCCATCTACGTGAACCTGCTGGGTGTATCGCAGTCGCTGGTGAGCAAGGGGCAGATCAACCCGGCGCTTGGCACCTGGGGCGTGCATGGCCTTATGATTGCGTTGCTGGTCGTGTTGTTCCTCATCCGGCTGCGGCCGATCATCTGGCGGCGCAAAGCGTGAAGACCCTCAATCGCTACCTTTTCCGCGAAGTGCTGGCGGCCAGCGCACTGGTGCTGGTGGCTTTTCTGGCGCTGTTCCTGTTCTTTGATTTCCTCGCCGAAATGGAGCGCGTCGGACAGGGGGGCTATCGCCTCAAGCACGCCATCATCTTCGTGCTGCTGACGATTCCTTCGCGTGCTTACGAAATCCTGCCCATCGCTTCGCTGGTTGGCGGTTTGTATGCCCTGACGCAGCTGTCGCGCCATTCGGAGCTGACGGTCATGCGTGCCGCCGGGGTGTCGACGACGCGCTTGCTGGGCAGTCTGATGCGTGTCGGAGTGCTGATCGCCGTCACTACCTTCGTGCTCGGCGAATATGTGGCGCCGCCAATGGAGCGTGCCGCGCAGAAGTGGCGTCTGCGCAGTACCAACGCCTCGGTGCCGCAGGAGCTGCGGACGGGGGTTTGGCTACGTGACGGGCGTTTGTTCGTCAATGTGCGTCGCACCTTGCCTGATGGTGCGCTGGAAGGTGTGCGGATCTATGAGTTCGACGAGCAGCACAAGCTCATACGGGCCAGCAATGCCGCACGTGGCGAGTATTCTCATGATGCGGGCTGGGTGCTCAGCGAGGTGCAGCAGACGCGTTTCATCTCGGAGCGCAAGATCGAAGCAGAGTTGTTGCCCCGGATGGCCTGGCAATCCGAACTGACGCCCGAGATGCTCAGTGCAGGGCTGCAAGCGCCCGAGCGCATGGCGCTCAGCAACCTCTACGGCTACGTACGGCATCTTGAAGAGAACCAGCAGCGCACCGGGCGCTATGAAGTGGCGTTCTGGAAGAAGGTGATCTACCCCTTCACCGCGCTGGTGATGCTCGGGCTGGCGCTACCGTTCTGCCTCGGCAACCAGCGCAGCAGCAACGTCAGCGCGCGCATCCTGCTCGGGGTGATGCTGGGCATGGGCTTCTACCTGCTCAATGGTTTGTCGTCCAACCTTGGCATCATCAACGACTGGCGCCCGTTGCCCACGGCCGCCGCGCCCAGCCTGACCTTCCTGCTGGCGGCGCTGTTCATGCTGCGCTGGGTGGAGCGGCGCTGAGTCTCAGTCGTCCGCGATCAGGCGCTTGCCGAGGCTGATCACGTCGTCCTGCCCGTAGCCCAGAGAGCGATAGAACGCGAGCACGGCGGCGTTCGAGCTGCGGATCTGCAGGTTGATCTTGGGGCAGCCGCGTTCGATCAGCGCAGTTTCGACATGGGCCATCAGCTGCCGGCCGAGTGACTGGCCCTGCAGGGCAGGTGCTACGGCCAGGTAGTTCACCCAGCCGCGATGGCCTTCGTAGCCCGCCATGACCGAGGCGACAACTCGCCCACCAAGCTCACCCACAAAGAACAGCTCCGGATCCACGGCCAGCTTGCGTGCGATGTCCCGGCGCGGATCGTTCCATGGGCGCGTCAAGCCGCACGCCTCCCATAGCGCAATGACGGCGGCTTCGTCCTCTGGACGAAAAACCCGGATCTCCATCACGGCGTCTTCAGGCTTTGGGTTTGGGCGGATCGAAAATCACGCAGGTGCCAGCCAGCCGGTCGTGCACGAACTGGCGGTCGCGATCGACGAATGCGGCCCACAGGATGCCCACGCCACTTACGATCAGCAGCAGCGAAGGCCAGGCTACGACGTAGCGGATCATGCATTGGCGCCAGCTCGGGGCTGAGCCGGTCTCGGCATCCATCAACTGTATGCGCCAGGTCTGCATCGCCAGGGTTTGGCCAAGACGTTTCCAGACGAAGACAAAATAGATGCCCAGCACGAGAAACAGCGCCAGCCATTCCAGCGAGCCGGAAACATTGAGCCCGGCGCCGTGCAAACCGACAAGCGGAGCGAACCAGAAGACGGCACCGATCCCGAAGGTCGGCAGGCTCTCGTACAGCATGCACGCGAGGCGGCGGCGCAGTGAGGCCAGCTCGACAACGGGGCGCGCTCCGGACGAGGCGGACAGGGTTTCGTTGAGGCTTGCTTGAGACATCGGTCAGCCGCCGGCTGGCGGTCAGTAAAGGGTATGAATCGGGTTCGGGAGAAGGCCGGGACGATTATTCCGCATCCGGTGCGGGCGCGTCGTCCACGGTCGCCGCAGGTGCGGGCGCTGCAGTCGGGGCTGATGCAGCCACGGGAGGCACAAGCAGCTCGGGCGGCAAGGGTGTCAGGGGTTTGCGAGGTTTCTTGACGACAGGGGCGACAGCCGTCGATTGCGGCGGGCGAACCCCGGTCGGGAAGATCTTGGGCTTGGAGCCGTCGGCAGCCGGGACGGGTTGTACCTTGGGTGCCGACTGGTAAGCCTGCCGCATTTCGGGCGGCAGGGCTTCGTACTCGCGCCACTTCTGTTCCAGTTGCTTGCGGGTTTCAGGCGGTGCTGCGCGCAGTTTCTTGTACTGCTCGCGCGCCTTGGCGCGGGCCTCCGGGCTC
Organism: Viridibacterium curvum; assembly: GCF_039544165.1. Lineage (NCBI taxonomy): Bacteria > Pseudomonadati > Pseudomonadota > Betaproteobacteria > Rhodocyclales > Rhodocyclaceae > Viridibacterium > Viridibacterium curvum. Next base: position 293,932 of record NZ_BAABLD010000007.1, read on the forward strand.
AGACGGGCCCAGTCGGTCATACGCTGTTTTACGTTGGCCTGTTCCTGTGGGGTCATGCGCGGGAAGCGTTCTGCAATGCCGATCCATTGCAGGCGCTGCTCTTGCGGCATCAAGGGCCAATCTTCACTGAGAGGCTTGAGCAGGGTTTGCTGGACGGGGGGGAGTTGGGCCCAGTTGGGCGCACTGATGGGGCGGTCCGCTGGCGCGGCGAGAACTGATGCGCTGGCCAGAATGGCCAGTGCGATCAGCGTTCGGCAGAAGAATTGGAAACGCTCAGCCATGTATCGAAGCCGCGGTCCAGGTAGGCATTGATGGGCAGATCGTCAGCCAGCAGGGCGCTATCCACCTCTTCCACCTCGTCCAGTTGCAGCGAGGAGGTGATGTAGTCGGTGCCCAGCAGAGCTGCGACCAGCAGCAAGGCGGCCGACATCGGGCGCAGCGCGTCGCCGCCGAGGCTCAGCACGGAACGACCGAAGCTGACGATGCTCAGTCCGCTGGCGCGCCGAGAGTGACTGTCCAGTGCCGCCTGGCGGGCCTCGAACAGGCGCGCAGCCGTGTCAGCCGGCAGCGTGGCGGCGCCTGCATTGAGGCGGTTGCGCAGCTTGAGGGCGAAGGCCTGTTCTTCAGTTTCGTGATGGTCGCGATAGTTGCTCATAGCGTGATCCCTTTCAGTCGCAGAGCTGCTGCCAAAGTGTGAACGGCCCGGGAGCAGTGCGTTTTCACACTGCCTTCCGAGCATCCCATGGCTGCGGCAGTCTCCGCGATATCCATTTCCTCCCAGTAACGCATGATGAAGGCCTCGCGTTGACGTGCGGGCAACTTTTCTATTTCACGTTCTATCACGGCCAGTGTCTGGCTTTGCTGAAGCTGCCCGTGGGGGGTATCCGCAGGTTTGGAGTCGTCAGCGGTCTCAAGAGTTTCAAGCAGGTCGAAATCTTCGTCGTCATCGTTGCCGCGGAAGGCCGAGAACAGGCTGACCCAGGTATTCCGGACCTTCTGGCGGCGTCCGTGGTCGCGGATCGCGTTCTGCAGAATGCGCTGGAAGAGCATGGGAAATTCTGCCGCGGGGCGCTGGCCGTACTTTTCCGCCAGTCGCATCATGGCTTCTTGCACCAGGTCCAGTGCCGCCTGTTCGTCGCGTACAGCGTACAGCGCCTGCTTGTAGGCGCGACGCTCGACCGAGGCCAGGAAATCCGACAGTTCGACGCGAGTGGACAGGGGTATGCCTTTGTTTTTTGGGGCGCCAGAAGCCCGGTCCGCCTTGACCAAAGGCCCGACGGCCGGTAACTTAGCGGGTTCTTCTGAATCGGGCCGCCGTCTTTGCGCGCGGCCTGTAAATGCCGGCCTGAGCGCTGGCCTGAGCTAGCACGGGTAAAGCAATGATTCTGACGGGTGCCGAAATTGTAGTGAGGTGTCTCCAGGAAGAAAAGGTCGATTATGTCTTCGGCTATCCTGGCGGTGCGGTGCTGTTCATCTATGACGAGCTGTTCAAGCAGGACAAGGTCCGCCACGTCCTCGTTCGTCACGAGCAGGCCGCCGTGCATGCCGCTGACGGCTATTCACGCTCGACCGAGCGCGTTGGCGTCGCCCTCGTAACCTCCGGTCCTGGCGCCACCAACGCGGTCACGGGCATTGCGACGGCCTATATGGACTCGATCCCGATGGTCATCATCAGCGGTCAGGTGCCGACTGCTGCCATTGGCCTGGATGCTTTCCAGGAAGTCGATACGGTCGGCATTACCCGTCCGTGCGTGAAGCACAACTTCCTCGTCAAGGATGTCAAGGACATTGCCTCGACGATCAAGAAGGCCTTCTACATTGCTTCCACCGGCCGTCCGGGCCCGGTGCTGGTTGATATTCCCAAGGATGTGACGGCGCAGAAATGCGAGTTCTCCTATCCGGAATCGGTTTCGCTGCGCTCATACAACCCGGTGGTCAAGGGCCATCACGGCCAGATCAAGAAGGCCGCCCAGCTGCTGCTGGAAGCCAAGCGCCCGATGATCTACACGGGTGGTGGCGTGGTGCTGTCGAATGCGGCGAAGGAGCTGACAGCGCTGGCGCGCAAGCTCGGCTTTCCTGTGACCAACACGCTGATGGGCCTCGGGGGCTATCCCGCGTCGGACAAGCAGTTCGTCGGCATGCTGGGCATGCACGGCACCTACGAAGCCAACATGGCCATGCATTACTGCGACCTGCTGCTGGCCGTCGGTGCACGCTTTGATGACCGCGTGATCGGCGATCCCAAGCATTTCCAGGCCGAGCCGCGCAAGATCATTCACATCGACATCGATCCTTCGTCGATTTCCAAACGCGTCAAAGTGGACGTGCCCATCGTTGGCGACGTCAAGGAAGTGCTCGAGGAGCTTGCCCGCCTGATTGATGCCGAGCCGCCCAAGCCCGAGACCTCGGCCGCCTGGTGGAAGCAGGTTGAAGAATGGCGCGGCCGCAAGTGCATGGCCTATCGCAATTCGGACGAGGTCATCAAGCCGCAGTTCGTGGTGCAGAAGCTCTGGGAAGTCACCAAGGGCGAAGCCTTCGTGGCGACCGATGTGGGCCAGCACCAGATGTGGGGTGCGCAGTACTACGGCTTTGATGAGCCGCGTCGCTGGGTCACTTCGGGTGGTCTCGGCACCATGGGATTCGGCATTCCGGCCGGCATGGGCATTCAGCTTGCCAACCCCGGCAAGCCGGTGGCCGTGATCTCGGGCGAAGGTTCGGTGCAGATGTGTATCCAGGAGCTGTCGACCTGCAAGCAGTATCGCATCCCGCTCAAGATCATCTCGCTCAACAATCGCTACCTTGGCATGGTGCGCCAGTGGCAGGAGTTCTTCCACGGCAACCGTTACTCCGAGTCCTACATGGATTCGCTGCCGGACTTCGCCAAGTTGGCTGAGGCTTATGGCCATATCGGCATGCAGATCACCAAGCCGTCCGACGTCGAGGGTGCCTTGCGTGATGCCTTCGGCAAATACAAGGACCAGCTGGTCTTCATCGACTTCCAGGTTGATCCGACCGAAAACGTCTACCCGATGGTTCAGGGCGGCAAGGGTCTGACTGAAATGATTCTCGCGGAAGAACTGTAATCAACATGCGACACGTTATCTCCCTCTTGCTGGAAAACGAATCGGGCGCGCTCTCACGCGTCTCAGGCCTGTTCTCTGCACGCGGCTACAACATTGAATCCCTCACCGTGGCGCCGACCGAAGACGCCTCGATGTCCCGTATGACCATCGTGACGACCGGTTCCGATGAAGTCATCGAACAGATCACCAAGCAGCTCAACAAGCTGATCGAGGTGGTCAAGGTGGTCGACCTTTCCGAGGCTGCTCACATCGAGCGCGAACTCATGCTCATCAAGGTTCGGGCGCAAGCCAAGGATCGTGAAGAGCTCAAGCGTATGGCCGACATCTTCCGTGGCCGCATCGTTGACGTTACCGACGCCAGCTATGTCATCGAGCTCACGGGGACGCAAGACAAGCTCGACTCGTTCATCAATGCCATTGATCGATCGCTGATCCTTGAGACGGTGCGCTCTGGCGTAACCGGCATCGGGCGCGGCGACCGCATCCTCAAGGTTTAACTGTTTGCGCGGGGTTTGCCCCTCTTCGCTACTTTCTCATCAAAGGAAAATCATGAAGGTTTATTACGACAAGGACGCTGACCTCTCCCTCATCAAGGGCAAGCAGGTCGCCATCATCGGTTATGGCTCGCAAGGCCACGCTCACGCGCAGAACCTGCGTGACTCAGGCGTTAACGTCGTCGTCGGCCTGCGCAAGGGTGGCGCTTCGTGGTCCAAGGTCGAAGCTGCGGGCATCAAGGTCATGGAAGTCGATGAGGCAGTAAAGATTGCCGACCTCGTCATGATTCTTCTGCCTGACGAGAACATCCCCGACGTCTACAAGAACAACGTTGCGCCCAACATCAAGCAAGGCGCCACCCTGGCCTTCGCACACGGCTTCAACGTGCATTACAACCAGGTCGTGCCGCGTGCTGACCTCGACGTGATCATGATCGCCCCCAAGGGCCCGGGCCACACCGTGCGTTCCGAGTACCTCAAGGGCGGCGGCGTGCCGTCCCTGATCGCCATTTACCAGGACAAGTCCGGCAAGGCCAAGGACATCGCCCTGTCGTATGCAGCTGCCAACGGCGGCACCAAGGGTGGCGTTATCGAAACCGACTTCCGCGAAGAAACCGAGACCGACCTGTTCGGCGAACAGGCTGTGCTGTGTGGCGGCGCGGTTGAACTCGTCAAGATGGGCTTCGAGACCCTGGTCGAAGCCGGCTACGCTCCGGAAATGGCCTACTTCGAGTGCCTGCACGAACTCAAGCTGATCGTCGACCTGATGTACGAAGGCGGCATTGCCAACATGAACTACTCGATCTCGAACAACGCAGAGTACGGCGAGTACGTGACCGGCCCGGAAGTCATCAACGAGCAATCCCGTGCAGCCATGCGCAACGCTCTGAAGCGCATCCAGACCGGTGAATACGCCAAGATGTTCATCCAGGAAGGCAAGACCAACTACCCGGCCATGACCGCACGTCGTCGCCTGAACGCAGTGCACCCGATCGAGACCGTCGGTTCGCAACTGCGCGGCATGATGCCGTGGATTGCCAAGAACAAGCTGGTTGACCAGTCCAAGAACTGATCTCCGGTGAAGTCTGAAGGGAAGGTGACGGGAGGGATGCGAATCCCCGCGTTCCTTCCCTTTTCTACTTGTGAGACCTGATCGGGATAGTATCGACACGCGCCGTCCAGGCGCAGATCGTGGAGCGGAGCCCAGCGTGCAGCCTGAAAACGAAGTCATCACGGAAAGCGAACCCCTGCCGCCAGTCGAGCGTCGTCGTCGCGGTATCTACATCCTGCCCAACCTGTTCACGACGGCTGCACTGTTCGCCGGCTTCTACGCCATTGTGCAGGCCATGAACGGGCGGTACGAAGACGCTGCCGTGGCGATCTTCGTCGCCATGGTGCTCGACGGTCTTGATGGTCGCGTAGCACGCCTGACCAATACCCAAAGCCAGTTCGGTGCCGAGTACGACTCGCTGTCCGATATGGTGTCCTTCGGGGCAGCGCCCTCGCTGGTCATCTACGAGTGGGCAATGCGCGACCTGGGCAAGATCGGCTGGATCGCCGCCTTCATCTACTGCGTGGCGGCTGCGCTGCGTCTCGCCCGCTTCAATACCAACATCGCCGTCATCGATAAGCGTTTCTTCCAGGGGCTGCCCAGTCCTGCGGCCGCAGCGTTGGTGGCGGGTTTTGTCTGGATCATGCTGGACAGCAAAATTCCCGGCCATGACGTGCGCTACGTCGCGGCCGCCATCACGGTGTTCGCCGGCATCAGCATGGTCAGCAACATCTTTTTCTACAGTGGCAAGGACATCAACCTGCGCAAGAGCGTGCCGTTCTCGGTCGCCCTGATCTTCGTCGCCGCCCTGCTGGCGGTGCACTATGATCCGCCCAAGGTGCTGTTCGGCCTGTTTGTCTGCTATGCGCTGTCCGGTTACGTGATGACTGCATGGCGCCTGCTCAAGAAGCGTCGCAGCGGCGGCGCGCGCCACACCCCGGAGTGAAGTCATGAAAGATCGTCTCGTCATATTCGACACCACCCTGCGCGACGGCGAGCAAAGCCCCGGTGCGGCGATGACGCGCGAAGAGAAGGTGCGCATTGCACGCCAGCTCGAGAAGATGCGCGTCGATGTGATCGAAGCCGGCTTCGCTGCTGCCTCGAATGGCGACTTCGAGTCGATCCGCGCGGTGGCCGAAGCGGTCAAGGATTCCACCGTCTGCTCGCTGGCGCGTGCCAACGAGAATGACATCCGCCGTGCGGGCGAGGCCATCAAGCCCGCCAATTCCGGCCGCATTCACACCTTCATCGCCACCAGCCCCATCCACATGGAGAAGAAGCTGCGCATGCAGCCCGATCAGGTGGTCGAGCAGGCGGTCAGGGCGATCGGCTGGGCCCGTCAGTACACCGACAACGTCGAGTTCTCCGCCGAAGATGCCGGACGCTCCGAGATCGACTTCCTGTGCCGCATTTTCGAGCAGGTCATCAAGGCCGGCGCAAAGACCATCAATGTGCCCGACACTGTGGGCTACAACATGCCCGGCCAGTTCGCCAATCTCATCGCGCAACTTATCGAGCGCGTACCGAACAGTGATCAGGTGATCTGGTCAGTGCATTGCCACAATGATCTCGGCCTGGCGGTTGCCAACTCCCTGGCTGCCGTCATGGCAGGGGCGCGTCAGGTCGAATGCACCGTCAACGGTCTCGGCGAACGCGCCGGCAATGCTTCGATGGAAGAGGTCGTAATGGCGGTGCGTACACGCGCAGACTTGTTCGCGGTGTCGACCAACATCGATGCGACGCAGATCGTGCCGGCTTCCAAGCTTGTTTCGCAGATCACAGGCTATCCGGTGCAGCCAAACAAGGCCATTGTGGGTGCCAATGCATTTGCCCATGAATCCGGCATTCACCAGGATGGCGTGCTCAAGCATCGCGAAACTTACGAAATCATGCGCGCCGAAGACGTGGGTTGGACGGCCAACCGCCTCACGCTGGGCAAACTGTCTGGCCGCAATGCGTTCCGTGCGCGCTTGACTGAAATCGGCATCACCATCGAGTCCGAAGAGCAGCTCAATATCGCCTTCGCACGCTTCAAGGAACTCGCCGACAAAAAGCAGGAAATCTTCGATGAAGACCTGCATGCACTGATGTCGGATGAAGGCGTGACGCCCGAGCGCGAGCACTTCAAGCTGCTCGCATCCAGCGTGCGCTCCGAGACCGGCGAGACGCCGCATGCGGCCGTGACGCTGTCGGTGGATGGTGATGAAGCACGTTCCGAGTCAGAAGGTTCGGGTCCTGTCGATGCCATCTTCAAGGCCATTGAAGTGACAGCGAAGAGCCAGTCCGAGCTCTTGCTCTACTCGGTTAACGCGATCACTTCGGGTACCGATGCACAGGGTGAAGTAACAGTGCGTCTCGCGCGCAATGATCGTGTGGTGAACGGGCAGGGCTCCGACACCGACATCATCATCGCGTCGGCCAAAGCCTACATCAATGCACTCAACAAGCTGCATGCCAATACGCAGCGTGTCGACCCGCAGGGCGAATCGCTTTGAGTGTGACAGTGCGCTCGCGCAGCAATGCCGAGTACTACGTCTGGGGTGATGGCTGTGACGGCTGGCATTTGTTGAAGAGTGACCGGCTATCTGTGATCGAAGAGCGCGTGCCGCCTGGTTGTGGGGAGACACGTCATCGGCACGCACACGCCCAGCAATGTTTCTATGTGCTGGAGGGCGAGGCGGTCATCGAGCTGGAAGGGCAGGAGTTCCTGCTCTGTGCGGGTGAAAGTCTGGAGGTGCCAGCAGGCGCTGCGCACCAGTTCTTCAATCGCAGCTACTTCGATGTGCGTTTTCTCGTGGTGTCACAACCAGCAACGCGTGGTGACCGTCAGGCTGTTTGAGATTCAGCTGTTGCCCGAGAGCACCTTCTGGCGTGAGGGTGCGCTCTGACGCGCATAGACGAGGCAGGCAATAAACAGTCCCAGGCTCAGAGCGGTTTCGATCCAGCCGAGCGTAGCGGACAGACCGACGTCACTGGTAGCGCGCACGATGCCTTCGGCGAAATAGAGCAGCACGGCAAGGCTCATCCACTGGAACGTATAACGACGCCCGTGCAGCATGCCGAAGAGGGCCCCTAATAGCGGCAAGGCTTTCAGCACCAGCCACGACCCACCGGGACGCAGGGGCGCGATCCACAGCTCCCAGGCCACACACAAGGCGATCAGCGCCAGCAGGCAAGCCGTGCCGGACCATTGCGCGATCCACAGGGTGCGCTGATGGGCGGGGCGTGCGGGGTGCGATTCGGCGATATGCTTCACGTTGCGGTTTTCCAGTGGGAGGCCGCGCATTATAAAGGCCGGCCTTCTGGAGAACGATGGATGAATGTACCCCTGCGGATGCAGCGCCGATTGCGCAGTGCCCATGAGTTCTGGGGACGCATGCGTGTCAAATCAGCGGAGGCCCGGATCGCCCAGACAGCGGGCAGCTTGACCTTCACGACGCTGCTGTCTCTGGTGCCCCTGATCACCATCGTACTGATGCTGATGTCGCGCTTCAGCCAGTTTTCGTCCCTGGGCAACGGTCTGCGCACGTTCATGCTGGACAACCTGCTGCCCGAGCGCGGCGGCAAAGTGATTGCAACCTATGCGCTGCAGTTCAGCCAGAAGGCTTCCAACCTGACACTGGTGGGCACTGCCATGCTGCTGGTAACGGCTGTGATGCTTTTGCAGACGGTGGATCGCACGCTCAACAGCATCTGGGGCATCCGCCGGCCGCGGCCGTGGTGGGTGCGCATGCCGACCTACTGGCTGGTGCTGACCTTGGGGCCTTTCGTGCTTGCGGCGGGGCTGAGCACAATGGCAAGCCTCATCAACAAATCCCTGGGTCTGGTCGATGAGCCGCACTGGGTCAGCAATCTGGCGCACGCGGCTGTGCCCGCCATGATGCTCTGCGGCCTGTTCTCCTATCTCTTCCACAAGGTGCCGAACCGGCCGATGGTGTTGTGGCACAGCATTGCCGGTGGCGTTGTGGCGACGGTGGGTGTGATACTTGTACAGCGGCTGTTCGGCTTCTACCTGTCCAAGCTGCCAAACTTCACCCTCATCTATGGCACTTTTTCGGTAGTGCCGATCTTCCTGGTGTGGCTGTACTTCACCTGGATCGCTGTGCTTTACGGCGCCATTGTCGCGGCGGTATTGCCCGAGCATCATCTGCGCCATCGCTTGTTGCCGGAGACGCCATCAGGTCGTATTCATGCGGCATTGCGTCTGATCGCGGCGCTGGCGGATGGGCAGCAACGCGGCAAGGCGCAGACGCTGACCGAGCTTGCCGAAGCAAGTGGACAGACACTGGTCGGGGTCGAGCAGATGCTCGACGACATGCAGATCGCAGGTTGGGCTGTGCGGACCGATGCGGGCGACTGGGTGCTGAGCATGTCAGCGCACGTGCTCAAACTGGGTGAGGTGATTGCCTGGCTTACGCTGGGCGGGGGGCCAGAGCCGGACGATGACATAGAAGGCCAGCGAGTGATTCGCGTTGCGCTTGAGCGCATGCGCGCCGCGCTTGATGCGCCTGTGTCGTCCTTGCTGCTGGCGTCGCCACCAGCTTAGAGCGGGTAGGGGTCGATCTCGAACTGGAACAGTTCTACGTTGGCCGTCTGCATGTCCAGGCTCAGCAAACGTCCTTGTGCAACGTAGAGTCGGTCGACATCCGAAACCAGTGCAAAGCGTCGTGAGGTGTAGGTGCCAGACGGTGCGAGCACGGCCTGATGCTGACGCAGTGCCGGCAACACCGGAAGTACAAGCGCATCGACCATCGGCGCCTTGCGCTCGGCGCCATTGCGGAAGCCTATCTGCACCGGCACGGCGCCGTGGGAGACGATCTGTAGTCCCATCTCGATTTGGCCTTCGCCTTCGCTGCGAAGCCACCGTACGACGCAAACGCACCACGGATCGTTGGGTGCGCGACGCAGAGCCACCGCCGTACCGGCCGAGAGGCCGCTGCCCACGCCTTTGACGTGCATGATGGCATAGCCGCCGGGGCTCTCATTGCGTACATCCCAGTGCGAAACCAGCTCTTCCGCTTCGCCCGCGCGGTTGCGTAACAGTCGCCAGATCCGTGTCAGGCCAACACAAGCCTCAATACCGTAATTCTGTTTGCGGCGCGGGTGCTCGCGCTTCGGGGGCGCGTGCCAACGCTGACGCATGCCGCTGAGGAGGCTGGCTGGCTGCACGCCGGGAAAGGCCTCGGCAGGCTCCAGCTCCGGGCCCGAACGGCCACCTTCATGGCGGGCGAGCAATTCCGCAGCGCGTCGGGCCAGTGGTTGTGTGGTGAAGAAAAGAAGAGGCCCGCTAGCCGGCGGTTGCTGGCGGACGCAGGCCTGCGGCTCACCTGAATCGGAGGGATTGATCCAGTGCCAGGCACCGTCGAGCTGCAAAGGCCTCTCTTCCTGCAGGATCATCTGGCCGCAGATGCGGGCGACATACTCCGCGGCCCAGTCCAGCTCGGCGGGTGACATGCTGCGGGGGTCCAGCGCAGCCAGCGACAGCAGGCGCTTGTAGTTATGCAGCGTTGTCTCGGCCGGGCTGCCTGCAGCCAGACTTTCGGATGCCTCGGAGCGTGAGAGATGGAACAGGCTCTGGGCTGTTTTCCAGAGCTTGATCTCCGGTTCACGACCGGACTGGAAGCTGACGATGTACTGTTCGCTCAGTAGCCGCAGGGCGCGTGCTGAAGCCGTCTCATTCAATCGACGTTGGGTGCGGATCGCATTTTTGCTGGCCTCCGCCAACACGCGTTCAAAACCCTGTGCAATGCGCAGCAGCGCATTCGTCAGCAGACCTGTGCTGTCATGCCACTCTCCCTCCAGCGGCAACTGCATGCGGCGCAGCTCCTGCCGAAACTCGTTACAGAGTTGTAGCGCGCGGCTGTAAAACAGTTCGATGCAGCGATGAAACTGCGCCTTGGTGACGCCCGGCTGATGCAGGCTCTCAAGATGGCGCACCAGCGCTTGCACCTCGAGATGCGGGTCAGGAAATGCGGGCGACGTCAGCCAATCAATGACGGCGCTGGTCACGTCGGTGTTCGGAGGTGTTTCGACGGACATCGTTTCAGAATGCGGGATGGCGCGACACAAAGGTTTGTCATTGTATGGCAGCGCCTTAACAAATCAGCGCTTTGGCTGCCCAGTGGTCGCCGGCCGCCGGCCGGATGCTTGGTGTAACGGGCTTTACAGGCAAGCACTTGAGTTATTGTGGGTTCTCGCCTAAAGTGCACGGTTTTTCCGATTCCGCAACAGGAAACCCACCATGGTCGTTATCCGTCTCTCCCGTGGCGGCGCCAAAAAGCGCCCCTTCTTCAACATCGTTGCTGCCGACTCGCGCAATCGCCGCGATGGCCGTTTCATTGAGCGCGTAGGTTTCTACAACCCCGTCGCTTCCGGTGGCGAGCAGTCTCTGGCGATTAACGCCGAGCGTCTGGCCTACTGGGAAAGCCAGGGCGCTCAGCTGTCTCCGACCGTCCAACGCCTCGTCAAGCAAGGCGCCAAGGCCGCTGCCTGAGTCAGGGCGCGCTCCCATGATCGTGCTGGGGCGCATCGTTGCGCCACATGGCGTACGCGGAGCGGTGAAGATTCATCCCTTCGGGGACGACCCCTTGAACTGGCGGTCGATGCGTTACTGGTGGTTGGGTAGCAAGCCGGATTCCACGCAGGACTCAGACTGGAAAGTCTATCGGCTGGAGAGCTTGCGAGAGCAGGGCAGCAGTCTGGTGGCGAGTTTCGAGGACGTCGCAGACCGGAATGCCGCCGAGTTGCTGGATGGTTTGTTCATTGCGGCCCCGCGCGAAGATTTGCCGCGGCCGGGTCTGGACGAGTACTACTGGGGCGACTTGATCGGTCTGTCGGTCGTCAATGCGCAGGCGCAGACGCTGGGATCCGTCAGCAAACTGCTGGAAACCGGCGCGCACGATGTGCTGCAGGTCGAGATGGGAGAAGGCAAAGACAAGGTCGAGCGGTTGATCCCCTTTGTCGCTGCCTTCGTTAAGGAAGTGGATTTGCGCTTACGCGAGATCCGCGTGGAGTGGGAGGCGGACTGGTGAGCAAGGGACGCGTATGACGCGGCGCTTTGACGTCATCACCCTGTTCCCCGAAATGTTTGCTGCTTTGCGCGAGTACGGTATTTCGCGACGGGCGTACGAGAAAAAGCTGTGGTCGTTGCATTGCTGGAATCCAAGGGATTTCACCAACGACGTGCATCGCACGGTGGATGACCGACCTTACGGTGGAGGCCCGGGGATGTTGATGATTCCCGAGCCCTTGGAAAAGGCTGTGTCGGCTGTTCGTGAGGCGCAGCCGAAGGTCGGACGAATTGTTTACCTGTCGCCGCAAGGCGCGCCGCTGACGCATCAAACTGTTCAGCGGCTGGCAGCGGAGGAGTCCCTCACTCTTCTTTGTGGGCGGTACGAGGGAGTCGACCAGCGGTTGATTGATCGCTGCGTGGACGAAGAAGTGTCGATCGGAGATTTTGTCGTGTCGGGCGGCGAGCTGCCCGCCATGATGTTGATGGACGCCATCATTCGCCTCCTGCCGGGAGCCTTGAATGATGCGGACTCAGCACAAGAGGACTCGTTTGTGGAAGGCGTGCTGGATTGCCCCCACTACACACGTCCAGAGGAATATGCGGGCGCGCGCGTCCCTGCCGTGCTGATGTCGGGCAATCATGCCGAAATCCGGCGCTGGAGACTCAAGCAGTCTCTGGGCCGGACATGGATGAAGCGCCCGGATTTGCTGGCAAGACGTACGCTGTCGCGCGAAGAGATGTTGCTGCTTGAAGAGTTCAAGCGGGAGCAAGGCCAGCAGTAATGCTGCTGGAAAAGAAAGGCATGCATCAGGTGGCGACCTGCTCTGCATGTGAGGCCGGTAACCATACGCGGCCAAACCATTTTGATTGGAGTTACGCAATGTCAAACCTGATTCAACAACTTGAGCAAGAAGAAATTGCCCGCTTGGGCAAGACCATCCCTGACTTCGCACCGGGCGACACCGTTGTCGTGCAGGTCAAGGTAAAGGAAGGCAACCGTGAGCGTCTGCAAGCTTACGAAGGTGTCGTGATCGCCAAGCGCAACCGTGGCCTGAACTCCAGCTTCATCGTTCGCAAGATCTCGTCAGGCGAAGGTGTCGAGCGTACGTTCCAGACTTATTCGCCGCTGGTTGCCGGCATCGAGATCAAGCGTCGCGGCGACGTGCGCCGCGCCAAGCTGTACTACCTGCGCGACCGCTCCGGCAAGTCCGCACGCATCAAGGAAAAGCTGGTCGCTCGCAAGGACTAAGCAGCCAACTTTAGGAAGCAAGCTCGAAACGCCCCGGACTCCGCTCCGGGGCGTTTTTGCTTGAGATTTCAGCCTCAGCCCCGATTTGCTACAGCGTTGACGCCCGCTTTGGGCGGTTCGATAATGAATTCATGCTTTTGATGGAGGGATTGCCCATGAACGCAGTGACCGAAGTGCCTGAGCTGCTGGTCTTTACAGACAGCGCGGCCAGCAAAGTAAAAGAGCTTATCGAAGAGGAAGGCAACAGCGACCTCAAGCTGCGTGTCTTCGTGTCGGGCGGTGGCTGCTCTGGATTTCAATATGGCTTCACCTTCGACGAAGAGACTAATGAAGACGACACTGTGCTCAGCAAGAACGGCGTAACCCTCCTGATTGATGCCATGAGCTACCAGTACCTGGTGGGCGCCGAGATCGATTACACGGACGGTCTTGAGGGATCCCAGTTCGTCATCCGTAATCCCAACGCAACGACGACCTGCGGATGCGGCTCATCCTTCTCTGTCTAAGAGCCTCAACTCCCAAAAACAAAGGCGCGCTTGTCGCGCCTTTGTTTTTTCGAGGGGCCGCACTGCGAAATATTTTTGCAATCATCCTTGACCTGCCCGAGCTTCTTGTCCATAATCTCGCCTCTCTGCTGCTTCGGCGGCCGAGGAGTGGTGAAGGGAAGTTGCTTGGTTGTTTTTGCGCAGTTCGCTGCGCAGCAAGTCGAAAAATAAATTT